>CAILWV010000082.1 GCA_903838055.1 uncultured Bacteroidota bacterium | reverse complement strand
ATATCTCACCTCCTTTAATTTGTAAAATTATTTTGTTTAATTTTTTT
Organism: uncultured Bacteroidota bacterium; assembly: GCA_903838055.1. Lineage (GTDB taxonomy): Bacteria > Bacteroidota > Bacteroidia > Flavobacteriales > Flavobacteriaceae > Flavobacterium. The sequence goes on along the minus strand of CAILWV010000082.1, from coordinate 41,169 downwards.
ATATATTTGTTGAACAAAATAAACAAAAACAATATTGAAAACTATATTAGAAAAAGAGATTTACGAATTGATTGGTGATAACCATCAAATGACATCTGCCGAAACTCCTTTAAGATCTGATGCATTTGACAAATCGGAAGCTGAGAAAATGGCTACTATCGAAAAACATTTTCATATCATTATGGAAGAAATGGGATTAGATATGAATGATGATAGCCTTCAAGGGACTCCACATAGAGTTGCTAAAATGTTTATTCAGGAAATATTTTCAGGTTTAAATCCAGATAATAAGCCAAAAATTTCTGTTTTTGATAACAGTTACAACTATGATAAAATGCTTGTAGAAGCTAATATAAGTTTTAATTCTACTTGTGAGCACCATTTTTTACCAATAGTTGGCAAAGCACATATTGGTTATGTTTCTAGCGGTAAGGTAATTGGATTATCTAAGTTGAACCGAATTGTTGATTACTATTCTAGACGACCTCAGGTACAAGAGCGGTTAATTATGCAAATTTTCAACGAATTAAAAACTGTATTAGATACAGATAATGTAATTGTAGTTATGGAAGCCACTCATCTTTGTGTTTCTAGTAGAGGAATAAAAGATGAATCTAGTTATACATCAACCATTCAATATGGTGGTGTTTTTAATCAAAAAGAAAATAGAAATGACTTTTTTAACTTGATTCAACAGAATAAGTAATTTTTATTTAATAAATATTATATAGATTTAAAAAGGAACTATTTAGTTCCTTTTTTCTTTTCTAATAATCTTATTACAAACCCCAATTTCATTGCTAAAAGCATTTTTTTTTCAAATGAGTAGAAAAATCGAAATTGACCGAAAAGAAAACCAAATGTTACTAATAATATTTGATAAATTGGAAAAATTATAACAAAGTATAATAATAGGTATAGAGCAATGTGGTGTGTTTCTTTAGAAACTCCTATCCATTTTAAAATTGGTCTAGATATCATTGCTGCCGTGGAACCAGTTATTGCAAATACTAATATTATGACAAAAATTTGCCAGTTATTAGAGAGGTTCCAACGTTGTTTAAGATTTCCCATGTTTTTAAAAGTTCTACAAATTTACTTAATTTATGAACAGAAAAAAATTATAGGCAGTTAGGTTTCTTATATTTTTTTGAAATCAAATTTTTTATAGTAATCTCTAACAAAATGATGTTGTTCATCCTCTCTCATTTTGTCGGTATTTTTAACTTCAATTTTTATTTTATCGTATTTATGATGATTTTTTAAAAAATTATATAATTCTACTTTTGCATCTGTAGGACCAAAAAGTAAGACTTCGTTGAAATTTTCAATTATTTCTGCAATATTTTTATAATAAGAAGATAATTTTTGTTGTTCTTTATTATTCATTTCACTTTCACTTCTTTTCAAAGTTTCTACTTTGTCATGATACGTAAAATCAGATTCAATTATTTTGGTTTCTTTCACTTCATCTGAAAATTCAATTATGCGTGCTTTAGAGTGATCCATAAAAATCCCAATTTTTGTTATTGATTTCATTTTGCAATTATTTAGTTATGATTTTAATAAATAAAAGTAATACAGTTTAAGTTGTATTTTGTTATAACAAAAATGCTGATATTTATATAGTTCACACATATTAATATATAAAAAAAATCAAGCCATTGACTTGATTTTTAATTGTTAAAAGTAAATTATCTATTAAATTACTTTAATATATTAATGATTTGTTCTGCTAATTCGGTTCCAATTCTATCTTGTGCTTCTAATGTAGCAGCTCCAATATGTGGAGTAAGTGAAATTCTTGGATGCATTAATATTTGTATTTCAGGAGTAGGTTCATTCTCAAAAACATCTAATCCAGCAAAAAGCACTTTATTGTTATCTAAAGCTTCTATTAATGCAACTTCATTAATTACTCCACCACGAGCACAGTTCACAATTCCTACATTATCTTTCATTTGCGCTAATTCGTCTGTGTCAATTACATATCCATCTTGCGCTGGAACATGCAAAGTAATGAAATCCGAATGTTTGAATAAATCTTCCAATGGTTCGGTGATAATATCTATATTAACAAACTGACCAGTGTAAAAATCGACTTTAATTTCGGCCTTATTTACAAATTTATCAGCTGCAATAACTTTCATTCCTAGTCCGAGAGCCATTTTAGCAACTGCTTGACCAATACGTCCAAAGCCAATTATACCAAGAGTTTTTCCACGTAATTCAATTCCGTTTGCATATGCTTTTTTCAAGCCTTCAAAGTTAGTTTCACCTTCCAATGGCATAGTTCTATTGGAATCGTGTAAGAAACGAACACCTGTAAATAAGTGAGCAAATACTAATTCTGCTACACTTTCTGAAGAAGAAGCAGGTGTATTAATAACCTGTTTTCCATTAGCACGCGCATATTCAACATCAATATTATCCATTCCAACACCACCACGACCAATAACTTTTAATCCAGGGCATCCATCAATTATATCTTTTCGAACTTTGGTTGCGCTTCTTACTAATAGCACTGTTACATCATTAGTGTTTATGAAATTGGCAACCTGTTCTTGTGCAACTTTAGAGGTAATTACTTCAAAACCTCCTTTTTCTAAAGCTTTAATTCCGCTTTTAGAAATTCCGTCGTTAGCTAATACTTTCATTTTTATGTTTATTAGTTTGTGAGTTTCGACTCAATTAATTGTTTTCCTTTAACGATTTATACCTAGCCCTGATAGTAGTGGAAAGCCTTTTAAAGTGGAAAGCCTAATTTTTGTTTTTTTTGAATAAGCGACCAAAGGAAGCTATTTTCAAAATTACAAAATGGCTTGAAGCGAAAAAGCTTGAAACAAATAGCAGGATTAGCTCTTGAATACTAATTATTATTTTCTAATTCTTTCATCACATCTACCAAAACCTGAACACTTTCTAAAGGCAATGCATTGTACATAGAAGCGCGGTATCCGCCAACAGAGCGGTGTCCTGGTAAACCAGAAATACCAGCGTCTTTCCACATTTTATCAAAAATAGGAGCGTGGCTTTCATCATTTAATAAGAAAGTTGCATTCATAATACTTCTATCTTCAACAGCGGCAGCGCCTTTAAATAAAGGATTTCTGTCAATTTCAGCATATAGCAAAGCTGCTTTAGCCTCGTTAATTTTTTCAATTGCTGCAATTCCGCCAAGGTTTTTCAACCATTCTAGTGTTAATAAGGATGCATAAACCGGAAAAACGGGTGGTGTATTATACATACTTTCTGCTTTGATATGTTTTTCATAATCTAGCATACTTGGAATATAACGTCCTGATTTTCCTAGAATTTCTTCTTTAATAACTACTAATGTAGTTCCGGCAGGACCCATATTTTTTTGGGCACCAGCATAAATTAAATCAAATTTAGAAAAGTCTAAAGTTCTTGAAAAAATATCTGAACTCATATCGCAAACCACTGGAATAGAGGTATCTGGAAACGATTTCATTTGGGTTCCAAAAATAGTATTATTACTGGTGCAGTGAAAATACGATGCATCAGTTGGAATTGAATATTCTTTTGGAATGTGGTTGTAATTTTGCTCTTTAGAAGATGCTACAACAATTGTTTCTCCAAAATGTTTAGCTTCTTTAATAGCATTGTTTGCCCAAGTTCCAGTATCTAAATAAGCTGCTTTACCATCGGTTTTCATCAAATTATAAGGAACCATTAAGAACTCTAAACTTGCTCCTCCAGCCAAAAATAATGCTTGATATCCTTTTCCTTCAAGGCCTAAAAGTTCTAATACTAATGCTCTTGCTTGGTCCATCACGGCAACAAAATCTTTGCTTCGATGTGAGATTTCCAATAACGATAAATCAGAGTTGTTAAAATTTAAAATGGCTTGAGCCGATTTTTCAAATACTTCTTGAGGTAAAATACAAGGTCCTGCGCTGTAGTTGTGTTTTTTCATGGTGTGTTATCCAATTTTTAATGCTGCAAATTTCGGAAATAGGTATTTAAATTGAGTTTAGAATTAGTATTGAAATAGGCTATATTATTAACTAAAACGTAATAGTTAACAACATGTTTTACCAACTTATTTTTTGTTATTACTTAAATGGTCAACAAAAATTGGAGGGTATCTACATTATCAGCATAATCCCAAAGGTTTGGTTTTTGTGATTGCCCAAATGAAATGCTGTTTTCTATGATTCCATTGGATACAATACATTGTAGTTGTTCGGCATCTGCCTGTAAACGATTTTTTATTTCATTTATATCTTCATAATATTCATAAAATACGGAAGAAATAGGGGAGGAATAACTTGAATCCTCTTTGATTGTTAGAAATTCGTTATCTAATAACTTAAAATTACTCATTAGGAAAACAGCTTTGTTATAATCATAATTATTAGCATATTTTTCATAATAAATAACATCCTTTTGCTGGAAAATTGCTTGAAAAAAAGCATCAAAATTATAGTCTTTAGGCACAAATAATTTCGAGACATTTCTACATCCTAATCCGAAATATCTAAAAATATCTTCCCCTAAATTTGATAAATCTTCTTGAGTTTCATTTCCTGTTAATACAGCAACCGAATTTCTGTTTTTACGAATAATACTAGGTTTGTTCTTGAAATAAAATTCAAAATAACGTGCTGTATTATTGCTTCCAGTAGCAATAACAGCATCAAAATTTTCCAATTTTCCATCGGTAAATGTGATGAAATTATCTAATTTTGGATTAATGGAAATGAGATATTTTGATAAAAAAGGTACTAGTTTTTGATCGTTAGATGATGTTTTAACTACTACTTTATGTCCGGCAATTAGTACCGCTAAAAAATCATGGAATCCAACTAGCGGAATATTTCCAGCTAATACTAAAGCAACATTTTTAGGTTGCACATTGTTAAAATCATATTTAGATAACCAAAGATTGAGGTTTTCCTCAGTTAGTGCTTCTGCCCATGATTGTAGTGCAAAATGAACTTGTTCAGGTGTAAACCATCCATTATGAGATTTCGATAATTCTATTAGATTTAAAAAATCATCATAAAACAAATTGTTGTTTATTACAGATGGATTTGGTGTCGAATTATTTAATGAAAATTGATTTAAAAACTTTCCTAATTCAATAAAGCAGTTTTTTTTTTCGATTTGTAACATTTGCAACTTGTATATGAATGGTTTTGATTGTAATTTTGCAAAATTAAACAAATCATTTAGGATAATAGATTTTTATATCTAATATCTAACTTATATCTAAAATTAAAAATGGCAATAATAATTACAGACGAATGTATTAATTGTGGAGCATGTGAGCCTGAATGTCCTAATACTGCAATTTATGAAGGTGCAGATGATTGGCGATACAAGGATGGAACGAAACTAAAAGGGAAAGTTATTTTACCTGATGGAACAGAAGTAGATTCAGATGCTGCTCAAACTCCAATTTCAGACGATATTTATTACATTGTTCCAGGAAAATGTACAGAATGTAAAGGTTTTCATGAAGAACCACAATGCGCTGCAGTATGCCCTGTAGATTGTTGTATTCCTGATGATAATCATATTGAATCTGAAGAGACACTTTTAAATAGACAATCTTTCTTACATAACGAATAAACAAACAACTTTAAATAAAAAATCCTGAAATTGAATTTCAGGATTTTTTTGTTAAACTATTTTTGTAATTACTTTCTTTTAATTACTCGCTCTACAGCTGCCGTTATTGCCTGATTGTTTAATTTATATTTTTCCATTAATTGAGCTGGAGTACCACTTTCTCCAAACGAATCTTGAACTGCAACAAATTCTTGAGGTTTTGGATTGTTTAAAGCTAAAGTTCTTGCTACACTTTCTCCTAAACCACCAAGTATATTGTGTTCTTCAGCAGTAACTACGCAACCTGTTTTAGCGACCGATTTTAATATTGCTTCTTCATCCAAAGGTTTAATAGTATGAATATTAATTACTTCTGCTGAAATTCCTTTTGCTTCTAAAGCTTCTGCAGCAAGTAATGCTTCCCAAACTAAATGACCTGTAGCAATAATTGTTACATCTTTACCTTCGTTCAGCAATATAGCTTTTCCAATGATAAAAGGCTCATCTTGAGGCATAAAATTAGGCACTACTGGTCTACCAAAACGTAAATAAACTGGTCCGTGGTGGTCAGCAATTGCTAATGTAGCAGCTTTGGTTTGGTTATAATCGCAGGTATTTATGACTGTCATTCCTGGAAGCATCTTCATCAAACCAATATCTTCTAATATTTGGTGAGTTGCGCCATCTTCACCAAGTGTTAATCCTGCGTGAGATGCACAAATTTTTACATTTTTATCCGAATAAGCTACAGATTGGCGTATTTGATCGTAAACTCTTCCTGTTGAAAAGTTAGCGAAAGTTCCTGTAAAAGGTATTTTACCACCTATGGTTAATCCTGCAGCTATTCCAATCATGTTAGCTTCTGCAATTCCAATCTGGAAAAAGCGCTCTGGATGATTTTTTTTAAAATCATCAAATTTTAGAGAACCTATTAAATCGGCACAAAGTGCTACAACATTTTCGTTTTTTTGTCCTAATTCGGTCATTCCAGCACCAAATCCCGAACGTGTATCTTTACTTCCTGTGTTTGTATATTTTTTCATTTCGTTGTGTTGCTAAATATTCTTTTTATTTTATAAAATTGTTTGTTTTTGGAAAAATTTGATCTGCTATAAATGAAAAGGAATAGTCTATTTTCTTGATGTTTACAATTTCATTTTCAGTTGATTTTTTCCCATTTTCAACGCATATTGTTTTCTCTAAATTTTGATTCTTAATTTCTATTAAATTATACTTTCTAAGTAAATATTCTTTCAAATTATTATTACTAAAACTTATAATATTTTCTTTGTTGGTAAAATAGTAATAATGTTCATTAATAATTTTTTTTCGTTTTTTATTTTTAAATAGTGTCAAATGAACTAAAGTTTGATTATTAACAGTGTCCATTTCATATTCAAAATCTTCAACATTTTTTTTATTTATTCTCTCTCTAGTATAAGTTAAATATTTATAGAGTCTACTATTAATTAATTTATTTAAATCATTAGTGTTGTTATAGGAGGATTGCAATTCAAAATTCACAAGAATTGATTTTTTGTAATCAAATAAACGAGCATATATAGAATCTTTATTTTCATAAATACTCATCGTATAAGTTGAATCCTTTGAATTTGTAAAGTAATTGACTTTTGAAAAAAGATTAATTTTATATTGTTTGACATTACTCTCTGTACTTGTATCAAAGTAATAACTCATTTTTTCATTTTGAGAAAAAACAAATGAATAAAAGAAAACAAACAATATAAAAAATGTAATTTTCATTTAATAGTCTCCTAAAGTTTCTGGGTTTTGTTCTAAAGCTTGAGCTAACTGATCATCATTTGGAGCTTTACCATGCCATGCATGCGTATGCATCATATAATCTACACCGTTACCCATCTCGGTATAAAGTAAAACACAAACTGGTTTTTCATTCCCAGTGCTTGATTTTGCTTCACTCATTCCATTGATTACAGCTTCTAGATTATTTCCTTCCTTAATTTCTAATACATCCCAATCAAAAGCTTCAAATTTAGCTTTGATATTCCCCATATGTAATACTTCGTCTGTAGAACCATCAATTTGCTTACCGTTTAAATCAACGATTGCAATAATGTTGTCTACTTTTTTAGCAGAAGCATACATTATAGCTTCCCAGTTTTGACCTTCTTGTAATTCGCCATCACCAGTAAGAACATATACTAAGTTTTTGTCGTTGTTTAGTTTTTTAGCTTGAGCTGCACCAATAGAAACAGATAAACCTTGACCTAAAGATCCAGATGCCATTCGAACACCAGGTAAATTATCATGGGTGGTTGGATGGCCTTGTAAACGAGAATTTAATTTTCTGAAAGTTGCCAATTCAGAAACCGGAAAATAGCCGCTTCTAGCTAATACACTATAAAAAAGTGGAGATATATGACCGTTTGAAAGGAAAAATAAATCTTCACCTGATCCGTTCATATCAAATTCTTCTTTACGAATTAGAATCTTTTGGTATAGGGCTACCATAAATTCAGCACAACCCAAAGATCCCCCTGGATGACCTGAATTTACTGCATGAACCATCCGAAGTATGTCTCTTCGTACTTGTGTTGTTAAATCTTGTAGTTGTTTAATGTCAGACATTTTATGTAGTTATAAATTATTTTGTCAAAGATATGATTTTTAGATAATAGATTATATGATACTAGATAGTTGAGTTTTCAAAAGTTATTAAGATAAAATAAATAAGTCCTAATTAAATTAGGACTTATTAAAAGAAACTATAAATTAAAGTGCTTATCCTACTAATTTAGCAATTCCAAATGCTGCTGCAGCTGCAACAAGACCAATAGCAGTTACTTTCAAAGCTCCAATAATTGGTGGTTGCCCCGTTACTTTACTTTTAAAATATCCAAAAACAAAAAGACAAAGAGTCGTAATAATTGCAGAAACTAGTAAACCATCTTTTGGATTATTTGTAAAAAAGTAAGCAGATAAAGGTAAAAGTCCACCAACAAAATAAGCGATTCCAATAGTTAAAGCACTATTTCTTGCTCTCTTAGGATGTGGTTCTTCTAGACCTAATTCAAATTTCATCATGAAATCTACCCATTTTTTCTTGTCTTTAGATAGCTGATTTGCCAATAAAGTTTGTCCAGCTTCATCAATTCCGTAATCAGCAAATATTTCTTTCACTTCATCAATTTCTTTTTGATGGTAATTATCAACTTCAAAATATTCTCTTTTTAACTCACTTTCATAATGTTCTTGTTCGGTTTTTCCTGCCAAATAACCACCTAATCCCATTGCAATACAACCAGCAACTATTTCCGCAATACCTGCAGTAATAACAATTGCATTACTGTCTACAGCTCCACTTAAACCCGCAGCTAAAGCGAATGGAACGGTAAGTCCATCGCTCATTCCTATAACTATATCGGTTATAAATTCAGAACTTTTTAAATGTTGTTCTTGATATGTTTCACTCATTATTTTTTTGCTTTTGTTTTCTTCCAATTTACACGTTGTCCTATAATTAATTTTACATTCCAAACATCAGAACTTAAAGTAGTTCCATGTCCAACACCAAATTGAAATTCATAATCAGGATGTAAATACAAATCGGTTACTAAATAAAATTGGTGTGTTTGTATATCATAACTATCCCATCGAAATGGATTTCCCGTATTTCCATAGTATTCAATTCCTAATGAATATTTGGGATTTACGGTATACGAATATTTAACATTTGGAGAAAATGAAACTTCACTTGTTTTGAAAGACCCATCTATTGTTGGGTTTACAGAAATATAATTTTTACCAATTGTTTTATCAAATATAGGTCTAATTTCGTAATCAGCATCATATATATTAGTTATTTCATTTTTCACAAACCCACCTTCGACAGATAAACTAGCTCCCATAAACCACTTCCAAGCAGTAGGAATTGTAATTCTTGGACGAATATGACTTCCCATATAATTATAGGTTCCATTGTTTATTCTTGAAAATAAATAGAATCCCAATTCGAAATTATCTGCTATTCCAGTTGTAATCTCCATTGTTTCATGCAACGGATTAGAAAAATCAGTTTCATTTTTTGGTCCACTTGGAGAAATATTACTATGCAACTCAAAAATAGTTGTGTTTTTTGCCAATGTTGGTGAAGTATAGACTTGAACTTCATAATTTTCTTGTGCTTTTATGGATAAAACATTAAGTAAAATAAGAGCAAATAAAATAATGATTTTGTTTAAATTGATACGTTTCATTTAAAATGTTTTTTTTGTTTAATTTCATACAAAGTTCGCTAAATTTAAAGAAGTAAACAATATTTATTATTGTATTAATCTATTCCTAAGTTTTATTTATTCAGGCCTTCAAATTATAGGTATCTGTTAAATTAAAGTTTAAAACCCGAAACCTAAAATCTAAATAAATTATATTTGCCATCTGAAATTGCTTATATGATATTCGAATTATTACAAAAAGACCCTAATTCAAAAGCTAGAGCTGGAAAAATAACTACCGATCACGGAGTTATTGAAACCCCAATATTTATGCCGGTAGGAACTGTTGCATCAGTAAAAGGAGTACACCAACGCGAGTTGAAAGAAGAAATAAACCCCGATATTATTCTTGGAAATACCTATCACCTATATCTTCGACCTCAAACTGAAATTTTAGAAAAAGCTGGTGGATTACACAAGTTTATGAATTGGGATAGAAATATATTGACAGATTCAGGTGGATATCAAGTTTACTCACTTTCGGCAAACAGAAAAATTAAAGAAGAAGGGGTGAAATTTAAATCGCATATTGATGGTTCGTACCATTTTTTCACACCTGAAAATGTAATGGAAATTCAACGAACTATAGGTGCAGATATCATCATGGCTTTTGATGAATGTACTCCTTATCCTTGCGATTACCGTTATGCACAGCGATCTATGAAGATGACCCACCGTTGGTTGGATCGATGTATTAATCATTTGGAAAAAGTGCCAACTAAATATGGCTATGATCAAACTTTCTTTCCAATTGTACAAGGAAGTACGTATAAAGATTTACGTATGCAATCGGCAGAATATATTGCAAATTCTGGTCAACAAGGAAACGCAATTGGTGGGTTATCAGTAGGGGAGCCTGCTGAAGAAATGTATGCCATGACTGAAATTGTTTGTGATATTCTTCCAGAAGAAAAGCCACGCTATTTAATGGGTGTTGGAACTCCAATCAATATTTTAGAAAATATTGCTCTTGGTGTAGATATGTTCGACTGTGTGATGCCAACAAGAAATGCTCGAAATGGGATGTTATTTACTGCAAACGGTACTATTAACATAAAAAACAAAAAGTGGGAAGATGATTTTTCTCCAATAGATGAAATGGGAATTACATTTGTTGACACAGAATATACTAAAGCCTATCTTCGTCATTTATTTGCAGCAAATGAGTATTTAGGAAAACAAATTGCAACTATTCATAATCTTGGCTTTTACATGTGGTTGGTTCGTGAAGCACGAAAACATATTATTGCAGGAGATTTTAGAGTTTGGAAAGATATGATGGTTAAACAAATGAGCCAAAGACTATAACATTTTATTGATGCTGACAATTCTAGACAAGTACATATTAAAACGATATTTAAGCACTTTTTCAGTGATGATATTGATGTTTATTCCAATTGGAATTACTATTGATGTTTCTGAAAAGGTGAATAAAATGATCGAAAATAAAGTGCCGTTTTCTGCAATTGCTCAATATTATTTAGATTTTACTATTTATTTTGCAAATTTACTTTTTCCTATATTCTTGTTTATTTCAATAATATGGTTTACGTCAAAATTAGCAAACAATACTGAAATAATTGCAATTTTGAGTTCCGGAATATCTTTCTCAAGATTTTTACGCCCTTATATTATTGGTGCTACAATTGTATCTATTTTCGCTTTGATAATGGGATTCTTTTTAGTCCCAAAGGCAAGTGATGGATTTAATAACTTCAGATATATTTATCTTATTGGAGATGGCCAAAGTCAAATGCGAGATAATTCAGATGTATATAGACAAATCAATAAAGAAGAATATATATATGTAAGTAATTATAATTCAGATTCTAAAATGGGTTTTAATTTTTCTATGGAAAAATTTGAAAAAGATAAACTAAAATATAAAGTTACAGCAAATAGTATTCGTTGGAATCCAAAAGATAGTAGTTATACATTAAATAATTATACAAAAAGAAAAGTAGGTGTTTTAGGTGATATTATTGAAACATGTCAAAAAAAAGATACTGTTTTTAAATTTGATTTAGAAGATTTGACTCCAGTGGTTTATATTGCTGAAACATTACAATATAATAAATTAGTTCAATTTATTGAAAAGGAGCGACAAAGAGGATCTACTAATATTAATGTTTATTTGGTCGTATTATATAAAAAATATTCTATTCCAATTTCAGCATTTATTTTAACTATTATTGCAGTTGCAGTTTCATCAATGAAACGTCGAGGTGGAATGGGAATGAATCTTGCAATAGGTATATTATTAGCATTTGCTTTTGTTTTCTTGGATAAAATATTTGGTGTATTAGCCGAAAAATCTACTTATCCACCAATAATTGCTGTATGGTTTCCAAATATTGTTTTTGGAATCTTAGCACTATTTTTACTCCGAAATGCTAAGCGATAATACAAAAAGTCACTTACAACTCCATTGGATAGTATTCATTTGGGGGTTTACAGCTATATTAGGACGATTAATAACATTAGATGCTTTGCCTTTGGTTTGGTACAGAATGCTGTTTGCAGTAGTTTTCATTTTCATTTATACCAGAATAAAGAAAATCTCATTAAAAGTTTCTAAAAAAGTTTTATTAAAATTTTTAGTTGCAGGTTTAGTTATAGCTCTTCACTGGTTCACTTTTTTTAGGGCTATTAAGGTTTCTAATGTTTCCATAACTTTAGCATGTTTATCTACAGGTGCTTTTTTTACTTCAATTATGGAACCTATTTTCAATAAAAAAAAAATAGTATGGTATGAAATATTTTTTGGATTAATAGTTGTTTTCGGACTTACTATTATTTTTAATGTTGAAGGAAAATATAAAGAAGGTATAATATTAGCATTAACATCTGCATTTCTATCGGCTTCATTTGCTATAATAAATAGCAAGTTTGTAAAGGATAATCCACCAACAATTATTTCATTTTACGAATTATTTGGAGGTGTTCTTTTCTTTACTATTTTTATTTTTGGAACCTCAGGATTTAATAGTGATTTTTTTAAAATAAATCCGAATGATTTTATATATCTAATGCTATTAAGTTCAGTTTGCACCGCCTATGCATTTATCAGATCTACTTCAATAATGAAATTTTTAAGTCCTTATACTGTTATGCTTACAATTAATTTAGAACCTATATACGGAATTTTATTAGCTGTCCTAATCTTTAAAGATAAGGAACAAATGAGTCCTTCTTTTTATATAGGTGCTGTAATTATATTAATAACAGTACTATTAAACGGAATTTTAAAAGCCCGAAATACAGCTACTTAACTGTATGTTTACAACTTATCACATAAATTTACTTTTATTGAACATATAAAATTTTATATTTGTAGTTCGAATTTTAATTAAAATGCAACAAGTACTATGGAATACTTAGATTTTGAGCTTCCTATAAAAGAATTAGAAGACCAATTAGACAAATGTGAAATTATTGGTTTAGAATCGGATGTAGATGTAACAAACACCTGCAAACAAATTGAGAAAAAACTAGAAGAAACTAAACGTAAAATATACAAGAATTTAACTGCTTGGCAACGTGTTCAATTATCTCGTCATCCTAACAGACCTTACACTTTAGATTATATCAACGCTATATGTGGAGATTCATTTTTAGAACTTTTTGGAGACAGAGGTTTTAAAGATGATAAAGCAATGATTGGTGGATTGGGTAAAATTGACGGACAATCGTTTATGATTGTTGGTCAGCAAAAAGGATATAATACTAAAACTCGTCAGTACCGTAACTTTGGTATGGCAAATCCAGAAGGTTATCGTAAAGCTTTACGTTTAATGAAAATGGCTGAAAAATTTGGTATTCCTGTAGTTACATTTATAGATACTCCGGGTGCTTATCCAGGTTTAGAAGCAGAAGAAAGAGGTCAAGGTGAAGCAATTGCTAGAAATATACTAGAAATGTGTCGTCTTAAAGTGCCTATTATTTGTGTTATTGTTGGAGAAGGGGCTTCGGGAGGTGCACTAGGAATAGGTGTTGGAGATAAAGTATTAATGATGGAAAACACTTGGTATTCTGTTATCTCTCCTGAATCTTGTTCTTCAATTTTATGGAAAAGTTGGGAATATAAGGAACAAGCAGCTGAAGCTTTAAAATTGACTTCTGCAGATATGAAAAAACAAAAATTAGTTGATGACATTATTCCTGAACCTCTAGGAGGGGCACATTATGACAGAGATACTACTTTTAAAACAGTCCAACAATACATAACTAAATCCTTTAACGAATTAAAAGATTTATCAACAGCTCAACTTTTAGAGCACAGAATGGATAAATACAGTAAAATGGGTGAATATAAAGAGTAATTTCTTACAAAACGATCAAAATCCGAAGCCTAATAGTTTCGGATTTTTTTTTGATTATTAACAAAAAGTAGATAGTTATTAACATTTTTTTGTAATAACTAAACTTTATTTAAAATAAAGAATTGGTTACTTTCGCTACATGGAAAATGTTAAAAATATAAAACCGGTAAGAGTAGATAAAACTTCTATTATCAGTCTTGAAAAAGGAAAACTTCCCCCACAGGCTTTAGATCTTGAGGAGGCAGTTTTGGGTGCAATGATGATTGATAAAAAAGGAGTGGATGAAGTTATTGATATTTTACAATCGGATGCCTTTTATAAAGATGCTCATAAACATATTTTCGAAGCGATTTTTCAGTTATTCACCGATTCGCAACCAATTGACTTATTAACAGTATCTGCCCAATTAAAGAAGAATGCCAAACTAGAATTAGCAGGAGGTGATTTTTACCTAATTCAACTTACCCAAAAGATAGCTTCATCGGCTCATATTGAATTTCACTCTAGAATTATTTTACAAAAATACATTCAAAGAAGTCTTATTAAAATATCCTCAGAAATTATTGAAGATTCATATGATGAAACTACGGATGTTTTTGATTTATTAGACAAAGCAGAAACAAGGTTATATGAAGTAACTCAAGGAAATATTAAAAGGAGTTCTGAAACGGCTCAAAGTTTAGTTATTCAAGCAAAGAAACGTATTGAAGAAATTGCTAATAAAGAAGGCTTATCCGGAATTGCTACAGGATTTGATAAATTAGATAAACTGACTTCAGGATGGCAACCGTCTGATTTAATCATTATTGCTGCAAGACCCGGAATGGGAAAAACTGCATTTGTACTTTCAATGGCTAGAAATATTTCGATTGATTTTGGACATCCAGTTGCTTTATTTTCACTAGAGATGTCTTCTGTTCAATTAATTACCCGTCTAATTTCGTCTGAAACAGGTTTGTCCTCTGAAAAACTTCGAACAGGTAAATTAGAAAAACACGAATGGGAACAACTTTCCGTTAAGGTAAAAGATCTTGAAAAAGCTCCTTTATTTATTGACGATTCACCTTCACTTTCTATTTTCGATTTACGTGCTAAGGCAAGACGTTTAGCATCGCAACATGGCATAAAACTTATTATTGTAGATTACCTTCAATTAATGACTGCCGGAGGAAATGGTAAAGGTGGAGGAAATAGAGAACAAGAAATTTCTACTATTTCACGAAATTTAAAAGCATTAGCCAAAGAACTTGAGGTTCCCGTAATTGCTTTATCCCAATTGTCTCGTGCTGTAGAAACTCGTGGTTCAAGTAAACGACCTTTACTTTCCGATTTAAGGGAATCAGGTGCAATTGAGCAAGATGCCGATATTGTTTCGTTTATTTATCGTCCAGAATATTATAAAATTGATGAATGGGATGATGAAGATAGATCGCCAACTGCAGGTCAAGCTGAGTTTATTATTGCAAAACACCGAAATGGTTCTTTAGAAAATATTCGATTGAAATTTATTGGTAATCTTGGAAAATTTGATAATTTAGAAGAGTTTGGTAGCGGTTATGATGACTTGCCTTCTAAAATGAATCTTGATGATAATCCATTTTTCACTAAGAATCTGCCTTCTCCTAATGAAGCATTTGGAAGTAATCTTAATTCTAATGATGACGATAGTGATGTTCCTTTTTAATTAAAAGGTGTTGAAGTTTTGTTAAATCTAATTAATAATATATTTTTTCATTAAATTTGATAAATTTCTTATTAATTGAATGCAAATAAAGCAGAGGTTTAAAAAATATTTTAAAAAATTACCTATTCATGCAATTTCAAAAATCAATATTTCTTTTTCTATTATTAGTTTCATTTTCAATTAAGGCAAATTTTATTTTGCTACCGATGGATGAAACAACCCAAAAGAATCATCTTAAAGCATACGGAATTACCTATTGGTGTTTGGATAAAAAATACAAAGCAAGCTGGTTATTAAACTACCGTGGTGGTTCTTTTTTATTACCAGACGCTGCTGAGATTAGAAAGGAATGTCAAATTAGAGGTGTTAGTTTTGAAATATTATCCGACTCCGAAGAAGAATCAATCTTAGCTGAAATATCCTCACCGTCTCAAAACATGGAAACGGTTGTATTAGAAAAAGCTCCTAAAATTGCTGTCTATACACCTAAAGGAAAACAACCTTGGGATGATGCTGTTACTATGGTGTTAACCTATGCAGAAATTCCATTTACTCCAATTTATGATGAAGAAGTATTGTCAGATCAATTAATTTTATATGATTGGTTGCATTTGCACCACGAAGATTTTTCTGGTCAATATGGTAAATTTTATGGAGCCTATAGAAATGCTCCTTGGTATATTGACCAAAAGAAAGATGCGGAAGTATTAGCAACAAAACTAGGATATACTAAAGTTTCGGAAGAGAAATTGGCAGTAGCTAAAAAAATTCGGGATTTTGTAATTGGCGGTGGATTTATGTTTGCAATGTGTTCGGCAACTGACAGTTTTGATATTGCATTATCAGCTGAAGGAGTAGATATTTGTGAGCCAATGTTTGATGGGGATGATAGTTCACCAAATTATCAAGCACAAATTGATTATAACAAAACATTTGCTTTCAAGAATTTTATTTTAGATAGAAAGCCCGACCATTATGAGTTTTCAGATATTGATATGACAGAAAAGCGAAACTTACCTATGGAGAAAGATTACTTTACTTTAATGGATTTTTCTGCGAAATGGGATGTTATTCCGAGTATGTTGTGTCAAAATCATACTGCTTTAGTTAAAGGTTTTATGGGACAAACAACAGCTTTTGATGGGGATTTAATAAAATCAAGTGTTTTAATTCTTGGTCAAAATGAATTAAATGGTGAAGCTCGATATATTCATGGCCAAAAAGGAAAAGGATTCTTCACCTTTTATGGAGGTCATGACCCTGAAGATTATCAACATAGAGTAGGAGATGCCCCTACAGTTTTAGAATTACATCCTAATTCTCCAGGTTTCCGATTAATTTTAAATAATGTATTGTTTCCTGCAGCAAAAAAGAAAAAACAGAAAACTTAATTTTTTTCTTTGATTTAGTATTAAAATAAACATCATTTACCTTTTATTAATATCTATTAATTTACCTTTGCAATGCAGACCGCCTTATCGCTGTTCAGTAATGAAGAGAGGAAAGTCCGGACACCTCAGAGTAGCATAGCGGGTAACACCCGTCGGATTGAGTAATCAATTTAGGACAAGTGCAACAGAAAGTATGTACAGATAATGCTGTAGTGAAAACAGGTAAACTCTATGCGGTGAAATTTCAAGTATATCAACATTTAAGGATAACTCGTCCGTTGTTGAAGGGTAGAAAGATTGAGGTTGTGAGTAATTGCAATCCTAGATAAATGATAAGGCATCAATTTATTGGTGACAGAATCCGGCTTATAGGTCTGCTTTTTTTAATAAATATTTTCCCAAATATTAAAATCATTTAAACATTAGTGTCCAAATAAAAAAACTGTCTTTAGGAATATTGAATAGACATTAATTCCTTAATTATCATTTTCTTCCTCTTCGCTATGGTCTTCTGTTTTTTCAAATTCATAAAAAGTAAAAACAGAACCTCCATAATTTTTTTCAAACGAAAAGTGGTTCATATGATTTAGTTTTGTTCGTTTAGAATGTTCAACTACTAACATACCATCAGAACTTAAAAGTTCCTTTTCGAATACCAATTCAATTAGTTTTTCAAATTCTTTTTGTTCTATACCATAAGGTGGATCGGCAAAAATGATATCGTAAGTCGCTTTGTGTTTTTCTAGAAATTTAAACACATCATTTTTAATAGCCGTAATATTTAGGTCGAATTCTTTGGCGGTTTTCTTGATAAAATTTATACAACCTACATCGCCATCAATACTTGTAATGCTTTCACATCCGCGAGATCCAAATTCGTAACTTATGTTTCCGGTTCCTGAAAATAAATCTAAAACTTTAACCTCCGAAAAATGGTAATGATTATTTAGTACATTAAATAAGGCTTCCTTACTCATGTCGGTTGTTGGTCTAACGGGAAGATTTTTGGGAGCGGTTATTCTTCTGCCTTTGTATTTACCAGAAATTATTCTCACGAGTGAAGTAGTATAAAGTGTTCCCGGTTTTCATTTTCGGAAAACGAATTATTAATTTCCGAAACATCCAATAAAGATATGTTTCGAATGTATTTGTATGCTATTTGATAAAAAGCATCATTTTCAGAAATTGAACCTAGAAATTCTAAAATAAAATTTTCAGGATTTAGCTGTAATTGTTCGGCAGTAAATAGAATATAATAAATAAAATCTTCAGGGGTTTTATATTCAAAAGAATTAAATAATAGTAGCTTCTGATTTTGAACAACTACAATGTCGAAATGATTATCATTAACATGAACAAACATTTTTCGCTCTTCTTTATTTTTAGAAAAATCTAATAATTTAGAAACCAAAATTGTAGCAGCATGTTTATAATCGAAAGAACCATATTGATCAATAAAAAAATTATTTAAGTTTACATAGGGAATATAAACATGGTTCATTTCATAAGTATCTAACGAATCAAAAGTAAAAAAATCAGTTTCAAAAACTTTAGTATTATACTGCAAATAACTTCCTAAGAACTCATGATCAAATAATGCTGTTGGAACAAATGTAGAAAGATTGTTACTATGAATAATAAGGATTTCATCATAGTTGTTTTTTAAATCTGGATTTTCATTATAAACAGATTCCAAAAAATCTTCCATCTTAATACTTCGATGTAAATTTGAAAAAGGTAGTTTCTTTAGTAATAGAACTTTGGTATTTAAAGTATCAAAAACACAAAATGACAAACAATTCAATGAAACTTGAATAGTTAGTTTTTTATACGTTTTATTAGTGATGCTTGATGTCATAATTGGTTTTAGAACTCTACAAACTTACAAATTTTATTATTGAGTTTAAGATTTTACATTTTAGAAGTTTACCTTGTTCTAAAATTGCATAGTATTAATTGCAATTCCATTGAAAATTAGCCAATTTATCTTTTGTACTTTCCGATAAGTTATAATGCCACCACTCGGAATCAAAAGATTTAAAATTATTACGAAGCATGATTTCCTTTAAATAACTTCTATTTTTATTAATTTTTGAAGAAAAACCTTGGTAATTATGACTTGCTTCTGGACCAAAAAAATCAAAATTAGTTCCCATATCAACTTCTTTTCCTTTTGCATCAACAAGACTTATGTCTACAGCACCACCTCTATTATGCACAGATCCTTTACTAGGATTAGCAACATAATCAGCGTTTGGAACTAGCTCCCACATTTTTTTTTGAATATCTAAAGGACGATAGCAATCGAATAATTTAATTCGATATCCCTTTTTTTGAAATTCAGAATTAGCTGCGATTAAATACTTTATAGTTTTTAGTCTTAAATAACATTCGTCACAATTATATACTTTTTGTTTTAAAAAATTATCCTCAGTGGCGTATTTCATATCAAAAACAAAATCACTACTGAAATTTTTTAGTTTAACAAAAGTAGTGTCATTTATTCCTTCATAGAGCGCTATTGAATTTCCGTTTAAGTAATTGTTTTTTAATGCTTCTTTATTATTTAAAGTAACTGTTTTTGAAGTTTTACAGCCAATTAATAAAAGAATACTAATTAAATAAACATACTTTTTTAAAGAAAACATATTAAATTATATTTTGAAGTTTAATGAAGAAAATCTTCCAATTGTAAAAATAGGAAAATCTAATTACATTAACATGCTTATAAAATGTAATTTTAATAATTAAATAATTCAATCAATTTAAAGCTGATTAATTCAATTTTAATAGTTCTACCTGTTGAGTCTAATTTTATATTGATATATTTGCTACTTACTGCTATATAATAAAAAAGATATGAAAGTAATTGCTGTAATTCCTGCTCGTTATAATTCTACTCGTTTCCCTGCTAAATTAATGCAAGATTTGGGCGGGAAAACGGTAATACTTAGAACCTATGAAGCTGCAATTGCAACCCAATTATTTAACGATGTATTTGTTGTTACTGATTCCGATTTAATATTTAACGAAATTATTTCTAACAACGGAAAAGCAATTATGTCTATTAAAGAACATGAATCGGGGAGTGATCGAATTGCTGAAGCAGTTGAAGATCTAGATGTTGATATTGTTGTAAATGTTCAAGGTGATGAGCCATTTATTGATAAAGAATCATTAAAAAAAGTTATAGAAGTTTTTAAAAACGACTCTCATAATAAAGTGGACTTAGCTTCATTAATGCGAGAGATTAAAAATGAACTGGACATAAACAATCCCAACAATGTTAAAGTAGTTGTTGATCAATATGGCTTTGCATTATATTTTTCTCGCTCTGTAATTCCTTATCCAAGAGAGAAAAATTCGGGTGTTAGATATTTTCAACATATAGGAATTTATGCATTTCGAAAACAAGCACTTCTGGATTTTTATTCTCTTCCGATGAAATCTCTAGAAGCCTCTGAAAAATTAGAACAACTTAGGTATCTAGAATTTGGCAAACGAATAAAAATGGTTGAAACTACCCATGTTGGAATTGGAATTGACACTAAAGAAGATTTAGAAAAAGCTCGTTTAATGCTCTAATAATACTATCAAGAAAGTTTTTTAATAGTAAACAATTCATTGTGAACTTCTACTTTTGGATACATTCGTAAAGAATAATCTCCTCCAAATTTCTTTTTATAATCTATATTTCGAACTCTATTTTGCTCATTAATTACCATAGTATTAAATAAAATAAATCCGTTTACATTTAATAGAAAATTAATTCTTTGAATAAAATAGTCTTCAAATAAAAAATTTGGCATAATGATATCTTGAAAAATATCAATAATTATTAAGTCATAATGTGTTTTAGTTTTTAGAACAAATTCAAATGCATCTTCAACAACAAGTTCTAAATTATCTATTTCATTTAACTTAAAATAAGTTGTTGCTATTTCAACAATTTCGGGATCGATTTCTACTCCTGTTATTTTACCTTTAAATTTTATATCCCCAACTAATGTTTTAATAACACTTCCGCCTGCAACTCCTAAAACTAATACGTTTTCATAGTTTCGGATACGCTCATAACCAATATATTTCAATCCTTTTTTTAAAATTCGTTGCAAACTACCATAAGAATAATTTGTATTCTTAGAATCTAAAACAAGCTCCCCGTTATTCCAAGTAACTTCAAGAGAGTCACTTATAGTTGACTTTCTCTTGATTACGTTTATTGGAAGGAAATAACTAAAGTACTTTGCAATCATTTTTTATATTTTTCTCAAAAATAACAGAATAATATTAAATTTACACAAAATATTTCAAATGAAGAAGCAACTTTATTCTTTTATTTTTTATAAAATATTAAGATGGAAATTAAATGGAACCATCGAATCAAATATAAAAAAATGTGTTGTTATTGTAGTTCCACATACAAGCAATTTAGATTTTTTTATTGCTCTTTTAGTTAGAGGAATAATGAATATTGAAATTAATTTTGTTGGTAAAAAAGAACTTTTTATTTTTCCATTTGGATATTATTTTAGAGCTGTTGGAGGGGCGCCTTTAGATCGTAGTGGAGGAAAAAACAATGTAGATGCTACTGTTGAAGTATTTGCAAAACACGAAACTTTTCGCTTAGCATTGTCACCTGAAGGCACTAGAAAGAAAGTAACTGAATTGCGAACAGGATTTTATTATATAGCTCTAAAAGCAAATGTACCTATAATTCCAGTCGCATTTGATTTTGGGAAAAAAGAAGTTAAAGTTGCCCAACCTTTCATTCCAACTGGAAATTATGACCTAGATATGAAATTAATACTCCCTTTTTATGAAGGCGTGAAGGGTAAAATTTCTGAAAGAAGTTATCAAGTTTAAATCTACAAAAATGAACTATATAGAATTACACAAGCAATTTAAGGAAAATTCATTATTTGGAAGATATATTACTTTAAAGCACATTGAACCATTTCTTGTCAAACTTCCTATTGAGATTATTGGAAAATCAGTACTCGATAAACCAATATATAGATATACTATAGGAACAGGTAGAATAAAAGTTTTTATGTGGTCACAAATGCATGGCAATGAAAGTACCACCACCAAAGCATTATTTGATTTTTTCAACCTAATACATTCCTCCAGTGAACTAGGGCAGAGGTTGCTGAAAGAATTTACGTTCTGTTTTCTTCCTTTAGTAAACCCCGATGGAGCTGAATTATATACTCGCGAAAATGTTAATAATGTAGATTTGAATCGTGATTCTATCGATTTATCACAGCCCGAAAGCCAATTACTGCGTCAAACATTTAATGAATTCCAACCTGATTATTGTTTTAATCTTCATGACCAACGAACCATTTTTGGAGCAGGTACTAATGGTGATGTTGCAACAGTTTCTTTTTTAGCACCTTCCTTTAATGAAAATAGAGACATTAATGAAGTTAGATCCAAAGCTATGCAGGTTATAGTAGCTATGAATGAGGAATTACAAAAAATAATTCCAAATCAAGTTGGTCGTTTTGATGATGCTTTTAATGCAAATTGCATAGGAGATCAATTTACTTTATGTGGCGTTCCAACAATTTTATTTGAAGCAGGTCATTATCCCGAAGATTATTATAGGGAATATACTCGTAAAATGATTTTCATTTCTTTAGTTTCCGGATTGCAACATATTTACGAAATCGATATAGTAGGTGATAAAAATGCAAATTATTTTGAAATTACTAAAAATAACATAGTATTTTATGATTTTCTTTATAAAAATGTTAAAATAAATTATGATGGTAAAGAAATAATCACGAATTTTGCTGCACAATACAAGGAGGAACTTGTTGATGGAAAGATCCAATTAAATGCTTATGTGTGTGAAATTGGTGATATAAAGGGGAAATTTGGTCATTATCAGTATAATGCGCACAAAATGACATACTCAGATTCTCTTGATAATATTCCTAAAATTAATCAAAAAGCAAACTTTTTTTTAGGAAAAGGGATGAAATTTGAAAATGGAATTAAAAATTAACAAAGTCCGCTAATTCGTATTGTAAATTTAATACTAATAAATAAATTTATAGTTATGAGTAAGTTCCGTTTAGATGAAGTTGATCATCAAATTCTTGACATGTTGATTGATAATACAAGAATACCGTTTACAGATATCGCAAAGAAATTATTGATTTCTGCAGGAACCGTTCACGTGAGGGTTAAAAAAATGGAAGATGCTGGAATAATAATGGGATCTTCATTAACTCTTGATTATGAAAAGTTAGGTTATTCTTTTATTGCTTATGTAGGTGTTTTCTTAAACAATACATCACAAACTAAATTTGTTTTAGAAAGAGTAAGTGAAATTCCATTTGTAACAGTTGCACATGTAACTACAGGGAAATTTAATATTTTTTGTAAAATTCGTGCCAAAGACACAAAACACGCTAAAGATGTTATCTTTATGATTGATGATATTGAAGGTGTTTATCGTACAGAAACCATGATTTCTCTTGAGGAAAGTATCAATGATAAAAAAAGATTGATGCATACTATTTTTAAAGATATTTAATTTTCTAAATTTCGTAGAAAATCTTTTAATATAAAACCTTAAGTATTTTGCTTAAGGTTTTTTTTGCGCTAATTTTATAAGAGAATAATTAATTCAAATTGTTTTTATACTAATTACTATGTATACGCTACCCCAAATTGAACGCTTTAATCAAAATGTATTGTCAAAATACAATATTTACAACAGCGTATTTATTACCTTACCATTTGATTCTATTGATAACACCGGTGTTTTATTACCTTTGTTTAGTGATGTTTGCACTTCAGGATTTAAAAATAATTTGAATCCAGTAGAAATTGTAAATTCCTTTTCAAAAAAATATCTAGATAACGTTACCGAAGATGAAAAAATTAGTTTACTCTTCCGGTTTATACAATACGTAGAGCGACAAATTGTACTTTTTGATGCGATTGAAGATGCAGCATTTCCAATAGTTAATAATTTAGAAGGTAAAGCATCACTACGAGATATTAAAGAAAGCGCTGACAGTAAGGAATTGCAAGAAGAATTAATTTCTTTTTTAGAAAGCTTTAATATTCGTACCGTTTTAACTGCTCATCCCACACAATTTTATCCAGGGTCAGTTTTAGGAATCATAACCGATTTAACCGATGCAATTAAGGATAATGATTTAACAAAAATCAAAGAATTATTAGCACAACTTGGAAAGACTCCATTTATTAAAAAAGAAAAGCCAACTCCTTATGATGAGGCAATTAGTTTGATTTGGTATTTAGAAAATGTTTTTTACCAAACCTCTGGCGAAATGTTGCAATACATTCAAAAGAATATTTTTAAAGAAAAGCCAATTACTAATTCAATAATCAATCTTGGATTTTGGCCTGGTGGCGATAGAGATGGAAACCCATTTGTAACTACGGAAATCACTTTGAAAGTAGCAGATAGATTACGAACTGCCATATTGAAATCTTATTATTCAGATGTTAGAAAACTAAAACGAAAGTTAACATTTTCGGGAATAGATGAAATAATTTCCGATCTTGAAAATAAAATATATCGTTCTGTATTTTATTCTAATGGAAGTATTTACATAACATTATCGGAATTAAAAGATAAACTAAATTTAGTTAAATCAATATGCATAGAAAAACATCAATCTTTATATTTAGATGAAATAAATGAGCTCCTAAACAAAATAACCATTTTCGGATTTCATTTTGCTTCAATAGATATTCGACAAAATAGTAAAATACATAATAAAGTTATTCAAACTATTTTTCAGTATTTAGAAAAACAAAATGTAAAATTTTCAGGATACTTTAATTTATCAGAGGAAGATAGAATGGATATAATTTCTAATATTTCGGGAAGTATTTCTTCTGATTTATTTGATGATGAAATGACTAAGCAAACCATAGATTCTATATTAGCTATTAAAAAAATCCAAGAAAATAATGGTGAATTAGGAGCTAATAGATATATTATTTCTAACAATGAAAGTGCATTAAATGTTCTTGAAACTTTTGCATTATTTGGCCTGTGTGGTTGGCAAAACCCTTCTGTCTATATTGTTCCATTATTTGAATCTATTGAAGATTTACATCAAGCAGATGCTATTATGGAGAAACTTTACACCAATAAACAATATATTAATCACCTTAAAAATAGAGAAAATAAACAAACTATAATGCTAGGTTTTTCTGATGGAACAAAAGATGGCGGTTATTTAATGGCTAATTGGGGAATTTACAAAGCCAAACAAACCATTACCGCTGTTTCTAGAAAATACGGAATAAAAGTAATTTTCTTTGACGGGCGAGGAGGCCCGCCAGCACGTGGTGGAGGCAAAACACATAAGTTTTATGCCTCTTTAGGATCTACAATTGAAAATAATGAGATACAATTAACAGTTCAAGGGCAAACAATTAGTTCTAATTTTGGAACTTTAGATTCTTGCCGATATAACCTAGAAAACCTTTTAAGCGCTGGTGTTTCAAATGAAATTTTCAACAAAAAAGAGAATGATTTAACCGATTTGGATATTACTATTATAGATGAATTATCTGAAATTGGATACCAAAAATATTTAAGTTTTAAAAACCATCCTAAATTCATTCCATATTTGGAACAAATGAGCACATTGAATTTTTATTCTAAAACCAATATTGGCAGTCGTCCGTCTAAAAGAAACACTACTGAAACTCTTGATTTTTCTGATTTACGTGCCATTCCGTTTGTTGGTTCTTGGAGTCAAATGAAACAAAATGTTCCTGGTTTTTTTGGTGTTGGTTCTGCTTTGAAACATTTTGAAGATACTAACCAATGGGATAAAGTTCAAACACTTTTTGACAATTCCTTATTTTTTAGAACATTATTAGAAAATAGCATGATGTCTTTGGCAAAATCATTTTTTCCATTAACTCAATATATGCAAGAAGACAAAGAATTTGGTGAATTTTGGCAAATTATTTTTAATGAATTTCAAGAAACCAAGCGACTTTTATTAAAAATTTCTGGACATAAGGAATTAATGGAGAATTACCCAGACGGAAAAGCATCAATTAAAATGCGAGAAGATATTGTATTGCCTTTGTTGGTGATTCAGCAATATGCATTAATGAAAATTAATGAAATTAAGAATGTCAAAAGTGATGCTAAATATCTATCTGTATATGAAAAATTAGTCACTCGATCTTTATTTGGAAACACTAATGCTAGCAGAAATTCTGCTTAAAAAAAATAATTAATATAAATTAAAATTATGAAAGTATCACAAATAACACCATCTGAATATGCATCTTTCTATGGAAGTTACATTTCAAATGTAGTAGATGAATATACTTTATTAGAAGAATTAGAAATTTCATTGCATCGATTTATAAAATTTGTTCAAGATATTCCTATGGATAAATTTGATTACAGCTATGAAGAAGACAAATGGACAATTAAAGATATTATTCAACATATTATTGATGCAGAAAGAGTTTTTTCTTATCGTGCTTTACGTTTTGCAAGAAATGATTCTACTGAATTACCAGGATTTGAAGAAAATGATTATGTAAATGCAGCTAATGGAAATAGTAGAAGTATCATGGAATTACTAACTGAATTATCTGCTGTTCGGCATGCAACTATGTATTTATACAAATCATTTAAAGAAGAACAACTTTTAAATATTGGAATTGCTTCCAATAATCCAATCTCTGTTCGTGCTATTGGATTTGTAATTATTGGACATCAAAATCACCACCAAAGAATTTTTGAAGAAAGATATTTATAAGAACAAGAACAACATTTACACTAAAAAAAATCCCTAATTAAGATTCCAACTTAATTAGGGATTATTTTAGCATTAATTAATATTATTGAATAATAACTTTTTTAGTTGCCGTTTTGCCATCTGAAATAACATTTAATAGATATATTCCTTTTTCCAATTGTCCAAGATTAATTTCTTTATTGAAAAAAGTATTGGAATTTTCATAAATAGCATTAAAACATTTTCTACCTCTAATATCAAATAAATCAACTTTTACTTCTTCTGAAGAGGATAATCTAATTAATATATTTCCATTTGATGGGTTAGGAGAAATAGTAAAAGTTTCAAAATTATTTTCACTATTCGCTAATAACGGAGTTCCTGTTATAACAAAATTGTCAATTATCACCCCTTCATTTGTAACGCCAGGATCTGAAACAAAATTAAATCTAAAAATAATATTCGATTGCGGTGTAGCTCCTCCATATCCAAAATCAGGCATATTCCAACTATAACTAGTTTTATCAGAATTTACTCCGCCAATTAAATTTGGATCTCCTCCAGCACCAGTCCATTGGGCACCTACACAATTATCACAATTTGTTGCATTTGGAACGTTTGCACTATTATACCATGTTGTACCTGAAGTTGAATTTCCTAATATTGACCATGAAATCCCTCCATCAGTTGAGTATTCAACATTTAGATAATCATAATCAGGTTCAAAATCAAAAGCCATATCAAATTTGAATTTTGGATTTTGATATTGTGATAAATCATAACATTGCGTAACTAAATAAGATGTAGTGCTATTAGGATATTGTCCTGAAAGATTTGTTCCATAAACATTAGAACCACCTGAAACTGTGCTGTTAAGAATAGTTCCTGCAGCTTGACCTCTTTGCCAAAGGGTATTTGTATTTCCTTTATCATAAGAAATCAAATTATCCGAAGCTGATTCGAAAGTATTTACCGCATTAACTACTCCGGCATCATTTACTAAAATTAAAGCTGACTTTGTATTATTAGAATTATTTCCATCACTAACTGTTGTTGTTGTGTAAGAAATAGTGTGAGTTCCTCTTGCTAAACTTCCAATTGAAATTGGAAAATCCATAGTTTGACAAGAAGATAGAGTTCCAGCCCAACTTAAATTTGTTGCTGCACCACCATCAATAGAATAAGAAATTGACACAGCAGTAATTGTATTAGTACCTGAATTTTCAAAAGTAATAATAGAATTATTTGATGCACCACAAGCAACTGAAAGTGGTTGTACAATTTTTTTAAGAGAGATATCTGTAGGATATCCAACATATTGGTTACCAACATTTACTGCATACCAGGCATTTGTTACTGCAATAACCTCTGCACTTGTTCCACAATATAAATTATTAGCCACTTGAAGAGTAGCGTTTCTCATATCTAAATAAGTTGCATTTGGAGTCAAATAATCTCTTTCAGCAAAATAAACAATCTGAGCAGATTTAGCCATTCCAATTCCTGTAACAGAATAAGTTCGTGGAGTAGGAGCATTGTTAGTTCCTGATTTTCCAACAGTAATTATATAAAACCAATGATTCATTACACCACTGTTATTATGAACACCGCATTGATCATTAGCTGTACTTGGCGTGCAAGTTCCTTCATCTCCGGTAGTTGTCCAATTAGTTCCAAGATAAGTATCTGGATTACCTCTAGTTAATGGAGCGCTCATACTTCTAAACGGAGAAGATCCTAAATCTTCAGCTATATTCCATACTCCAGTTGCAAACGGACTTGCTAAAGAACCAGTTCTTCCATAATGTTCAATACAAGCTCCCCAAATATCAGAAAGGCCTTCATTAATAGCTCCTGATTGATTTTGATACGCTAAATTTGCTGTTGAAGAACATATTCCATGTCCGATTTCATGACCACATACATCAATAGAAGTTAGAATCGAAGTAGTAGTATTTCCATCACCATAAGACATTACTGCGCCATTCCAAAAAGCATTTACTAGACTTGCGTTTGCTGTAGATCTATAATGAACATAATTTTTTAACATCGAACCATTATCATCAAAACTATTTCTATTAAAATTATTTTTCCAAAAATCATAAGTCATTTCCGCACCCCAATGAGCATCTAATGCCCCAATATCCTTATTAGTATTATTGAATTCAGCTGTTGTCCAATTGTTATCAATGTCTGAAAAATTAGTAGTTGGATACGAAGTCGTTCTTGCACTATTAAATGTTTGAACACCACCTCCTCGTGTATCATCTTTTAGAATATACTTGTTTGTTAAAGCATCTAGTGTAGTTTTAATAGATCTGCTGCCACTATATTTTGTGTTATTAGCAGTTCCAGTTACAGAAGATGAAACATTAAAGTTTTCATCCGAGTTATTAATTTTATCATTAAATTGTTTAGTATGCTTTATTATTGGATTGCTATATAAAATAGTTCCGTTTTGTGCATCTACATAAATTTCATCTCTAGCTAAAGGTTGCGTTGAATAAACATCAAATTTATATGCTAAATTTATAGCTCCAGTAGTTACATTTGGCAAAATCAATAATTCACCTGTTGGTTTTTTATAATTCATAACCAATGCATCATCTGGTGATTCCCAAAGGTATTGTGTATTAGGTTTAGAATTTATAATGATATTAAAAGCCTGATCAGCGCTAATAGAAGGATTAGTATTAACATTTGAAGCATTGTAAACTTCACCATTAATCATGAAGACTTCATTATTTAAACTATGAGTTATTATTATTCCAAATTCTATCTTTAATCCTTTATAAAATTGTTGAAAATGTTCATGCTTACGACCAGTTTCATCTGTATTTGAATAGGTAGGAACATAACTATTAGACTTGTCTAATTTGTTTTGCAATTTAAATTTTGCAAAAGCATCAGCTTTAGGAAGCGGATTTTCAAATTGAACTATGGTTTGAATTGATTCATTATCTTTAAAATTTTTATTAGTTTGACCAATTGTAATTTGAAATGTAAACAAAGATAAACTTAGTAAAAGAATAGTTTTTTTCATGAAATATTTAAATTTAATGCTCCAAATATAACACTAAATTAAAAAATAGCATAATAAGATTATTTCTCTTACAATTATTTAAGAATTAATTAATAATTGTTCTATTTAGATAAGTACTGCTTAAGATCGGAAAAGTTTTTTATTTTCAATTTAATTTTTTCCTTTCCTAAAACACTCTCTATTTGTTTTGGAATTTCTAATTTAATATTCAATACTGGTTCAACTATATCTAAAAATTTAATCGGATGTGCTGTTTCTAGAAATACTCCAATACTATCTGGATTTGTAGCAAGCTCTTTTTTCAATCCTAAATAGCCAACAGCTCCATGTGGCTCGGCGATGTAACTTGTATTTGAGAATATTTTTTGCATTTCGATTTTTGTCTCTTCGTCTGAAAATGAATAAGAAGAAAAATCTTTACTAAACTCATTTAAATCATTATTATACATTTCTTGGATGCGTACAAAATTACTTGGATTTCCAACATCCATAGCATTAGAAATTGTAGCTATTGAAGGTTTAGCATCGTATATTCCGTTTTCTAAGTACTTTGGAACAGTGTCATTAATATTAGTAGATGCAACAAAATGTGAAATAGGTAATCCTAATTTTTTTGCTAATATTCCAGCACAAATATTTCCAAAATTCCCACTAGGGCAGGAAACAATTAATGGTTTGTTGTATTTTTTTAATTCTTTATAAGCAAAGAAAAAATAAAACATTTGCGGTAGCCAACGGGCAATATTAATAGAGTTAGCAGAAGTAAGATTTTTGTATTGTAAATCAGTATCTAAAAATGCTTTTTTTACCATATCCTGACAGTCGTCAAAAACGCCATCTACTTCTAGAGCTTTAATGTTTTGTCCTAAAGTTGTAAGTTGTCTTTCTTGAATATCACTTACTTTTCCTGAAGGATAAAGGATAACAACTTCTACACCTTTAACCCCAAGAAAACCACTTGCAACAGCGCCTCCAGTATCTCCCGATGTAGCAACTAGAACTGTATTTTTCATGTCTTTCCCTTTATTGAAGTATGCCAAGCAACGAGACATAAATCGTGCGCCAACATCTTTAAAAGCCATAGTTGGACCATGGTATAATTCTAAAGAAAATACATTTTTCTCTACAGATATGCATGGAAATTCAAAACAAAGTGTTTCTGCAATAATTTGTTTAAGTTCTGATTCTGGAATTTCATTTGCTACAAATTGTCGAATAACTTCAAATGCTATTTCTTCATTAGATAAATTATCGATAGATTCAAAAAATGATTTTGATAAAGGTGCTATTTGTTCCGGAAAATACAATCCTTTATCTGGAGCAAGTCCTTGAATTACGGCTTCTTGAAATGAAACTCTCGTATTTTTGTTGTTTAGACTGTAGTAATTCATGTTTTCTAGGTTTTGGGATCAAGGTTTTGGTGCCTAGAACCTTTAAATTATTGTTACTCCAATTGGATTTATTTTTGATATATGAATATCCGCTGGAATTTTAGTGGTTAAATATTCATTTTCCATTGCAATTGCTACTTTTTTTGCTGTAGCAAATCCTTTGCACAATGCAAAAATAGAGGGTCCTGCACCCGAAATTCCTGCTCCTAAAGCGCCACTTTGAATAGCAGCATATTTCACTTCATCAAAGTTTGGGATTAGATGTTTTCGTAATGGTTCCACAATAACATCTTGTAAGGAACGACCTATTAATTCGTAATCTTTAGTATATAAACCAGCTATTAATCCTCCTACATTTCCCCATTGAGTAATAGCAGATTTTAGGGATATCATTGGTTCTAATACCGCTCTTGAATCGGAAGTTTTCACTTCAATTTGAGGATGTAATACTACAGCGAAAAGATCTTCAGGACTTTCTATACGAATTACATCCAATGGATTGTAACCTCTAACTAATGTAAATCCTCCCAATAGGCAAGGGGCAACGTTGTCTGCATGTTCACTTCCGCTTGCAACTACTTCACCTTTCATAGCAAATTCTACTAATTCAGCTCTTGAAAAAGGTTTTTCTAGTAATTCGTTGATACCAAAAACCGCACCTGCAGCACTAGCTGAGGAACTTCCAATGCCGCTTCCTGCTTTTATTTTTTTATGAATTTCAATTTCAAATCCATATTCCGAATTAATACTATTTAATAAAGCCAAAGCAGCAACTCCAGCAACATTTTTTTCAGTTTCTAGAGGTAAGTCAGCTCCTGTTATTTTTGTAATTCTAATTCCTTTTTCCTTTACTTTACGGATAATCATCTCATCTCCAACAGCTTCTAAGCACAAGCCTAAAACGTCAAATCCACAAGATAGATTAGCTATTGTTGCTGGACAAAATATTTTAATGTCAGTCATAAAGTCATAAAGTTTTTAAAGTCATAATGTCAAGTTGGTCATAAAAATAAATCCTTTTTTTGGATTTTTATGCTTTTTGACTATTGGACTAAATTAAACATTTCCAATTCTGATTACATCGGCAAAAATACCGGATGCCGTAACTGCAGCACCTGCACCAGCGCCTTTTATTAATAAAGGTTGGTCTACATATCTATCAGTATAAAACTGAACGATATTGTCTTTTCCTTCTAAATTATAAAATGGGCTATCCGTTGGTATAAATTGTAATCCAACACTTGCTTTGCCATTTTCAAAAGAAGCAACAAACTTTAATCGAGATTCTTTTGATTTTGCTTCCGCCAAAAGGTTTTCAAAATGATTAGAATGTTTAATTAAAGATTTAAAGAAATCTTCATTAGTTTTAGTTTCCATACATTCATGTGGAAGGAAAGAATTATTAGTAATATCTTCCATTTCCATTGGATAACCGCTTTCACGAATTAATATTAATATCTTTCTGGCAACATCAACACCACTTAAATCAATTTTTGGATCGGGCTCTGTAAAACCTTGTAATCCAGCTTCTTTTACCACATCGTGAAAGCTGTAGTTTTCGCTGAAATTATTAAAAATAAAATTCAAACTTCCAGATAAAACAGCATTGATTCGGTTTACTTTATCTCCCGATGCAATTAGATGTTTTAAAGTATCAATAATTGGTAATCCTGCACCAACATTAGTTTCAAACAAGAAAGGTGCATTGTATTTTCGAGATAGAGATTTTAAATTTTTATAATTATCATATTGTGACGAACACGCAATTTTGTTACATGTTACTACAGCAATATTTTGTTTTAAAAATTGATCATAAATAGAAGCTATGTCGCCATTAGCTGTAATATCAACAAAAATACTGTTTCGTAAATTCAGTTCTTTTGCATTAGCTATAAATTGATTTACATCTGCAGTTTCTCCATTTTCTAATAACTGTTTCCAATCTTTTAGTTGTATTCCTTCTTCATCAAAATACATTTTTCTAGAATTGGAAATAGCTACTACACGAACGTTAAGCTTTAAATTTTCCTTAAGAAATTTATTTTGTTGGTTAATCTGATCTATAAATTTTTCACCTACATTTCCAACTCCCATTACAAACAAATTCAACTGTTTTGTATTATCCTCAAAGAAGCGTTCGTGCAAGGTATTTAATGCTTTCTTTACATCTTTTTCATTAATCACTACAGATATATTTCTTTCAGATGCCCCTTGTGCAATAGCTCTAATGTTTACATTGTTTTTACCTAAAGTACTAAACATTTTACCACTCAATCCTTGGTGGTTTTTCATGCTTTCACCAACCAAAGCAACGATGCATAAATCTTTTTCAACAATACAAGGATCTATTTTATTTTGCGAAATCTCTAATTCAAAGGTGTTATCAATTGCTGTTTTAGCTTTTTGTGCATCTTGATTTTGAATTCCTATACAAATAGAATGTTCTGAAGAGGCTTGCGTGATAAAAATAACATTAATATTTTCTCTCGAAAGCACTTCAAATAACCTTTTGGAAGAACCAGCAACACCAATCATTCCTGAGCCTTCCAAAGTTAAAAGTGCAATAGTATCTATATGTGAAATTCCTTTTATTGGATTCGCATTAGCATCTGGGTTATTTGAAATTAATGTCCCGTAAGCATCCGGATCAAAAGTGTTTTTTATCCATATAGGAATAGCAGCTTTTAAAACCGGTTGAATTGTTGGCGGATAAAGAACTTTGGCTCCAAAATGGGACAATTCCATTGCCTCTTGATAGGAAATAGATTCAATAGGTTGCGCTTGTTTTACAATTTTTGGGTTGGCAGTAAACATACCGTTTACATCAGTCCATATTTCTAAGGCATCTGATTTTAATCCGTTAGCAAGAATGGCAGCAGAATAATCTGACCCCCCACGACCTAGAGTTGTGGTATTTCCATCTTCAGACGAGGCAATAAATCCAGGTAAAACTACAGCTTGAGAAGTGTTTGAACTGAAATAATCTGCAATTAATTTATTAGATAATACAAAGTCAACTACAGCTTTACTAAAATTAGAATTTGTTTTAATTAACTCCCTGCTATCTTTAAAATTGCTATTTGGTAAGCTTTGCTGTAAGGCAGTAGCGATTATCTGTGAAGATAATAATTCTCCAAAACCTGCAATTGCATCTGCAGTTCTTGGCGATAATTCACCTAAAAGAAAACATCCGTCTAATAGTGTTTGTAGTTGATTAATTTGACTATTTATTTTTATTAATAGTGCATTCTGATTCGATGTTTCAACTAAATCGGTAATTGCTACAAAATGTTTTTGCTTTATTTCATCTAAAACAACTTTATAAACTTCATCTTTATTTGAAGCTTTTTCAGATGCATTAAGTAGCATATCAGTAACGCCGCTCAAGGCAGATACTACTACAGCAAGTTTGTTTTCTTTAGCTTTTTGGTTAACGATTTGGATAACCTTTTGGATATTTTGAGCATTGGCAACTGAAGTTCCGCCAAATTTTAATACTATCATTATATTTTTTTTATTTTGAAATTAC
Source organism: uncultured Bacteroidota bacterium (assembly GCA_903838055.1). Taxonomy (GTDB): domain Bacteria; phylum Bacteroidota; class Bacteroidia; order Flavobacteriales; family Flavobacteriaceae; genus Flavobacterium. The sequence continues at coordinate 6,203 of CAILWV010000082.1, read as the reverse complement.
ATATAAATTTAAATTCTTTCATTTGAAAGGCCTAGAATGGATTATATGTGAAATTATACCCCAAATGGGGTTGTAGTTGTTGTAGTGTATGTACTAACAAAATTGGCAACCCTTGAGGAGGTTGTTAATAAAGAGAAATTTATGTTTTTGTTGTTTAACATACATTTCAAAATTACTATTTTTTGTTAATAATAAAAGTAGGAAATGTGTTTTTATGAATATAATAATTTTACAAGCAAATGAAAGTATTTTTGTATTTATTAATAGAATTAAAGTCAATTTTTTATTAATTTACTAATAAAATAGTAGCTAAAATAGTTGGATTTTAATAATTGTTTGCTGAATTTTGAACTCAAATTTCAAACATAAAATGCAAAATTCACATTATATCAGTTCTGAAGTACTTCAATTAGATACTTTACAAGAAATAATTTCACAAAATAAGCAAATTGGACTATCGGAAGATGCTAAAATAAACATTCAAAAATGTAGAGAATATTTAGATGCCAAAATGGAATCACATGATGCACCCATTTACGGAATAAATACTGGATTTGGATCATTGTGTAATGTTATAATTTCTAATGAAAACTTATCTCAACTTCAAGAAAACTTAGTGAAATCGCATGCTTGTGGTACAGGAGAAGAAGTTCCTCATGACATTGTAAAGATTATGTTGCTGTTAAAAATTCAATCTTTGAGCTATGGCCATTCCGGAGTTCAATTGGTAACAGTAGAGCGTTTAGTTGATTTTTATAATAATGACATTCTTCCAGTAATTTATAATCAAGGTTCTCTAGGTGCTAGTGGCGATTTGGCTCCTTTAGCACATCTATCATTGCCTTTATTAGGTGAAGGGGAAGTTTATTTTGAAGGTAAAAAAACACATGCCTCTATTGCATTACAAAAATTTAATTGGCAACCAATTGTTTTACAATCTAAAGAAGGACTGGCATTATTAAATGGAACTCAATTTATGAGTTCTTATGGATGCTACATCTTGCTTAAAGCAATGAAATATTCCTATTTAGCAGATGTTATTTCGGCAATTTCTTTAGAAGGATTTGATGGTAGAATTGAGCCTTTTAATGAATTGATTCATTACATACGCCCACATAAAGGACAGATTGTAACTGCTAAAAGAATGATGGAATTACTTGAAGATAGTGAGATTATTGCTCAAGAAAAAACACATGTTCAAGATCCTTATTCGTTTAGATGTATTCCGCAAGTTCATGGTGCTTCTAAGGACACAATAGATTATGTGAAAAAAGTTTTTAAGACCGAAATTAATTCAGTTACTGATAATCCTAATATATTTATTGGAGAAGATATTATTATTTCTGGTGGTAATTTTCATGGACAACCATTAGCAATGGCATTGGATTTTCTTGCAATTGCACTATCTGAATTAGGAAGCATATCCGAAAGAAGAACCTACCAATTGATCTCTGGATTGAGAGGTTTGCCTGCATTTTTAGTTAGCAATGCCGGATTGAATTCCGGATTCATGATTCCGCAATATACTGCTGCAAGTATTGCAAGCCAGAATAAACAATTGGCAACTCCAGCTAGTGTAGATAGTATAGTTTCTAGTAACGGACAAGAAGATCATGTGTCAATGGGAGCAAATGCTGCAACAAAATGTTTGCGAATAATGGAAAATCTAGAACGCATTTTAGCAATCGAATTAATGAATGCCTCGCAATCAATTGAGTTTAGAAGACCATTACAATCAAGTGATTTTATAGAAATGTTTTTAAAATCCTATAGAGAAGATGTTCCATTTGTCAAAGAAGACCGAATATTACATTATGATATAGAAAAATCGGTGGCGTTTTTAAATAGTTTTTTAATTGATGAAGAAGTATTCAATTAATTAATCTAACTAACGTACTAATGAAAAATGCGATTTAAAAGTTTGTAAATTATTAGTAATATCATAATATTCAACAGTAAACCAATAATCTGTTGCGGGTAAATTCACACCGTTTAATGTACCATCCCAACCATAATTTGAGGAGTTTATTTGATGAATAAATTTTCCATATCTATCGTATAAAAATATCTTTGATTTTGAAAAATTTGGTAGGGCAATAATATTCCAAGTATCATTAAACCCATCTCCATTAGGGGTGAAGAATTTAGGATATCCAGAAGCAAATACTGGCAAGCTAATAGATCCACATAAATATTTATCTCTTACAATTACAGAGTATAAACCTGGTGTTGAAACTGAAAAATTTCCGCTATCTTGAAAATTAATTCCATCAATTGAATATTCGTAATTTCCTATTCCATTTACGATTGTAACTACAATATTTTGCACATCATCAAAAGGATTTGTAACCGTTACTGTTGCTTGTGGAGCAGATGAAACACTTACTGTAGCTGAATCTGAAGCTTGACAACCTGTGCTATTATTAGTAACTATAACGGAATATAATCCAATTTGAGTCACAATTAAATAAGGTGTTGTATTAGGTAATGTTACACCATCCTTTTGCCAAACAAAACTATATGTACTCGAAGAAAGTCCTGTATTAAGAATTCCCTGATTTAACCAATTTCCTGTTATTGGGTTGGTACAAATAATTAAATCGTTTAAATGAACTGTAGGTAATGGCTTAATAATAACTTGTAAATTTTGAATGCTTGAACAACCATTACTATTTGTTTCTCTTACAGAAACTGTATAAATACCAGGTGGTGTTTGTTGCCAATCAATAGTTGCAGTATTTGTTGATCCAGTTACAGTTTGTGTTATTGTTCCTGAAAACAAAACACCAATAACATTCCAATTATAAGTAGAGCCAGTACTACCTAATCCAGAATTTTCCGAAGTATCTACTGAATAATGCTTTACACTTCCAATACAAATTGTTTGTTGTCCAAAAGTTAAATTATGACTACACAATAATATAAATAACATGAAAAAAGATGTCAGCCTTGAAGTTTTCAAGGCTGACAAATTAATTCTATTTTTCATCTTATTGTTCAATTAACAAATATTTAGTCGTGGAAGATTGCTGAAGTGGTTGGTGCTGGATTAACTGTCACAGTAGTTCCAGAAGAAGTAGCTGAACATGTACTAGCATTTGTTACTATTACCGTATAAACACCCGATGTTGTCGCGGTAATTGATGAAGTAGTTGCACCTGCACCAGTATAGTTTACTCCATCTAATTTCCATTGGTAGGTTAATGCAGTTCCAGTATTTGCATTTAATACAACACTTCCTCCTGAACAAAAGGTAGTTGTTGTTACAGGTGTAATTGTTGCTGTAGGGGATGGGTTAACGGTTACAGTAGTTCCAGAAGAAGTAGCTGAACATGTACTTGTATTTGTTACTATTACCGTATAAACACCCGATGTTGTTGCGGTAATTGATGAAGTAGTTGCACCTGCACCAGTATAGTTTACTCCGTCCAGTTGCCATTGGTAGGTTAATCCGGTTCCAGTATTTGCATTTAATACAACACTTCCTCCGGTACAAAATGTAGTTGTTGTTAAAGGTGTAATTGTTGCTGTAGGGGATGGATTAACGGTTACAGTAGTTCCAGAAGAAGTAGCTGAACATGTACTTGCATTTGTTACTATTACGGTATAAACACCAGATGTTGTTGCGGTAATTGTTGAAGTAGTTGCACCTGCACCAGTATAGTTTACTCCATCTAATTTCCATTGGTAGGCTAATCCGGTTCCAGTATTTGCATTTAATACAACGCTTCCTCCGGTACAAAATGTAGTTGTTGTTACAGGTATAATTGTTGCTGTAGGGGTCGGGTTAATTACTACATTTAAAGTAACTTCATTTGCTACACACCCAGTTGAAGTTGTAGTTTCAACTACATGAACTACATAACTACCAGATAGAGTTGTAGACCAATTAATATTTGTAGCGTTAGAACCATTAGAAATTGGAGTAGGAACTGGGTTTCCACTAGAGGTTGTAACAGACCAAGTGTAAGTAGAACCTGGAGTTCCAGAAGGCATATCCACTGCATAAGGTCTAATACCTGTACCTTGACAAAAGGTTTCTGTAGTTGCTGAATTTGTCTGTGAATTCATACTCATAAAGGATCCGAGTAATAAGATCAGGAAAAAGAAGTTTTTTTTAATAATTGTTTTCATTTTTTTTATTTTAATTTTTATTTATTGATGATATATTAAGGTTGTTAATGGATTTTGATTTATTGTTACATTAATAGTTGCTGTATTAGTGCAATTATTAGAATTAGTTCCGGTTACTGAATATTGCGTGTTGGTAGTTGGATTAATATTAATTGAAGGATTTATACCTAAACTATTTGACCATAAATAACTACTTGCTCCAGTTGCAGTTAAAGTTGTTGCATTGCCACTACATAAAGTTGAAGACCCTAAAATTGTAACAGTAGGTTTTGGATTAACTGTAATATTCGAAGTGCCTGTTGCAGTACAGCCTGTTGCTGCTGTTGCCGTTGCCGAATAGATTTTAGAGGTTAAAGGTTTTGCATATACAGTAGTAGTATTTGCTCCAGTATATGCTGAAGTAGCATTAGAATTAGTATATAATCCTGTAATTGGTGACCAAGTAATTGGATTTGCTATATCAATTGAATATCCAATTTTAATATTAGGCCTATTTAGTGATGTATAAGCAAACGCTGCTCCACTTAATAAAGTTGAATCAAATCCTAAAATACCAAATCCAGCGTCATCTTTCGTTAAAAAATAAGTAGAGTTACTAGTAGTTGTGGTATATTTTATAGTTGTTCCATCTCCGTTACCTTTATTATTTGAATTTTGTACAAATTCTACTATAACATTCCCTCCTGTCCAGACGAAAGGAGTTGTTAGTGAAAAATTAGTCCAACCAGTTGCAGAGGGAATAAATGTTAATGGTCCATAAACTAATGAAGTCCCTGTTTCAAAACCTGTTAATGAAGTTGAACTAGTATTTTTCATACGTATTGTTAAATCGGTACATGCTGCACTAGGATTAATGTTATTAATATAAAGACCTATTGATTTTATCGTTCCTCCATTAACTAATCCTAATGTTGTCAATTCAGCAGCTGTATAAATCATTTGTACCTTAGTCCCACCGTAATATGAATTTAAAGGATTTGGTCCATAAGATGTAATTCCTGTACCTATTCCAATTATACCTGAAAAATTAGTAGAACTAATTCCTCCACTTGCTGTTAAAATGGCATTTGCTCCAGCACAAACCGAAGCAGATGCTGGTGTTACACTAACTTGACTAGGTAAAGGATTAACAGTAATTGTCATAGTAGTTGTAGCACAAGACTCAGTTGTTGTTGGTGTAAAGGTGTAAGTGGTGGTGGTTGTGTTATTAATAGAAGGAGACCAAGTTCCTGCTATTCCATTAGTGGATGTTGTAGGCAATGCTGTAATCGTTGCTCCTGAACAAACCGCTACCGCTTGTGTAAATGTAGGAATAGTTGTTATTGAAGTTAAAGTTCCATTTACTCTTAAACAATTAGTACCATTCATTAAATACCAGTTATTTGTTTGATTAGGACTTGGAATAGGATTAATCCTTATTTTAACTTTTGTTCCAGGACAAATATTTTGTAATGAGGATATAGAAGACAATGTTAAAGTAAACTGAGTCCCAACAGTGGTTGTCGATGTTGTATTAATTACACCTAAAGAATTATATGTTATCCCTCCATTTAAAGAATAATCTACATTACATGTTAAAGGACCATTAATAGATCGCCTTGTAAAACCTGTTAAAGAAGTTAAGGACATCTTATAGTTAGGTATAGCATAAAATTCAAAAATAAAGCTAGTTTCATCAGTACTTGTTACACTCCAACCTCCAGAACCACCAATTGAATTATCAGCAGGTGCTCCAGATGCCAATATACTTGACCCTCTATTTAAGCTAGTTGATATAATATAATTAGCTACAGTTGCTGTTGCATTTTCAGTTACCCAAGTATAAGTTGTTCCATTAGAAGAATTACCTCCATTTCCATATGTTGAATCAAAATTAACTAACAAAGATTGTCCCCAAGTAGTCCCTGTAATCATAAAAAATAATACAAGAAATTGATTTAGGCGTGTTAAATTTTGTTTTTTTAATGATACAAAAAAAGAAAATGGAAATAATATCTTATTAGGAAAACGAAAAAATGCATACCCAAAAGTATGATTTCTAATTAATACCAGAAGTTTTAATAAAGTTT
>CAILWV010000081.1 GCA_903838055.1 uncultured Bacteroidota bacterium | reverse complement strand
CTAATGAAACGGCTACATTCGATTCGCCTCCGCCATAAACGACATCAAAGTTATCTGCTTGTGAAAATCTTAAAAATCCTTGTGGTGCTAATCTTAACATTATCTCACCAAATGTTACTACTTTTTTAGACATGGTCTTAACTATTTATGTTATTAATTAATTTAGTGTTTATTAAAAAACTTACTATATAAAAAAAGAATTAATTATTGCTTTTATCATTTAGAACTTGAAATATTCTTTGGCATTATGATAACTAATATCCGAAACCATTTTACCAATCCATTCCATATCATTTGGCAATTCGCCTCTTTTGATTTCATCTCCTAAAAGATTACAAAGAATACGTCTGAAATATTCATGTCTTGGAAAAGATAAAAAGCTTCTTGAATCCGTCAACATTCCGATGAAACAACTAATCAATCCCATGTTCGAAAGCGCATTCAATTGTTTTGTCATTCCGTCTTTTTGATCTAAAAACCACCATCCAGAACCAAATTGTACTTTTCCTTTAACGCTACCGTCATTGAAATTCCCAATCATAGTTGCCATTACTTCGTTATCGGCAGGATTTAGATTATAAATAATAGTTTTTGTCAATTTATCTTTACTATCCAAAGCGTTTAAGAAACAAGACAGTTTTTGAGCCTGTGGATAATCTCCAATAGAATCCCAACCTGTATCAGGTCCCAAAATACGGTGCATACGTGCGTTATTATTTCTCAACGCTCCTAAGTGAAGTTGTTGAACCCAACCAAATTCATGATAGGTTTCGAATAAAAAGAACAAAATAGCACTTTGAAATTTCAAAGCTTCCTCATTTGTCAATGCTGCGTTTTCTCTTTTCTTTTTGAAAATCGCATTTACTTCGCTTTCGGTATAGCTTTCGAAATAAACTTGGTCTAAACCATGGTCACAAAGTTTGCAGCCATTTTTATCAAAATAGTCAATTCTATTTCTTAAAGCGGTACATAAATCGGCATAAGTATTTATTGAAACACCTGCTTTTTCTCCTAATGTATTTATGTAATCATTATAACCATCATTCGAAATCAATATCGCTCTATCCGGTCTAAAGGCTGTACTTACTTTAGTTTCGAAAGGATTTTTGGCTAATTGTTGGTGAAATTCTAAAGTATCAATTGGATCTTCGGTTGTACAAACGAATTCCGCATTTACTTTTCGAAGTAAATTTCGAGTGCTATATTCAGCCGAATTAATTTTGGCAGAAGCCTCATCATAAATTTTCTCTGCAGATTTTTCATTTAATAAATCATAAATATCAAAATAGCGAGCTAATTCTAAATGCGTCCAGTGATACAAAGGGTTACGCATGGTATACGGAACCGTTTTTGCCCAATTCATAAATTTATCTTTATCCGAACCATTTCCGGTGATAAATTGTTCGTTAACACCCAAAGTACGCATGGCGCGCCATTTGTAGTGATCGCCATTTATCCAAACTTTAGTTACATTTTCAAAAATTTTATCTTCGGCAATTTGCTGTGGTGATAAGTGGTTATGATAATCGATTATTGGCTGATTTTTCGAATAGTTGTGATACAATTCTTCAGCGTATTTATTCTCTAATAAAAAGTTATCGTTTATAAATTTAGTACTCATTCTATTTTCTTAACTATTAATTTTCATTTGATGGTTTACCAATGGTAGCAAGAATACCGCCATCGACATATACAATTTGTCCGTTTACAAAGTCACTCGCTTTGGATGCCAAAAAGACCGCAGTTCCGGCTAAATCTTCTGGATTTCCCCAGCGTGCAGCCGGCGTTCTATTGATTATAAATTCGTTAAACGGATGTCCGTCAACACGAATTGGTTCTGTTTGTGTCGTTGCAAAATAGCCAGGACCTATTCCGTTTACTTGAATATTGTGTTTTGCCCATTCGGTAGCCAAATTACGAGTTAGCATTTTCAAGCCTCCTTTGGCAGCAGCATAAGCAGAAACACTGTTTCGTCCTAATTCGCTCATCATCGAACAGATATTGATTATTTTTCCTTCCTTACGTTCAATCATCTGTTTGGCAACTAATTGCGACATAATAAATGGACCAACTAAATCGACATCGATCACTTTTCTAAAATCAGAAACTGGCATTGTTATCGCCAATTCTCTTTTTATAATTCCAGCATTATTCACTAATATGTGAATATCACCTAACTCTTTTGTAATTAATGCAATATTTTCTGCAGCAGCAATTTCGTCTGTAACATCAAACAAATAGCCTGAAACAGTATATCCTTTGCTTTTATAATAAGCAAGTGCTTCTTCCATTTTTGATGGAGTTGTCCCAGTAATCACAAGCTCTGCGCCTGCAATCGCTAATCCTTCGGCCATTGCTAAACCCAAGCCATGAGTTCCTCCGGTTATGAGCGCTCTTTTTCCTTTTAAATTAAATAAATTCATTTGCAATTATCTCAATTCATTTATTTTACAAACATCCATATCAGCATAATCTAGATTCTCTCCGGCCATTCCCCAAATAAAGGTGTAATTGCTAGTTCCAGAACCCGAATGTATTGACCAAGGTGGAGAAATTACCGCTTGGTGATTATTCATCCAAATGTGTCTTGTTTCTTGTGGCTCACCCATAAAGTGACATACGGCTTGATTTTCTGGAATATCCAAATAGAAATAAACTTCCATTCTACGATCGTGAACGTGTGCTGGCATTGTATTCCAAACGCTTCCCGGTTTCAATTCGGTCATTCCCATTTGCAATTGACAAGTGGTAACGATTCCGCCAATAATCATTTGGTTTACCGTACGGTGATTCGCCGTTTCCATGGTTCCTAAATGCAATTTGTTTGCTTCTGCCAAGCTTACTTTTTTCGTAGGATATGAAGTATGAGCCGGGGCAGAATTGATATAATATTTAGCTGGATTTTTTGCATCATCGCTTTTAAAAATCACTTCTACATTTCCGCTTCCGATGTATAGCGCATCTTTGAAACCTAATTCATAAGAAACTCCTTCGACAACAATAGCACCATTTCCTCCTACATTGATAATTCCCATTTCTCTTCTGTCTAAAAAATTAGGCATTTTCAAAACGTCAATTGTTTCTAATTTTAATGGCGACAAAGGCACAGCAGAACCAGCAATATATCGATCATAATGCGAATAGGTAAGTGTTATTTCGCCCTCTTCCATTAGATTATCAATTAAGAATTCAGCTCTTAATTGCGTTGTGTCATATTGTTTTACTGCTTGTGGGCTAGAAGCGTATCTAGAGGTGTATTTTGTCATTTTAGATTATCTTATAAAAAATTATAAATCGGTAATTGGACTATATTTCGGAACTAAAGTTTTCATCACAAACCAACCTATTAAGTAGCAAACAGCACAAATAGAAAAAATGATAAAATAGCCTGATTCAATTCCTTGAAAACCCATAAAAGACATGTCGGTTTCTTTTGAATAATCAAATAATAATCCAGATCCTTTATTGATTAATGTAGACCCTAATCCGCCTGCTAAGCCACCAATACCAGTAACTGTAGCAATAGCTTTTTTAGGAAACATATCCCCAACAGTTGTGAAAATATTTGCCGACCATGCTTGATGGGCCGCACCTGCAATTCCGATAATTATAATCGGAATCCAATATGTATAGTGACCTAAAGGTTGTGCTATTAAAGCAAGTAAAGGGAAAAATGCAAAAATCAACATTGCTCTCATTCGTCCTTCATATGGATTCATTCCTTTTTTATTCACAAAATAAGTTGGCAACCAACCTCCAAAAATTGAAACTAAAGTTATCATATATAATACAAATAATGGTAAAGCTGATTCGGTAGAATCCATATCATAAACAGAACTTAGATAAGCCGGGGTCCAGAATAAGAAAAACCACCAAACTCCATCTGTCATAAACTTGCCAAAAGCAAAAGCCCATGTTTGCTTATATGTAAAACATTTTAACAAAGAAACCTTAGAATTAATTTCAGGAATGTATCCCTCTATTTTGCTATCAGCCAAAATATCTTGTTGAATATATTCTAATTCTGAAGCGCTAACTTTTGGGTGTTTTTCTGGTTTTTCATACATAAATGTCCAAAATCCCATCCAAACAAAACCTAAAGCACCAATGATAATAAAGGACATTTCCCATCCGAAAGCTTTAGCTATGAACGGAATTGAAATTGGAGCAGCTAAAGCACCAACTGTAGCTCCAGCATTAAAGATACTTGTAGAAAATGCTCGGTCTTTTTTAGGAAAATATTCAGCTGTTGTTTTAATTGCTGCAGGAAAATTTCCAGCCTCGCCTAATGCCAATACGAAACGTGAAAAAATAAACAGAGTAACACTTACAGAAATTACCATTCCTGTGTCGTTAATATTTTTTATTACATTTTTAGCTCCTTCAAAACTAACAAACCAATTTCCGGTAATTATTCCTGAAGTTGCAATACCAGAAAAAGCATGTAAACAAGCCCCGATGGACCATATACTAATTGCCCACAGGAATCCTTTTTTTGTATCCATTAAATCAACGAATCTCCCTGCAAACAAAAGAGAAATTGCATAAAAAATTGAAAACAATGCAGTAATATTTCCATAGTCATTATTAGTCCAATGGAATTCTGGAGCAATAAAATCGCTCCATGTTAATGAAAGCACTTGTCTATCAAGATAATTAATTGTTGTAGCAAAGAATAACAAAGCACAAATAGTCCAACGATAATTACCAATATTTTTTTTTGAATCACTCATCAACAAAGAAGTTATTATTAAAAAGAAACAATTACAATTAATATAAAAAACAAATCTTCTGCTACCTGTAGGAAAAAATATTAATTAATGTAATCGATTGCGCAAATATAATTTTTAATAATTATTTATCAAAAATTATTTGAAACTATTATTGCATTATCTTAATAAAAAAACAGCATCAAAAAAATTTGATGCTGTTTATTATTTAAAACATTAATCTAACAAATTGAATACATTTAATTCAACACATTAGAAAAATAATATAGTCTAATTTATCGTTTAATTACACGTAGAGTTTTAACAGAAACTCCTTGGCTTACAACCACGTTGTAAACACCAGTAGATAAATTTGCACCTACTTCTAATCCTTCAATTTCTGTAGTTTGTAGGATTCTGTTTTCAACTAAATTTCCAAGCATATCATAAACTTTAATTTGTAAAGATTCTTCACTACTAGTTTTAACATCTAGTTTGAAGTTCTCTGCAAATGGGTTTGGATAAGCTATAGCTTTAAATTCTATAGCATCTTCAATTCTAACTGAACTTCCACATGCTTTAATCCAAACATTTACTGGTGTGCTATATGCTAAAGTGGCACATGGACCGCTTGTTAATTTAACACGGAACCAAACATTACCTGCTGCAGAATTAACTGCACTCAAAGTAGTTCCAGTAGCGCCATCAATATCAGTCCAAGTTGCAGCTACTGTTGTATTAGTAACAGCTGTTGCGCTTGATCCTGCATTATAATATTGCCATTGAATTGCACCAACATAACCTGTAGCTAAAGTTAGAGTTTTAGCACCACTACAAACAGCTGTTGCAAATGTAGTAGCTCCTGCATTTCCAGAAACTGCAGTTGCTTTAGCAGCAGCACTAACTGTAACTGTTACAACATTTGATGTTGAAGTAGAACAAGCTCCACTTGACACAACAACTCTATAAGCTGTAGTAGCAGTTAGATTTCCTGTAGCTAATGTTGTAGTT
>CAILWV010000080.1 GCA_903838055.1 uncultured Bacteroidota bacterium | reverse complement strand
GGTTGGATATACATTAACAGAGATTCTAAATAATTATTAACGTAAAAATGATAAATCTTCATAAAATGAAAAAAACATATTTCCTAATTGCGTTAGCATTATTGACATTTGTTGATGTAAAAGCGCAGCAAGATCCTCAATACACCCAATATATGTATAACATGAGTATTATGAACCCTGCCTATGCGGGTTCTAAAGAAAACATGACAGGAGGGGTGCTTTACAGAAAGCAGTGGGTAGAAATTGAAGGCGCACCTACAACAGGAACTTTCTTTATTAATAGTCCTGTTGGAAAAAATGTTGGTTTAGGTTTGTCAGCTATAAATGATAAAATCGGGCCTGTTGAAGAAACTAACATTTATGCTGACTTCTCTTATACCTTAAATCTTGGAGGTGATCGACGATTGGCATTTGGTTTAAAAGGAGGTGGAACATTTCATAAAGTAGGCCTTTTCTCTCAAATTGGTGATGGCCATGTACCTGATTTAAATGACCCAGCTTTCCAACAAAACTCAAGTAAATCCTTTTTAAATGTTGGTTCAGGTTTCTTCTATTATACAAATAAGTATTATGTTGCAGTATCTGTTCCAAATATGTTAAAGTCTAGTTATTTAGATTACAGTGGAAGACGTTTTGGAACTGAAACCTTACATTATTTCATAACTGGTGGTTACGTATTTGATATCAATCCAGATCTTAAATTCAAACCATCTACTATGATAAAATCATCTTTAAACGCACCTGTATCTGTAGATTTATCTGCTAACTTCTTATTTAATGATAAATTTGAAGTTGGAGGTACCTATAGATTACAAGACTCCTTCGGCGCCATGGTTAATTATACCGTTAGCCCAAGTTTACGAGTTGGATATGCATACGACCACATAGTTTCAGATTTAAAAATAACAACTCCTTCATCACACGAGATTATGATATTGTTTAATTTGAATTTCCCGAAAAAAGTATCCCAATCTCCAAGATATTTCTAACATAAACCTAAGTATAAAAATGAAAAATCTATATATAGTATTAAGTTTTTTTGCAATAAGTAGTTCAATTATTGCACAAAATCAAGACACCAAAGTCGCGGATAAATTATTCCAAAGATACGAATACGTAAAGGCTATCAAAGAATATCAAAAATTGGTTGACGATGGAAAAGCAGACGGTTATGTTTTTAAACAATTAGCAGATACCTATTACAACATGTTTAATACTGCTGAGGCTATTAAATGGTATGCTAAAGCAACACTAACCGCTCAAGATGCAGAAACGTATTTTAGATACGCCCAAATGCTAAAATCAAATGGAAAATACGAAGAGTCTAATAAACAAATGAATAAATTTGTTGCATTATCCCCAAATGATTTAAGAGCAAAATCTTTCAAAGAAAATCCTAACTATGTTCCAAAATTAGTTCAGGGTGTAACTTATACTGTAAGTCCGGTTGCAATTAGTTCAGATAAGTCTGATTTTGGTGCTGTTTTATATGATAAAACTTTATATTTTACTAGTGCTAGAAATGGTTCTAGAAAAAATTATGGTTGGAGCGAAGAACCATTTTTAGATGTATATACTTCCATAATGGGCGATTCCGGAAATTTTTCTGAGCCAACTCCATTAGCATCTATTAATCACAAACGTCATGATGGTCCGGTTACTATTAGTAAAGATGGAAACACTATGTATTTTTCTAGCGATAGTTTTAGAGAAGGATTATTTGAAAAAGATAAAAACAATCATTTAAAACTCGGAAAAAATAATTTATATGTTGCTACTAAATCTGGAGATACTTGGACAAACATTAAACCTTTACCATTTAACAGTAAAGACTATTCTTTAAGTAATCCAAGTTTAAGTAGAGATGGGAAAACACTTTATTTTTCATCTAATATGCCAGGAAGTATTGGCGGAGTAGATATTTGGAAAGTTTCTGTTAACGGGAACGAATTTGGAAAACCAGAGAATTTAGGATCTAAAGTTAATACTGAGGGCAATGAAAGTTTTCCATTTATTGCCGATGATACTACTACTTTATATTTTGCATCAACCGGAAAACCTGGATTAGGTGGTTTGGATATTTTTCAAATTGATCTTGTAAAAGGTACTGAGGCAGTAAATATGGGCAAACCATTAAATACAGAAAAAGATGATTTTTACTTTACTTTTAATAAAGAAAAAAACATTGGTTTTCTTTCTAGTAATAGAAACGGGAATGATGATATCTTTTTGGCAACACCTGTTTGTGCAGTTGATTTATTAGTAACGGTTACAAACGCTAAAACAGGAGAGATCTTAGCAGATGCTAAAGTTGCAATTTTAGACGCTAAAAACAATATTATATCTACTGAAACTTCTAATTCAAAAGGAGAAGTTAATTTTAAAATTGAATGTGACACTCCTTATTCTGTTCAAGCTTCAAAAGAAGGATTTGAAGGAAATGTATTTGCTGTTGCAAAAAGCAAAGGTCCAACAGCTAAATTACCAGCTCCTTTAAAACCTATAGATGTTATTATCACTCCTACTGAAATCATTTTGCAGCCAATTTATTTTGATTACGATAAAAGTAACATTACACAACAAGGCGCTTTTGAGTTAGATAAATTAGTTCAAGTAATGAAAAGTAATGATAAGCTAGTAATTTTTGCTAAATCGCATACAGATAGCAGAGGTAGCGATAACTACAACTTGACTTTGTCGGATAGAAGAGCACAAGCAACAGTTCAATATGTTATATCTAAAGGAATTTCAGCTGACCGTATTACAGGAAAAGGATTTGG
>CAILWV010000079.1 GCA_903838055.1 uncultured Bacteroidota bacterium | reverse complement strand
GTTATATAAAAACATGTATAAAATAGAAATACTATAATTATTTCACATAATCTAATGAATTGTCTTGGTTTTAGTTTTTTTAACTGCCCTAAATATTAAAAATAAAAAAAATAATGAATTTATTTTGATATATGCGAAAAAATAATTTAAATTTGTAATTCGTGTTCGTGCACGAAAAAAAATAACCAAAAAACTTACAACATTATGAAAAAAAAATTACATTTATTTTTAACTAAACAAAAAGTAACTTACTTATTTTTATTTGTGTTATTGCTTATAGGTAGCTATAGCAAGGCGCAAACCACTTTGTTCAGTGATTATTTTAATAGAGATGTTTTGTCTCCTGGAGGTACTCCAGCAGTTACTTACACTTCTACATTAGGCGCTTCGGGTACGGTTGTAACAGCTATGTCTGCTACTGCTCCAGCAACTATTAATGATATTAATGGTGAAAATGATTATCGTTTAAAAATTGGCGGTGGTACAACTGCTGGAATTGAAACTATTATGTCTACAATGGCAGGAATTTCTGGTTATAGTGCTATATTAAATCAAAATACAATGCCTATTACTTGGTCTTTTAATATCAGACATAATAGAAATACCGTTACTATGACTGGTTTTATACCTGGTAAATATGCAGTTGCTGCTGTTATTGCTTGTGATAAACCAGATCCAAAAGATCTTGCTGCTAAAGGTTATGCTTTAGTAATGGGAGATGTAGCGGGTGTTGCTGGTAGTACATATGATTTGGTTAGTTTTACAGGCGGAATAATGGATTTAGGAACTGCTGCTCCTTATACTTCAACATTAACTTCAATCATTCCTGGTATTGCTTTAGGAGGTGATATTAGAAACGTATTAAGTGTGCAAATTACTTATAACCCAACTACCAATAGTTGGAGTATGTTACAAAAATTTGATCCATCTCCTGCGACAGGTACTGCTGGAGTTTATGCAGATCCTGCTCTAGCTGCAACTGTATGTGGTATGGGTGCTGTTATGGATACTGCAGGATTTGTAAGCGCATCTCTTCCAAATTTTGGATTTATATTGAACCACAATACAACAGCAGTTAATTTTTACCTTGATCATTACAAAGTGGCTAAAGGTTCAGGAACATCTTCTATTTATTATTTATCTGCAAATGCGGATTGTACTAATCTATCTAATTGGGGAACAAATATGGATGGTTCAGGAACACATCCTATGAGCTTTACATCAGATTATCAAACTTTTAAAATTGTAAATCCAGGAGCTTCAATTAGTACTCCATGGACAGTATCTGGTTCTGCAAGTTTAGTTCAATTGGGAGATGGAACAGCTGCTAATTCATTGACTATTCCTGCTGCAGGATCTTATACTGGAATATTAAATGTTAGCGCTAACACTACATTAACAGATGAAAGTTTAACATCTAATTACACAATTAATACTATAGATGCAAATTCTACAGTAACTTATAATGGTTCAGATTCTCAAAATGTAGCCGCTGCATCTTATGGTAACTTAAATATTTTAACTCAAGGTTCAAACGGAGCAAATGCTGCTGGAGTTATTTCAGTTCTTGGAAACTTTAATATTGCTGCTGGATCTATTTTAAATATGGGTTCAAGTAAATTGGCGGCAGTTAATACATTAACAGGTTCAGGAGCTTTAAAAACTAAAAATCCAAATTCAACTGCTTTGCCTGCAGGAATTAATTGGCCGTTTGATATTTACTATAACTATACAAGTGCTAATACTACTCAAACTATTGCTTTAGGAACTTATATAAACTTAGACACAACTGGAGCAACTACTGGTTCTCCAAGAAACTTTCCTAATGATTTTTCTGTATCAGGAAATTTTGTAACAGGATTAGGAACATTAACTGCTCAAAATGGCACGGCCAATCCAGTTCCTGCTCCAACAAGAATTACTTTTAATGGAACTGCTGCTCAAGTAATACCAAACTTTCCGCCTGCTGCAGCTTTAATAATTGCTAACTCAAGTGTTGCAGGCGCTTCGTTATCAGCTCAGGAGATTATTCCGGATACAACTAACTTAGAGTTGGCAGGAAATTTAGTAGCAGATTATACTGAAAACATGGGGACATTATCATTAACTGATAACTCTTCTATTAGCCTAGGAGCTACTCCACATGCTTTAGTTTTTGCTAGCAGTAGTACTAGTCCAGGTGCTGCAGATTTTTGGTTGGCTGGAAAATCTTTAATTATTAAAGGATGGACCGGTACTCCAGGTGCTTCTGGTACAAATGGAAAAGTATTTGTTGGATTAGATGCTACTGGATTAACAGCTTCTCAACTAGCTCAAATTTCTTTTCAAGGATACATAGGAGCATCTATATTGTCAACCGGAGAGGTAGTACCTACTTCATCTTTAAATACTAATTCTAATGAGTTGTTTAGCTTTAAGTACGCTCCAAATCCTGTTAATGACAGAATTACGTTATCAAACTCTGAAGAAATTTCTCAAGTAACTGTTTATAATTTATTAGGGCAAAAAGTACTTTCGGTTACTCCTAATCAAGTTATGGCTACTGTTGATATGAGTAGTTTAAATCCTTCAGCTTATTTTGTAGAAGTTGTTTCTCAAGGTAAATCAATTACTGTAAAAGTTATCAAACAATAATTTTTATAATACAAATTAAAACCTCGGATTAATATCCGAGGTTTTTTTATTTTTTTTAAATTTGAATAGTATAAAGTCCATTTTAATTAAATTTGAACAACATGAAAAGAATTTCATTCATTAACATAGTTTGTTTTTTGGTGTTTTTTATTACCAATATTAGTTTTGCTACAACGTATTATATTGATTCGTTAAATGGAGCAGATACTAATAATGGTACTTCTTTGAGCACACCATGGAAAAATGTAACCAAAATAAATGCAATGACGTTTAGTGCTAACGATCAAATTTTGCTAAAATGCGGAAGTGTTTGGTATGGGCAACAATTAAAATTTTCAGGTTCAGGTTTGGCTAATTTTCCGATAATTGTAGATCAATATGGTACTGGTGCGAAACCAATATTAAATGGAAGTGGCCCTACAAAACCTTTAGGAATTACAACCGCAGATCAAGGTGTTGTTTATTTGTATAATCAAGATTATATTGAAATAAGAAATTTAGAAATTACAAATTATCCAATCACTACAGAGTCTACAGCTAATCCTAATAGCATATTTTTTATTGGTATATCTGATGGAACACTTACTAATAATCCGTTAGGTGCAGATAGAAGAGGAGTAATGATAGCACTAAAAGACAAAGCAACTACCACAAATACAGCAAGTTCTGTTTGCAATCACATTTATTTAAGAAACTTATACATTCATCATATTAAAGGGCAACTAGGAAATGGAAGTACTGCAGTAAATGGTGCAATCCCAAAAAAAACTGGTGGTATCTATTTAGCAGTATTAAATGAAGGAACAACAAGTAACTCAAGATTTAATGATATCCTAATTGATGGTTGTGAACTAGCATATTGTGAAAATATTGGTTTAGCTTTTGATAATGAAGATAATGTATTTTATCCTGGAGGAAACGAATTGGTTTCTTGGACTGCTAGAAAATATACCAATATTAAAGTTAGCAACAACACTATTCATCATATTGGTAAAAATGCTATGATAATTCGTTGTACTGATGAAACAGGTTTAATTGAACATAATGTTTGTTATGAAACTGCTTTAGGGACTACAGGAAATACAATGTTTTCAGCAAAAGCAAAAGGAACTGTTTTTCAATATAACGAGGGTTACTACAATAGAGCTGCAACACAAACTGTAGATCCAGGTAATATTGATGGCAGTATGTACGATCCCGATTTTGGAAGTGTAGGTGTCATTTTTCAATATAGTTACAGTCATGATAATTCCCATGGTATTTATTGGGGATGTAATGCAAGATCAACATCTAATAACACTTCTGGAGTACCCGATCCGGAGGATGTGGGATGTACTTTAAGATATTGTATTAGTCAAAATGATCGTGGTGGTATTGTATATTTTAATTACGCCTCTGCCGGAAATGAAATATATAATAATGTGTTTTATATAAAAGCAGGCATAAGTCCAACAATTATTAAAGAAAACTCTGGAAACCAGCATACCTATCGTTTTTATAATAATATTATATATAATTTAAGTAATATAAGCTCAGGTGCTAGCTATTCTTTTGGAAGTTCGGGTCAAACTAGAGATATTAAAAACAATATTTTTTATGGCATCCATCCAACAGGAGAACCTCAAGATCCAGCTAAATTAACTTCAGATCCTAAATTTGTAAATCCCGGCCTAGGAATTATAGGTATTACTTCAGCTTTAGATGGATATAAGTTATTGCCGAGTTCTCCAGCAATTGGTAGTGGAAAATTGATAACTGCTAATGGTGGTTTTGATTTTTATGGCTCTGTAGTATCTGCTACAGCAGTTCCAAACAGAGGTGTTTATGAAGGGCCTGGTTTGTTATCAAGCACTATTTGGGAGGATAAATTAATTGCTATTTATCCTAATCCTATAAAAGAAAATAAATTTAATATTTTTTTCAATAATTCTGTTAACGGAACAGTTATGATTGAATTGTTTACGTTATCAGGACAATTAATCTATAAAACAAATAATGAGATTGTTG
Source organism: uncultured Bacteroidota bacterium (assembly GCA_903838055.1). GTDB lineage: Bacteria > Bacteroidota > Bacteroidia > Flavobacteriales > Flavobacteriaceae > Flavobacterium. Next base: position 8,073 of record CAILWV010000079.1, on the reverse strand, counting down.
ATAATAATTTAGAAATTCAACCAGATATTAAAATCAACTCTGGCGTGTATCTAATTCGAATAGAAAAGGAAGATTCAATAATTAATTCTAAGTTAGTAGTAGAATGATATAAAATTTATTTTATACCATAATTTTCTTTAACAATTATTTCTAATGGCATATAGTTTTCTATGTTAATTTCTTCTTTTAGAACTAGTTTCTTGTATAAATTACATACTCCTAGATACCCTTGGTGTTCAGGATTTTGATTTATCAGAAAGTTTATTACTCCGTTATTTAAATATTCTATATTTTTTTCAAGTAAGTCATACCCTACAATATTAACTCCTTTTATATTATTTTTCATAACAAACTCTGCAATAATATATGCTCTTGAATTTGGAACGAATATGGCATCAATTCCTTCAAACATTTGCTTAGTTATCTTGCCTTTACTAAATTGTTCAATGTTAACTTCGTTAAATTTGTAGTTTTTATATTCTATTTTATTTTCAAAATAAGAATAAAAGCCTTTTATCCTTTGCAGATAAATTGAAGTATCATCAATTTCTTTGTTTATTTTGACAATTAATAAATTTACTTTTTTATTTGTTAATCCTATGCTTATTAATTTTCCTGAAAGAACCCCTGCCTGATATGCATCTTGTCCTATATAAGTTCTATTAGGAATATTTTCTATATTAGAATCAATTAATATTATTGGAATATTTTTTTTCTTGAATTCGTTTAAGAAAAATAAGGATTCGTTATGAAATATAGGTGCTATTATTAATCCATCAAATTCTGCTTTTAATAGTTTTCCACAAGTTTTCATGAAGGATAACGAGTTGTAATCATAATAAAAGTAATCAATAGAAATTCCTGAATTTTTATATTCTTCAGCACCTCTTTGAATTCCAATTATAGGAAGTTTCCAGTATTCTAATTGGTTGTTTTTAGGTATACAAACCGCAATTTTGAATTTTTTATTTAATGCTAAATTACTAGCGTGGATGTTTATTTTGTAATCATATTTTTCGATAATTTTATTAACTTTATCTATATTTTCTTGCGTAACTTGTCCTCTATTATGTATAACTCTATCTACTGTTCCGGTGGATACGTTAGCTAATTGAGCAATTTTTTTAATTGTAATCATTAATCATTTCCTTTTAAGTATCAAATATACTAATAAATTATTTTGACAATTATTTATTTCATTTATTTTTGTGTTAAAATAAATATAAATATATATTAGTTCAAGGTATTTATTTATATTTGTTTTCGTGTACGTGCACGAATTAAAAAGATCTATTAATCACTTATTTTTTAAAATTATGAGAAAAATTATTATCCCAGTTTTTGTATTAGCAAGTTTTACAATGTCTGCTCAAAAAGAGTATAAAAAACATGAAAAAGTTGAAGTTCCAACTGAAGTTCTTGAATCTTTTAATAAAGAATTTAATGTTGATAAATCAGAGTGGATTAAAGAAGAAGATAATTATGAGGTTGCCTTTGAGCAAAATAAAATCGAAACTACAGCTATTTATGATGCATCAGGGCACAGAAAAGCAATCGAAGTTGAGGCGGAAGAATCGGATCTTCCTGCAGGAGTTATTGATTATGTGAAGAAGAACTATCCATCTGAAAAAATTAAAGAATTTGAAAAAATTACAGATGATAATAATGTAGTTACTTTTGAAGTAGAAGTTAAAAAAGAAAAGAAATCCCATGATGTTTTATTCGATTCGAAAGGAACATTTTTAAAATACGAATAATTTTAATATTATTACTAAAAGCTTTTTTATTAAATAAGCCATCATTATATTATGTCAAGATACTATTTATTTATTGTTATTTTTTTTCTATTTAATAAAGCTTTTTGTCAAACCACAATATATACAGAAAATTTTTCTACAACTAGTTTAACCACCTCATATACTACTTCTGGATTTACTACTAGCATAGGCAATTGGCTTCCCGGAGGTGGAGGTTGCGGAATTTCTTCTGTAGCAATAAATGGCACTACCTTAAAACTTAAAACTGGAGTGAATAGCTCGGCTACAACACCAGTTTTAAGAGGGGTTGCCTCTATTCAATATACTGCAAAAACTATTGGTGCAAATTCAACTTTAATTTTAACAGATGGAAATTCAACTTTTACAAATACTACACCAATAACTTTAACTGCAGCATCTTCTGGGTTGATTTCCGTTCCATCCTCTTCAAACGGAGTTTTTACTTTTTCTTATCCATTTACAACTGGTGTAACTGGTCAATATATTGATGATGTTGTATTTACTTTTAATAAGCCTCTAACACAAGCTACCGCATTAACTTCTTCTAATGTAACTAGTGCTGGAATGACATTAAATTGGACGAGACCAAATAGTGGAAATGATAATCAGGGGTGCATCGTTTTTGTAGGTCCTTCTAGTACACAATTCATCAATCCAACTGATGGTACGTCTTATTCTGCTTCCTCTAGTTTTGGTTCAGGAGGTCAAATAAACAATTCTGGATATTATTGTGTATACAATGGTTCTGGAACTTCGGTTTCTGTTACGGGATTAAATGCTGGAATAAATTATTCTGTTTATGTATTAGAATATAATGGAATAATTGGTCAACAAGATGAAAATTATAATTGCATTACTCCAGCCGTTTATCCAGCAATTCCATCAATTTCTGTTTCAACTAACACAATTCCATTAACAGATTTTTCAGCTAATTTTAATATTTCATCTATATCTCAAAGTTTTACATTTTCTGGAAATCTATTATCTAATCCTATAGTAGTTTCAGCTCCATCCAATTTTGAAATATCAAATAATTCAAATTCAGGTTTTACAAATAGCTTAACTTACAATGCCACTATAGGAACTATAGCTTCAACAACTGTTTATGTGAGATTAAAATCTGGATTAGCAGCAGCAAATTATTCTCAAAATATTACTCTTTCCTCTATTGGTGCTTACTCACAAAATGTAGTATGTAATGGAGTTGTTTATTCAAGTAATCCAAATATTTTGACCCCTTCTATAGTTCAATTAAACGGATTTAATTATGCTTTTGGCGCTGGCCCTTCAATCGAGCAAGCATTTACAATTACTGCTTCCAAACTAATAGATAAATTAGTTGTTACTGCACCGGCAGATTATGAAATTTCATTTACTTCTGGTTCAGGTTATTTATTGGGCAACAACAACTTATTAATTCCACCAACTAATGGGGAAGTTTCTGCAGCTCTTGTATTTGTAAGATTGAAATCTGGATTATCGATTAATAATTACAATTTAGAAAATCTATCTATAACTACATTAGGTGGTAATTCTCAAAATATTGTTTTCAATGGTAGTGTAACATCTAGTTTAATAGTTTCGCAACAACCAATAGATACTACTATTTGTGAAGGCGGTAGCACTTATTTTTCTGCAGCATCAACTACTAATTCTTTGATTAATTGGCAAAGAAGCACAGATGGAATTTATTGGGAAAATATAACTTCATCCTCATTAGATTTAGGCGTTTCTTATTCTGGATTTACATCTGGAGTATTAACTTTATCTAATTGTAGTAGTTCGATAAATTTTTATAAATATAGAGCTGTTTTTACAAATTCTATTTCTCTATCTGCTACTTTAACCGTTACTGCAAATAATGTTTCAGGGACTATTAGCGGACCTTTAACATTATGCTTGGGAACAAATGGGAATTTTTCCATTACAAATAATAACCCAAATCCAATAAGTATTAATCCTAATAATTTTTTAACTCCAACATTTTCATCGGTAACTGTAACTTCTGATATGGCTTACGGACCTTCAAGTGGCAGTTTCCATTTGGTGGATATCTATAGACCTACAGGTGATACTAATACGAATAGACCAGCAGTAATGTTTTTACATGGTGGTGGTTTTCAAGTTGGAAATACAAAAACACAATCTTATGTTGTGGCTATTTGTACCTATTTGGCAAAATGTGGCTATGTAGCTTTTGCACCTAATTATAATGTTGGTGGAGGGCATACGTTTGCACAAAATCTTGCGGCAGTAAAAGATGCTGATCTTTGTTTAAATTGGATTAGAGCAAATGGCGCAACTTATGGATACAATCCAGATTATTTGTTTGAAGGAGGGGGTTCTGCAGGAGCTCATTTGTCATGCAATTTGATGTTTTCAGATAATGGTCCAAATTATGGAGGATATACGGTGAATTTAAGCAATGTTATTGCTTTCGCTGATTGCTGGGGATCATCTCCAAATGCTGATAGATTATATAATTTTTCAAGTTTAAATTCAAACTCTATTCCTTGTTATATTGTACAAGGAGATTCAGATACAACAGTTCCTGTTCAAGAAAGTATAACTCTAAATAACTATTTAAACACAGCTAGTGCAAATCATCAGTTTTGGGAAATACCTGGAGAAACTCACGGTTGCCCAAATCATATTTCTCAAATTTGTGATCAAATAGCACATTTTTTTAATGCTGCTTGGAACCAGTATACAGGCTCTTCAAATCCTGTTTCAATAACAGGTGGTGCTTGGTCTAGCAGCAATACTTCAATCGCAACAGTTAATTCAAGTACAGGTGTAGTAACTCCAATTGCTTCAGGAACAGCTAATATTATGTATTCAATTACGTCAACTTGCGGAAGTCCAATTGTTTTTTCTCAACTATTAACCGTTTGTTCATTGGCTAATAATCAATTTGAAAAGAATTCTTTTTCTATAATTCCAAATCCTACTTCGGGCTTTTTTAATATTAAAGGAGCTTTTGAAAGTGTTGAAATATATACTTTAACCGGCCAAATGGTAAAAAATTTCAAAGCATCTGAAAAAAATAATCTTTCAATTTCCGACTTAAATATTGGACTTTATTTAGTTAAAGTTTTTGATAAAGATAACAATCTTGTCACTTTAAAGCTAATTAAAGAATAGTTTAACGGATTATGAAAAATTAATTTATAAATTTTTTAACATTTTTTTTGAAAATATAATTTTTTATTTATATTTGTAATTCGTGTTCGCACACAAGTATTTAAAAAAACAATAATAAAAGTTTAATTATGAAAAAAATCTATAATTTATTTTTAGTAGCTATTTTGTTTTGTGCAACTACTATAAAATCACAAACTGTAGGAACATTAACTTTTAAAATAGGTGAAACTTCACACAGCGCAACCTATTCTGGAACAAAAAGATGTTTTGCTGTATGGATTGAACAAAATACAACAGGAACTACTTGGGTTTATACTAAATCTTTAATAGTAAAAGGTAAAGGTACTCCTTCAAACCATATTCCTACTTGGAAAACGTCATCTGCTTCTGATGTAACAGGTATTTCATCTACTTCAACATTAACATGGACTGCAGGGGCATTACAAACTGCTACATGGGATGGTAAAAATGTTTCTGGAGCAATAGTTGCAGATGGTAATTATAGAGTTGCAATAGAAGAAACTTGGGATCACGGAACATCTGGAACTAAAGTTGCTTATTTCCCATTTACTAAAGGAGCTACTGTAGTAAATACAACCCCAACAGATGCTAGCTTTACAGGTATAACTTTAGCATGGGCACCAACTCTTGCAGCAGATGCTTTTGTAAAAGGACCAGAAGTTGTGGTTTACCCAATTCCATCTAAAGGAATTTTCAACATCGATTTTAAAAGTGATGTTAAAAACATTCAAGTAATTGATATGAATGGTAAAGTAGTTTATAACGAAGAAGTAACTGAAGCAACTTCAGCTAGTACAAAAAATGTTGATCTATCAAGATTTGATGCAGGTTTTTATATGATGAATATATCAGATAACAATGGTACTTCTACTTATAAATTAGTTTTAGAAAAATAAAAATTAAATATTTATATATAATAAAAAAGTACCTTTAAAATGCCCCAAAAATATACTGCCCCCAAAAAGTTAGACACTATTGGGGGCATTTTTATTCTTTAAAATCTATCAAAATTTTGTCCACTCCATTTGCTTTATAATAATTATAATTTCCGCTTTCATCTGAGTAAATTAATAGGGCTTTTATCTCTGGATGTTTTTGTAAAAAAATCTTTGCTTTATCTAATCCCATCACTAATACTCCTGTAGCATTTGCATCGGTAGTAATACAATTATTAGCAAACAAAGAAGCGCTTAATAAATTATTTTTAGCAGGATATCCTGTTTTTGGGTCCAAATGATGCGCGTATTTTATTCCGTTTTCAATAAAAAATCTTCGGTTATTACCCGAAGTCGAAATAGCGCAATTTTTTAATATAGCACTGGCAATAAAATTATTAATAGATTCTTTATTATCTTTAGGTTGTTCTAAGTTTACAGTCCATGCTTTATCGTTTAAATTTGTTCCTTTTGCATATACCTCTCCACCAATTTCAACAATATAAGATTTAATGCCTTTTTTATTTAAAAAGTTGGAAACTACATCTACAGAATATCCTTGTGCGAAAGCATTAAAATCTAATTCAACTCTTGGGTCTTCTTTTACTATTTTATTGCCTTTTAGTTTGATCAATTGAAAGCCTACAAACTGAAGAATGCTATCAATTTTGTTTTTTTGAATAGTTAATTTTCTGCCAGGTCCAAATCCCCATGCATTTGTTAGAGGTAAAACGGTTGGGTCAAATGCTCCATCAGAGTTTTTCCAAACTTCCTTAGCTTTCTTAAAACATTTTTTAAAATATTTATCTACTCTAACATCTTTGTCATTTTGATTTACTCTTGAAATGATTGAAAATGGATTGTAAGTCGATACCGAAAAGTCAAAATCTAATAATAATTTTTCAATTTCAGGTTGTAAATTTCTGTGTTTGTTGTCTAGATAGGTAATATGATAGGTTGTGCCTTGTGTAGTACCTTCAATTGAAGCAGATTCTAATTGTGCATATAGATGAGGTGCACTAAAAATCGAAATTAGAAATAAGCAAAAGTTAGTTTTTTTCATTAATTACAAATTATTTTTGGAGTTTATTTTCGTAAGTATATTAAAATCATAACAATCATTTTTTTGTCCGACTTAATTTGCTTTCTATTAGAGCTTTTTTTAAATAATATTTATTACAATCCTTGTTTAATTCAATAGCTTTATTAATATCAATTAATGCATTTTTATAATCCTTATTTTTTATTAATATTTCAGCTTTTGAAAAATAGGCATTTTCATCTAAGGGGTCAATAATTAGAGCGGTATTTAAATCTTCAATTGCTCCTTTTAGGTCCTTTAATTTGTTTTTTAATTTACCCCTATCTATATAAATTTCTGAATATTTAGTTATGGATATTGCTTTATCGTAATCAAGCATTGCTCCTTTATAGTCTTTGTAAACTTCCTTTATTTGACCTCTAAATCTATATGCATCTGCATTTACTTCCATAGTCATCGTTTTATTATAATCTAAAATAGCATTTTTGTAATCCTTCATTTTCTGTCTAAGCATTCCTCTTAAAAAAAAATAATCTACTTCATTAGGATTTATTTTACCACCTTCAGTGAAGTCAGATATAGCGCCTTTATAATCAAGTGTTAATTGTTTTAATAAAGCTCTTTCTATATAAGCCGTGGAGTCTTTTGGGTTTATTTTTACTATTTCCGAATAACATTCGATTGCTTTTTTATAATTTTTTAGGTAACTATAATTGATTGCCTTGTCTTTCAATTCTTTACTTGTAATTTGACTAAAAACAGCATTACTAGTTATAAAAAAACAAAATAGATAAAGCCCCTCTTTCATATTTTTTTAGATTTAATTTTATTATTTCAAAAATAAACATTTATTTTTATATTGTAATGTTAATATCTTTTCTAAAAATAGATTATTCATAAATCACTTCAAAATTTCTACTTTTCGTATGATTTTCATTTAAATTTTTTATATTTGTTTTCTCATTCGTGCCCGTACACGAAATTTTCATTAATAGATAACAAAATATAAAATTTAAGACCATGTCTAAAAAAGTAGTAACATTTGGTGAGATAATGTTAAGATTAGCACCACAAGGATTTTTAAGATTTTCACAAGCAGATAACTTTGATGTCGTTTATGGCGGAGGCGAATCGAATGTAGCCGTTTCATTAG
>CAILWV010000078.1 GCA_903838055.1 uncultured Bacteroidota bacterium | reverse complement strand
ATGAAATCAAACAATATATAAGATATTACAATAACGAAAGAATCAAATCAAATTTAAACAAAATGAGTCCGATAAAATATCGAACTCATTATTATCAAAATTAATTATAAATTTGTCTAAACTTTTGGGTGCAGTCTAAAGAAAATAATTTCAATCGGAGTTTTTATTTATTAAGTTCACTGAACACTATTAATGTCCACCACTAATTTTTTTATCAAAATCAATTCCTTGACTTTTTAATATCGAACTTACTTTCCAACCATAAAATGCTAGATAAGCAAAGCAAAGAACTCCAATAATATAACTATATTGAATTCCTATAGAATCGGCAACGGTGCCTTGTAACCAACTTACAATTCCACCACCCATAATCATCATAATCAAGAAACTACTTCCTTGGCTAGTATGTTTCCCTAAGCCACTTACCGCTAAAGTAAAGATACATGGCCATAACGTACTACAGAATAAACCAACACTAATAAATGCATACACAGAAATCATTCCGCTAGTTGCCATTCCGACAAGTAGAGATACTATTCCTAGTGCAGAAAATATTAATAGCATTCGAGCAGGATTTCCTTTACTCGCAATATCAGCAGCTATTAATACTAAAATAATTAAGGCATAAATATAAAACGGTGTCAAATCGTGTTTAGCTATTGCATTAACTACTAAGAAAACTCCAAAAGCCAAATAAGGTGCAACGAAACGCAATATTTTTTGCAAATCCATTTTATCAGTAAATGCTTCTACAGCTCCTGTCCAACGACCAATCATTAAACTAGCCCAATATAACGAAATATATGGAGCAATATCTTTAGTAATAAAACCAAGACTTTTTTCCATGTATGCCGGTAAATTACTTGCTGTTGAAACTTCTACTCCAACATAAATGAAAATAGCAATCATTCCCAATATTAATTGTGGGTATTTCAAAGCCGAACTTCTAGAGTTTTTTTCATCATCAACAGATTCAACTATAGTTGCTGGGTGCTCTGGCAAAGAAGACAATTTAAGCAATATTGCTACTACTAAAAATGCAACACCTAATATTAAATAAGGGATTTTTACACTTTCAATACTCATTTCAGTATTTCCAGAAGCAGCAGATCCAAAAATGGCAAAACTAACAATTAGTGGTCCAATCGTAGTTCCAAAATTATTGATTCCTCCTGCTAATGTCAATCTTTGTGATCCTGTAGTTATTGGTCCTAAAGCAATAGCCAAAGGATTTGCAACTGTTTGTTGTAATGAAAAACCTAAAGCTACAGTAAACAATCCAGATAACATTAATGGAAATGAATGCATGTTTGCAGCAGGATAAAACAATAAAGTTCCTAAAGCCGAAATTGTTAACCCTAATGCCAATCCGTTTTTATACCCTATTTTATTTACTAAATCTTTTCCTATAGCAAGAGAAATTAACATGTAAATTAGAGAACCTACAGTATATGCTATATAAAAAGCTACGGATACCAATTGACTTTGTCCTTGGGATAAATCGAATGCTTTTTTGAAAACGGGAATTAAAATATCATTACTTGCTGCAACAAATCCCCAGAAGAAAAATACAGTTACTAGCGGAATAAATTGCGCCCAATTAGTTTTAGTTTGTTCTGAATTCATAGTTTAATTATTTGGTTGGTTTTGGTTAATTAATTGGTAGGTTGAAAACTAATAGCAGTTCCACCTCCGTTACACAAATGTAATTTAATTTTAGATTTACAAGTAACTTCTAGTGTTTTTATAGTATAACTTTTTGGATTATTTTTCCAATCGGCATCTTTACCATCTTGATACACAATAGCTTTGTATTTTTTATTAGGCGAAAGAAAATCTAATTTTATTTCTGTATCTCTTGCATTTTCATCGGTAATTGCGCCTAAAAACCAACGTTCTCCATTTTTTTCTTTACGTGCAACAGTTAAATAATCTCCAGGTTCAGCCTCTAAATATTTAGAATCTTGCCAATCTACAGCAACGTCTTTAATAAACTGAAATGCATCTGGATATCTTTCATAATTTTCCGGCAAATCGGCTGCCATTTGCATTGGCGAATACATAGTTAGGTATAATGCCAATTGTTTTGCTAGAGTGGTATGCACTTGCTCGGTTTTGTTTTTATCGTAATAACTCATTTTAATTTCAAAAATTCCAGGTGTGTAGTCCATCGGACCTCCTAATAATCTGGTGAAAGGCAATATAGTTTCGTGCATTGGAGGATTTCCAACACTCCAAGCATTAAATTCATTTCCTCGAGCAGCTTCTGCAGCAACATAATTAGGATACGTTCTACTGTAACCTGTTGGACGTGAACTTTCGTGAGAATCTACCATTAATTGAAAATCTGCAGCGCGTTTTGCTACATAATTATAATGATTAACCATTGTTTGCCCATCATGAAATTCCCCTCTCGGAATTATTCTTCCAACATAACCAGTCTTTACTCCAGGATAACCATATTCTTTCATCAAATTAAATGCTCTATCTAAATGTCTTTCATAATTAGCCACCGAAGCCGAAGTTTCGTTGTGCATAATCATTTTCACCCCTTTAGATTTTGCATAATCGTTTACTTCTTTCAAATTATAATCTGGATAAGGGGTAACAAAATCGAATACATTTTCTTTCCAATTGCCATACCAATCTTCCCAACCGCTGTTCCAACCTTCAACAAGAACAGCATCAAATCCATTTTTCGCTGCAAAATCTATATATTTCTTAGTGTTTTCAGTAGTTGCGCCATGTTTTCCAGAAGGCTTTAATTGACCGTCAGCGGCATTTTGAGCATTTTGCGAACCTGCATAATCCCAAGTGGATTTACCAACATGCATTTCCCACCATACTCCGACAAATTTCATCGGTTTAATAAAGGAGACATCTGCAATCTTACAAGGTTCGTTTAAATTCAAAATCATTTTAGAACTTACTATTTCACGAGCGTCATTACTTATCATTATGGTTCTCCAAGGTGAAACACATGGTGTTTGCAAATAAGCTTTATCACCAATTGCATTTGGCACTAAATGGGATGTAAGTTGGAAGTTTTCTGGAACTAAATCTAAATGCATTACAGGATAATTTACTACTGCTGCTTCAAAAATATTTATATAAACTCCCTCTGCTGATTTCATCATTAAAGGAGATTGTATAACAAATTTTCCAGCAATTGATTTTAATCCGATTCCATTATTTTTATCGATATTATCTGTATTTACCTCTGATAATTTCGATTCGGTATAAGGGTATTCTTGGCTATCAAAATCTCCTGGAAGCCAAAACGCTTTGTGATTTCCAGTTAAATTGAATTGGGATTTTTCATCTGAAATAATAAAATAATTCAACTTCTCCTGCTTTGGAAATTCATATCTAAAAGCCACACCTTCATCAAATATCCTGAAAATAATATTCATCTTTCTATTATTTCCCATTTGTGAAAGTGCCAGTGTCATTTCATTATAATTGTTTTTTATATTAGACTGTTCGCCCAATACTGGCTGCCAAGTTTCATTAACACTTTTATGACCAATACTGTCTATTACAAAGTTAGCATCTAGACTATTTGAAGCTTTTAATTTAATTCCTAAAGTACTTTCCGATACAATAGTTTGGTTTTTGTAAGTTACTGAATAGGTTGGTTTTCCCTCTTTAGAAAGACTAAAAGTAAGAATTAGCTTTTGAGATGGTGAAAGAATGCTTTGTGCATTTCCAAAAGTAATAGTTAATAGCAATACTAATAATGATAGTTTTTTCATTTAATATAAAATTTAAAATAGAAATGAGCTTGAAAAAATAGAATTCTTAATTAATAATCATTTTTTTATAAAATTACATTTATAAAACACAAACACAAAAATTACCTACATTAATTATTTACGCAAACGTTAACGTGTTGACAATTTCCATAAAAAAATCCCGACAATTAAGCGGGATTTGATTTTATTTTTCGTCAACATAATCTTGAAGATAAGCGAATCTTTCGGTTAGTTTGCCCTTTTCGGTCATTTTAGCTCGTTGTAAAATTCCGTCTTTATCTCCATTAAAAAAAGCTGGAATAACATGTTTCATAAACATTTCACCAAAACCTTCACTAGCATCTTTCGGTAATTCGCAAGGTAAATTATCTACAGACATAACCATAATAGAACCCGGATGCGTATAAGGAACTTCTTTATTTTCAGAAGGCAAATACCCAAAGAAAGGATCTGCAATAGTAGATGCTTTTAGAGTACAAGCCACAGGGCCTGCAACGTCACAAGAAACATCTGCAACCACTTTTATTTTACAATCGGGTGCTTTTAGCATCTCGTTAGTTACTATATCTGGTGCGCCATTTCCGTGAAAATGTCCTGCCATATAGATATCGGCAACTTTACTGAAACGCTCAAAATCGGAAGTATATTCTTGAGGATTTTTATAGAAGTCTTTATTGTCTATAACTTTTCCGTCTAAACGCTTGTTGTAATCTAAAACATCTATTTGTGTATATACTGGTGAGGAGTAATTTTTGCTTAAAAAATCAGCAACTGTAACCTCTTTAATCTTCATGCCATCAAGCATTTCCTTAACTCCCATTCCAACTTTACCAAAACCTGTAACCACAATTTTTAGGTTTGGAAGCGTTTGTCTTTTCAATCTAACTAATAAATCTTCCTGACTTTTTAAAGTTTCTGCTTTTGGTAAATTGAACAAATCATATTTGATTCCGAAACCTCTAAATCCATTATAAGCGCCAACAATTCCGGCATATCTTCCAAAACCAATCAATCGTTTATAATTAGAATCTACAATCGTTTCGTGATCGTAAAGCTCTATATTTTTAGTTAAAACTGCTTGCAATAATTTTCTATTATAAGGCTGTTTTTTTATCGTATGCGAAAAGAAAAAATATTTTTTATTAGGAATTAATGCCTCTATAGGAATTTCTTTTACTCCAAAAAGCACATCACAATCGCTTAAATCAGTAACCACATCGATTCCTAAATTTGCATACTCTTCATCTGTAAACACCCTAATATCAGATGTTTCAACTTTAACAATGGCATCTGGATGTTCTGATTGCAATCTAACTAACTCTTCTGGTGTGAAAACTACTCTTCTATCGGGTGGTGATTTTCTTTCTTTTACTATTCCAAATTTCATTTTAGGATATTCTTGTTTGTTTGTTAGGCAAAAATACCATTATAGAAATCGTTTACAAAACATTTACGACAATAATTACTGGCAAATAATTTATCACTATTTACTGAAAAACAAAGGATTACAAATTACACTTCCAAGAATGTGAAAAACATGTTAATACCTTTCTTAAAAAGTGTTTTGGCAGGAAATTGGATTACTTATATTTGCTTTTTTATCCTCCAAATTAATGAAAAAAAGAATAATCCTATATAGTTTACTACTTGTTGCCCTAAGTACCTCCTTTGTTGGTTGTAAAAAAAGTGAAAAATCTTCCGAAAATGTAGCTAAAACAAATGAAAATGGACTTCCTATTTTGAATCCATTGCAAGAAGAAATGCCTGCGCTTGATAACAATTATTGTAATGATAAAAAGTTACGAATTGATGCCTACTTTCATAAAGTATGGAATAAGGAAGATAATGTAAGTTTTTTAGTTGCTCAAAACGGGAGAGTTTTATATGAAAACTACAATGGATTTGCTAATAAACGTAAAAACGAATTAATTACAGCTACTACTCCGTTACACATTGCTTCTGTTAGTAAGGTGTTGACTGCAACTGCAATTTTAATGTTAGTGGATGCTGGAAAAATAAAATTAGAGCAAAAAGTAACTGAATTTCTAACTAACTTCCCCTATCCAGATGTTACCGTTTTAACGTTGTTAAATCACAGAAGTGGCATGAAAAATTATGCTTACTTTACTTATGATGATGGCAATTGGGACAGAAAAAAAGAACTTACCAATGAAGATATTATTTCTGTAATGAACGATAAACATATTTCATTAGAGTCAAAAACAGACACACGTTTTGGTTATTGCAATACTAATTATGCAATGTTGGCACTTATAATTGAAAAGGTTACAAAACTAAAATATCCGGCTGCAATGCAAGAAATGATTTTTAAACCATTGGGAATGACACATACATTTGTATACGAAACAGTTAAACATAAAGGAAACGTTTCCTTATCTTATAAAGGAAACATGGATTTGGCAGTAGAATATTTGGATGGCGTTTATGGCGATAAAAATATATATTCAACTCCGAGAGATTTATTAAAATTTGATGTAGCGCGTTATTCTCCATCGTATTTAAATCCGGAATTACTTGAAAAAGTTTACCATGGCTATAGCAATGAAAAGAAAGGGCAACGAAATTATGGATTGGGAATTCGCATGTTGAATTTTGAGGAAGGAGAACCTTTTTACTACCACAATGGCTGGTGGCATGGCAATACTTCATGTTATATTAATATGAAAAAAGAAAAAGTAACTATGTTTGTAATATCTAACAAATACACTCATAAGACCTACAAGACGAAACAATTAGCTCCTTTATTTGGTGATTATCCATTTAAAACTATTGACGAAAGGGAGGAATAAAGTTATTATTTTTCGTCAGCTTTTTTCAAAATCTTATCTTTATATTCTATTAATATTCTGGCTTTATAACCAATTCCTAAATTCCAAAATTGATTGGTAACAAACTCTTTATTTCCATCATAAAAAGTAAATTGACCTGTATTAGGAGAAAGTTCTCCATAATTAATAGCTTCAATTTCTATTACATTTACTCCCTTATCTAAATCTAATACTAGTTCTTGGAATTTTGCATCCAAATAAATATGGTTTGTTACAATCTTTCCATTTACCCAAACTCGCACAATATCACCATCAATTGCACCGTAATCTCTAGAGTCTAAATTTACTTTAGGTGTGTAAACTATAAATTGTCCCAAATTCATATCTCTATTAAATAACTCTGGGCTAATTCCATCTTCCTTCAATTGCTGATTAAATTTCTCGGTATAATCTTCAGCTGGGTTTTTTAATGGATATGTTTTGGGTTTTTGATTTTCCCCTACCTTAGGAATCTCCGGATAAAATTTTGAAAATTTATCTTCTGTTTTTTTTATTAATTGTGCATCAAATTTAATTTCCGGAAAAATTGATTTTGTTGTTTTTTCAGCAACATTAGCTTTCTGCTTTGGGGAATTATTAGGAGCTGCACTAATATTTACTTTTCTTTTACCTGATTCAAATTGAGCTTGAACAATAAAAGAAAAATTGAATAAAAATAAAAGTGAAAATAAAATCCTCATTAGCATATAAACAGATTGTAAAAGTATTTAAAAATTAATTATATCGTCTTAATTATTAACCATACATTAACATTTAAAAAGTAGTGAAAATTATATTATTTCATCAAATTTGCAAAAATAAATTAAGTACTATGCGATTAAAAAATATTGTTGTTATTCTGTTATTATTCTTTGCTTTATTCAACGGGTATTCTCAAGAAAAAATGACTCTAAGCGGAACCATTTCCGACAAGAAAAATAATGAATCCTTAATTGGTGTAAGCATTTCAATAAAAGAAATTAAAGCTTTTACAACCACTAATGAATATGGTTTTTATTCACTTACTTTACCAAAAGGTGAATATACTATTAGTATAAGTTATGTAAGCTACGAAACAATTTCAGAAAAAATTTCACTTACTCAAAACCTACGCAAAAATTATAATTTGGCGGAAGCAGGTCAAGTTTTAGAGGATGTTGTAATTTCCGAGAAAAACAAAACCAACACTCGTAAACCTGAAATGAGTGTAAATAAATTATCTATTTCAGCAATTAAACAAATGCCTGTAGTTCTTGGTGAAGTGGATATTATTAAATCTATTTTGTTTTTACCCGGTGTTACTAATGCAGGCGAAGGGCAATCAGGGTTTAATGTTCGAGGTGGAGGTGCCGATCAAAATTTAATTTTGTTGGATGAAGCTACTATTTTTAACTCCTCTCATTTATTCGGATTCTTTTCTGTTTTTAATCCGGATGCTATAAAAGATTTAAAACTTTACAAAGGTGGAATTCCAGCACGATTTGGAGGTAGAGCATCTTCAGTATTAGACATTTATCAAAAAGACGGAAACAGCAAAAACTTCCATATGAACGGTGGTATCGGATTAATTTCAAGTCGTTTGCTAGCCGAAGGTCCTTTAGTAAAAGACAAAGGCTCCTTTCTTATTGGTGGTAGAGCATCGTATGCACATTTATTTTTGAAATTATCTAATAATAAGAACTCGGCTTATTTTTATGATTTAAACACTAAATTAAACTACAAATTCAATAAAAGCAATAGTTTATTTCTTTCGGGATACTTTGGTAGAGATGTATTTTCTTTAAACCAAAGTTTCACCAATACGTATGGAAATTCTACTTTAAACTTGCGTTGGAATCATTTATATTCCGATAAGTTATTTTCAAATTTATCGATGATATATAGTGACTATTACTACGGACTTAATTTAGATTTTGTAGGATTCAATTGGGATTCTGGAATAAAAAACTATAATTTGAAATATGATTTTAAATATTATTTATCAAACAAAATCAAATTGAATTATGGGGCAAATTCAATTTATTATGATTTTAATCCAGGTACTATAAATCCATCAAATTCTAGTTCTGGAATAAATTTCAAACAAATAGAAAAAAAATATGCTTTTGAACCTTCCGTTTATTTAGATGCTGAACAAAAATTAACAGATAAAATAAATGTCGAATATGGATTTAGATACAGTATGTTTTCTAGACTAGGAAGTTCTACAAAAAACTTATATGCCAATGACCAAGCGGTAAATTACGATTCAGATTTGAAAATTTATGAAAAAGCAACTCCTATCGGAACTGAATTTTATGGTAGAAATAAATCGATGGCAAACTTCAATAATTTTGAACCACGATTTTCAGTAGCATATGAATTAGCACAAAACAAATCGGTTAAAGCTAGTTATAACAGAATGGTGCAATACTTACAATTGGTTTCTAACACCGCTTCGCCAACTCCTCTAGATGTATGGACGCCAAGTGATAGCTATATCAAACCTCAAATTGCGGATCAATTTGCTGTTGGTTATTTTACAAATTTAAAAGACGACTCCTATTCATTAGAAGTAGAAAGTTATTACAAGAAAATAAAAAACCGAATGGATTACATTGATGGCGCTGATTTAATTGCTAACGAAGCAATAGAACAAGTAATTCTAAACGGCGAAATGCGTTCCTACGGACTTGAATTTATGCTCCGAAAAAACACAGGTAAATTTAGTGGTTGGATTGCCTACACACTATCAAGATCCGAACAAAGAACACCAGGAAGAACAGCAAATGAAGTCGGAATAAACAATGGTAACTGGTACCGATCTGCTTATGATAAAACCCATAATTTAGCTATTACAAGTTCTTACAAATGGAATAAAAAATGGAATTTTGGAGCCAATTTCACACTTCAAACTGGACAACCTGTAACGTATCCTAATGGGCAATATACCTACCAAGGCATTACTGTTCCAAGTTATGGTATGCGCAACGAAAACAACCTTCCGTTGTACCACCATCTTGATATTTCGGCAACATTAACGCCAAAACACAACGATGCAAAAAAATGGAAAGGCGAATGGGTATTTAGTATCTATAACCTTTATGCTCGAAAAAATGCAGCGTCTATTAGCTTCCGTCAAAACCAAGATTCTGGGCAAAATGAAGCAATAAAATTATCCATTTTCGGATTAGTTCCTGCAGTTTCTTATAACTTTAAATTCTAAAAAAACATGAAAAATATAATCTGCCTTTTAGCAATTGTTTTATTTGCAAGTTGCGAAACTAAAGTGGACATTCCATTAAATACTGCAAACCCAAAACTAGTAATTGATGCCAATATATTGTGGCAAAAAGGGACTTCTGGAACTACCCAAAAAATCAAACTTACCACTACTACCGATTTTTATAGTTCAACTATACCGGTGGTTTCTGGTGCAACTGTATTAATCACAAATAGCGCGAATACAGTTTTTCAGTTTATTGAAACTCCAAATACCGGAGAATATGTATGTACTAATTTCAACCCTGTTATAAATGAAAATTACACTTTAAGTATTCAATATGCCGGGCAAAATTATTCTGCAACAGAAAAACTTTTGGCTACTCCATCAATCAATTCAGTAGAACAAACTATTGTTCAAGGATTTGGAGGCAATGTAATTCAGGTGAAATACTTTTTTCAAGATAATGGTTCAGAAGTAAATTATTATCTAATAGGTGTAAAATCTCCACTCGATGTAGCTCCAAAATACCGCGCACAAAAAGATGAATTTTTTCAAGGAAATCAAATGTTTGGATTTTATTCGGATAAAGATTTAAAACCTGGAGATCAACTCTTTTTTACCTTAGAAGGAATTACCTTGCGCTATTTCAACTATATGGGAAAATTAGTCAACATTTCGGGTAGTAGCGGCGGAAGCCCCTTCTCTACTCCACCTGCAACACTTCGTGGGAACATAATAAATCAAACAGACGATAGTAATTATCCATTAGGATATTTCCATTTATCTGAAATTGACACTAGAAATTATACCGTAAATTAAAACCCGAAATTGTAAAATGTAGTTGGGATTTTCATTAGTACTGTTGACCCAAAACCCAATACCCAAAACCTAAAACCTAAACTACTATGTCATCTCATCATATAGTTCGCGACGACCAAGAGCCAGCATTAATAATTGCTAATGGGGCTTCTTGCAGTTTTGAATTATTAGGTCAGTTGTTAGAATGGTCTCCAATAGTTGTAGTTTTAGACAATGCTATTGAAAGGGTATTGCAATTAGACATTAAAGTGGACGTACTTTTAGGAGATTTTGACGGCGATTTTAATCCTGATATTTACAAAGAAAAACAATATCCGTTGGAGATTGTAACTACACCAAACCAAGATAAAACCGATTTAGAGAAAGCATTTGACTACCTTATTGATAAAGGTCATAAAGCAGTAAACGTAGTTTGGGCAACAGGAAGACGGGCAGATCATACTATTACAAACATTACAAATATTGTTGCATATCGAAATAAACTAAAAATTGTAATTCTAGACGACCATTCTAAAATATTTTTATTACCAAATAAATTTGAAAAATGGTATACAGCTAACACTCCGATTTCACTAATTCCTATTGGAAAAGTATCCGGGATAACAACCCATAACTTATTTTATCCTCTGCAAAATGAAGAACTTACCATTGGGTATAGAACAGGAAGCAGCAACCACGTCGCCAAAGATGGCATAGTTACAATTACACATACTGAAGGAGATTTATTATTAATGGAATGTTTAGATTAATACTTGTACAAAGGGTAACTTTTCTTACATTTGATGAAGAGAACAAAAAATGATGAACAAGAATAGTACCGAAAAAACTACTTTACACCCAAGAAACATAAATAGATTTTCTTATGATTTCAAAAAATTAATAAGTAGTTCTCCTAATTTGGAGCACTATGTTTTTACAAACGAACACAAAATTGAATCTATAGATTTTGCAAATCCAGATGCTGTAAAAGCGCTTAACAAAGCATTATTAGTTTCTTATTACGACATTATAAATTGGGATATTCCAAAAAATTATCTATGCCCTCCAATTCCTGGAAGAGCCGATTATATTCATAATATTGCCGATCTTTTAGCACAATGTAACAACGGAATTATTCCTGAAGGAGAAGAAGTTATTGGTTTAGATATAGGAATAGGTGCCAATTGCATTTATCCAATTATTGGAAACCACGCTTATAATTGGAGTTTTGTAGGAACTGATATTGATGAAAATGCAATTCAAAACTGCAAGAAAATCATTACTGAAAATCCAAAATTAATAGACTTTATTAGTTTACAATTACAAGCAGAACCGAGATATATTTTTAAAAATATTATTCTTCCCGAAGATAAGTTTGCATTTACTATTTGCAATCCACCTTTTCATTCCTCGCAGGATGAGGCACTGAAAGCTACAACGAGAAAAATAAACAATCTTGAAAACACAAGAACTAAAAATCCTGTTTTAAATTTTGGTGGTCAAAACAAAGAATTATGGTGTGAAGGTGGCGAATTTGCATTTATTACTCAAATGATTTATGAAAGTGTTAAATATCCTTTGCAGTGTTTTTGGTTTACAACTTTGGTTTCTAAAAAAGACAATTTAAAAAGTCTATACAAAACCCTAAATAAAGTTGGAGCAGCTACTATTAAAACTATCGAAATGGCTCAAGGACAAAAAAATAGCCGTTTTATTGCTTGGACATTTTTAAGCGAAAAGCAACAGAAAGAATGGAAGTTTATGATTTGATTTTTTAGAAATAATTAAAATAATCTAAATAGTAATTCCTAATTATTGGATTTGAACTATGTAACTTTGTAACTCGAAAAATTCCAAATGAAATTCCAAGTAGTATCCGATTACAAACCTACAGGCGATCAGCCACAAGCTATTGAAAAACTTTCAAAAGGAATTATTAATGGCGAAAAATACCAAACTTTATTAGGAGTTACTGGTTCTGGAAAAACATTTACAGTAGCCAATGTAATTCAAAATGTAGAAAAACCAACTTTAGTTTTAGCACATAATAAAACTTTGGCTGCCCAATTATATTCGGAATTCAAACAATTTTTCCCAAATAATTCGGTGCAGTATTTTGTTTCTTACTACGATTATTACCAACCCGAAGCTTTTATTCCGGTAACGGGAACTTATATTGAAAAGGATTTATCTATTAATGAAGAACTCGAAAAACTTCGATTAAGCACCACTTCGGCACTGCTTTCAGGTCGTAGAGATATTATTGTAATTTCTTCGGTTTCTTGCCTTTACGGAATTGGAAATCCTGTAGAATTTCAAAAGAATGTGGTTACTGTTAAAAAAAATCAAATCATTTCAAGAACTAAATTATTACACCAATTGGTGCAAAGTTTATACTCTAGAACAGAAGCTGATTTTGGTCCTGGAAATTTCAGAATTAAAGGCGATATAGTAGAAATATTTCCGAGCTATGGGGATGAACCTTTTAGGATTCACTTTTTTGGCGATGAAATTGAAGAAATCGAAGCCTTTGATGTTAGAACTTCCCAAGTAGTAGAAAAATATGAAAATTTAACTATTTATCCGGCTAATATGTTTGTGACTTCACCAGATGTATTACAAGCAGCCATTTGGGATATTCAACAAGATTTGGTAAAACAAGTCGATTATTTTAAGGAAATTGGCAAACATCTAGAAGCAAAAAGACTCGAAGAACGTACTAATTTCGACTTAGAAATGATTCGCGAATTGGGTTATTGCTCCGGAATTGAAAATTATTCCCGTTATTTAGATAGACGTCTGCCGGGTACAAGACCTTTCTGTTTATTAGACTATTTTCCAGATGATTTCTTGATGGTAGTAGATGAAAGTCACGTAACAATTTCGCAGGTGCATGCCATGTATGGTGGGGATAGAAGTAGAAAAGAAAATTTAGTAGAATATGGGTTCCGACTTCCGGCAGCGATGGACAACCGACCGTTGAAGTTTGAAGAATTTGAAAGCATGCAAAACCAAGTCATTTATGTATCGGCAACTCCTGCAGATTATGAATTGCAAAAGTCAGAAGGCGTTTATGTAGAGCAAGTAATTCGTCCAACAGGGTTGCTAGATCCTGTTATAGAAGTGCGTCCAAGTTTGAATCAAATTGACGATTTAATTGAAGAAATTCAATTGCGATGCGAAGTAGATGAGCGAGTTCTAGTAACCACTTTAACTAAAAGAATGGCCGAAGAATTAACCAAATATCTTACTAAAGTTTCTATTCGATGTCGTTATATCCATAGCGATGTAGACACTTTGGAGCGTGTAGAAATTATGCAGGATTTACGAAAAGGATTGTTTGATGTTTTAATTGGAGTAAACTTACTTCGTGAAGGGTTGGATTTACCTGAGGTATCTTTGGTTGCTATTTTGGATGCCGATAAAGAAGGATTTTTAAGAAGTCATCGATCGCTTACGCAAACAGTTGGTAGAGCCGCACGAAACATTAATGGAAAGGCAATTATGTATGGAGATAAAATTACGGCTTCCATGCAAAAAACCATTGATGAAACCAACTACCGCCGAGAAAAACAAATAAATTACAACACTATAAATGGCTTAGAGCCAAAAGCATTAAATAAAAGTTTAGGAAGTGCATTAGGAAACAACTCCGTTTCTACGCAATACTACGAAAACCAAGCCCTAAAAGCAGCCGAACCTGAAAGTTTGTACTTATCCAAACCAGAAATAGAAAAGAAAATCCGGGAAGCCCGAAAAGCCATGGAAAAAGCTGCTAAAGAATTAGATTTTATGCAAGCAGCAAAATATAGAGATGAGATTAAAGCGCTGCAAGAGAAGATATAACAAAGCCCATTTGATGATTTATAATATTTTTTTGTATGTTTGCTTAAGAAGCGAAGCTGCTATTCGCCTATACCTCCCAAAAAGGGTAGATAGGCGAATAATTGTTTCGCATATATACTAGTTATGCATAATTGCTCCGGGGAAAATTCGAAAAACAAAAAATATTTAAACCATGACAACTATTACAAAAAAAACATTGATTACTTTTTTAATTTCAGGACTAACTTATGCAGGTTTAGGTGCTGGATCTGACTACTCTGATGGAGTTGAATTTAGTTTGTGGAAATTTATTATTAAAGCTTCTGTATTTGGCTTATTGATGGCTTTAATGTTTCGATATAACTTTAAACAGAATGAATCTTCTAAAGGTAATAAATAGAGATTTGAAAAAAAAGTTATCAGAAAACTCTCATGGAAAGAAGATAAATCAATTGAAGAATTTCATAGAAACAATGTAGTTTTTCAACAAGAAGATAAGAATAGTTATATTGGTAAGATTGTGTCATAATTATATATATTAAATAATATATGAGTATAAAATCAGAAGTTGAAAATAGTATTATAAAGCGCTGGGAAGGATTTAAAAATCCAAATGAATTAATTAGTTGGTGTAATATTGAAAAGCAAACCAATCAAGGCTACAATGGTAGACAATTATTAGAGCTTTTTCAAAATTGTGAGGACGAAGGTGCTTCAAAGGTTAAAATATTACTTGACACTGAAAACTGTTTATTAGAAATTAGTAATGATGGTAATAAACCTTTTTCAAAAAAAGGATATGATTCTATTTTCTATCCAGGTCTTTCTTCCAAAGTTTCTTCTGGATATATTGGTAATAAAGGATTAGGCTTTCGTTCAATTATTAATTGGGCAGATGAAATAAGCATTATTAGTAATAATTTCAAGGTGGTGTTTAATCCTGATTTAAAAAAAGATATTTTATTAAATAAAATAGGATATAGTGAAATTGAATTAATTTCAATAAGAAAAGAGAGAAAGTTAAACCCTAATATTTATCCATTACCTTTTTTGAACTGCTGTAAAATAGAAGACTTAGACACTATCCATGATTTTACAACCACAATTTCAATAAATTATAAGAAAGAATTTGAAAAAGATATTATTACGCAATTAAAATCAATCAGTACTAAAACACTTCTTTTCTTGCACAATATAAACACTATTGATATTGAAGGAGATATTATAAATGAAAATATTTCTGTCACTAGAAAAAAATTAAGCGATAATAATTTTCAAATCAATTATGATGGTGAAAAATATTATGTATTAAGTGATGAAGGCTTTGTTGACGATGATTTGATAGACGACAAGGAATCTAGTGAACCAAAACGCTATAGTGTAAAAATAGCTTATAATGACGACTTGTCTTTTCAAGACAATGTTTTGTATAATTATTTTAAAACCCAAATTCCTTTTGAACTTCCATTTGTTGTTCATGCAAGTCTAGAATTAGACCAAAATCGAAATCACAGTACAGAATCAAAGGTTAACCCTTTTATTTTAGAAAAACTTTTTCAATTACATTTAAAATTTATTGAAATTTTAAAAGAGAAACTCATTAAATCTTGGTTACCATATCAAACAATTAATAAAGATGATTTTCCTGTATATAAGCCTTATCTAGATATTATCGAAGATTACTGGAATGAGTTCGAAGTCTATCCCACTTTATCAGGTAAATATTTATCTAATAGCTTAGCGAAAGATTTGGGAAACAGTATTGCTAAATTTTTAGAAGAAAATAAACTTGAAAATCATTTTAACGAACAAATCGTTTTTTGTGAATTAGAAATTGACCCTCAGCAATACATTGATAGACCTAAAAATTATATAGAATTAATTGAAAATATAGCTAAGGACTTAGCTTTTCAAAAGAGAGCCAAATTCATTAAACTAATACTAGACAATTATCCACGTGAGAAGTTTAGTTTATTAATTGATGAAAACGATGAATTAATTTCAGTTAATGATTTTGTTTACACAGATAAAACTTCAGACAACAAAGATTTAGAAGTACCAAGTTATTCAAAAATAAGATTTTTGCATCCGGTATTATACAAATCACTAATCAATGAACTTGGTTTGCAGTCTGATATTAACAAATCAAGGGCATTGAAAGATAAGCTGGAAAGGATTTCAGATGTTCACTCATTTGAACCACAAACGGTTATTAAAAAAATAATCAGTGAAACTAGTGAATGGCTAAATGGGAATAATGATAAAAAAATTGAAATAATTAAAGAATTTTATCAAGTAATATGGCACAATTATAAATTAAGAGAGGATAATCCATATTTAGATTATGAAGCAAAAATCCCTTGCTTTAATCAATTGAATGAATTAGTAGATATTAAAAATTTAGTATTTTCAGATGAATTTGAAATTGGAAAACTTTCAAAAAAAATATTCGGTGGTCTATATGATGACGAAAATATAATAGCCAACCTCAGTGAAATTGGTTTAGATATTGATAATATTGAAGAAATACAAGATTTTTTAAAATGGTTAGGTGTTAATCATTTCTCTATTGTAGAGCGTAAATCAACATATATAAATACAAATTATATTAATAATTTAAATAGAGTTCATGCAGTTAACATAACCAGTTATGAATTATATACCATAAAACATCTTCATAAGGTAATTAATAATGCTGCAATAAATATTAATTTAATAATTGCGTGGCTGTCAATTGATGAAAAAATTTTCTCTATTTTTAATAATTTTAGTTCCACCTATTCTAATAGTGAAAAATTAGTTTATAATCATTATGGTCTTAAGCATATTAGACCATTTATTAACTTTATTTATCATTCAATTACTCAGAATTTTGAAATAAGTAACTATTTGATAACTAGTAAAAAAGAGGAATGGTTTAACCCTTTTAAAGTAGATTACGATTATTTAAAAGAAATCAATCACAATTTAGATAAAAATGAAGTTGATAGAATATTGTTATTTTTTGGTGCTAAGAAAGATTTTAATGAATTATCAATAACTCATCTTAAAAACAAAACTCAAGAATTAGCAAATAGAAACAATCATAAAGGGGCCCAAGTTTTCTACAAAAGCTTAGTTAGTCATTATAAAGAAAATCAAAAAAGAATATTAAATGTAAATCTTTATGCAAAAGAAGGTGATGAAATAATAGTTAAAAGTAGCAATGATATATATTTTAGTGATAGAATTCAATTGCCAGAAATGCTAACACATAAATTTCCAATTTTATATTATCCTTCTCGATCTGGTGGTGCTAAAGCAATTGAAATGTTTGGATTAAACAGTTTAAATGATTTAGACCTAAAATTGATTAAGGTAGTAGAAAATAATGTTATAAGTAATGATTTTGAAAATTTCATAAAAGAAATAAAGCCATTTATTTTAGCTTTTAGATTAGATAAAATTACGAAAGAGGATGTAAAAAAAGGTCAGGTACAACTACTAAATAAATTAAAAATTAACTGTTGTGATGAGTTGCATTGTAGTATTGAAGATGAATCATTTGAAATAGAACCTTTTAATTATACCCATATAAATGATCAATTCTATTTCAACATTCCAAATAGTTGTTCCCTACAATATTTAAAACAAAATAAAAAATTCATAGATAATCTATCTGATGTTTTTCTGAAAGTTTTTGACACTTTAGATGAGAAAAAAATATTTGAATCTATTATTAAGCAATCTAAAGAAGATAATGTATATGATATTAATAATGAATTGGCAGAAGGAATATTAGAAGAAGCAAAAATATTACTAGGTGAAATTAGCATCAGACTTTCTATTTGGAAATCAATTTTTAAGATAAAGGATATAACTGATGTTGCAGATTTAAATGATAACAACCTGGAAGAATTCATAAATCTACATTTTCCTGAGATAGAAATAATGGAACTATTTGATTCTAATGATAATTTAAATGAAACCATACGAATAAGAAGAGTATTTGGTGATTTATCAATTAGTTTAGAGGAATATAATGGTGTTTCTGATTATAAATTATCATTTGATAGGTTATTTCAAAAGGAGTTAAATGATTATTATGAGGAAAGAAAAAAAGGTTTAAAAAACCAGATTTGGCATCATTTAAAAAATAAAGCTATTGATGAGCAAAAATTATTTTTAAAACATTTACATACAATAGAACATCTTCTAAATTCAATTTCATTGGATATAAATTCATCTAGCTATAATTTCAACCACGTTATTTTAGTGGAATTGAAAAAAGCATTTCCTTCAATAATTTTTGATTTAGAAAATAATGAATTAGAAGCTTATGATTTAATTGAACAAATTAATATTGACCATTTTTCTGCTGATGAGTTATTAAAAATCAGGAAAAATGAGATTTTAAATAGTTTAAGTTATTTTGAAAATCACATCGATTTTATTAAATCAGAAATTAATATTAAAGAGGAAACTTCAATTGCAGAAGAAAGTAATAATTTTAATATAAATAAAGATTTATCTGCTGTATTAATAGAGAATTTTGAAATCGAAATAATTAACACAAGTTTTTCAGAATATAATTCTAGTAATCCTTGGTTAGGGGAATCAAACGATTTATCTAATGATCAAAAGAAAAAATTAGGTTCAAAAGTAGAGGAAATTATTAAAAAATATTTAGATAGTAAACCCGATTTATATAGGCTTGTAGAATATATATCTAAAACAAATGAAGGCGAACATTATGATATTAAATACTATGATGTAATTGATAAAAAAATCAAATATGTTGAATGTAAATACTATAATGGTTTATCATTTTATCTTTCCAGAGAAGAGAAATATTTTGCCGATAAAAATCCTAATCAATATGAAATTTGGCTAGTTAATAAAGATTCAAAAATATTTTGTATCAAAGATATTGTGAGCATTGGCGAGCTACAGCCAGTTAATTATAAAGTAAATATTAAAATAACAGATTATGAATTTTCTAACAATTAGAGTTCTTTTTTTTTGTTATTAAAGTAATCCTTGAATCAATTCTTTGTTTGCTAAATTCACTAATTATTATTTTTAAAACATCAAATAAGGAGCTACAAATTTTTAAATAGAAGGCATTAGTATAAAAATAAATTCACCAAAAACATGACTGAAAATTATTCAGATAAAACAACTTTTAAAATATATTTAGAATTTTCATTCAAAAGTTTTAATGAAGTAAAACATTTTTTTAGAGAGAATGAAGAAATGACAGATTATGCTTTTAGTGAATTTAAGAAAACAAAACACTTTAAGGATGTTATTGAATACAATCAGGAAAGACTTGTTGATTTATTATTAATGGATTTCAATATAAATAAAACTAATTCGTCAAATGTTTACATATTAAATACAGATCGCTTCAAACAATTTATAAATAAATTTTTAGGTAATCCTTTAATAGATTGGCAAAGCATTTCAGCTATAGATAATGTCAACTGGAATCTAGAATACTTAGAAAGGGGAAAACATCTTTGGAATTGGAAAAGCATTCAATTGAACCCAAAATTAGTTGATCACTTTGAAGATTTTGAAATAATTGAAAAATTTTCAGATTATTTGAACTGGGATATTGTATCAGGTGACAAAAGATTAAAGTGGAATTTTGAATATGTTGAGAAATTCAAAAATCATATAAATTTCAAGCAATCGATTTCAAATGAAAAGTACACTAATTATAATCTTGATTCTTTAAAAAAATGCTTCAGAAATTTTTATATTTCTGTTCCGGAACCTTATAAAATGATAAATTATGGTGTGCATTTTGATATTGGTTGCCTAAGTGATAATCCTTATCTAAATGATGAAATTATTATTAAACATAGCGATTTATGGAATTGGAGGGTATTAAGTGAAAATCCATGTATCTCTATAGACATAATAAAAAAATACGCAAATATATTCGATTGGTCAAGTTTAAGTAGCAATACGGCTATTCATAAAAATGATTCTTTTTTTTATGAAAACCTTCATTTGTTTAGCATGCAAACTTTATCTTATAACAAGAGCTTAACTATTGATCATCTTAGACATTTAAAAAAATATTTTACTCATGATTTCATAAAAAACTTTAACTACATAATAATTATTAATAATGTCGAAATCTATTTTCCCGGAAAATCCTTTTGGGTTGAAGTTCTAAAGCGACCAACAATTAAATGGACTAGTGAATATATAGAAGAATTTCGAGAAATTTTAGATTATGCGTTTGATATTAGTTCAGCTTATGAAAAACATCCAATAAAATGGAGTTCCATTTGTTCTAAACTTGATAAAAACACAATCATTAAATATAAAGATTATCTAAACATTGTAAGTGTAGGAATAGAAAATGAAGAATTAATATGGGATATTGAATTAACGGGTATTCTATTAGATTTCACTAAAAATTTAAAATTAGAAGAAAGTAAATTTAGCAAAAGTTTATTTTTGGAAATTTTAGATACAAGGAAATTTACTACCGAAGCAATAAAACATTATAGGTTTCATTGGCTTAGGGTCTATACATATGAGTCATTTCATAGAAATAGTGATGGGACATATAATGAATATAATGATTATCCAATATGGAAGCGATTTGAAAGAAATAAAAATATTATAAAAGATATAGAGTTTTATAAATTATTTGAAACTACAAAATATAATATTAATCAAGTTGTATCTTTTGTAGAAAATTTCGAAAACATTTTCAATAATACGACTAAAGCTATGGTTGTAGCTAATAGATTTAATCCTTATAAAACTAATGATCAGAAAGAATTGTATCCAGAAAAGGATTATATAATTATACTTTATAATGAAACAAATAATCTTTTTGATGCAAATTGCAGGTTTTTAGATGTTTATGAATATCAGTTGGGTGAATTTTAATCATTAATATTTGTTCTCTAAATAAAATGTTTGTTGATGTTGATTTTTTTAAAATTTTATCTAATGTAATTTTTTTAAATATCTAAATTTCATATTTAATTTAACATCAAATTTTTGTTTTAAAACCTACACATGATTAATTTTTTACATACGGACGATTCTTCAAATAAATCTCAAAAAGAGACCTTTCTTTTCTATTTACAACTTATGGATATAGAAATGATTGAATTGATTTTAGAGAATCAATATAGCTATTTTGAGGTTACTAAATCAACTTTTATAAAAAAACTAAAATTGTTTAAATCAGAATTCGAAGCTTTGGATGGAAAAGATGAATTAAAGATTATTCAAAAAAATAGAACTAGTAATACGTATTACCTTTATGAGGAAAATTATGAATTGGAGCAAGAATTAACATTTGAAGAAGTTGAAAATAAAATAGTCAATATTAGCAGCCAATTTAATTCTGAATTAAAAAAATGGTGTCCTTTAGAATTACATTTTGGTCTTGATGAACGAATAAATTTCAAAACTACTATTGAATATCTTATAGAATTACAGCAATGTACAAATGCTTTAGAAGAATTAGTAAATACTAACATTGAAATTTTAGATCATGATAAAATGGAATATTGGATAAATAAACATAAATCACTTTATCATCAAGTAAAAGATAAACTTTTGATGTTTAAATTCAACGACTTTAGAAATCTTTTTGATTTATTAGTAGACCTAAAAAAACTCATTGAGTGCTCTATTGTTGCACATATAGCTGTAGAAGAATTTGATAACTCTACTCAAGATAAAATTCAAAAATGGATAAACGACAATCTTTCTTTATTTATCAGCCATATTGAATGTTTCGAGGGTTATTTTAAAGATTTTGAAAAAGTAACATATTTTGGCATTAATGATATCATTCAGTTGGATATATTTCCTAATATTTATCTTCTAAGAAATGATTTCTTAGACGTTAAAAAGTTTAAAGATTTATTTTTAAAACATAGTAATTTTTCATCCTTGGAAGTTAATGATGACATTATTCCTTTTTAAATAATAATATTATTGGACGACTATACTAAATATATAATATTAAGCCATCTACACTGGATAGAAAAAGTCATAACAGAAGAAGATATATCTAAATCTTATAAAGAAATAAAGAATAAAGATATTTTTTCAGGAGTGAACATGCATCAAATCCAGGAAAATATGGGATATAAAGTAAATTACAAAGAAGTAATTACAGCATCAGAATATGATAAAATTAAATTTTTATGGTTAAGTCTCTCAAGCTCTAAAATTGATTTATCATTTGTAAAGTTATGTTCCAATTTAGAAGAAATTAATATTGGATGTTTTGAAGAAGTCAATTTAGATGCATTAAAAGACAATGTAAAATTGAAAAAAATAATTGCCAAAAAATAATAAAATAACTAACATAGTGGCAATTTGTGCGAAAATCGTAAAAATAGAAATCAATAATTTATGAAACTTAAAATTCTAATTGCATTCTTAATATTTCCTTTTGTAATGTTTTCTCAAAAAATTAAAACAGAAAATATTATTAAGACTGCTGATAGTATATTAACTTTAGAAGTTGGGCAAAATCTTTTTAAATATTTCACAATTTCTGAAGGTGCATATTATAAATACAGAACGAATAATAATTACGAAACAACCGGGAAGTTTTTATCTAAAAAAGTGTTACACAAAAACGTAACAGAAATTTGGGTTCTATATCATTTTCAATGTGAACAATTACAAAATGCAAAGAGTGGATTGTGGTTAAAATTTAATGAAAAGCTAAATCTTATTGAACCTCTGAAAATTGAATTTATACCTGATTTTCTAAAAAATAATTTACCATCAAATTTCCTAACTAACGAAAATGCTGAAAGCATTATTCAAAAATCATTCAAGCAAAAAGGGAATGAAATTTCTAAACCAAAACTAAAGTTTGACGAAAAGAAAGCAAAATACATATATTATGCAATTAATAAAATCACCAAAAGTAAAAATGCAAATGGCAGTGATTGCGGTGAAACTGAAATTATAGAAATTGACGCTCTAAATGGCGAAGTATTGAGTCTGGAGAAAGGATATTACGGCTTAATAATAAGATAAAAAAACTGCCACTAACACAGGTAGCTGTTGCGCAACTCTCCTAAAAAGTAAAATTTCAAAAAAAAGAATAAAATTAAACCTCGTTTAAGTCAATTTAAGCGAGGTTAATTTTTGGATTTAAGTTGAGTTTTGTAAAAAAGGAAAGGCTTAAAAACAAGCTT
>CAILWV010000077.1 GCA_903838055.1 uncultured Bacteroidota bacterium | reverse complement strand
GTAATTGCAGAATCTGCAAACTTTTCTGACAGATTCAAAAAATTAGCAGGTATTATTAAATAATTAATTAAAAAAATAACATGAAAAATCTACTCTTGACAATATTGACTTTTTTTGTAATATCATTTGCTAACGCGCAAAGTTTTAAAGGCCACACTTCAGGAACTATAGGTATTTTAAACGCGAAAATAAGATTGCAATATGAAATCCCAATTGGAGATAAATTTTCAACAGGTGCAAATATAAATTATTATTTCGTTAATTGGACAGGGCCACTTATTGAGCCTTTCTCAAGATACTATGTAAGTGAAGGAAATAAATCAGGTGGTTTTTTTCAGCTTAAAGCAGGCTATGGAAATTTATCATCTTTGAATTCTACATCTAAGAGATTATCAATTTTTGGCGGAGGAGTAGCTTGGGGTTACAAATGCCTTAAAAAAAGTGGATTTACAATCGAGCCAATAATAGGAGTTAGGGTATATTCAAATCCTGAATGGAATGACGCAATTGGATGGTTTTTGACTACAGGATTTCCAATAGATTGTCAACTTAAATTTGGTTATCAGTTTTAGAATCTTATCTAATAACAGAAGAAAAAACGCCAAATTTAGAGTTTAATCCTTACTTCAGTCAGTCATACTTCCTTCCATTCTCGTTTGATGTTTTCTCAATTTGTAGCACTTTCTTTTTTTTCTTTTTTTGTTTTGGAAAAAGTAATATATTTGGTTCAAGTTCATTGAACAATATTTATTATTAACTAGGTCAAGGTTTGCAATTTACATGCACATACTTTGCGCAAGCTTTATAATCAATTAAAAAGGTTAGGTTTTATAATAGCTCAGCTGGATAGAGCAACTGCCTTCTAAGCAGTAGGTCGAAGGTTCGAATCCTTCTGGGATCACATAAGAAAGCCACTATTTAGTGGCTTTTTTTTGTCTGTTTATTTTATTACTTCTTTATTTTCTTTTCACTTATAAAAAATATAATTAAACAACATAATAATAAATAGTATCCTTTTTTTTAAAAATATTTTCTTCTTATTTAATACGTTTAATTTAATTAAAATGTCAATGAAAAACTTAACATTTGGCTATTGTTTTTAATTGTATATTTGTTAACGTTAAATTTACATTTAATTTACGTTAAATTAATATTAAAAAAACTAACTATGATTAACAAAACAACAACTAGCAACGAAATTACAAAAGAAGAAACTGAGAAAATTGAAGTTGACGTTCTAACTAACAAAGCAACAACTTCAGAATCTGTAGAAGAAATTAAGAAAGTTGAAACACCAATTAAACCTAGAACTAGATCTAGAGTTTTAAAACCAGAAGTGGTTGAAAACAAAGTGGAAGAAATTACTCCTGAGGTATCTCCTGAAATCACTCCTGAAATTTTAGTTGAAGTAGTAGAAGAATTTTTGATTGAATCTGAATTAGTAATGAATAAAAAAGATAAAAAAATGAAAAGTTCTGATAAAGAAATTGCAAAAAAAATAAAAGAGAAAAAGAAAGCTAAAGTTAAAAAAGACAAGCAAAAAGAGAAGGATAAGGCTAAAAAACAAAAAGCCAAAAAGAGAGAAAAAGCTAAAAAACAAAAAGCAAAAGATAAAGCAAAAGCGAATAAAAAAGCAAAAGCTAAAAGAAAATCAAAATCAAAAAAGAAAAAATAATTATTCCATTCAACTCAAACCGATGTAAACGCATCGGTTTTTTTAGTAGTTAATTAACTAGTTTTTTTCTTGATTATATATAAATTTACAAAAAAAAATGAAAAAATTATTCAGTATTATTTTATTCGGGACATTAATAATTCCGTCAATTTCAAATTCTCAATTAAAGCCAATTGATTATCAGGATGAAAATCAAAAACTAAGCGGTTTACTATCTATTCCAAAAAATGGAATAAAAAGTAATCCAGGAATATTAATTCTTCCTGCATGGATGGGAATAGACGAGCACGCTAAAGAGAGTGCTGTAGAACTATCAAAATTAGGATATATTACTTTTGTTGCAGACATTTACGGAGTAGGGAATAAGCCGACAAATTATTCAGAAGCAGGACAAAAGGCCGGTTATTTCAAGAAAAGTATAAATGAATATCATAAAAGAATAAAATTAGCCCTTGATCAATTGGTACTTCAAGGAGCAAATGCAGATAATATTGTAGTAATAGGATATTGTTTTGGTGGAACTGGTGCGATTGAAGCGGCACGAATTAATATGAAAGTTAAAGGAATTGTTTCCTTTCATGGAGGATTAGGCAGAGAGGTATCAAGATCAATTGAGCAAATTATACCAAGAGTTTTGGTATTGCATGGTGCTGATGACCCCTATGAGAATGAAGTTGAAATTAAAGCTTTTCAAAATGAAATGCGAACTGCTAAGGCCGATTGGGAGATGGTATATTATTCAAATGCGGTGCATTCTTTTACAGATAAAGGTGCTGGAACTGATAATAGCAAAGGTGCTGCCTACAATGAAAATGCAGATAGACGCTCTTGGAAAGCAATGGTTGAATTTTTAAAAGAGGTTTTGTAGATAATTTTAAATTGTAAAAAGATATTGCACCATAAATAATACTATTTTTACATTAATAAAACGTAAAAAGTGATGAAATCAATTAATCCCGAAGATTTTAAAGTTACAAGTAAAATAGAATTAAATAGAATTCAAACTCGATTGGATATTGTTGTTGATGATGCCGAAAAAGCTGAAAAATTATTAAAAGTACAGCATAAATTAAGTAAGAAACAAGACGCAATGTATGCTCATAATAGACATGCTTTTTTAATTTGTTTGCAAGGAATGGATACCAGCGGAAAAGACAGTTTGATTCGCGAAGTATTTAAGGAGTTCAATCCTCGCGGAGTGATTGTTCATAGTTTTAAAACACCAAATACTACCGAATTAGAGCACGACTATTTATGGCGACATTATTTGGCTTTGCCTGAAAAGGGGAAATTTGCAGTTTTTAATAGAACTCATTACGAAAATGTTTTGGTTACTAGGGTTCATCCCGAATATTTGTTGTTAGAAAACCTACCAGGTATAGAAAAAATAGAAGATATTTCTCCTGAGTTTTGGGAAAATAGATTGGAACAAATTAATAATTTCGAAAAGCATATTTCTCAAAACGGAACTACAATTTTGAAGTTTTATTTCCATATGAGTAAGGAAGAACAACGTAAAAGATTATTAAATAGATTAGAAAATGCTGAGGATAATTGGAAATTTTCTCCTGGTGATTTAAAAGAACGTGAACATTGGAATGAATATATGAAATATTATGAAGAAGCAATTAATAGTACCTTCAAAAAGCATGCTCCTTGGTATATAATTCCTGCGGATGATAAAGAAATGGCACGTTATATTGTTGCTAAAATCATTTGGGAAGAATTACAGAAATTAACAGATATTAAAGAGCCCGAACTAGATCCAAAAGTAAAATCAAATTTAGATTTTTATAAAAAACAATTAGGATAATGATTTTTGAATTTGAAAAGGTTATTTTTGCCAATTCAAAAAAAACAACGTGAATTTATCTCAGTATACCAAAGAGTTTCGATATAATATGCAGTTAGCCTACCCAGTGATTTTGGGTATGTTAGGACATACATTAATTATGATTGTAGATAATATCATGGTTGGGAAATTAGGATCTACCGAGTTGGCCGCAGTTTCTCTTGGAAATAGTATGGTTTTTGTGGCGCTTTCTCTTGGTATTGGCTTCTCCACCGCTATTACTCCAATTGTTGGGGAAGCAGATTCTGAAAAAAATACAGATAAAATACGTTCCGTTTTTCATAATGGACTTTTCTTATGCGTTATTTTGGGCTTTGCACTTTTCGGATTAATTGTATTAGGAAAGCCTATTATGGAAATGCTTCACCAACCTAAAGAAGTAATTTCGTTGGCAAAACCTTATTTGGATTGGGTGGGTTTTTCGTTGGTACCACTTATTATTTACCAAGGATATAAGCAATTTGCCGATGGTTTGTCAATGACTAAATACTCTATGTATGCTATTGTTATGGCAAATATTCTTCATGTGATTGTCAATTATTGTTTGATTTATGGTATTTGGATTTTTCCTAAAATGGGAATCTTAGGTGCCGGACTAGGAACAGTTATTTCTAGAATTGCTATGGTGGTTTTTATGCACGTCATCTTGTCAAGACAAGAAAGTTTAAAATCCTATTTTCATAACTTTAGTTTTTCTGAAATCAAAAAAGAAACAATTCGTAAAATAGTAAGTTTAGGAATTCCTTCAGCCATGCAAATGCTATTTGAAGTGGTTTTATTTACTGCTGCAATTTGGCTTTGTGGAAATATTGGAAAAACCAGCCAGGCAGCAAATCAAATTGCCTTAAGTTTGGCTTCAATGACATTTATGTTTGCTATGGGGCTGAGTGTGGTTTCTATGATTAGACTAAGTAATCAAAAAGGGCTTCAAGATTATAAAAACCTTGTGGTAGTAGCACGTTCCATTTTTTTATTGGCAATTCTAATTGAAATTATCTTTGCTTTATTGTTTATTGTCTTACATCAAATTGTACCACCTCTGTTTTTGGATATGAACGATTCAACCCAACTATTAGATAATCAAGAAGTAGTTACTATCGCTGCAAAATTACTTTTGGTTGCTGCAGTTTTTCAAATTTCAGACGGAATACAAGTTGTAGTTTTGGGAGCTTTACGTGGATTGCAAGATGTGAAAATTCCAATGTATATTACATTTGTTGCCTATTGGGTGATTGGGTTTCCAATATCCTATTATCTAGGGGAATACACTGAACTTAAAGCTGTAGGCGTATGGATTGGATTGCTTTCCGGATTGTCAGCGGCTGCAATATTCTTGTTTATTCGTTTTCATTTTCTCACAAAAAAATTAATAATTGACAATACGGAACTTCCCATTTTGTAACATTAAATAAAAACTTACGTATAACTACAAATAAAAATATAAAAAAATGATACTATTAATTATCCTTGGAATTATTTTAGTTATTGCAGGACTAAGCCTAAAAAACTCTATTAATCCTTTATCAAAATTTTCAGGAACAATAAGAATTATTGGCTTTTTGGTTATTGCGTTAGGAGTACTTTCGTCAATGTTTAAACAAATTGATGCCGGAAAAGTTGGAGTAAAATCTTTATACGGAAACGTGCAATCGGATGTTTTAGAAAGTGGTTTACATGTAGTTAATCCTTTATTAGATATTACTGTTTTTGATATCCAAACTCAAAACTATACGATGTCTGCTATTCATGGTGAAGGAGCGCAAGAGGGAGATGATGCTATTAGAGTATTGTCTAACGATGGGTTAGAAGTAATTATAGACTTAACTGTATTGTATCGAGTTTTGCCTGGGGATGCTCCAAAAATCCTTAAAGGAATAGGGGAAAATTATACCGATAAAATTGTAAGACCAATAACTAGAACTCGAATAAGAGACAACGCTGTTTATTATGATGCAGTAGCTTTATATTCCACTAAAAGAAACGAATTTCAACAACGAATTTTCAAATCTATTGAAGATGATTTTAAGAAAAGAGGATTAGTGTTAGAGCAATTATTGATTAGAAATATTAATTTACCAACTTCTGTTAAAGCTTCTATTGAAAGTAAAATTAATGCGGAACAAGATGCTCAAAAAATGCAATTTGTATTGCAAAAAGAAAAACAAGAAGCTGAGCGTAAACGAGTAGAAGCACAGGGTATTGCTGATTATCAAAGAATAATATCAACTAATCTTACCGATAAACAGTTGCAATATGAGCAAATAAAAGCCCAAAAAGAGTTAGCTGCCTCCCCAAATACTAAAATTATTTTTATGGGAAAAAACAATGGCTCCGTTATTTTGTCTGATAAATAATATTCTTTAATTTAGAAACCTATAAACCCTAAACTAATTATGCAATTACCAAAATTTGTTATAGCTGATAATTCCGATTTTCCAGAAGATATTTTTATAATTCATTTAGATTTTCCTCGTTTTTTAATAAATTTAAAAGATGATGAAGTTGAATTTCTTGAAGATTTAGAAGGAGAAGACGAAACAGAATTAGAAGCTGAAATGGAGCATTTAATTACACTTGCAGGAGAATTCTACGATAAAGAAATGAAACTTTTTGAAGAGTAAAAAAATAAGCACACTGAAAAGTGTGCTTATTTTTTTTAGATAATTTTATACTGTCATTGAAAACAATTGTGTTTGTGGCGCATTTCGTTTCATACGTAAATCAAATGCCATACAAATATTTCTAACAAATGGTTTCCCTTTTTCGGTTACTGTGATATGTGTAGTTGAAATTTCTAGTAAACCATCTAATTCCATTTCGTGCAATTGTGCAATAATTTCTGGTATCTCCGGGAAAAAATCTTCTTTGACATCCCAAGAAGTCGTAAACTGACACATCAAGTTTAATATGTGTTTTCTTATTATTAAATCTTCATTAGTTAGAAGATGACCTCTAAAAACGGGTAATTCATTTTTTTCTAAACGAGAATAATAGTCTTCAATTGTTTTTTCATTTTGAGCAAAACTATACCAACTATCGCTTATTGATGAAACTCCTAATCCAATCATCAATTTTGTTTTAGAAGAGGTATATCCCATAAAATTCCGATGTAATTTTTGTTCTTTAAAAGACTTATACATGCTGTCGGTTTCCAAAGCAAAATGATCCATACCTATTTCGTGATAATTATGTAGAGCTAATCTTTTTTTGCCTTCTTCATAAAGATGTCTTTTAGCATCATCTTTTGGTACATCTTCATCTTTAAATCCGCGTTGCCCATTACCTTTAATCCATGGCACATGTGCATAGCTATAAAAAGCTAATCGATCAGGAAGCAGTGAATTAGTTTTATCAATCGTATCCAATACGTCATCAATTGTTTGAAATGGTAACCCAAAAATTAAATCATGTCCTATAGAAGTATAGCCAATTTCTTTAGCCCAAAAAGTTACTTTAGCTACATTGTGAAAAGGTTGTTCCCTATGGATTGCTTTTTGTACTTTTTCAGAATAATCTTGAACACCAAAACTTACTCTTCTAAATCCTAAATTATAAAGTGTTTGTAAATGAGTTCGTGTAGTATTATTTGGATGTCCTTCAAAACTAAATTCATGCTCTTTTGCTTTGGTGCCTCTTAAAAAAATACCATTAATTAAGGTTTCTAGATTTTTCGGTTCAAAAAATGTTGGGGTGCCACCTCCTAGATGAATTTCTTTAATGATGGGTTTATTTGGAAGTAAATCACAATAAATATTCCATTCATTTAGAACCGCTGTTATATATGGATCTTCTACATCATGTCTTTTAGTGATTCGTTTATTGCAACCACAAAAAGTACACAAACTTTCACAAAATGGCAAATGAATATATAAGCTAATGCCTTCATTTTGATTACTTTCATTAAAAGATTGAATAAAAGTTTCTTTCCATAATTTGGCAGAAAAAAATTCCTCATCCCAATAGGGAACCGTAGGATAGCTAGTGTATCTCGGACCAGGAACGTTATATTTTTGGATTAATGAAACGGACATATGTTAACTTTAGACATCAAAAGTAATTCAGCTTATAAGAAATTAAAATGATAATTGTCATAAATAAAAAAAGCCCACTGTGAAGTGAACTTTTAAGTTGAAATTAGCAGTATTAATTAGCAATACTTTTAATTTGTTTTAGTTTTTCTTTCCATGTTGACAATTCATCTTTATGACGTTCAATTGTTTTTCTAACTTCAGTAACGATAGAATTTTCTTTCTTAGCGTTCTTAGTATTTTGGAAAAATTGAATATTATTTTCTAATTGGAAAATTTCATTTTGAACTTCCTCAATTTTACGCATAATAAAGATTTTTTCATTTTCTAGTTTTCGGCTATCTTCAGAACCAGATAGATTACCTAGTTTGTTAGCAAAACGCAACATATCACCTTCTTTTTTGCTAGAACTTAATTTTTCAAATAAAGCATCTAGAATTTTATTGAATTTTCCTTCAATATGTCTTCTATTAAATGGAACTTTTCCTATTGTTTTCCATGCTTCAATATGCGCTTTAATAGCATCTAAATCGGTTTTATGATCTCCTATTAATTCAAATCCACGTAAACCTTCTAGATATTCTTTTTTCTTTTCAAAAGCAGCAACTTCTTCAGCATTTTCTTCCGATTTACTTTCTTTTAATCTTTCAAAATATTGATTACATGCCGCTTTAAATTCTTTCCAAAGTACATCAGAAAATTTTCTTGGCACATGACCTACTAATTTCCACTCTTCCTGAATTTGTTTCATGATTGGAGTAGTAGCAGCAAAATCATCACTTTCTTTTAATTCGTTAGCTTTTGTTACTAATGCTTGTTTTTTACTTAAATTATCGTTTTGGTCTTTCTTAATTTCTTTATAGAAAGAATTTTTCAAAACGTTAAAGTTTCTAACTGCAGTTTTAAATCCTGACCAGGTAGCTTCGTTTATTTCACTTGGGACTTTTCCTGTTGCAAAGAATTCATTTCGTAAAGCTTCGACTTTAACAATTTGATTTAACCAAGCTTGGTGAGAGTCCACTTTTTCTTGAGCTAATGCTTCTAATTGAACTATAATTGCATTTTTCTTTTCTAGATTATCCGTTTCTTTAGCTCTAAAAGCTTCATAATACGACTCTCTTTTATCATGCATTTGTTTAGTTAATTCACTAAATTGTTTCCAGATTTCTTCTCTATTTTCTCTAGAAACAGGCCCGATGTCTTCCTTCCAAATTTTATGTAAATCTTGTAATTCACGGAACGATTTGTTGATATCTGGTTCGTTTACCAACTCAGAAACACGAGCAATAATTTTTTGCTTTTGTTCTAAATTTATTTTAAAATCAATATCTCTTGCTTCTCTATCTAAGTGCAAGAAATCATAAAAATTTTCAATATGAAAATGGAAATTATTCCATACATGGTTGTATTTATCTTTCGGAATTGGCCCTGCATTTTTCCAACGATCTCTAATGTCATTAAGTTGTTTTAGAGAATTTGCAATATTTCCAGTTGAATTATTTACTAAATTTTTCAACTCTTCTACAAGAGCCATTCTGTTTTCTAGATTCGCTTGTAAGTTATTTTGCAATGACTTAAAGTGAACATTTTTCTTATCTCTGTATTGATTATATAAAGTATCAAATTTTGTTTTTAACGGGAAGCTATAATGAAATTCTTCAGTAGTTTCTGGATTCTCAGCATGAAATTCATCCTTTTTTTCATCCATAAAGTAATGGAATTTAGATAAAAATGCTTTTTTAATTTCTTCTACATGTTCTCTAACAGACATTACTTTTTCTGTAGCAACAAGTATTTCCAACTCTTCAACCAATTTTTCCATTGGCATTGCTTCATAATCTTGTAATGGAATGTCCTCTCTGCCTTTTACAGTTTCATCTTCGCTTTCTTCAGCATTAGCTGCAGCAATAGCATCCATTGCAAAATCATTTTCTTCTTTTATTTCTGTAGTAGTAGCGATTACTTCCTCTGTATTTTGAGTAGTATTTTCAATTTCTGCAGGAATTTCTTCTTTAGTTTCTTCTGCTTCTTGAACAGTTTCAGGCGTAATTTCTGCTTCAACTTCTGTGTCTGCAACAATTTCCGACACTGTTTCAGCAATTAAAACTTCTTCAATAGGAGTTTCTACGATTTCTTCTTCAACTAAATTTTCCACTTCTGGAGCTGTTTCAAGAGTTATTTCTTCTTCAGCTTCCGAAACAATTTCTGCTTCTGCAACAACCTCTTCGGTTGTAATAGTAGCTTCAACTTCCTGATTTTCAGTTGGAATCGTTTCTTTTATTTCAGTTTTCAAGTTTCCGTCTACCGCGTTTTCGTTAACTGGTAGGTTATCATTCAATTCTTCTGACATTTTTTTAAATGTGTAAGGTTATACAATTTTTCCTTTTTTGGAGGGCTAAAGGTATAAATTACAAGGGTAAAAACAAATAAAATCAACGGTTTCTGTTATTTTATTTTAGAATAAATAGGTGAATAAGATGCCTTTTTTATTATTTATTCCAAATTTTCCATGCTTTTTCTGCTTGAAAAATTAACATTTCTTTTCCGTTTTTTATTATAGCGCCATTCGACTTTGCCTTCTTTAAAAACTCTGTTTCCTCAGGATTGTATATCAAATCGAAAGCAATATGTTTGTTCGTGAAATGATCATAAGGTATAGGAGGGGAGTCCATACTATTTGGACTAGTTCCAACAGGTGTGCAATTGATAATTATCTGATATTCAACAAAAGTAGAAGCATCGATTTGGCTATACTCAATGCAATTTTCCTTATTTTCTCGCGAAACATTTATATAATAAATACCTAATTGTTTTAATGCATAAGCAACCGCTTTGGCTGCGCCCCCAGTTCCTAAAATAAGCGCTTTTTTATGGTGGGGTTGAAGTAAGGGTTCTAATGTTTTCTTAAAACCATACCAATCGGAATTGTATCCTTTTAAATTTCCTTTTTTTGTTACACGTATTACATTTACTGCACCAATGCTATAAGCTTTATCCGATAAAGTATCTAAATAAGGAATAATAGCTTCTTTGTAAGGTATGGTAACATTTAGCCCTTTTATATTTGGATTGTTTTTTAAGATATTCGGAAATTCTTCAATGGTAGGAATATCAAAGTTCTCATAAGAATAATCTTCAAATATATCTTGTGTAAATTTTTCGGTGAAATATTTTTTTGAAAAAGAATAAGAAATATTCTTACCTATCAATCCGAATTTTTTATTGTTTGGTTGCATCTATAGTAATTGTGAATGAATAGGAGCATCTAACTTTTTTACCATTTTGTTCTCCGGGAAGCCATTTAGGCATTTTTTTAAATAGTTGAATTGCCTCAACTACTGTTCCAAAACCTAGTCCACGTAGAACTTTAATGTCTGTTAAAGAACCGTCTCTTTCTACTACAAAAGTGACAAATATTCTTCCTTTCAATTCTGCTTCTTTCATTTCATCGGTATAGATGAAGTTTCTTGATAAGAATGTTATTAATTTTTCAATTCCCCCAGGAAACTCAGGTTTGACTTCTATTCCGGCAGTATTGTAAATTGTATTTATGTCTTCTTCTCGAATTATTGGTGCAGATTCGACTGCTAATGTAGCTACATTATCTGGATCGCCCTTGATGTAATTAATTCTTTCCTCATAAGGTATTTCTTTCACTTCAACAGCTTTTGAAACTTTTTTGGGATTTGATATAGCTTTTTTAGTTTGACCAAAACAACAAGTTATTGCTAACATAGCAATAAGAAGAAAATTATTTTTCATTATTCTTTGTGCTTTGAAATATAAGTTTGAACTTTTTTCATTTCCCAAACCTTAGGAAATAATTCTTCTAAGATAGTTTTGTTTTTAAAATTCAATCGAAGTCCATTACTTAAATGAAAGCTACCTTTTTCATTTTCTTTTAGCATAAAATTTAGTCCTGCTAAACGGTATTCAATTTCATATTCTTCAGGGAAATATTCAGCAGCTTGCAATAATGTTAGAACTCCATTGTCATATTCACCTAAATACTGTAAAATATCTACCCAAAACAACCAAGTATCTAATTGACAATCACCAAATTCAACCGCTTTTCTAAAACCATATTCTGCTTCTTCATATAAATTCATTGCTTTATTTATAGTAGCATATCTTTTCCAATAGGTTTTGTTTTGATCGTCTATCGCTAAAGCTTTGTTGGTGTAATGAAGTGCTTTAACATAATTTTTTTGGCGAACATAAAAATCAGTAATTGCTATCCAACCTTTATCTAGTAATGGGTCTTCATGAACTGTTTTGTTATAAAATGCCAAAGCTTCCGTTTTATTACCAAGCTTTTCATGGCATTTTCCAATTCGCAATAAGGCATACGATGTTGGGTCGTCTAATTCTATTGTTTTTGCAAAACTTTCTATTGCCTCTTCGTATCTTTTCAATCGCTCTAGTGCTTTACCTTTTTCCATGAATGCACCAATAAATTCATCATCTATATAAGTAGCAAATTCAAAGGCACGAACCGCATTAGAATAATCTTTTAAGCCATAATAAAGTCGACCTTTTTGGTGCCAAGCAATTTCAGAATATGGATTTTTATCAATATATTTTTTCAAATAAGCAATTGCTGCTTCGTTTTGGTCTAAAAATTCAAAACAATAAACAACATTATATATTGCCGATTGGTCTTCTAAATCTTCTTCTAAACATTTTATGAAATTGTTTTTAGCCATTTCTAAATTGTCCATAAAGAGGTATTCCATTCCAATTAAATTATAGATATCAGAATAATCTTCGGTGAATTCTAATGCTTCAGTTAACAGTGAAACCGCCTTTTCATGATTATCTCTTTTAGAATAAATATTCGCTTTTTGAATAAAAATCTCCTCGTTTGTTGGCTCTAAAGCATACAACTCGTTAAGTAACTTTTCTGCAATTTCAAGTTTGTCTTCATATATTAACATTTCAACTTGAACTAGTTTTAAACCAATAGATTTTGGGTGTTGTTCTAAACCAAGTTTTAAAGCTTTTTTAGCTAAACTAGTTTTACCAATATCTAGATAATGTAGTATTATTTCTTCAAATTCCTCCGAATCAAAAAATAAAACCTTGTTGGTTTTCAACATCGATTCAAATTTTAATAAGGATAAATTATTTTCTTCTTCTTCTTCGTGATCCAAATACATAGAGTTTTGTTTGAAATAATCAATTATAAAAGTAGTTATGTATTTTGGAAAATAACGATTATAATATTTTTGTTTTGAACAATTTAATTAACAGAAGTTTTTAATTATGAATTAGTATTTTAAACCCTAAACCCTAAAGAAACTTCCTCCATAACTTCAAGCATGATTTTGCAACCTTCTCTAATTTCATCTTCTGATATGGTTAATGGAGGCGTAATTCGGATTGCTTTTCCTTCAAATAATAACCAAAATAATATCAGACCTTTATCTTGACACTTTAAAATAACTTGATTTGTAATTTCGGAATCTCTTGTCATGGCTGCCAACATCAATCCTTTTCCTCTAACTTCTTCAATTAAAGGGTGTACTAAAAGTTCTCTAAATAATTTTTCTTTTTCTAAAGATTGTTTGGCATAGTCTTTTTCAAGCACTTCTTGCAAAGTTGCTAAA
Source organism: uncultured Bacteroidota bacterium (assembly GCA_903838055.1). GTDB lineage: Bacteria > Bacteroidota > Bacteroidia > Flavobacteriales > Flavobacteriaceae > Flavobacterium. The sequence goes on along the minus strand of CAILWV010000077.1, from coordinate 69,510 downwards.
CAAGCAGCAGCAATAACCGGGTGTCCACCAAAGGTTGTTATATGTCCTAATTTTGGATCATGGCTCAATAAATCCATGTGTTTTTCATTGGCTATAAATCCACCAACAGGCATTCCGCCAGCCATTCCTTTTCCTATAATAACAACATCGGGAACGACATTATAATTTTCAAATCCAAATAATTTTCCTGTTCTTCCAAATCCAGGTTGAATTTCATCTACAATAAGTAAAGCTCCAACTTCTTCACAACGCTTTTTAACTTTTGCTAAAAAATCATTTTCGGGTTGGATAAATCCAGCGCCTCCTTGGATACTTTCAACTATTATTCCGGCAGTTTTGGTAGTGATTTTTAATATATCTTCTTCATTATTGAAGGTAATAAAATCCACATCGGGAATCAAAGGTCTAAACACTTGCTTGCGTTCTTCAAATCCCATTACACTCAATGAACCCATAGTATTTCCATGGTAGGCATTGTGACACGAAATTAATTGACTTCTTCCAGTTACTCTTCGAACTAATTTTAATGCACCTTCACAAGCCTCGGTTCCTGAGTTTACTAAGTACACTTTATTTAATTGTGCTGGTAAATTCTCCACCAATAATTTGCAATAGTGTACGGACGGACTTTGAGAATATTCTCCGTAAACCATAACATGCGAATATTTATCTAATTGGTTTTTTATAGCATCATTAACACGTTGGTTTTGATGCCCTAAGGAACAAGCAGATACACCCGCAACAAAGTCTAGGTATTTTTTATTATTAGTGTCAAATATGTAAGAACCAACGGCATGCGAAACTTCCATTCCTAAAGGATAAGGAGTGGTTTGTGCCTGGTATTTGATAAAATCGTTAATCATTAGAATTTCTAAAAAGCATGAAAATTAGATAGCAAATTTAGGAAATTAGAGCCAACATATAGGTTTATTAAGATTATTTTATAAATCGATTAATATGCCTAGCAAATATTTATATTTGTATTCTGATTCTTTTTAAATAATTCCTCATGAAAAAATTACTTTTATTTGCTTTAGTTGGGCTTTCAATTGCAGGCAATTCGCAAATTAAAAAAACGAATACAAATTCAAAACCCAAAAAGGTATCCGTTGTTGAAAGGAAGAAAGTAGTTTATCAAGTTTTTACTAGACTTTTCGGAAATAAAAATACCACCAACAAACCTTGGGGAACAATTGCCGAAAATGGGGTAGGGAAGTTTAATGATTTTACGGATAAGGCCTTATCGGAAATTAAAGATCTTGGCGTTACACACATCTGGTACACTGGAGTTCCTCACCATGCTTTGGTAAATGATTATACTAAATACGGAATTTCTAATGACGATCCCGAAGTGGTTAAAGGTCGTGCCGGATCTCCTTATGCGGTGAAAGATTACTATAATGTAAACCCAGATTTGGCAGTAGATCCTGCAAAACGATTGGAAGAATTTGAAGCATTAATTTCACGCACCCACAAACACGCATTGAAAGTAATTATAGATATCGTTCCTAATCATATAGCTCGAAAATATATAGGTTTCTCAAATCCTAAAGGGGTTCGTGATTTTGGTGCCAATGATAATACGAATGTGGAATATGATAGAAATAACAACTTTTATTATATTCCAGGACAGCATTTTCAGGTGCCAACATCCGAAACGTACAAGCCATTAAACGGAGAATCGAATCCGTTAATTGACGGCACATTTGATGAAAATCCAGCAAAATGGACTGGTAACGGTTCTCGTATGGCAAAGCCAGATATAAACGATTGGTATGAAACGGTGAAGGTTAATTACGGAATTCGCCCGGATGGATCTAAAGATTTTCCGGAATTGCCAAAAGGTTTTGAAAACAAATCTTATAAAGAACATTTTGATTTTTGGAAAGATAAAGACGTGCCTAGTTCTTGGAAAAAATTCCGTGATATAGCTTTGTATTGGACAGCCAAAGGGGTGGATGGTTTCCGTTATGATATGGCTGAAATGGTGCCTTACGAATTTTGGAGTTTTATGAATTCGTCAATAAAAATGAAAAATCCAGATGCTTTTTTAATGGCAGAAGTGTACAATCCTAGCGAATACAGAAACTATATCTATAAAGGCAAAATGGATTATTTGTATGATAAAGTGGCGACTTACGATAAATTAAAAGAGATTGTACAAGGAAAATCTTCTACCGATGGGCTTACAGATATTCAACAAATTATGGCCGATATTGAACATCATATGTTACATTTTTTAGATAACCACGATGAACAGCGTTTGGCGAGTCCAGAATTTGCAGGAAGTGGTGAAAACGGAAAACCATTAATGGTAGTTTCAGCAACTATTGGTTCGTCTCCGACAATGGTTTATTTCGGACAAGAAGTCGGCGAAGCAGGAAATGAAAATGGCGGTTTTGGAAAACATTCTAGAACTTCTATTTTTGATTATGTTGGTGTACCCAACCACCAACGTTGGATGAATGGCGGAAAATTTGACGGTGGCCAATTATCGCAAAGCGAAAAAGACTTACGCGATTTTTATAAACGATTACTAAACTTTACCTTAAAAAGTAATGCTTTAATGGGACAGTTTCAAGAAATACAAGTAGTTAACAGAAAAGAAACTGCCAATTACGATGATAAAATCTATTCGTATGTGCGTTGGTCGGCTACCGAAAAATTGATTATAGTTGCTAATTTTTCTAAGGACCATAGTTGTACTTTCGATTTAAAAATACCTGCCGATGTGGTTTCTAAATGGCAATTGCACGATGGTACTTATCCTTTAAAAGACCAACTTTATGGAAGCACCACTACTTTAAAAGTTACTAATGGAGAAGGAGTACTGCACGTTTCTATTAAGGGAACCGAAAGTTTTATCTTTAAATTGTAATTAAATTTTTCAACACCGATTTTCGGATTGCACCGATTTTAAAAATAAGTTGGATGTAATTAAAATAAAATAACCCTCGCAGGATTTTGAATTCTGCGAGGGTTATTTATTACTTTTTGTTATATCTTGATTTATGCAAATAATGGTACCCTTTACTAGTGTTGCGATGTTTTATAGCATTTGCATCGGTACTTGTACTTTTTCGAGTATGACCTTTAACCATTTTACCACTTCTGGTATCGTGTGGCGCTACATAACTGCCTACGCTATTGGTATTTTTAGAAACAATAATAAAAAACACAATAAAAGCAGCCATTATCATAAATGCACAACCATTACCTTCTTTTTTTCTTGGTAAAGTTTCGTTTTGGGTGCTTTGGGGTTGGGTCATAGTTGTTAATTTATACAAAATTATTCTTTACCTAGAAAATCTGCCCAGCCTTTCCATTCAGATTTATATATAGAATTTGGAGCAGAGGGAATATCATATTTTCCATTTTTAAAATTAATTTCTTTAATAAAAGTAGCATATTTTTCTTTAGATGTTAATTTTAGTTCTTTTATTAACTTTTTCAAATCTAATAAAGAGATATATTTTTTCTCTTTGGTAGATTTGTTAGAATTTCCTAAAAAATCACCCCAACTTATCCATCCATTGTTTTTATAAGTATTTTGAGGATTGTTTGATATATCTTTTGGTTTGCTTCCATTTTTACAAAATTCACTCCATTCTTTATAGGATTTAAGATTTAGTCCTCTAGCAAATTCTCTAGCATCAATAAAATTTCTATAAATAATTTCATTTGTTTGAATGTTACCAGATCCTAGCCAATCTCCATAACTAATCCAACCATTATTAATGTAAATATCATTTGGGTTTGTAGGGATATTATTTGGTTTGTTTCCTGATTTGCAAAATTTCCTCCATTGGTTTGCAGATGTTAATTTAAGTGATTTTGCAAATTCTTTTGCTTCCTGAAATTTTAAAAATTCTTTTTTATTATTTGAAATACTTCCAGTTCCTAGCCAATCTCCATAACTTTTCCAACCAAAATTTTTATAAGTTTGAATTGGATTTTTCGGAATGTCAAAGGGTAAATTTCCCGATTTGCAATATTCTCTCCATTCTTTTTCACCTTTAATTTTTAAATTATGAATAAAAAATTTGGCTTCTTCAAAATCTCTGTATTTTATTAATTGCGCTTGAATTCTTCCTGTGCTTAACCAATCACCAAAACTTACCCAACCTTTGTTTAAATATACTTTATCTGGATTTGATGGAATATTATTTGGCTTATTTACTGATTTACAATACAAATTCCATTCTTTTTGATTACCTAATTCCAATCCACATACTAACTCCCTTGCCTCCTCAAAAAGCATCCATTGGAATTTAGAAAGGTTTTCCCATATTTTTATTTGGAGTTGGGCGGTAAGGTCTTTTTCGTTTAGTAATTCGGAGGAGAAATTAAAATCAAACAAAGAAGATCCTTGTACTCTTTTGGTTCCTGTAGCATCGCCTTTTTCTTTAAAATATTCTACAATTCGCTCGTCATTAGAGGCCAAACCTCTAATAATAGAAATTATTTCAGCATAATTTTCATTGTCTATTTCGTGGGTTACATCATCATAAATCACCGGTAAAATTACATAACCCCATTCTTTGCCTTCTTTTTTTCGCAAGGCTCTACCTAAAGCTTGCACGATATCTACTTTGCTTTTTCGTGGGTCGGCAAAAACAATACAATCAATGTTGGGTACATCTACTCCTTCGGTTAAACATTTGGAGTTGGTAATTAATGCTTTTATAGAAGAATTGGCAAACTCTTGCACCAATACATTTCGTCTTGTAGTTGGAACTTTACTCGAAACGGTGTACGAATTGATAGCATCGTACTGGTAGGTATTGGTAATGTAATTTTGTAGTTCTTTATTGCGTTCGGCTTTTTCAATAGAGGAGTGAAAGGAAACGGCATTTTTTATTGGCAAGACTTTCATTGCTTTTCGCAAGGCAATCATGGAGGCCAACGAACGTGCTTCGGTTTCGTTTTTCCATTTGTTGTTCAATTGCACCAGGTTATTGCTTTTAATGAATTCGGCAATTTCACTCTTTTTTACATCAATAGTGATGACTTTATAATCGGTTAGCAGTTCTTTTTCAATTGCTTCCTTGAAACTCATTTGCGAAAACGTATCGCCATAAATATCGGTATCGTCCATAGAGATAATGTCCTCTTTGGTTCCGCTATAAAACCGCTCTGTGGCAGTCATGAAAATCTTTTTGGCGATAGAAATATTTTCTTCAAAAAGGAGGTAACTAAATAGTTTTTTGTTCAATCCTACCGTTTTATGGGCTTCGTCAAAAATCCCTAAATCGAATTTAAAATTTACTTTTTTAGAAACATCGGCGATGATTTTTCCACTTTGGTAGGTGGTAAAGATTATGGTGTGTTTGCCTTTGTTTTTTAGCAACCAATTTTCAATGTAAATCGGGTCGGTTTCGCAAGGCACTCCAAGACTTTCGGTTTTCTCCAGAATTTCATCGTCTTTACCAATCCCTTCATCCGAACAGATGCAAAGCCATTCTACAGCAATATTTCGGGCAACAATTTCTCTAAGATAGACATCCAGCGTTTGCTTCACCAAAGACAAACTCGGAACGGCAATAATGGTGGAAGTAGATTTTAGTTCTTGGGTCATCCAAAAACCAGTTAAACTCTTTCCGGCACCACACGGGAAAATTAGTTTTCCTTTGCTATTTTCGGGATTGTTGAAATAGGTAACGCAATCTTTAAGTGCTTTTACTTGGTGCTCTTTGGGAGTATAAGCAATTGGTTTGTAATTTTTATTTTCAAAATAGTTTCTAACTTTATCAAAGAAATCTTCGTCTAGTTCTTGCCAACTATCCGAAAGAATGTGGTTGATATGTTTGGTTTTTACTTTGTCTAAATTTCTAGAAGTGCTATCGGCAGTAGAACAAATATAGCCTTGTGTGAATTTAGAATTTCCTTCTAAAAGCGAAATAAACGTAGCCACTTCTTTAAAATTAACGGAAGTGTTATAATCGGAATGGTATTTACATTGTATGGCATGAAATTCATCGCCCCATTTGGCAATTAAATCAATTCCCAAATCGTGTGAAGGCAGTTCAAGATGTTCTAGTATAGAACTCGGCACTTCGTTTAACAACCAAACAGCATCGTAAAAAGCATATTTTGGTTGGATGGTGAAATACAGTTTGGTAAGTAACTCAAATACATTGCCCATTTCTTTTTTGGACAATGCCTTTATCATTTCTTTTAACTCCAACCAGTTGTTAGAAGAGGTTATTATAGATTTACTATTCATAAATGCTAAATTAATATTTTTATGGGATTTATTCATTTAGCAGTGATAAATATTTCCACCACAAAAAAAAAATAAAATTCTAAATTACCCTTCGTGGTTATTTGTGATTTCATAGTGAAACTTGGTGAAAATTTAAAGCCACCTCGGCCTAAGGCCACTCCTCCAAAGGAGGAGAATACTCTGTCTTTAAATTAAAACTTTGTGGTTCTTTGTGGTTCTTTGTGGTTCTTTGTGCACCTTCGTGCAATAAAAACCACCTCGTCCTTCGGCCACTCCTCCAAAGGAGGAGAATAGTTGCAGTAAAAAATTAAACCTTTATGGTGCTTTGCGTTTTCTTAGTGAAACTTGGTGAGAAATTAAAAACCACCTCGGCCTACGGCCACTCCTCCAAAGGAGGAGAATAGTTGCTGCAATATAAAGATAGAGAATAAAAAAATCCCCAAATGCTTTCACAATTGGGGATAAAACTTAGTTTGAATTTTTTATACTAAAACCCATTCGCCATTTGCAATCATGCTTTCGGCTTTTTTGAATTTCATAGTTTCAGTTTTTCCACTCATCACGTGTTTAATAGTAACCGTATCGTTTCTGTTGATTTTTGGTTGATCGCGAACAATAGTTTCCGTTACTTGACGTTGCTGTGTTTGCCCAGCTTCACGATTTTGTTCTGCTGCCGATTCACTATTTTGAATTTCTTCTTTACTTTCGGTATAGTTTTCTTTTCTTTTAGTTTCTTTAGCCTCTTGAATCGTATTTTGCTTCGGTAAATCTCCTTTAAATAAGAAAGAAATTACTTCTTTATTTACACCATCCAACATGTTTCTAAACAAATTAAACGCTTCTAATTTATATATTAGTAAAGGATCTTTTTGTTCGTGAACAGCTAATTGAACCGAGGTTTTCAATTCGTCCATTTTGCGTAAGTGTTTTTTCCACGCTTCATCAACAATTGCTAAAGTGATATTTTTCTCAAAATCTGCCACTAATTGCGCTCCTTCGGTATCGTATGCTTTCTTTAAATCGGTAACTACGTTCAACGATTTTAGTCCGTCTGTAAAAGGAACAATAATACGTTCGTATTGGTTGTTAGGATTTTTATAAACATCCGTAATAATAGGCATTGCTTCACGAGCACTACGCGCAGTTTTCTCGGTGTAATATTCCATTGCTGCTTTATAAACTTTCCCTGTTAATTCCATTTCATTAATTTTTTCGAAATCTGCGGAGGTAATAGGAGAGGTGAAAGAGAAATAACGAATTAATTCAAATTCGAAATTCTTGAAATCATTTTTTGCTTTATTGTCGCCAACGATAACTTCACAAGTGTCGTACATCATATTGGCAATATCCAGTTTCAAACGCTCTCCATGCAAAGCATGACGACGACGTTTGTAAACTACTTCTCTTTGGGCATTCATAACGTCATCATATTCTAACAAACGTTTACGAGTACCAAAGTTATTCTCTTCGACTTTTTTCTGTGCTCTTTCAATAGATTTGGTCATCATTGAATGCTGAATTACCTCACCTTCTTTCAATCCCATTCTATCCATTACTTTGGCAACTCTTTCAGAACCAAAAAGACGCATTAAATTATCTTCTAAAGACACATAAAATTGCGAACTTCCTGGATCTCCTTGACGACCAGCACGACCACGTAACTGACGGTCTACACGACGTGAATCGTGACGTTCAGTACCAATAATTGCTAAACCACCTGCTGCTTTCACTTCGGGAGTTAGCTTAATATCGGTTCCACGACCAGCCATATTGGTTGCGATAGTTACTACGCCAGGTTTTCCTGCTTCAGCAACGATATCTGCTTCTTTTTTGTGCATTTTTGCATTCAATACGTTGTGAGCAACACCACGCATTTTCAACATTCGACTTAATAATTCTGAAATTTCTACCGAAGTAGTACCGATTAATACAGGTCTTCCAGATGCAGAAAGTTGCGTTACATCTTCAATAACAGCATTGAATTTTTCACGCACTGAGCGGTAAATTAAATCTTCTTTATCGTGACGTGACATCCCTCTGTTGGTTGGAATTTCAACAACATCCAATTTATAAATTTCCCAAAGTTCTCCTGCTTCCGTTACGGCTGTTCCTGTCATACCGGCAAGTTTGCTGTACATACGGAAATAATTTTGTAAGGTAATTGTTGCAAAAGTTTGGGTTGCGGCCTCAATAGTTACTTGCTCTTTGGCTTCAATAGCTTGGTGTAATCCGTCAGAATAACGACGGCCATCCATAATACGACCAGTTTGTTCATCGACAATCATAATTTTGTTGTCCATGATTACATATTCCACATCTTTTTCAAAAAGCGTATAGGCTTTTAATAACTGTGTAAGGGTGTGAATACGTTCCGATTTGATTCCGAAATCCTGAAACAAATGTTCTTTAGCTTCAGCTTCAGCATCTTTATCTAATTTTTGTTTTTCGATGTTTGCAATTTCCGTTCCAATATCTGGAAGAACGAAAAAGGTTGCATCGGTATCCTGAGATAAGTATTGAATTCCGTTATCGGTTAATTCAACTTGGTTATTTTTTTCTTCAATTACAAAATATAAGGCTTCGTCAACAACTGGCATTTTGCGGTTGTTGTCACTCATATATTCGTTTTCGGTTTTTTGTAAAAGTTGCTTAATTCCCTCTTCACTTAAGAATTTAATTAAAGCTTTGTTTTTAGGTAAAGAACGATACGCTCTCAATAATTGAAATCCGCCATCTTTAGTGTTACCTTCTTTTATTAATTTTCTTGCTTCAGATAAAAATCCGTTAGCCAACTGACGTTGTAAATTATATAGATTTTCTACTTTAGGTTTTAATTCGTTAAATTCATGACGATCGCCATCAGGAACGGGACCTGAAATAATCAATGGTGTTCTAGCATCATCAATCAATACTGAATCGACCTCATCTACAATGGCATAGTTATGTTTTCGTTGCACTAAATCCTCTGGAGAATGTGCCATATTATCTCTTAGGTAATCAAATCCAAATTCGTTGTTGGTTCCATAAGTGATATCGGCTTCGTATGCTTTTCTTCTTTGTTCTGTATTCGGTGAGTGGTTGTCGATACAATCTACAATCAAACCATGGAATTCAAACAAAGGTGCTTTCCAGGTGCTATCTCTTTTAGCCAGGTAGTCGTTCACGGTCACTAAATGTACTCCGTTACCGGTTAATGCATTTAAATATAATGGTAGGGTAGCCACTAATGTTTTTCCTTCTCCTGTTTGCATTTCGGCAATTTTACCTTCATGCAAAACGATACCACCAATCAGCTGAACGTCGTAGTGAATCATATCCCAAGTGATTTCTTTACCAGCAGCATTCCATTGGTTAGCCCAATTAGCTTGATCGCCAACTAAAGTGATATAAGGTTTAGTAGCCGATAGTTCTCTGTCTTTTTCAGTTGCAGTTACGGTAATTGTAGAATTATCTTTAAAACGTCTTGCGGTTTCTTTAACAACTGCAAAAGCTTCGGGAAGGATTTCTAATAATACTTTTTCAGAAATCTCATAGGCTTCTTTTTCTAAAGCATCAATAGCATTGTAGATATCTTCCCTTAAATCAATGTCAGAAGTATTTTCGGCTTCCAATCTTTTAGAAGCAATTTCAGCATCTTGTTTTGCGCGCGCATCTTTAATCTTCGCTTTAAATTGTGTGGTTTTAGCACGCAATTCATCGTGAGACAAAGCAATTAATGCAGGCTCTAATGCTTTAATTTTGGCTATATAGGGTTGTGTAGCTTTAACATCTTTTTCAGATTTATCGCCTACAAATGCTTTAAGTATGCTATTTATGAAACTCATAATTGGGTTTATTTTATTTTTAATATTCTTATTCCGAGGAATCCGGAGTAAGGAATGCAAATTTAAACAAAAAAAAAGCCCCTAAGGAGACTTTTTTCTGTGGTATTAATTATTTTTTTTTAATATTCATCCTCGTTCCAAAGATAATCTTCGTCGGTAGGATAATCCGGCCATATTTCTTCCATTGATTCATATATCTCGCCTTCGTCTTCAATAGACTGAAGGTTTTCTACAACTTCTAAAGGAGCACCAGCTCTGATAGCGTAGTCAATAAGTTCGTCTTTGGTAGCTGGCCACGGCGCATCGCTTAAATAAGATGCTAATTCTAATGTCCAATACATCTGCTTTCGATTTTATAATTTATGCAAAAATAATTTTTTAACTGAAATAGTCAAGAAAAAAATGATTTATTTTCAAATTAAATTTAAGAACGTGTTTTTTTAGTGTTCTGTAGTAACATTTTTAAATGCATTACTGTTCACTGCAAACTATTTTCGAGGTATCCAAAGAACTTCGTTTGCTTTTAAGTCATAAGTCAATTTCCGTGCCAATACAAATAGGTAGTCAGAAAGTCGATTAAGGTACTTGATTACAAGTTCTTCAGTAGGTTCTATGTCATTAAGATGCACTGCTAAACGTTCGGCTCTGCGGCATACACAGCGTGCAATGTGACAATATGACACTGTTGTATGTCCGCCGGGAAGTACAAAATGTGTCATTACCGGTAAGGATTCTTCCATAGCATCCATTTCTTTTTCAAGAAATTCTACATCCGATTCCAAAATACCAAGGTTTTTCAATCTTCTTTCGCCACTTTTTAGTTTTTCATCTTCGGGTGGGGTTGCTAGAATTGCACCAACTGTAAATAGTCGGTCTTGAACTTCTACTAGTACGTCTTTGTATAATGGATTGATATCTTGATCTCGAATTAGTCCAATGTGGGAGTTTAATTCGTCCACGGTTCCGTAGCTTTCAATGCGGATATGGTGTTTGGAAACTCGGGTACCTCCATAAAGTGCAGTGGTTCCTGTATCGCCAGTTTTTGTGTATATTTTCATTTTAAGTTCTGAGTTTGAAAGTTGCTAAGGTACTTAGTTTTTCAATGATTACAAAAATAAAAGCAGATTACTGATTAGCCCTGCTAGAGTGAAAATCCTGTTATTGCGAAAACTAAAAGTTTATCTAATTGTTTCATCCTCGCAATGACAGATTGAAACGGCGGCAGGAAAATGGTTTACTGATAAAGCCCTAACGATTCGCTACAAAAAAAAAGAATTATAAATGGTTGGTATTTTGGGTGTCGCTTTCAATCATTCCGTCTCTTAATCGGATAATTCGGTGTGCATATTTAGCAATATCTTCTTCGTGGGTAACCAAAATTACGGTGTTTCCTGAGGCATGAATATCTCCAAAAAGTTTCATGATTTCTACGGAGGTTTTACTGTCTAGATTTCCTGTAGGTTCATCGGCTAGAATAATAGAAGGCCTGTTAACTAGCGCTCTAGCGACTGCCACACGTTGTCGTTGTCCACCTGAGAGTTGGTTTGGTTGGTGGTCCATACGATCGTCAAGGCCAACTTGTGTAAGCACTTCAGTTGCTCTTTTATTTCGATCAGATTTAGAATATCCTGCATAAATCATTGGCAAGGCAACGTTGTCTAGTGCGGTTGTTCTTGGCAGTAGATTGAAGGTTTGAAACACGAAACCAATTTCTTTATTTCGAATTTCTGCTAAATCATCATCGTGCATTTGTGAAACGTCTTTTCCGTTAAGAATATAAGTACCTGAAGTTGGGGTATCAAGGCAACCTAAAAGATTCATAAGGGTAGATTTTCCTGAACCGGAAGGTCCCATTAAGGCAACATATTCGCCTTTATTTATTTGTAAATCGATGCCTTTTAATACGTTGATGATTTCGCTACCTAAAACAAAGTCACGCTTAATATTGGTAATATTGATTAATGGATTTGCCATTGAAAATTATAAATTACGAATTACGATTTCAGAATGTAAATATAAGTAATCCGATTTCGTTTTTTGTTACAATAAATTTAAATTTATTTTCAAATCCGAATCACAAAATTCTCTTTCTTTTGTTCACCTCTAAAGAAAACAATTCCCCATTGAAAAGTAAATTGATTGTATTTTTATTATATTTGATACATAATCAATCTTAAATGAGAAAATCTATCCTTTTAATTGCGCTTTTGAATTTATTTTATATTGGTAATGCACAATGTTGGCAATCAGTTTCAGCTGGTATTTATACAACTTTAGGTATAAAAACAGATGGTACTTTATGGGCATGCGGAGTGAATTGGAATGGACAATTAGGAGATGGCACCACAACGGATAAAAATTATTTTGTTCAGGTAGGCACAAATACTAATTGGAAGATGGTCTCTGCTGGATTAAGCCATACCTTAGCAATAAAAACGGATGGAACTTTGTGGGCTTGGGGTTATAATTTTTATGGAGAACTTGGTAATGGAACTAATACAGATAGTACAGTTCCAATTCAAATAGGTACTGCTAACGACTGGAAAACAATTTCGGCAACCTATTGGTCTAATTTAGCAATAAAGAATAATGGCACTTTGTGGGCATGGGGTTTTAATTCAAATTATGGACAATTGGGTGATGGAACATTAATTAGTAAAAGTGTTCCTACACAAATAGGAGCAGGTACTGATTGGAAAACTATATCTGCAGGCCCAACCCATTCCATAGCAATAAAAATTAATGGTTCTTTATGGGCTTGGGGAAATAATGCATATGGACAATTTGGAAATGGGAATAATAGTAATTCTTATGTTCCAATTCAAATAGGAACTGCAAATAACTGGAGTTCTGCCTTAGCAGGAGAATACCATACATTAGCTTTAAAAGTAGGAGGCACTATTTTTTCAACAGGATTAAATTCCGATGGAAGATTAGGTGATGGTTCAACTAATACAAAATATTTATTGACTCAAATTGGAAGTGAAACGAATTGGAAAAGTATTGGAATTGGAAAATATAATTCACTAGCAATAAAAAATAATGGTACTTTGTGGACTTGTGGTTTTAATTTATTTGGTATGATTGGAGATGGTACCACTTTAGATAAACCTGTTTTTACTCAAATATCCACGGATACTAATTGGCAATTTGCATCAACAGGTGAATACCATACTATTGGTTTAAAAACGGATGGTTCCTTATCTAGATGGGGTTATAATTTTTATGGTGAATTAGGAGTCGGGAATAATTCAATCTCTTTAATTCCAATTTCTACTGCTTGCTTAACTATGGGTACTGTTAAAAGTGAAACGAATAAATCATTTACGATTTATCCAAATCCGTCTAATTCAGTTTTAAATATTATTTCAAATGAAAATGAAATAGAGAATTGTACTGTTATTGATTTGATGGGTAAAGTAATACTACATCAAAAAAATAAATCCAATCAAATTAATGTTCAGAATTTGGATTCCGGGATTTATTTTGTTTCCGTTACTATTAATGGAATAACAAATTTTCAAAAGTTTATTAAGGAATAAAATCAAACCCGAATCACAAAATGCTCTTTTATTTGTTCACTTCTAAAGAAAACAATTCCCCATTGAAAAGTGTCAATTGTAACGGTAACTTTGGGATGGTTTTGGATAATTTTCCAAGCTTCTTCCATGTCTTTACTCCAATGAATATCGTCAAAAATCCAAACGGAATCGTTTGTATTGGTTTGTAATAAAAGTTCAAAATAATCTAAGGTAGCTTTTTTAGAATGGTTGCCGTCAAAGTAAATTAGGTCCTGGGTGTTGGGTATTGGGTTTTGGGTTGAGAGGTAACTTGAAAATTCGGTGTTTATTGCTGTAATGTTATTGAAATTGAATTTTTGTAATTGCAATTGACATTGATTTAGCGTATTTAAACATCCTTCTAATGTAGTGATTTTAGCATTTTTATTTAGTTTCGCTCTGTTTGTCTTTGCCTCGAGCCCTAATGAAAGAGCTGAAGTTGCTAATCCTAAAGAAGTTCCTATTTCTAAAATGGTGTTGGGTTGAAAATAGTTTACAATTCTAAATAATAATTTGGCTCTTTTGGGAGAAATCCCTGCTGTTTTAGCTATTTTAGAAATTGCTCTCGTATTACTTTTAAAAACTCGAGATCCTGCTCCAAAATCGTTTACTTCAATGGTTTCATTATTTGCTAAAAGTGATTTTCTGTATTTTTTTAAGATGGAATATTCAGGGTATTTAGTTGTATCATAAAAGCATTTCGTAACTAAATTAAATACAAAAGGGGAATGTACTCCATGTTGGTTTTTGGAGTTCCATAAAAAAACAAGATATGATTTTATTAGTTGCAACATTAATTTTGGTTATTCTTCCGTTTCTAAAGCTCTTCTCAAAAAGTCGTTTAATGGTTTAATTGCGATTAGCTTTTTAGCAATTTGTTTACTAAAATCAGGATTTGAGAAAAGAGATTCCGAAATTTTATGGGATGCCGTAAAACTTTTAAGTTTTAAAAATTCTATTGCAGGATGATTTGGATCAAAGTCTTTTGGTGCTTTCTTCAAAATATTATTTTCGCCACGATCCAATTGGATGAATTCCTTTTGAAAGTTTTTATTGGAAACAATGGCTTCTAAATCCTCGTGAAAAAATTCAATTTCTTTGCGTATTTGTTTCAGTTCTGCTGCTTCGGGACACCAAACACCACCAGCTACAAAGCAGTTTCCGGTTTCAAAATGAATGTAATAACCAGGAGCATTTTTTTTGTTTTTGTCTTGTGACATCCACACGCCCATATTAGTTTTATAAGGTGATTTATCCTTTGAAAAACGAATATCTCGATTGATTCTGAAAGTGCAATTTTTTACTTCTAATGGCTCTAGTGATTTATCTAAGGGTTTCATTTCTGCCAAAATAGAAGAAATAAAATTATGATAGTCTTTTTTATAACATTCATATCTTTTTTTATTTGCATGCATCCATTCGGTATTGTTGTTTGCAATTAAATCAGATAGAAATTGTAATGCTTCTTTTGGTATCATTTTTTAATTAAGTTTAGGAGTTACAAGTTGAATATTTTATAACTCTGATGTGTAGTTTTTACAATATTTTCGGTACGTTCAGGATGTGTATCAGAAATAAACAATTGACCAAATTCTTCCTGATTTACCATTTCTACAATTTTTGTCACCCGATTTTCATCCAATTTATCAAAGATATCATCTAAAAGCAAAATGGGTTTTTCTCCAGATTGTTTTTTTACAAATTCAAATTGCGCTAATTTCAAAGCAATTAAAAAAGATTTTTGTTGTCCTTGCGAGCCGAATTTCTTAATTGGATAATTGTCAATTTGAAATGCCAAATCATCTTTGTGAATTCCAACAGAGGTATATTGTAATGCGCGGTCTTTAGATAAATTTTGTACTAGTAAACTTAAGGTATCGTTATCTAATAAATGACTTTCATAAACCAATTGCACGGTTTCACTAGAGTTGGTTATAGTTTGGTGGTGCTTGTTGAAAATCGGTAAAAATGCTTCAATAAATTGTTTTCGTTTTTGAAAAATCCCTTGCCCTAAACCATCTAATTGTTCATTGTAAATAGATAATGTATCGTTTTCGAATACATGATTTAAAGCAAAATACTTTAAAAGTGCATTACGTTGACTCAATATTTTTTGGTATTGAATAAGTGCTTGTAAATAGGAGGGATCTAATTGTGAAATTACGTTATCCATAAACCTTCTTCGGGTTTCACTGCCTTCAATAATCAAATCATTATCGGCAGGAGAAATAATTACCAACGGAATGAAACCTACATGGTCTGAAAATTTCTCATAAGGTTTACCATTTCTTTTTAGGATTTTCTTTTGTCCTTTTTTAAAGCTACTTACAATTTGTTCTATTCGGTCCGATTTTTCAAATTCTCCATCAATTACAAAAAACTCTTCTTGGTGTTTTATGTTTTGAACAGCTAACGGATTAAAATAGCTTTTTCCATTAGCTAAATGATAGATTGCATCGAGTATGTTTGTCTTTCCAATACCATTTTTACCAACAAAACAATTGATTTTGGAGTCAAATTCGAACGTTGCTTCCGAAAAATTTTTATAATTGAATAAAGATATTTTTTTTAAAAACATGTGTGATGGCTTACAAATACTACGAAAAGCAAAATTAATTACCTACTTTTTTTAAGAGCGTGCAAATTATTGAAAAATATCGACAAAAATCGCTTTTAATTATCAATAAAAATTTTATTTTTGCACACACTAAAATTAATTTAAATGGCAACTTATAATAAAAGAGGTTACAAAGCACCAAAAGAAAAAGAAGAAAAATTAGATAATAATTTTATTGAAGATACTCCGAATGTGGATGCAAAAGATAGTGTTACAGCTAAGGCTTTTGATACATTAGATTCTAGTGCTTCTAAAATTGAAGATTGGGTTGCTGCAAACCAAAAATATATTTTAGGCATATTAACAGCTATCGTTTTAGTAACTGTTGGATATTTGTCTTATCAAAAATTTGTTGCTGAACCTAAAGAAGAAGAAGCGACTTCTGATTTATTTGTAGCACAAAAGAACTTCCAATTGGCTGCTGACGCTACTAATGCTAAATCTCAAGATTCATTATATGCTTTAGTATTAAAAGGATCAGAAGGAAAACAAGGTGCAGTAGGAATTGCAGATCAATATGCTGGAACAGATTCTGGTAATGTTGCAAACTATTATGCAGGTATTGCTAATTTGAATTTGAAAAAATACGATCTTGCTATTCAATTTTTAGAAAAATTCACTACAGAAGATTATTTCTTAGGTCCTATTGCTATTGGTGCAATTGGAGATGCTTGGTCTCAGAAAAATGATGCTAAAAAAGCATTAGAATTCTACGAAAAAGCAGCAAGATTAAATACTAATGAATTCACTACTCCGAGATACTTATTCAAAGCAGGTCAAACTGCAATGGAGTTAGGAAACAAAGCAGACGCTTTAAAATATTTCACTGAAATAAAAGAAAAATACGAAGCTACTCCAGAAGCACAAAACATTGATGCTTTAATTGGAATGGCGCAGTAATTAGTATTCAGTATTCAATGTTCAGTTGGCAGTTTAATACTGTACTGAACACTTTAAACTGAGCACTGAACACTATAAAAATGGCTACAGCTAACAAGAACTTATCTAATTACGATAAAAATACAATCCCAAATGCGAAAGATTTTCGGTTTGGGATTGTTGTTTCAGAATGGAACGATCACATAACAGAAGGGTTATATAATGGAACTCTTGCAGCATTATTAGATTGTGGTGCAGTGCAAGAAAATATTATTCGTTGGAACGTTCCTGGCAGTTTTGAATTGGTTTATGGCGCACAACGAATGATCGTCACTCAAAATGTAGATGTTGTGATTACTATAGGTTGTGTTATAAAAGGTGAAACGATGCACTTTGAATTTGTGTGCGAGGGAGTAACCCAAGGAATAAAAGATTTGAATGTTCAAACTGATGTTCCAGTGATATTTTGTTTGCTAACCGATAATAACGAACAACAATCTATCGATAGAAGTGGTGGAATTCATGGAAATAAAGGAACTGAAGCCGCTATTGCAGCTATTAAAATGGCCGAATTGAGACGAATTTCCGAAAAAGAGTAACGTTTTACTATTTCAATATATGAAACCTATTCCTAATCGAATAGGTTTTGCTTTTTTAGTGTCAACTTAAATATATTTACCAACAGATTTTCCTTAAATTTGCTAAATTTGTTTTCTAAAACCCCAAACCCTAAAAAAACTAGAACCCTAAAAAATGTCAAGTATAATTCAACTACTTCCTGATCACGTTGCTAACCAGATTGCTGCCGGAGAAGTAGTACAACGGCCAGCATCAGTAGTAAAAGAATTACTGGAAAATGCTGTTGATGCAAAAGCAACAGACATTAAATTGATAATTAAAGATGCAGGAAAAGCATTGGTTCAAGTTATTGATAACGGAGTAGGAATGAGCGTTACCGATGCACGTTTGTGTTTTGAGCGTCATGCAACTTCTAAAATACGTCAAGCTGAAGATTTATTTTCTTTGCATACAAAAGGGTTTCGTGGTGAAGCATTGGCATCAATTGCTGCTATTGCCCACGTAGAGATGAAAACTAAGCAAGAACAAGAAGAACTTGGAAATCATATTGTTATTGAAGGCAGCAAATTTGTTTCGCAAGAACCTTCAGTAGTACCCAAAGGGACTTCCTTTGCGGTGAAAAATCTTTTTTATAATATTCCAGCTCGACGTAATTTTTTAAAATCTGAAACGGTTGAATATCGTCATGTTGTAGATGAATTTCAAAGGGTAGCACTGGCGCATCCTAATATTTATTTCACGATGTACCATAACGGAAGTGAAATGTTTAATTTGCCAAATTCTAATTTAAGGCAACGAATTGTTAGTATTTTTTCTGGTAAAACAAATGAAAAATTAGTTCCTGTTCAAGAAGAAACAGAAATTGTAACTATACAAGGGTTCGTTGGAAAACCTGAATTTGCTAAGAAAAATAGATCTGAACAATTCTTTTTTGTAAACGATAGATATATTAAAAGTGGCTATTTGCATCATGCTGTAATGAATGCCTATGAGGGCTTGTTGCCTAATGGCGCACAACCAAGTTATTTTATTTATTTAAATGTGCCTCCAAATACCATTGATATCAATATTCATCCCACTAAAACTGAGATTAAGTTTGATGATGAACAAGCACTTTATGCTATTTTAAGGTCTACCATTAAACATAGTTTAGGGCAATTTAACGTAGCTCCTGCATTAGATTTTGATAGAGATCCAAATTTGGATACGCCTTATGAATACCAAACAAAAAGTGCTGAATATCCAAAGGTTCAAGTGGATAGATCTTATAATCCTTTTTCAGATGAAAAGCAATCGACTTCTTTTTCAGGTGGCGGCTCTTCTTATAAAAAAGCAGATACTACTCAAAGTTGGGAAAGTTTATATGTTGGATTGAAACAGGATACTTTGGATGTTGAGAATTTTACTTTTGAAAATGAAGAGGTAACAGCATCTTTTTTTGATGAAAAAGAAGAAGAACAAGTTGCAAAACATACCTATCAAATTCAGAAAAAATATATTGTAAGTCCAATAAAATCTGGAATGGTAATTATTAACCAACATAGAGCACACCAACGTGTATTATATGAACAGTTTTTAACAAACATGACAGTTAACCAAGCATCTAGTCAGCAATTATTGTTTCCGTTGCAATTTCATTTTTCTGTAAATGAGATGAAAATAATTACCGAATTACAGCCTGCATTAGAAAATACAGGATTTGTTTTTGAAGCATTAAATGAAGAATACCTTCAAATTTCAGGGATTCCAGCAAATACATCCGAAAGTGAAGTTGCATCCGTATTAGAACAATTAATAAGCGATTTGCAAGACGGAGTTCCCGATAGTAGTTTTAGTCAGAATGACTCTATTGCGAAATCCATGGCAAATAGTTTGGCTGTTAAAACCGGAGCTTATCTAACTGAAAAAGAACAAGAAAATTTGGTTAACAATTTATTTGCCTGTAAAGACCCTAATGTTTCCCCATTTCAAAAACCCACTTTCATCACCATGCGTGTGGAAGATATAGATAAAAGATTTGCCTTATGATGAGAATAACACCAGTTGTAAAACAACTATTAATTTTAAATATTATCTTTTTTATTGGTTCGCAGTTACCAGGAACTAATGCTTATCCTTTATTTTCTGAATTCTATATTCAGAATCCTAATTTTAAAGTATGGCAACCATTAACAAGTATGTTTATGCATGCTCCAATGCCAAATTTCACTCATATTTTATTTAATATGTTTGCTTTATATTCTTTTGGAAGTGCTTTAGAACATTTTTGGGGAGGAACTAAATTTTTGTTTTTTTATATTTCCTGTGGATTAGGAGCAATATTATTAAATGAAGGAATACATTATTATCAATACCAACACGCACTTTCTTTATTACAAGAAGCCAATGTTTCGCATCATGATATTATGACATTATTGACTGAAGGGAAATACAATTCAGGATTATTAAATTCAATTCCTAAATCTGCACTAGAAAATATGTATGCAGCTTATAATTCACAAACCTTAGGTGCATCCGGTGCAATTTATGGACTTTTAGTTGCTTTTGCTTTTATGTTTCCAATGGCTGAATTAGGAATTATGTTCATACCAATTCCAATTAAAGCTAAATATTTTGTTCCTGGTTTATTAGCTATTGATTTGTTTTTAGGTTTGAAAGGTCAGTCTATATTTGGAGCAGGAAGCACAGGTATAGCCCATTTTGCACATATTGGTGGTGCCATAACTGGTTTTATTATGATGTGGTATTGGAAAAAAAATCAGTTTAATAATAAACGTTGGAATTAATCTTTAAGAGGATATGAATATAATAGACGATATTAAATTACAGTATAAAATTGGTGGTATTGCCAATAGAGTCATCTATTGGAATGTGGCAATATTTTTAATTTCATTAGTTTTTTTCTATCAATTTAGCTTAGGAGTTTTCACTTTTCCAAATTGGATTTGCTTGTCTTCTAACCCTAATGACGTACTTTATTTTCCATATACTTTACTTTCCTATGCTTTTCTTCATGATGGATTTTGGCATTTGTTTTTTAATATGATGGTTTTAAATTTTTCAAGCCGATTATTTTTAACCTTTTTTACCCAGAAACAATTTTTAGGATTGTATTTATTGAGTTCTATTTTTGCTGGATTGGCATTTGTAATTGGATACTATTTATTGCATTTAAATTCAACCTTGGTTGGAGCTTCTGCTGCTGTAATGGCAATTTTGGTTGCTACAGCTACCTACCAACCATTAATGGTAGTTAGATTGTTATTGATAGGGAATGTTAAGTTATGGCATTTAACAGCAGTTATACTATTATTAGATACAATGCAGTTTTTATCGGGTAATACAGGCGGTCATATATCGCATTTAGCAGGAGCTTTTTTTGGTGTGATTTACATAAAATTACTTCAAAATGGAACAGATTTAAGTAATATAGTGTCAACTGTAATTGATTTTTTTGTTAATTTGTTTCAACCTAGTAAAAAAACTCCTTTTAAAAGAGTGCATGTAAATCCGAAAAAACCGTTTGCAAAAGCCGCTAGTAAGATTGTAGTAAAAGATAAATCGCAACAACAAATAGATGAAATTCTAGATAAAATTAGTCAATCAGGGTATGATAGTTTAACTGCTGAAGAAAAAGAATTTCTTTTTAAAGCAGGGAAGTAGCATACAAAAAAAATCTATATACAAGACTTTCACAGTTTATTTAGAAAGTAATTCAAACAATTATTAAATAGGTGAAAATTAGTGAAGTTAGTGTCAAAAAAAGTAACTAAGAGCTTCAAATTGAAGGTTCTTTTAAGAAATAAATGAAAAAACTATCTTGGTTTAATAAAGTAATATTCTTCTTTAATATAGTGTTTACTGTATTGACTTTTCTTGCTTATGTTTTGCCATTTCTAGCACCTACATTTTTTCCGTTTTTATCGGTACTTACTCTTATTCTTCCTTTGTTTTTAATAATAAATGCCTTATTTTTTATTTATTGGCTTTTCCAATTGAAAAGACAGATGATTCTATCTGCAATTGCATTAATTATTGGAATTACGTTTGTAAATAAGTTTTATAAATTCGATTCTAATCCGCAACCTAAAGAAGATAAAGATTTTATTGTAATGAGTTATAACGTTAGATTGTTCAATCTGTTTAACTGGCTTCCTCAAGAGCATGTTGGTGATTCTATAAGACATTTTATTAATGATCAAAATCCAGACATACTTTGTATACAAGAATATTCTAAAACGGCAAAAGTAGATTTACGTGTTTATAAACATCGTTTTATTTTTATGCAAGGGAAAAATATTAAAACTGGTCAAGCAATTTTTTCTAAATATCCTATTGTAGATGAAGGAAATATTGAATTTCCGGAATCTAATAATTTAATCGTTTATGCCGATATTCGAAAAGGGAAAGATACTATTCGAGTATATAATATGCACTTGCAGTCGATAAAAATTTCTCCCGATGTTAATGAAATACAAGAAAATGTTGATTCTATAAGTCAGCAAAAATCGCAATTGATGGTACTTCGAATAAGTCGTGCATTTAAAAAACAACAATTACAAGCCGAAATATTACAAAAACATAAGAAGGAATGTCACTATCCTATGATTATTTGTGGTGATATGAATAACAGCGCTTTCTCTTATGTATACAGAAGGATAAAAGGCAACCTAAGTGATTGTTTTGAAGAAGCTGGAAATGGTTTTGGTGAAACCTATAATTTTAAATATTATCCAGCCAGAATAGACTATATTTTTGTTGATAAAAGAATGAAAGTGAAAAGCTTTGAAAACTTTCCATTGTTTAAAAATTCCGATCATTTTCCAATCTTGACCAGATTGATGATGGAATAATTGTCTTCACTTTTGAATTCAATTATAAATATATAAATTCCTTTTCTACTATTTTTGTTTCTCTACCCAAAGTCGAGCATTTACAAATGCTTCAATCCATGGAGAAACTTCATCTTTAGTATCGCCAGGATAATATGCCCAATTCCAAGGGAAAGTAGAACGTTCAATATGTGGCATCATAACTAAATGTCGTCCTGTTTTATCACATAACATTGCTGTATTATAATCTGATCCATTAGGATTGGCAGGGTAACCTTCATAACCATATTTTGCTACAATATTATATTGACTTTCTTCAAGAGGTAAGTTGAATTTTCCTTCGCCATGAGAAACCCAAACACCTAATGAAGTTCCTGCTAATGTGGATAACATTACCGAATGATTCTCTTGTACTATTACCGACGTAAAAATACTTTCGTGTTTGTGTGAATCGTTTTGTAGCATTTTGCCATGAATTTCATGCTCCGGATTTATCAATTCTAATTCCATAAACAATTGGCAACCATTACATATTCCAACAGATAGTGTGTCCTCTCTTTTAAAGAAATTTTGTAATGCAGATTTTGCCTTCTCATTATATAAAAATGCACCAGCCCAACCTTTAGCGGAACCCAAAACATCTGAATTAGAAAAACCGCCTACAGCACCAATAAATTGAATGTCTTCTAGATTTTCGCGACCTGAAATTAAATCAGTCATGTGGACATCTTTTACATCAAAGCCTGCTAAATACATAGCATTTGCCATTTCACGTTCGCTGTTACTTCCTTTTTCTCTAATAATCGCAGCTTTTGGGCGAACAAACTCTTCATTAGTAGAAAGTTTAGTATTTAAGACTCCTGTAAAATGACTAGAAAACTGATATTGCAAAGGTTGTTTTCCTAAATTGTCAAAACGCTCTTTTGCTTTATTATTTTTTGTTTGTTTTTGATCTAGTAAATAAGAAGTTTCAAACCAAATATTTCGGTATTTACTAATTTCTAATTTTAAGCTTCCAACTTCCAAGAAATTGCTTTCTACCACTTTTCCGATTTTGAAAATCTCCATACCTTTAAATGCGTTTTCAAAAGTAATATCGTCTTTAGCTTGAAGCACAACTCCAATGTTTTCAGAAAACAAAATCTTAACTAAATCATTTTCTGATAAAGAATCGAATGAAATGGAAGCACCTACATTTATATCTGCAAAGCACATTTCTAATAAAGTAGTTATCAATCCGCCACTTCCAATGTCGTGTCCTGCAAGTATTTGCCTGTCTTTTATTAAATTTTGAATCGTATTAAAAGCCACTTTAAAATAGTTTGAATCCTTTATTGTTGGGGTTTCAGTTCCTATTTTATTTAAAGTTTGAGCAAATGAACTTCCACCTAATTTAAAATCATCTTGCGATAAATTGATATAATATAGTGAACCACCATTTCGTTGCAATACCGGTTCAACAACTTTAGTAATATTCGAACAATTTCCACCTGCCGAAATAATAACTGTTCCAGGAGCAATTACTTCGTCATTTGGATATTTTTGCTTCATTGAAAGCGAATCTTTTCCTGTTGGAATATTAATTCCCAATTCGATAGCAAAGTCAGAACATGCTTGAACAGCTTCATATAAACGAGCATCTTCTCCTTCATTTTTACAAGCCCACATCCAGTTGGCAGAAAGTGATACACTTTGTAAATTATCTTTTAAGGGTGCAAAAACAATATTGGATAATGCTTCGCCAATAGCATTTCGGCTACCTGCTTTTGGATCAATTAATGCAGAAATAGGAGAATGGCCAATTGAAGTAGCAATTCCTTCTTTTCCGTTATAATCTAATGCCATCACCCCAACATTATTTAATGGCAATTGCAAAGGACCAGAGCATTGTTGTTTGGCAACTTTTCCACCTACACATCGGTCTACCTTATTAGTTAACCAATCTTTACAAGCAACAGCTTCTAATCGGAGTACTTGTTCTATATAATTTAAAATATTTTCATTAGTATATTCTAAATCAGCATATTTTCTAACAATTGTTTTGTCGGTCATAATAACTTTAGGAGAACTACCAAACATATCTTCTAAAGCAAAATCCATTGGTTTATTGCCTGTAGTTTCGCTTTTAAAAGTAAATCTGTGATTTCCTGTAACTTCACCAACTTGATACATTGGTGAACGTTCTCTATCGGCAATTCGTTGTAAAGTGTCAATATCTTTCTGTCCTATAACCAATCCCATTCGTTCTTGGCTTTCGTTACCTATGATTTCTTTTGCAGAAAGGGTAGGGTCACCTACAGGTAATTTATCTAAATCAATTAATCCACCGGTTTCTTCGACAAGTTCTGACAAGCAGTTTAAATGCCCTCCTGCACCATGATCGTGAATAGAAACAATAGGGTTTTCATCACTTTCTACCAATCCTCGAATCGCATTAGCAGCACGTTTTTGCATTTCTGGATTAGATCTCTGAATAGCATTTAACTCAATACCAGAGCCTAATGCTCCTGTATCAGCAGAAGAAACAGCGGCACCACCCATTCCAATTCTATAGTTTTCACCACCTAGAATTACAATTTTATCTCCTGTTTTTGGTTTTTGTTTTTGTGCTTGCGATGCTTTTCCGTATCCTATTCCACCCGCTTGCATGATTACTTTATCATAACCAAGTTTGCGGTTGTCTTCATCATGCTCAAAGGTTAAAATAGAACCTGTAATTAAAGGTTGACCAAATTTATTTCCAAAATCAGATGCTCCATTAGATGCTTTTATTAAAATATCCATTGGTGTTTGGTACAACCATTTTCTTTCGGCCATTCCTTTTTCCCAATTTCTATTTTCTTCTAATCTAGAGTAGGCAGTCATGTATACTGCAGTTCCAGCTAATGGTAAAGAACCTTGACCTCCAGCTAATCTATCACGAATTTCACCTCCTGAACCTGTTGCAGCACCATTAAAAGGTTCAACAGTGGTTGGGAAATTATGCGTTTCTGCTTTTAATGAAATAACAGAATCGAATTGTTTTTTGGAATAAAAATCTGGTTTGTCAGCACTTTTTGGTGCGAATTGTTCTATGGAAGGTCCTTTTATGAAAGCAACATTATCTTTGTAAGCTGAAACAATATCATTCGGATTTTCAGCAGCAGTTTTCTTAATTAATTTAAATAAAGAAGAGGGTTTTTCTATACCGTCAATTACAAAAGTTCCATTGAAGATTTTGTGACGGCAGTGTTCTGAATTAACTTGAGAAAAACCAAACACTTCTGAATCAGTAAGTTTTCTATTTAATTTTTTAGATAGGTTTTCTAAATATTCTACTTCCTCAAAGCTTAACGACAATCCTTCTTGTTGGTTATAAATTGAAATATCATCAATTTCAAGAATTGCTTCAGGTTCTATATTTATTGTAAATATATCTTGATTTAATTCGGAATATTTTTGCAATAACATTGGATCAAAAGAAGTAAAATCGGAAGTAACTTTCTCAAATTCTTCAATCCTTATTATTCCTTCAATTCCCATATTTTGTGTTATTTCTACAGCATTAGTACTCCAAGGAGTTACCATTGCAGCACGCGGACCAACAAAAAAATCCGTAAGTACGGATTTCTCAATTTTAGTTGCGTTTCCAAAAAGCCAATTTAATTTGGAGATTGTTTCTGTAGAAAGTTCATTTTGTGATTGCTGTTTCAATAGGCTATTGCTTGTTTGAACAGCATATACTGTAGAGGTTTCGTTGCCGAAAAAGTGAATCATTGTGTTGTATAGTTGTCGCTTGGATTAAATTGAGATTTGCCTTTATCCTAACGTTGTTGTATCTGCAAATTTAAATTAAAAAACAGAAGTAGCAAAATGAGTTATAAATAGTTTTTAACGGGTTTTCGACAATTTATATACAAATAAAAAGCCCTCAAAAAAGAGGGCGATTAATTTGAAATTAGTTAGCAATAAATTGATAGGCGCCTATATTAGTATTTATAGAATTCCTTGTTTTATTTAGTATGTCAAATGGAGTAGCTACTCCAGGTGTTACTTTAACAAATAAATCTTCTGTAGGCCACAACTGATTTTTGGCGCTATTTTTAAACTTTGGATTGATATTCTTTTTATTTCCATTTTGCTCCAAACGAATAGAATCATACAAAGGATTAGAACTTAAAGAAGTACTCAAATCATTGACTTTAAATAAACAGTTATTAAAAGTCGTAGTAAATGCTGTTCCCTTTTTTTCTAACGAAATTTCAGTACTATTGGATCCATATACTATGCAATTTGACATTGTAACAGTGGTTTGTTTAACCAAATAAGCTGTATCCGTTTCAAGGTAATCATTGAAGATTACAGCTGCTTGTTTGGAACTATTCCAATTGTTATTGAATGTGGAATTTGTAAAATTATAAGTCCCACCATAAGTTGCTGCAATATTGGCTTGACCGCTATAATTAACAACTAGATTATTAGCATTAATTTGTGCATTTCTTCCTAATATTCCATAATTAGAGCAGTTGTATATTTGAGAATTATTAATAGTAAACTTTGTAAAGGAATTATCTGTTGTTAAGGCAAAATTATTAGATAATATACCTACAGTTGCATTCTTTAAAGTAAGATGTTCAATTACATTATTGGGTAAAGTAGAAAAATTAATTATTGCTGTCCATTGTCCAGGTACGTCAGAAAAATCTGGCTCTAAACGATCGCCTTCAAAAATGACTTCCTTAGTTAAATCGGCAGGATCATTAGTAGTTGAAGGTAATCCATTTATTTTTAGAGTTCCATTTTTTGCAATAATTAAACCTGAATTTGCATGAAAATGTACTCTTGCTCCACTAGTTACATTTAATGTTTCGTTATCAGGAACTAATGCATAGCCATAAATAACATATGGTTTGTCATTTCCCCAAGTATATTCATCGTGATTTATTGGGTCATTATGATCTAAAGTACTGCCTACAATTGTTACGGCTTGGTTTGAGTCGTCTGTGCCTAAATTTATTCCTTCATAGGTGTAAGTGTTGTCTGCATTTTGAGTCCGATGCGGAAAAATAAAATAGGCATCTTGTATTAAAGTTACTAATTCAACAGTTTGTGGAGCACCTACAATATTGGAAAATTGAATTTGATCGGTGTATAAAAAATCAGTAGGATTGGCACTTGCAACATCACTTGTTACTTCTACAAAAATGAAAAGACTATCTTTTGCTAAAAGTTCTACATTACTAAATATTTTACCTTGAGCACCTACATCACCAGTCATTCCGTCAACCATAATTCGATATTTAGAACTAAGTCCTTTTCCGAGTTGAATCTTAGGAATTGAAATATCTTTATCGCTTCTATTATAAACTTTTAATTGGTAAGTACTAGAGCCGATATTTGTGAAAACAGTATCTAAATATACCGTGTCTTTAGAGAATTCTAATCCACCGGTACTTTGTGTAAAAGCAAAATCATTCCTACATGATGTTAGACTTATTGCTATTCCTGCTAGGAGTAAAATAAATAATTTATGCATATATAAAATTCTAATTTGGTAAATGTAGTTAATTATTTGAAAATTTAAAACTGCAATTTTTAAAATAGATAACGATGAAAATGCTTTTTTAGTTTGTAAATGTTAAACAATATTCCGAATCTATTTTAAATGTTTAATTTTGTAAAAAAATAAACATGGTTTTTGATAGAGAAAAAATGCTTCAGCTTTGTAATGATTGGTCTAAAAACACCTTAATGCAAACTTTAGAAATTGAATATACCGATGCTGGCGAAGATTTTCTCGTGGCTACAATGCCGGTAAATCCTAGAGTACATCAACCTATGGGATTATTACACGGAGGTGCATCTGTTGCATTGGCAGAAAGTGTAGGCAGTGCAGCGTCATTGATGTTTGTGAATCCAGAGAAGCAAGAGATTAGAGGAATAGAAATTTCTGCTAATCACGTAAGAAGCAAGAAAGAAGGAATGGTTACTGCTACAGCAAAAATTCTTCATAAAGGAGCGAGCATTCACTTATGGGAAATTAGAATTGTAGATGAAAAAGATAAGTTAATTTCATTATGTAAATTGACAAATATGGTTTTACCAAGAAGATAATGAGTGGTTTATTTCAAAAGATATCCGAACAATTCAACTCCAAATTACCATTTGTAAGTTATTGCAAACCAAATTCAAAAAAAATAATCGCGCTTTTTCAAAAAAATGATGCGTTATATTCGTTAGAAGATGGAAAATCTGGGTTTGCATTTGTTTCTTTTGATAATTTAAAGAAATATTTAATTCCTGAAAATTATTCCGATATTTATGTAGAAATAGTTAATGAATCGGATTTTGTTTTGTCTAAATCTAAGGAATATAAAATCGAAGAAACCGCTAAATATAATTTTGAAAATCTGGTTAATTTAGCTCTACAAGAAATTAATAGCGGAACCTTTGAAAAAGTAGTAGTCTCTAGAAGTGAATTAATTGAATTAGATAATTTTCAATTTGATTTGGTTTTTAATTCGCTTATTTCTAATTACCCAACAGCTTTTAAATATTGTTTCTATCATCCTAAAGTTGGTTTTTGGATGGGGGCAACACCGGAACAATTAGTTAATATTGAAAGTAATATACTTAAAACCGTTGCTTTAGCTGGAACTCAATTACTGTCTGATTTACAGGAAGTAAAATGGAGTGAAAAAGAAAAAAGAGAGCAACAAACAGTTACTGATTTTATTGTAAATAATTTGCAAACCGTTTCTAGTACAGTTACAAAATCGGAGCCTTATACTTTTCAAGCAGGTTCTATAATTCATATAAAAACAGATATCCATGCTACATTAGATACCCAATTAGATGTGTCTAAAATTATAGATTTATTACATCCAACTCCTGCCGTTTGTGGTTTTCCTAAAAATAAATCAAAAGAATTTATTTTGAAAAACGAAGGTTATGATAGAGAATTTTATTCGGGATATTTAGGTGAATGGAACAAAGATTTTTTAACATTTGAATTTGGTAAAAGTGATTTATTTGTGAATTTACGTTGCATGAAACTTGATATAGATTCTAAATCAAATGTTACTAAGTCGCAATTATTCATTGGATGCGGAATTACAAGCGACAGCAATCCCGAAAAAGAATATTTTGAAACTGTCAATAAATCGCAAACATTAAAAAAAATCTTGTAAGTCCTTATTGATTAACTAAATTAGCAATTTAAATAGTGTATATGAAATTAGATATATTGGCTTTTGGGGCGCATCCAGATGATGTAGAATTAGGATGTAGTGGTACCATTGCAAAAGAAATTAGTATAGGAAAAAAAGTTGGAATCATAGATTTAACCCGAGGGGAATTAGGAACTCGTGGTTCAGTTGAAATTCGTAATTCAGAATCCGCTAGGGCATCGGAAATTTTAGGTATTTCTGTAAGAGAAAACTTAGATATGCGAGATGGGTTCTTTATTAATGACGAAGCACACCAAATGAAAATTATCGAGATGATTCGAAAATATCGTCCAGAAATTGTATTGTGTAATGCAATTCAAGATAGACATATTGATCACGGTAAAGGAAGTAAATTAGTATCTGATGCTTGTTTTCTTTCTGGATTACGCAAAATAGAAACTATTATTAATGATGAAAAACAAGAAGCTTGGCGTCCAAAAGTTGTTTATCATTATATTCAATGGGAAAATTTGACTCCAGACTTTGTAGTAGACATTTCTGGTTTTTTAGATATAAAAATGGAATCAATTTTAGCTTATAGTTCGCAGTTTTATAAAGAAAATACTAACGAACCAGAATCGCCAATTAGTTCTAAAAATTTCTTAGATAGTGTGAAATATCGCGCTCAAGATTTAGGTAGAATCATTGGTACAGATCATGGAGAAGGTTTTACGGTTGAAAGGTATTTGGCAGTCAATAGTTTAAGTAATTTGGTGTAATTTTTTTATTTTTTCCTTGCAAAACGAAAACTTTTACAATATATTTGCACTCGTAAAATGGTGGTTGTAGCTCAGCTGGTTAGAGCGCTGGTTTGTGGTGCCGGAAGTCGCCGGTTCGAACCCGGTCATCCACCCTTAATAAAAAAGAAACCGTCTCATGAAAATGAGACGGTTTTTTAATTTCAAATCGTCTTGATTAATTTAGGATAACTTTCTTAGTAACCGATTGGTTGTTAGAAGTTAATTTAAGAAAGTAAAATCCTTCATTTAAATTTTCTATTGTATAGGAATTATTTATAAATGTTGGGTTTTTCATTTCCATTACTACCTGTCCATTAATGTTTGTAACTACAATTGAGTCTATAATATTAGAAGTATTTATTGTAACATTATGTTCTGTGCTAGGGTTTGGAAATATAGAAATGGCAGAAGCTTCAAATGAGATGTTATTCATGTTGTTACATGCATTAGTCCATATTTGACAAACATATTCAGGATGGTCAACAAAAGGATTTCTGTTTCCTTGAACAGCATAAATAGCATTGTTTCTATCTATTTCTTTTTGGCTAACTGGGTCTTGAAGGTTCCAAATTAGAAGCATGTTTAAAAACCAAGGTTCAAATACATTATCATTAGTACCATCTAATACGGTATCACCACTTGCATTAAGAGTTTGCCAACTACCAATACTAGTTTCATAACAGGTCGCCATATAAAAATAATTTCGAGCTATATCTCCCTTAAATTGATCTGCTGGCTCAAATACCTGAAGTGAATATGGGTAATTTGGAGTAGTGCAAGTTCCAATTTTCCAACCATTTCCTATTGGATTAACCACGTTAGATGCCACCATTCCATATGCTAAACTTTGGCGCATACCATTGTCTTTTTTGTCTGCTGGCATTACAATATGTGCATCGGAATACATTGGATAAACCTGACCTCCAAACCAACTTTGGGGGAATGTATGTTCTTTATTGAATCTTTGGCACTCAATTGTCCCAAGAGTTCCATCGTCTTGATTTCCACCATTTGCTACTGTTCCAAAAACAAAATTACAATTGGAATAAATTTCCCAAACATAACCATCGGGTCTTACATCGGAAGTTGTAAACAAATTCCATAATCCAGAACCATATATTAAAGTGTTATGTGAACTAATTATAGAGTTTAATTGTGTTTTAAGTGCAAATCCAGTTCCGGTTGCATTATCGTAATAACCATTTGGAATTTGTGCAAATCCAGAAGTTAATGTAATTAATAAAAATAACGAATATAAGTTTTTCATTGTTTAAACGGTTCTTTCTAATAAAGCCATGTAAAAACCATCAAATCCAGATTCGGAGGATAATATTTTACAATCTTTTTCTAATTTAAATTGTTTTCCAATTTCAGTTTTCAAAAATTTAGCAATTTGTTCTTGGTTTTCAGACGGAAGAATAGAGCAGGTAGCATACACTAATTTTCCACCTGGCTTTACTATTTTAGAATAACTTTCTAAAACCTCACTTTGAATTTTTCGAATATTATCAATAAATTCAGGTTGTAATTTCCATTTAGCATCTGGGTTTCTTTTTAGAACTCCTAATCCGCTGCAAGGCGCATCAATTAAAACCCTATCTGCTTTTTCGTGTAGCTTTTTGATAACTTTGGTAGTGTCAATTATTCTATATTCAATATTAAAAGCACCGTTTCTTTTGGCACGAAGTTTTAATTGTTTTAATTTACTTTCGTATAAATCCATTGCTATTAATTGTCCTTTATTTTGCATTAAAGACGCCAAATGCAATGTTTTTCCTCCAGCACCAGCACACGTATCTACCACACGCATACCAGGTTGAACTCCTAAAAACGCAGCAACTAGTTGGGAGGATGCATCCTGAACTTCAAACAAACCTTCTTTAAATGCATCAGTCATAAATACGTTAGCTCTTTCTTTTAGAACCAATGCATCTGGTTGATCGGGTAAGAACTCGGTTTCAATATTCAAATCCATTAATAATGCATGCAATTTTTCTTTGGTAGTATTTAATGTGTTTACTCTTAATATTACCTGAGCTTGTTTATTTTGGGCAGCAATTTCTTTAGTCCAAAGTTCTTCTCCCAATTCTTTTACTCCAAGTTCATCCATCCAATCTGGAATGGATTCACGCATTTTTCTAATTTTAGATAATTCGTCGAATTTTCCTTTTATTTTTCGCTCTGGAGTTCCCTCTAATTGTCTCCAATCGGGAATAGGATAACCTCTCAATACTGCCCAAACGGCAAACATTCTCCAAATATCTTCTCGATTATAAGGTTCTTTTACTTCAGCAATTTCTGCATAAAGTCGTTTCCAACGAACTACTTCGTAGATGGTTTCGGCAACAAATTTTCTATCGGAACTTCCCCAACGCTTGTCTTTTTTTAAAGCACGAGCTACGACTTTATCAGCGTATTCACTTTCATTAAAAATAGCATTTAGGGAATCAATTGTAGTGTAAACTAAATTTCGGTGTAATCTCATAATGTAAAAAAAATAACTTCATTCTTTAGGACTTTGTCCAAGGGTAAGCTCGCAAATGTATTGCTTTTTTATAGAAACAAAAAAAGTATTCTTAAAACCTTTAGAATTAAGAATACTTATAATATTTCTAATTTTATTTAATGAGTAGGGTGAGAGTCTAATCGTCTCATATCAATAATTTCAGGTGGGTGTAAAACCATTGGAAATTGTTCTACTTTAACGGAGCTACTGTCCAGACCAAAACCTTTTTCTTCAGATAAACTGAATTTTTTCATAAAGAAATAAGCATTCATAACAATGTTTTCAAAGAAAGTCAAATCACTATCGTTGGAAAGAAATTTTTCGGATAGAACAAATTTGAAATCACCTAAAATATTGTTTTTATTTAAAGATTCATATCTGCTTGTTATATCAACTTCTCCTTTATTTACCATGTCCTTCAATACCTCTTTGAACATTAGGTTGATTTTTGTTGGTTCTCTAAATCCTAAATAAAAATCTATACGGTATAAATCGTCTTTTATTACTTCGCTAACTTTATATTCTTTTTTATAAGGCTCACTTAATATGTTTACATGAACAAACCAGTATAAATCGGCTCTTTTAGGTCTTTTTTGAAGAATAGAATACATTACTTTCTCTTCAATTTCATCCACTCTATTAGAATTTGTCATGTACACTAAATGTGTAGCATATTTTGGAATTGATAAGTCTAGGCTTAACTCAGCCAATACTTTTTTATAAGAATCAATTTTAACCATTTTAGTATAATTCTTACTAATTTTCTTAGCCAAATACCAAGTTGACATTATTGCAATTAATAAGGTAGCAATAAACAAAGTTACATAACCACCATCCATAAATTTAGTAATATTGGCAGCTAAAAAACTAAATTCAATTACTAAATAAAGTAAAATTAAAGGTGCAATAAAGTACCATTTAACTCTTTTCATTATCAAATAAAAATTAAGTAAAATAGTTGTCATTATCATACATAATATGATTGCTAAACCATATGCATGCTCCATATTGCTCGATTCTTGAAAATGCCAAACAATTCCAACACAACCAAAAAACAACAACCAATTTATAGACGGAATATAAAGCTGTCCCTTTACATCAGTTGGGAATTTTATTTTCACTTTAGGCCAAAAATTCAATCGCATGGCTTCGTTTATCAAAGTAAATGAACCACTAATTAATGCTTGAGAGGCAATTACTGCAGCAAGGGTTGCCACGACAATTCCAACAGGTTTAAACCATTCTGCCATAATTAAGTAGAACGGATTCGTATTATTAGCACCAAGTTCTGATAATTTTTTTCCAGAATTTAATAATAAATAGGCACCTTGTCCGAAATAATTTAATACCAAAGTAGTTTTTACGAATGCCCAACTAATACGGATGTTTTTTCTTCCACAATGTCCCATATCCGAATACAAAGCTTCAGCACCAGTTGTACATAAAAAGACAGCTCCTAATATGAAAAAACCTTGATTACTAACATCGCTAGTTAGTAAATGGTAGGCATAATATGGGTTTAATGCTTTAAATACTTCAACATTTGTACCAATTTGTATAATTCCTAAAATCGCTAACATGGAAAACCAAATTAGCATCATTGGTGCAAAGAATTTCCCCACTAGTTTTGTTCCAAATTGCTGAATTGTGAATAAAATAAACAGAATAGCAATTACAATAGGAACTGTAGGAATATCTGGCTTGAAGATTCTTAGTCCTTCTACAGCGGAAGAAACAGAGATGGGAGGGGTGATTATTCCATCGGCAAGTAACGCACTTCCTCCAATAATTGCAGGAACTATAAGCCATTGAATTTTTGTTCTTTTTACAAGAGCATAAAGTGCAAAAATCCCACCTTCGCCATGGTTATCAGCACTTAAAGTGATGATTACATATTTTAAGGTAGTTTGTAATGTTAAAGTCCAAAAGATACAAGACAATCCGCCTAAAATTAAATCTTTAGAAATTACACTATTTCCAATTATGGAATTCATTACATATAAGGGAGAAGTTCCAATATCTCCATAAATAATTCCTAATGTTATTAATAAACCTGCTGCCGAAAGCTTGCTGTGAAGATCTTGATGACTATGCGAACTCATAATATTTTATTAAAAGACTGCAAATGTATTACTTTTAGATATTTGAAACTCATTTTGTGAAAAAAATATCTTAGTAATAGTATATAATTTTTTATAAATTGAAAATAAAATTATAAAATCCAAAAAAAAAGCACCAATTTTCATTAGTGCTTTATAGTATTTTAATTAAATTATCTTCTTCCTCCGCCTTGGCTTCTTCCTCCGCTTCCAGTATTACCACCACCAGTATTTCGAGTACCTCCGCTTATACCACCTTCATTATTTCTTGGTGAAGAATTGGAATTACCATTACTTCTTGGTTCTGAATTTCTAGGTGATGAATTACTAGAGCTCTTTGGAGATTCATTTGTGTTATTTCTTGGCGTTTCATTTGAATAATTTCTAGGTGAACTATTGTTGTTGTTTCTAGGTTCTGAAGTCCTTGGAGAAGTATTTCTTGGGTTTTCAGAATCTCTAGTTCCAGTTTCAGAATTAATTCTTGGACTATCTTCGTTATTAAGATCACGTTTTGGTCTTACTTGGTCTAAATCATAACGGTTGCCATATCCAGAATTTCTAATTTCAAAGGAACGATTCGGATTTTCTCTTTCATAATAATTGCTTCTTCTTCCATAATAATTGTTGTAGGCCATCTCGCATCTTCTAGTTCTAACATAGTTATATTGATAATTAAAATTAATATGATTTCCTATATGTCGTTTATATCTAAAAATTGGATACGGATTCCAACCATAATAATAGGTTGGGTAATAACCCCAATTCCAAACAGAATAATAAGCATGATAGTTTGGAACCCAAAAATAATTATAAATAATAGGAACACTAACATAAACGGGTTCATAAATATAGTTTCTTCCATACATATAAACATCTCCTACTACTTGAACTTGCATTCTATTGTTTCTGTCTTTTTCGATTTCAACAGTTGCTACATCTTGAAATTGATCGAGACCTAAAACTGCTTGAATGACAATTAAATGCACATTACCTTCAATAGATTCAATGACTCTTAAATAATCTACTTGATTATCATTGTTTAAATCTAAATTTGAAATTTGTTCCTTTGGATCATTTAAGCGGAATTCAAAATCAGCTAAATCTTTAGATTCACCAAAAATTGAAGCAACAGCTCTTAAATCTAGATTGTCACTAATTTCGGAGTTAGTTGCGTTAACTATGGTTTTGTTTTGTGCAAATGAGCTTACAAACAAAAAATACATTAAAGTCGAAATTATTAATTTTGTTTTCATAGCATTTAATTTTAGATTAATAAAAGTGTTATATAACCTTTAATTCAACATCTATGCCAAGAATAAGTTTTCACAAATCATTAACAAAAAAAGCTTAATTTTAGCATGATTATTTACTTTTAATTATGAAAAATCTACTATTATTACTTCTACTTTCTATTTTTTTTATTTCCTGTAAATCCTCTCATGCAGATTTTAATTCGGTTAAAATCGATTCTCTTTTAATCGATAAAATTAGTATTCGAGCCATAACAGTGGCTCAAGATACTGTTTGGTACGCTGCCGATAAAAATAGAGTAGGTTATATTAATTTAAAGGATTTTAGTAAAAAAGAACTCCTTATTAATAAGGATACATTAAAGTTTGAATTCAGAAGTATAGCTCAAACTAAAAATTTCATTTATGTTTTAAACGTTGGAACTCCTGCATTTATCTATAAATTTTCTAAAGATTTAAAAATTATGGATCAGGTCTATGAAGAACACAATTCTAAAATATTTTATGATAGCATGCAGTTTTGGAACGACCAAGAAGGTATTGCTATTGGTGATCCTATAGAAGGTTGTTTAAGAATTTTGATTACACGAGATTCAGGTTTCACTTGGACTAAAGTTACGTGTGATAATTTACCTCAAATATTTAATGGTGAAGCCGCTTTCGCAGCAAGCAATACTAACATCGTGATAAAAGATAATTCTACTTGGATTGTTACAGGTGGCAAGAAAGCTAGAGTTTTTTATTCTCCTGATAAAGGAAATAATTGGAAAGTTTTCAATACTCCAATTGTACAGGGTGAGTCTATGACAGGAATATTCACGTCTGATTTTTATAACAAAGAGATTGGATTTATCGCAGGTGGAAATTACGAAAAGCCCCAACAAAATTTTGGCAACAAAGCTTTAAGTATTGATGGTGGAATTACTTGGAAATTGGTAGCTGAAAATCAATCGTTTGGATATGCATCTTGCATACAATATGTACCAAAAAGTAAAGGAAAACAATTAGTTTCTGTTGGAACTAGCGGTATTTATTATTCTAAAAACAATGGAAAAGCATGGATACAATTGAGTACGGATAGAACTTTGTATACAATACGATTTATTGATAATAATACCGCAATTGCTGCAGGAAAAGACAAAATAATAAAGTTAGTTTTTTGTTCTAAATAAATATAAATTAATTATTTGAACCATCTAAAACTTATTGTTTCTTCATTTCTTTTTCAATCATATCGTAGAATTCATCAATTTTAGGAAGAATAACAATTCTAGTTCGTCTGTTTGCAGCACGATTTTCGGCAGTATTATTTTCTACTAATGGAATAAATTCTCCACGACCTGCAGCTATTAATTGAGAAGGTTTAACACCTAAGTCCTTAGTTAAAACTCGCACAATAGCAGTAGAACGTTTCACGCTTAAATCCCAATTGTCAATTAATATTGCATTTCCTGTAAATGGAATGTTGTCAGTGTGGCCTTCAACCATGCATTCAAAAGTTGGCTTGTCATTAATTACTTTAGCAACTTTTCCTAATACTTCTTTTGCTTTATCGCTTACAACATAACTTCCGCTTTTGAAAAGTAGTTTATCCGCTATAGAAATAAAAACTACCCCTTTTTCAACATTCACATTAATGTCTGGATCTGAAATACCTACGGAACTCTTAAGGCTAGTTACTAAAGCAAGTGTAACGCTATCTTTTTTAGTCAAAGCATCTTGCATTCGAGTAATTTTTAAATCCTTTTCTTTAATGGTTTCCAAAGCTTTTTCAATATTTTGAGCGCCTTGTTTTGTTAATGTTGTCATGTTGCCAACATTACTAATTAAATCTGAATTATTTTTCTTTAAATAATCGTTTTGTTGGCTTAACGATTCTTTTTCGCTAAGACATAAATTTAATTTTACGGTTGTAGAGTTCAATAAATCTTGACACTCTTTATTTTGTTTTTCTAATTCGGCTATTTTCTTTTTTGCACCACAAGAAGTTAAACTTAGAGCTGCTAGGGTAAACATAAAAAATACTTTTCTCATAATAGTGTTTATTTTATTGTTGCAAAATTACAATTTCTTGTTTGTAATAACGGATAAATTTTATAAAGTATTGTTAAGTTTATCTTGAAAGTATTCCTTTTTCTTAATAAAATAATCATAAACGATACTTTTGGTTTGAAAATAATCCTCTCTTTGAGTTTTATCTCTTTTCTTTAAATTGATGATAATCAAATGGTAAAAATAAAAATGTGCTTTAAGTATTGCGAAACAATGTGAGAATTTTCCTTTAAAAATAAATTGAATTCCCGCAATTCCATCTAAAACTAATCGAATAAAAATAATTGGAAATAGTTTTCTTTTTGGTAAATTCTTAACTAGCATAAGCAAAGAATTTCTAAAATTCAAAAAAGTTTTCTTTGGGTTCCCTTGATTAAGTGTTGCTCCACCAACATGATAAACTACTGATTCGCCTATATATTTTGAAATATATCCTAGATTAAAAGCACGCCAACACAAATCTATTTCTTCTTGGTGTGCAAAAAAATCTGCATCAAAGCCATTTAGTTTTCTATAAATTTCTTTTCGGATAAAGAAACAAGCACCACTTGCCCAAAAAATTTCTTTTTCGTCATCGTATTGTTGGTTGTCCTTTTCAAGGGTTTCAAATATTCTACCTCGGCAAAATGGGTAGCCATATTTATCAATAAAACCACCAGCAGCTCCAGCATATTCAAATAATTCTTTATTTTTATAATCCAGTATTTTAGGTTGGATAATCCCTGTATTTTCTTCCTTCTCAAAAAGTGTAATAATCGGAGTCAGCCAATTTTTGGTAACTTCAATATCCGAGTTTACTAATGCATAATAGGGTTCTTCAATATTTTGAAGGGCAATATTATAGCCATTTGCAAAACCATAATTAGCATTATTTCTAATAATTTTAACCGATGGAAATTGATCTTCTATTAATAGTATTGAATTGTCGGTTGAAGCATTATCAGCAACATAAATTGTGGCTTCTTCTGAATAAGCAATCACTGAAGGTAAAAACTGCTCAAGCAATTTTGCACCATTCCAATTTAATATTACTACTGCAATTTTTTTATTCATTTTTTATTTTACTTCTATATAACTTGGCAAACTATCAAGAAAGATATATTTTTCTTTTTCAAAGTCCATTTGGCAAAAGTAATGATTTAGTCCATTACTAACCATTAAGTATTTTGCATTTAATACCAAATTGTATCGAGCAATTTGGTCAAAAGTTTCTTGTGTTATTTTTACTTGGGGAGCTTTGCATTCTATTAATAAAAATAATTCTCCATTTGGCTGATATACAACAATATCGTATCGTTTATTTGTATCGTTAATTTTAATTAATTTTTCGACGTTTATATAAGATTTAGGATATTTTTTTTCATGTAATAAAAACTGAATGATGTGCTGACGTACCCATTCCTCGGGAGTAAGAAGAATAAATTTTTTCCTAATTTCATCGAAGATAGCAATTTTATTTTCACTATTTTTGAAGCGAAAGGAATAAGTCGGAAAATTAAGTTTTTGCATAAGCAAAAGTAAGACTTTTAGTTAATTGAGAAAATAATAAAGAGTAAAGAATTGCTATACAATGGATGAAGTAATAAAAATTATTAACGACTTAAAGGCAGGAAATATAAAACCAATTTATTTTTTAATGGGTGAAGAGCCTTATTATATTGATAAATTAACGGAATACATTGAGAATACTATATTGACTGAAGATGAAAAGGGGTTTAATCAAACTATTATCTATGGTCGTGATGTAGATATTGAAGATGTAATTTCAAATGCAAAGAGATACCCAATGATGGCTGAACGCCAGGTTGTTGTAGTGAGAGAAGCACAAGAACTATTACGTACTATAGATAAACTAGAAGCCTATGCAGAAAACCCCCAACCAACTACAGTTTTGGTTTTTGCTTATAAATATAAAACTTTAGACAAGCGCAAGAAATTATTTAAACTAATTGCTAAACATGGAGTTTTGTTTGAAAGTAAAAAAATGTACGACAATCAAGTTGGAGCATGGATCAATAAATTGCTACAAAGTCGTGGCTATTCTATTGAACCGAAAGCAAATGCTATGTTGGTGGAGTTTTTAGGAAATGACTTAAGTCGGATTAGTAATGAATTAGACAAACTTAAAATAATTCTACCAAAAGGGCATACAATTACAGCTAATGATATTGAATATAATATTGGATTTAGTAAGGATTTTAATGTGTTTGAATTACAAAATGCAATAGGTTCTAAAAATCAACTAAAGGCCTACCAAATTGTACAGTATTTTGCAGAAAATCCTAAAGACAATCCAATGGTGCTTACTGTTAGTTTGGTATTTGGATTTTTTGTTAAACTACTTAAATATCATGGTTTAAAGGATAAAAATCCAAAAACTGTTGCTCCAATATTGGGAGTTAATCCATTTTTTATGAAAGATTATGATTTAGCTCTTCGTAATTATCCTATGAAAAAGGTAAGCAGTATTATAGCAACTTTAAGGGAAATTGATGTTAAAAGTAAAGGTGTAGGTGCTAATTCCTTACCAAACCATGATTTATTAAAAGAAATGTTAGTTAAAATATTTAGTTAAATTTTATATCGAAATTAAAATTAACGATATTTGTACACCTCAAATTTTAAAAATAGTATCATGGGAATGAATAAAAATACAGTTCTAGGTTGGGCTACATTAATAATGTCAATCATGGGATTAATATTGATTGGACTAGGTGTTTATAAATATGCAGATGTTGCAGGGTGGGGATTTGTTGCTGTAGGAGTTGGTTTTTTAGCCAATGCATGGGTGTATAGTGCATTAAAAGGAAGAGTATAATAACTAATAAAAAATAAAAAAATAAAATGGCAGATGATAAAAAAGTGATTTTCTCAATGCAAAAATTGAGCAAATCCTATCCTGGAAGTGATAAACAAGTATTAAAAAATATCTATTTAAGTTTCTTTTATGGCGCTAAAATTGGTATTCTTGGATTGAATGGATCCGGAAAATCTTCTTTGCTGAAAATTATTGCAGGAGTAGACAAAAATTATCAAGGAGACGTAGTTTTTCAACCTGGATATACTGTTGGGTATTTAGAGCAAGAACCAATATTAGACGAAACAAAAACTGTAATTGAAGTTGTTCGTGAAGGAGTAGCAGAAACTGTAGCTATTTTAGATGAGTTCAATAAAATTAATGATATGTTTGGTTTGCCAGAAGTATACGAAGATGCAGATAAAATGCAAAAACTAATGGATCGTCAAGCTGATTTACAAGATAAAATTGACGCTTCTGGGGCTTGGGAATTAGATACTAAGTTAGAAATTGCAATGGATGCGCTTCGAACTCCGGATGGAGATATGCCTATAAATGTGTTGTCTGGTGGAGAAAAAAGAAGAGTTGCTTTATGTAGATTGTTATTACAACAACCAGACGTATTGTTACTTGATGAGCCTACCAACCACTTGGATGCCGAAAGTGTACTTTGGTTAGAACAACATTTATCTCAATATGCAGGAACTGTAATTGCTGTTACCCACGATAGATATTTCTTAGATAATGTAGCGGGTTGGATTTTAGAATTGGATAGAGGCGAAGGTATTCCATGGAAAGGAAATTATTCTTCTTGGTTGGATCAAAAATCTAAACGTATGGAACAAGAAGAAAAAGTTGCTTCTAAAAGAAGAAAAACTTTAGAAAGAGAGTTAGATTGGGTTCGTCAAGGGGCTAAAGGACGTCAAACCAAACAAAAAGCACGTTTACAGAATTATGACAAGTTATTAAATGAAGACCAAAAAGAACTAGATGAAAAATTAGAAATCTACATTCCAAATGGCCCACGTTTAGGTACTAATGTAATAGAAGCTAAAGGAGTTTCAAAAGCCTTTGGGGATAAATTGCTTTATGATGATTTGAATTTCACTCTTCCACAAGCAGGAATTGTAGGAATTATTGGACCTAATGGAGCTGGTAAATCGACTATTTTCAGAATGATAATGAAAGAACAAGAGCCTGATGGTGGGGAGTTTACCATTGGTGAAACTGTGAAAATTGCTTACGTAGATCAATCTCATAGTAATATTGATCCTAATAAATCCATTTGGGAAAACTTTTGTGATGGACAAGAATTAATTATGATGGGTGGTCGACAAGTAAATTCAAGAGCTTATTTATCTCGTTTTAATTTTGGAGGAAGTGAACAAAACAAAAAAGTAGCTGCATTATCTGGAGGTGAACGCAACCGACTTCATTTGGCAATGACTTTAAAAGAAGAAGGAAATGTACTTTTATTAGATGAGCCAACTAACGATTTAGATATTAACACCCTTCGTGCTTTAGAAGAAGGTTTAGAAAACTTTGCTGGTTGTGCGGTTGTAATTTCTCACGATAGATGGTTTTTAGATAGAATTTGTACCCATATTTTAGCATTTGAAGGAGATTCACAAGTTTATTGTTTTGAGGGTGGCTTCTCTGAATATGAAGAAAACAAAAGAAAACGTTTAGGTGGTGATATAGTTCCAACAAGATTGAAATATAAAAAGTTGATTAGATAATTAGTATTAAAATAAAATAGATGTTTTAATAAATAAAATCTTGCTAAAATAAATTTGTATGTATTTTAAAAAAATATTCTTTCTATTTATTGCTAATTCACTTTTTGCTCAAACCTTACCAAAAGTTTCAAGTGGCTCTTTAGAACGAATTGAAAATCTATCATCTAAATATTTAACTTCAAGAAATATTGACATTTGGTTGCCTGAAAATTATTCAGATTCTAAAAAATATGCTGTCCTGTATATGCATGATGGTCAGATGCTTTATGATGCTGAAACTACCTGGAATAAACAAGCCTGGGAAGTAGATGAAGTGTTAGGGAAGTTAATTACAGAATCCAAAATTCAAGATGTTATTGTAGTTGGCATTTGGAATGGCGGCATCACTAGACATATTGATTATTTTCCTCAAAAGCCTTTTGAAAGTTTAGCTAAAACACAACAAGATTCTATTTATAATGCAAATAGGAGTAATGGTCAAAGTGT
The DNA here is from genome assembly GCA_903838055.1 of uncultured Bacteroidota bacterium. Classification (GTDB taxonomy): domain Bacteria; phylum Bacteroidota; class Bacteroidia; order Flavobacteriales; family Flavobacteriaceae; genus Flavobacterium. Next base: position 26,116 of record CAILWV010000077.1, on the reverse strand, counting down.
TTTTAATAACGGAAAAATTAATTCTGATAATTATTTGAAATTTATTGTACAAGAAGTAAAGCCTTTAATAGATAAAAAATATTCTGTTTATACGGATAATGAACATACATTTATTGCAGGAAGCAGTATGGGTGGTTTGATTTCATTGTATGCTATTTGCGAATATCCTAAAATATTTGGAGGTGCTGCATGTTTGTCAACCCATTGGCCAGGTATTTTTGGATTAGAAAATAATCCTATTCCGGATGTATTTTTTGCATATATAAAAAATCATTTACCAGATCCAAAAGGACATAAGATATATTTTGATTATGGCACAGCAACACTTGATGCTATGTACCAAACTTTACAGCCTAAAGTTGATGCTATTATGAAATCAAAAGGCTATGATAATCGTAATTGGCTCACCAAAAAGTTTGAAGGTGACGACCACAGCGAAAAATCATGGAGTAAACGATTTTCAATTCCCATGGAGTTTTTATTGGGCAAGAACTAAACAAACTTATAATATCTTGCGCCTAATAACACAGGATTTTCTTTCTCAATATAATCTATTACAAATTCGTTTTTAGGAGACAGCACCGATTGTTTTCTTTCTTTTTTGTGCAAAGATATATAGGTTCCGAAATCTATTTCAGTGCTAGTATCTAATCTTTCAAATAAGTTAATTTTAGAAATAACTGACTGCCATTTTGGTTGAACTTCTGCTTCAAATACTTTTGCCTTAGATCCACTACCATAGGCAATAAAACCCATTTTTTTATTGATAATATCAGTGTCATTTTGTAAATGATATGCTAAGGTTGACAGTAGTCCTAAGAAGATTGAACCTGTGTACATATTTCCTATTTGACCTGATGCAATTTCTGAAGGGAAAATAGTTTTGTTAACAAACTCTAAATAATCATCTCTTTTAGCAATAATCTTGATTTCGTCATTTAATTGGTTTTCTTTGGCATAAATTTCAACAAAAGTTCTTCGTGCTTGAAAACAATAGGGAAGATGCATTAATATGTTTTCCCAATTTTGATATAAAGGTCCATTTTGTTTGGTAATTTCTTTGTAATGAAAATAGGCTTCATTTGTTCTGTTGATATAGCATTGGTTAGAATATTGTCCATCAAAAACGGGCTGTTCTTTATAGATTGCAATTTCATTTTCTAATATTCCAAACCATTCCGGATTATCAGTTGTATTTAATATTTCATTTTTAGAAAGATAGCGTCGGGGCTTAAAAAAATCAAAAACCCCTTGTGAAGATACTCCAACTTCATTAGAAAAAGCCAATACTCTAGGATTAGCAGTTATTAACATGGCAATTGCTCCAGCTCCTTGGGTGTATTCTCCAGTTGAATTTAAATCGTATTTGGCATTGTCTGTTGCTACAACAATAGCTTTTTTTGTAGGATTTAGTCGGATAAAATCTAAAGTCGATTGTAGTGCATCTACTGCACCAATACAAGCAAAGGTCATGTCTAGAGTATCGCAATAGCGAAAGGAGCCATCTCCAAATTGTTGTTCTAATAATGCCGTAATATAAGATGCAATAGGTTTTGACGAGTCTACACCACTTTCTGTGCCAACATATATTCTTGCTATTTCTTCTGGTTTTATTTGTTCTTGTTGTAAAAGTTGGTAGACTGCATTTGTAGCAAAAGTAACCACATCGTTGTGGACATCGGGGAAACTCATTTTTTGTAAACCGAGGCCTTTTATTAACTTATCGGCTTCAATGTTTCTATTAAGTGCAAGCGTATTAATAGGTAAATGTATTTTTGGGATGTCTATTGTAATGCTGTCAATTCCTACTTTCATAATATGATGTTTGACTACAAATTTATTAATTGCTTTTTCAAAAAAGTAGCAACATTTTATAAAATTAGATTTTATTTACACGATTTATGAATGTGACAAATTTCTTAATGTTTTGTCTAGCTTTTTTATGTTTTTCATATTTTTTAGCCCAGATAGCAGAGGAAAGCAAAACATTGAAAAAAATATAATTTTGTCTAATTAAAAGGGCGACTGAAAGAAGCTACTTTAATTTAGATAACAAAATATATTTGTTTCTTGTTTTCTTGAAACGAATAGCTGGATTGGCTTATAAAAAAGCTATGCAATAGTTAGTGAAAATTTATTCCTTTTACCACCAATTTAAAAATTTTTGAAGTATTTTTATTTTATCCTTGTATGGAGCGTATCTCATTGGTAAATCTAGCCAAGTTGCTTTTTTTACAATTGCTTTATTATGTGAAAAAGTGTCAAAACTCAGTTTACCATGGTATGCACCAATTCCGCTATTGCCAACCCCACCAAATGGTAATCTGTGGTTTGAAAAATGGATTACTGTATCGTTAATACAGCCACCACCAAAAGAATATTTTTGGACTATTTTTCTTGCCCATTTTGTATCACTTGAAAAAACATAAAGTGCTAACGGTTTTTCATAATTAGAAATAATATTTTCAATTTCTTCCTCATTTTTATAGCTTAAAATAGGTAAAATTGGTCCAAAAATTTCATCTTGCATTACTAAACTACTCAATTCAGGTTCGTTTAAAAGAGTCGGGGCAATGTAATTAGTATTTGGATTATTTTGACCTCCAAAGAGTATGCTTTGGTTTTCTAAAAATTGAGTCAGACGCTTCCAATTTTTTTTGTTTATTATTCTAGTATAATCTTTTGACGTTTCAGGATTTTCTCCATATGCCTCTATTATTTCTACTTGAAGTGCTTTTATTAATTTTGATTTAATATTAGAATGTACTAAAATATAATCCGGTGCTATACAGGTTTGTCCAGCATTAATAAATTTCCCCCAAACAATTCTTTTTGCAGCAAGTTGAATGGCACATTTTTCATCTACAATACATGGGTTTTTTCCTCCAAGTTCTAATATTGTTGGAGTCATAAAATTTGCTGCTGCTTTGGCTACAATTTTCCCTACAGCTATACTTCCTGTGAAAAAAATGTAATCCCAACGTTTTGCTAATAAATCTTGAGAAACAGTAACGCCACCCTCTACGACTTGCACATGATTTTCATCAAATACTTCACTAACTATTTTCGATAGTATTGCCGAGGTAGCAGGAGTAAGTTCTGATGGTTTAACTACAACTTTATTTCCGGCAGCTACGGCAGCAATTAATGGACAAAGTGCCAACTGAAAAGGATAATTCCAAGGCGCGATAATTAAAATTTCACCATAAGGTTCTTTTAAAATATAATCAATAGAAGGAAAATTTAATATAGAAGGAAAAACATATTTTGGTCTTGCCCATTTGTTTAAATTTTTAATAGTATGTTTTAAATCCGAAATTACATAACTAGTTTCTGTGACAACTGCTTCAAATTTGGGTTTTTTAAAATCTTCATATAAAGACGATATTATTTTATCTTCATGTTTTAGAATTGACTTTAATAAGTCTTGAAGTTTTTCTTTTCTATAATTAATATTCGATTTATATATCATTCTTTTATATATTTTAGTTTGCAAAAATTAAACTGCATTCCAAATAACATCTTCTGGAGAGGGAGCCACAATAGTTAACAGTTCCTTAGAAACAGGATGAATAAATACTAATTTTCTTGCGTGAAGATGAATTCCACCATCAGGATTACTGCGATCAAAACCATATTTTAAATCTCCTTTTATTGGGCATCCAATACTAGATAATTGGGATCGAATTTGATGGTGTCTTCCTGTATGAAGATTTATTTCTAAAGCAAAATAATTGTTTAGCTCTTTAATTATTTTATAATCTAACGATGATCTTTTACTGTCTGGCACCTCATTAATATGTGCTTTAGAGGTATTATTTTTTTCATTTCTTTTTATAAAATGAATCAAATTATCTTCTTTTTTTGCAGGTTTATTTTTTACTACCGCCCAATAGGTTTTTTGTGTTTCACGATTGCTAAAAAGTTCGTTCAATCTAGTTAATGCTTTGCTTGTTTTAGCAAAAACTACTATTCCTGTTGTAGGTCTATCCAAACGATGCACTACACCTAAGAAGACTTCTCCTGGTTTATTATATTTATCTTTAATATACTCTTTTACAACTTCCGATAGTGGTTTATCTCCAGTTTTATCGCCTTGAACAATATCGCCTACGCGTTTATTAATCACAATAATATGATTGTCTTCGTGGAGAACCTGTAGGTTGGATTTTGTTGAGATGATTTTCATTTGGACATCTTAGATTTTTAGATGCAATGGTTCAATAATTGACCTATTCATTTATGGTAAAAACTTTTATATCATTACTTTCAAGTAAACTTTTCAAATTCATTGCCTCAAAATACGTTCTTCTAAACAAATCAATCCTATTTTTTTTAGTAAATCAAAATGTATGTAGCTACCTTTTAATAACAATCTAAGAATTCAAAATTAATACTGTTCGTTAGCGTTTGGAAAATCTTCGCTTTTCACATCCGTAACATAATTACCAATGGCTGTTGTCATTTGTTCATAAAGATTTAAGTATCTTCTTAAAAAGCGTGGACTAAATTCATTATTCATTCCTAACATGTCGTGGATTACCAAGACTTGGCCATCAACACCGCTGCCAGCACCAATTCCGATTACGGGAATTGAAATACTTTTTGCTACTTTTTCAGCCAAATTAGCTGGTATTTTTTCTAATACTAACGAAAAACAACCTAGTTTTTCTAATAATTTAGCATCTTCAATAAGTTTATCTGCTTCAGCATCTTCTTTTGCACGAACGGTATAACTTCCAAATTTGTAAATAGATTGTGGGGTTAATCCTAAATGACCCATAACCGGAATTCCAGCATTTAATATTTTTTTGATAGAATCTTTAATTTCGCTTCCACCTTCAAGTTTTACAGCATGACCACCACTTTCTTTCATAATTCTGATAGAGGAACGTAGCGCTTCTTTAGGATCTGATTGGTAACTTCCAAAAGGTAAATCAACAACTACTAATGCTCTTTGTACTGCTCTAACTACAGAAGATGCGTGATAAATCATATGATCTAAAGTGATTGGTAATGTAGTTTCATGACCAGCCATAACATTACTTGCAGAATCTCCTACAAGAATTACATCAACTCCGGCAATATCTACAATTTTAGCCATTGTATAATCATAAGCGGTTAACATAGAGATTTTTTCTCCGTTGGCTTTCATTTCAATAAGGGACTTGGTAGTTATTCTTTTATAATCTTTTTTAGCTACTGACATGGAATATTTGATATTAAATTTATAATACTAAAATAAGTTCGTAAAAGTAGTAAATCCTATTTGTATTGTTATTAGTTAGTCATAAAAATAATCTTTATAAAATCTTTATGCATTCAATAACTTTTATTATTTTTAACTAACAAGTTCCATTGTAACTTTGTCAAAAATAATAACAATGGAAAAGTTGTTTCATAAAAGTCCTTCTAAACCCTACCTAACAAGTATTCTATCTGTGTTATTGGTTTCTTTGTTATGTATTTTAGTTAGAGATTCTATAGATTATAAAATTGTAGGTTATATACTTTTATTATTAGTTTCTTTATTAGCAATTTTTCTCGAAATAAAAGCAGTTTTATTAGCAGCAATATTAAGTGCGTTGGCTTTAGATTATTTATTTATCAAACCCTATTATACACTTCATATTGATAATGCAGAAGACGCATTTTTATTGATAATGTTTTTTATTATTGCCTTAATAAATGCTGTATTAACTAATAAGTTTAGAAGAATGCAACGCGCTATCCATATAAAAGAAACTAGGGCTAGCACTTTAAAATTATATAATACCTTGTTAGATTCTCTATCTCACGAATTACGAACTCCTATAGCAGCAATAGTAGGTTCTATAGATACTTTACAACAAAAAACAGTAAATTTATCTTCCGAAAAACAACAGGATTTATATGATGAAATTGAAAAGGCTTCGATGAAATTAAATTATCAAGTAGAAAATTTATTAAATATGTCTCGTTTAGAATCGGGTTATATTCATCCTAAATTGGATTGGTGTGACGTAAAAGAAATTGTTTATAATGTTTGTAATCGATTATCGGAAGAAACCAAAGACCATAAAATTAATTATTTAATTAGTGAAAATTTACCTCTCTTTAAACTAGATTATGGATTGATGGAACAAATTATTTATAATTTAATTTACAATTGTTCCCAACATACTCCTAAAGGTGCTTCGATTCAAATTGATGTTAAATATGAAGTAGATATCGATTATGACCAACATATAGATCTAATTAAAAAATGCATTATTACCATTTCGGATACAGGTTATGGATTTCCGGAGGATGAAATTGACCGTGCATTTGATAAATTTCATAGATTTAAAGACTCTAAAACTGGAGGAACAGGTTTGGGATTATCCATTGTAAAAGGTTTTGTAGAAGCTCAAAATGGAATTATTTCTTTGAAAAATTCCGAAGATGGTGGTGCCAGTTTTACTTTGGAGTTTAATGTAGATTGTTTACCTATTAATTCTTTACCAAATGAATAATGGTTTTTCCATATTGGTGATTGATGATGAAGTTCAAATTCGAAAGTTATTAGAAATTTCTTTGGAAGCTAATGACTATAAAGTTCTTTTTGCAATTAATGGAAAGGATGGAATTACAGCCGCTGCAAGCAACCAACCCGATTTAATTTTATTAGATCTAGGATTACCAGATCAAGACGGACAAGAGGTGTTAGTTAAATTGCGTGTATGGTACCATAATCCGATAATTATCTTAACCGTTAAAAGTGCCGAATTCGAAATCGTAAAAGCATTAGATAATGGCGCAAATGATTATTTGACAAAACCTTTTAGAACCCAAGAATTATTGGCTAGAATTCGAACAGCTTTAAGAAGTAAATCTAGCAATACAAATGAATCGGTTATTAGTTTTGGAAATATAATTATAGATTTTGCATCTAGAATTGTTAAAGTAAATTATGAAATAGTAAAGTTTACAGCAACTGAATATAATTTACTTACGCTATTAATTAAAAATGACGGCAGAGTATTAACGCATCAATATATTCTTAGGGAAATTTGGGGACAAAGTTATTCTGAACAAACTCAATATTTAAGAGTTTTTGTAGCACAACTTCGAAAAAAAATAGAGTATGATCCTAATCGTCCAAAATTTATTTTAACAGAATCGGGTGTAGGTTATAGGTTCAATACTAGTTAATTAACATTAAATTTTATCAATATCTATAAGAAATTACGTGTGTAAACATAGTGATATAGGACTTTTTAGTCTTTTTTTAAGCATTAATTATTTTAAAATCATAAACTTATATAATGAATCAATCAATAAAACACAAAATCACAGCTGTAACACTTTTAGTGGCATTAGGAATAATTTATGGCGATATTGGAACAAGTCCTTTATATGTTATGAAAGCAATCATCGGAACTAAAAAAATATCAGAATTATTAGTTTATGGTGGCGTTTCTTGTGTATTTTGGACACTTACGTTTCAAACTACTTTAAAATATATTATCCTTACTCTTTCTGCTGATAATCATGGTGAAGGAGGAGTTTTCTCTCTATATGCATTGGTAAAACGATTCGGAAAAGGAAAATTAGTTATTCCAACTATTCTGGGCGCAACTACATTGTTAGCGGATGGGATAATAACACCTCCAATATCGGTAGCATCAGCAGTTGAGGGACTTGGCGATGTTATTCCTAATATTCCAACCATTCCAATAGTTGTAGTAATTATTTCATTATTATTTATTTTTCAACGCTTCGGAACTCAAAAAGTAGGTTCTATTTTTGGACCTGCAATGTTTATTTGGTTTGGGATGTTATTAGTTTTAGGAATATCGCAAATCTTTAATCATCCTATGATTATTAAGGCACTTAATCCAGTTTATGCTTATGAATTGTTAACACAATATCCAAAAGGATTTTGGTTATTAGGTGCTGTATTTTTATGTACAACAGGCGCCGAAGCCTTATATTCAGACTTAGGTCATTGTGGTAAAGAGAATATTCAATTGACATGGATTTTTGTGAAAATAAGTCTTGTTGCAAGTTATTTAGGGCAATCTGCTTGGTTAATGTCGCATCAAGGCCAGTTATTAGCAGGAAGAAATCCATTTTATGCAATTATGCCTCATTGGTTTTTATTGCCTGGAGTCATCATTGCAACATTTGCAACTATTATAGCTTCGCAAGCATTAATAAGTGGTTCGTTCACTTTGATAAATGAAGCGATTTCCTTAAATTTTTGGCCTAGAGTTACTCTTAAAAATCCTACAAATTTAAAAGGTCAAATTTATATTCCATCTATTAATAATATACTTTGGTTTGGTTGTGTTTTAATGATTTTATATTTCAAAAACTCCACCAATATGGAAGCCGCATACGGATTTTCTATTACTATTGCAATGATGATGACAACCATATTATTAGGCTATTATTTAGTTTATATTAAAAAAGTTAGATTAAGTTTAGTTACTTTAATATTAGTTATTTTCTCAATAATTGAATTTTCATTCTTTATTGCTAATGTTTCAAAAATTAAAGAGAGATGGATGTTTTTATTCTTTGAGCTGTTTATATTTATGGTAATGTATGTTTGGTATTATTCAAGAAAAATTAATAATACTTTTTTAAGATTTACCAATTTAAAAGAGCAAACTCCAATATTAAATGAATTAAGTGAAGACGATAGTATACCTAAATATGCAACCCATTTAATTTATTTATCTAAAGCAGATAAAACTTATGAAATTGAGGAAAAAATAATAAAATCTATTTTTGCAAAAAAACCTAAAAGAGCAGATGTTTATTGGTTTTTACATATCAATAGAACTAATGATCCATTTGCGTTAAACTATGAAGTAATTGAATTATTAGATGATAAAGTAATTAAAGTTGTATTGAATGTTGGATTTAGGATTCAGCCAAAAGTGGAATTGTATTTCAAAAAAATTGTTCACGAATTAGTAGAAAGAAAAGAATTAAATTTACATATTCGTCCTGATGGATCTACAAAGTATAATAATGAGCCAGATTTTAAATTTGTAATTATTGAAAAATTTATTTCTGTTGAAAATGATTTTGCTTTTAAAGACGGTTGGTTATTAACTACCTATTTTTGGTTAAAAAAATTATCCTTATCCGATGAAAAAGCATTCGGATTAGATAAGAGTGATGTTAAAATAGAAGAATATCCAATGGTTTATTCGCCAGCTTTGAATGTTCCGTTGCATCGAAAAAATATTTAATAATTTAATTTCTAAACGCAATTATATTAATTTCTTTATATTCTATTACGGTTTTACTAAAAATGATATATTCCTTGTGTTTATGAATACTAGCAATCGGCTAAATTAACAGCTATAGCTAAACCACCTTCTGAAGTTTCTTTATATTTAGAGTTCATGTCTTTGGCAGTTTGCCACATGGTATCGATCACTTTATCTAAAGGAACTTTTGCGTTTTTTGAATCTGTTTCAAGTGCTAGTTCAGCAGCATTAATTGCTTTAATTGCTCCCATTGTATTTCTTTCAATACACGGAATTTGGACCAAACCTCCAATTGGGTCACAGGTTAGTCCAAGGTGATGTTCCATTGCAATTTCTGCCGCCATTTGTACTTGCGCAGGTGTACCGCCCATTAATTCGCAAAGTGCTGCTGCAGCCATTGCCGAGGAAACTCCTATTTCTGCTTGGCATCCGCCCATTGCAGCCGAAATGGTAGATCCTTTTTTGAAGATGCTTCCAATTTCTCCAGCAACCATCAAGAATTGTTTAATTTCTTTTTCACCAGCTTGATGATTTTCAATAACCAAATAATACATTAATACTGCCGGAATAACTCCAGCACTTCCGTTGGTAGGAGCAGTAACTACTCGACCTAAAGCAGCATTAACTTCGTTTACAGCTAATGCAAAACACGAAACCCATTTAAGTATTTGACGAAATTTCACCTCGGTTTTTCTTATACATTCTAGCCATTCTTGAGGATTGGAATAATTAGATAATCCAATTAAATTTTGATGCATATCAAATGCTCGTCTGCGAACGTTCAATCCTCCCGGAAGTATACCTTCACTGTGACAACCAATATACATACATTCTAGCATGGTATTCCAAATGTGCATTAATTCGCTGTGAATAACTTCTTCCGAACGCATGGATTTTTCATTTTCATAAACTACCTCAGAAATAGATCTATTTTGAGTTGTACAGTGATCTAGTAATTCCTTAGCATTTTGAATAGAATAGGGGAAAGCACATTTTATCGCTTTTTTATTTTTAGCATTTACTCGTTCTTCTTTAACTACAAATCCGCCGCCAATAGAGTAAAAAGTGGAGGAGTATTCCGTATTGTCTAAAAAGGAGGCGGTAAATGTTATTCCGTTGGCATGAAACGGAAGAAAGTTTTTGTTAAACCGAATATCTTCTTCTGAAAAGAATGGAATTTTTAGTTGATTTCCTAAAAGAAGATGATTATTGTCCTTAATCTCTTTAATAATTTTAGCAATATTATCTACCGGAATAGATTCAGGATCTTGACCGCTAAGTCCGAGCATTACGGCATAGTCAGTAGCATGACCAGTTCCTGTTAATGAAAGGGAACCATATAAATCGACTTTAATAAAATGGACGATTTCCAATTTATTAATATTTCGAAGTTCTACTAGAAAACGTTCGGCAGCACGCCAGGGCCCTAGAGTATGTGAGCTTGATGGGCCAACTCCAATTTTTAGCATATCAAAAATCGAGATACATTCTTCCATTTACTATATCGTTTTAGTAAAGCAAAGATAGTATAAAGAATTCATGGATTGTGTTAGTGATAAAAATCTTCATTTAATTTTTCTTTATTTTTAATTACTAATGTAAAACTTGTTTTGGAATAGTTATTGCATATTTTTTTAAGAAATAATTAATATAAAAATAATGAAACATCAATTTTCACTTCGATTACTATCAATCTTCGCTTTTTTATTATTAATGGCTCCTTTTTATGATTCTTGTTCAAGCAATAAAGGTTTTTTTGTTAAATCGTATGATGTTTTTAATGTTGATGGAACTCCTGCAGTAAAATCTTTTCCTAAAAAGGTTTATGAAGTTGTTGTTGATGAGTTATCTTATAATGGATTTGAAATAGCCAGTTTTACTTTTTTCGGAATTAAAGATAGCAATTTCATAGAATTTAAGGAAGGTATTTTAAAAGATTTTCAAAAGGATGATTGGTACAAGAATTTAGGTATTTTTATTTCTCTAATTTTTGATTTTATCATTTTATTTTCTTTTACAATGATAGTTTTGTCATTTACGAAAAAAAATAAGTTTCTAAATAAATTGGCACTTGTTAATAGCATTTTGATTATAATAACCTTTCTGTATGTTATTATCTTGGAAAGTTCATTTGACCATTGGTCTCAAATAAAATGGGGTTATTATGCCTTTATATTAGTTCAATTAAGAATTTATCACTCTTCAAAACTTCAAATCTCAAATCTCAAATCATAAATAAAATGTCAACTTGTCATATTATTTACCGCCAATTATTACAAAAACTGACAATTCCAATTGTTTTTTCTATTGGCACAAAGATTGATTATTGCAACACGAGTTTATTAAATAAGTATTCAATATAATTAAATATAAATAAAAATGGGTAAAATAATCGGAATTGATTTAGGTACAACTAACTCTTGTGTTTCTGTAATGGAAGGTAATGAAGCAGTAGTTATCCCTAATGCTGAAGGTAAAAGAACAACACCATCTATCATCGCTTTTGTAGAAGGTGGAGAAATTAAAGTAGGGGATCCTGCTAAGAGACAAGCGGTAACTAATCCAACTAAGACTATTGCTTCTATCAAACGTTTTATGGGGCAATCTTTTTCTGAAGTTTCGGCTGAGGCAAAAAGAGTTCCTTATTCTGTAGTAAAAGGAGACAACAATACACCACGTGTGGATATTGATGGTCGTTTGTATACTGCACAAGAATTGTCAGCAATGACACTTCAAAAAATGAAAAAAACTGCTGAAGACTATTTAGGTCAAACAGTTACGGAAGCAGTTATTACTGTACCTGCTTACTTTAATGATGCACAACGTCAAGCTACAAAAGAAGCTGGTGAAATTGCAGGTCTTAAAGTTATGCGTATTATCAACGAACCTACAGCTGCAGCTTTGGCTTACGGTTTGGATAAAAAAGGAAAAGATCAAAAAATCGCTGTTTACGATTTAGGTGGAGGTACTTTTGATATCTCTGTTCTTGAATTAGGAGACGGAGTTTTCGAAGTATTATCTACTGATGGAGATACACACTTAGGTGGAGATGATTTTGACCACGAAATTATTGACTGGTTAGCGAATGAATTTTTAGCTGAAGAAGGTATTGATTTACGTTTGGATCCAATGTCATTACAACGTATTAAAGAAGCTGCTGAAAAAGCAAAAATTGAATTGTCATCTTCTGCTGAAACTGAAATCAACTTACCTTACGTAACTGCTACAGCTTCAGGACCAAAACACTTAGTTAAAAAATTAACTAGAGCTCAATTTGAAAAATTAACAGATTCATTAGTAAAACGTTCTATGGCACCAGTTGCTAAAGCGTTGAAAAATGCAGGTTTATCTGTTTCTGATATTGACGAAGTGATCCTTGTAGGAGGTTCTACTCGTATCCCAAGAATTGTTGACGAAGTAGAAAAATTCTTTGGTAAAAAAGCGTCTAAAGGAGTTAACCCTGATGAAGTTGTTGCAATTGGAGCAGCTATTCAAGGTGGAGTTCTTTCTGGAGATGTAAAAGATGTTTTGTTACTTGACGTTACTCCTTTATCTTTAGGTATCGAAACTATGGGTGGTGTTATGACTACATTAATCGAGTCTAATACTACTATTCCAACTAAAAAATCGCAAATTTTCTCTACAGCTGCTGATTCTCAACCAACTGTTGAACTTCACGTTCTTCAAGGTGCAAGAGCAATGGCTGCTGATAACAAAACAATTGGTCGTTTCAACTTAGATGGTATTCCACCAGCGCCAAGAGGTGTTCCTCAAATTGAAGTTACTTTTGATATTGATGCTAATGGTATCATCAAAGTTTCTGCAACAGATAAAGGAACTGGAAAATCTCATGATATTCGTATCGAAGCTTCTTCTGGATTAACTGCTGAAGAAATCGAAAGAATGAAAAAAGATGCTGAAGCAAATGCTGGAGCAGATAAAATCGCTAGAGAAAGAGCTGAAAAATTAAACGAAGCAGATGCAATGATTTTCCAAACGGAATCTCAATTGAAAGAACTTGGTGAGAAATTATCAGATGATCATAAAACAGCTATTGAATATGCTTTAACTGAATTGAGAATGGCGCACCAATCACAAGATTTAGAAGCTATCCAAAAAGGTTTAGATAATATTAATGCTGCTTGGAAAACTGCAACGGAAGCAATGTATGCTCAAGGTGGAGAACAAGGTCAAGCACAAGATGCTGCTCCATCGGAGCCACAAGGAGACAACACTCAAGATGTCGAATTTGAAGAAGTAAAATAATCGTTTAGATAAAAGACGAATATATAATAGACTAAACCGAGCAAGAAATTGTTCGGTTTTTTTTTGTATAGAAAATTTTAAGTTACTTTTTATTAAACATTTTTGTAATTACAAAAGCATGTGGAAATGTTATTGCAGCCATAAAAGAAAAAAAGATAGCATTAAATATTTCTTTATTCCTTAATAGATAATAGAGTAGTTTAGATTCGGACTTGTAGTTTATAACTTAGCTATACAATCTCAAAAAGACTAATTTTTTTAAATTAAATTTTTATAGCCAGACTGTTTTAGTCTGGCTTTTTTTTATTTAACAGTTTTCAAGAGGTTTATTTATTATATTAGGCGTCAGAAATAACCAATTAGAAAATAGATGAAAAAAATAATCCTTTTACTAGCACTTTCAATAATTGTAACTAATTCAATTGCACAAAAAAAGAAATCTTCAGTAAAATCAGTACCTTTAACTGTTTTTACAAAGGTTGATAATTTAGTAGCCGAAGTAAAAAATAGTACTTTTCAAATTACAATAAACGAAAATGGAATCCCAAAAGATTTCATTGAAGTTATGCGTGTAGAATCTAAATTTACACCAACCGATTGTAAATTAACTTCCTTTAAAGCTAGTGGAACGCAGCTTTATTTATTAACTTGGACAGAGAGTACAAAAACTAAAACTGATTTAAAAACGGAAGATGCTTCTACGGTTTATTCTAATATTTATGAAATAATATCAAAAAAGCTTATTTTATCTAACAAACAAATAACAAGTCATATTGTAGAAAAAGTATTCTTAGACAAATTGAAAAATGCAAGTGAAACGCAAGAAAGAAAGCATACTGAAGGACTTGAATTCAAATTAAATCCAGATGGCTCAATAATTCAGAAAAATAAAACCCAAGAAAATAAGTTGGTTTATGATGTTGCTAAAATGCAATTTGTAATTTCAAAGAAAAAATAAAAACAAAAAATCGAGTTATTTAACTCGATTTTTTAATAGGAATTCAGTTGCTTTACTAATGAATTTTCTAGATTTTGAAATAGTTTTTTCTTGCTCATTGGAATGGTAGCGTTCACAAAAATGTGACGAGTCTACTTTGTTTTCATTATTGTAATCAAATACATTCTTTTGACATAAAGTACAAAACCTAACTTTTTCTTCTGAGGATAATTCCAACCAGTTCTCCTGGCAGTGTTTTGGAATTACATTATTTTTTGTTTTCATTAGAATTATTGATTTATTCTAATTTCAAACATTTTATCCCAATTTTTTCCGGTAACAAAGAATGTTTTGGTTTTCGGGTTGTAGGCAATTCCGTTTAATACATCGGTATCTGGAAGTTTTGTAATTTTCTTTTCTAAATCCGATAAATCTAGCATTGCTTCTACAGCACCATTTTTTGGATTGATAACAATTATAAAGTTTTTTTGATAAATATTACTGTAAATTTTACCGTCAACCCAATCTAATTCATTTATTGAAGGGATTTTAGATCCTCCAGAATAAACATTTAAATAGTCAATTTGTTTTAATGTTTCTGGGTTTACAATATGAATTTTCTCGGAACCATCATTAAAATATAAATTCTTATCATCATTAGTCATTCCCCAACCTTCCATTTCTTTGTAATATCGTAAAGTTTTTAATTTCTGAAATGTATTAACATCATAAACATAACATTCGTTTTGTTTGTAAGTTAATTGATAAATTTTTCCATTCAAAATAGAAATCCCTTCTCCAAAAACAACTTCTGGATATTCTACTTTTTTTAAAACTTTTCCGGTTTTATAATCTACTTTCCTCAAACTTGAAATACCTTTTATTCCAGTGTCATTTCCAGCACCATTCCCAGTTCCTTCATATAAAGTATCTCTATAAAACTCTAAACCTTCTGTATAAGCCTTGATATCATGAGGGTAGGTGTTTACAATAGAATAAGTAAGAACTTTTGGTGTGATGTCAGAAATCAATTCTACTCTAGAAGAATCTACTTCAGTAGTTCCTTCAAAATAAATAGTAGCCTTCAAATTTTGATATCCTAATTTTTGGTCTTTAAGTGCAAAGCTGTATTTACTATTTCCTTTTACAGATCCTATTTTTAAGTTGTTAATGGAATAAATAATACTATCAATTTTTTTATTACTGCTGTCAACGACCTCTAATTTTATTGATTCTTTTGTTGTGTATTGCGCTTTTAAAACGTCTTCGTTAATACTGAAAAAACTTTCTGTGTTTGTTTTGTCATTACAACTTACCATTAATAAAGTTGCTAATAAAATGAGTGCTAATACGTTATATTGTTTCATTGTAAAAAGGTTGAAGTTACATTTACAAATGTATAATTTAAGATGTTAATTTCTTGTAAAAATATAAAAAGATTGTATATTTGCAGTGGCAAGTCCTACACGACCAGCTCCTGCAAACTCCTCCAGGATGGGAACATAGCAAAGGTATGTGGTTGAGCGGTGCGATGTAGGTCGCTTGCCATTTTTTATTAAATTATCTTCCAATATGGAAGATTTTTTTTGTTTAAAAGAAAATTTATTATTTTTTATAAAACGGCATTTTTACCACTTTAGCAGCAACTTTATTATTTCTAATTTGGATGAAAATTTCAGAATCCACAGAAGAAAATTCCGTTTTTACATATCCCATTCCAATTCCTTTTCCCAAGCTAGGTGCCATAGTTCCAGAAGTCACAATTCCAATGTTAGCGCCATTAGCATCTACAATTTCGTAGTCGTGACGTGGAATACCTCTTTCTATTAATTCAAAACCTACTAGTTTTTTTGCAACTCCTTCTTCTTTTTGTTTTTTTAGATTTAATGAATTGGTAAATTCTTTATCAAATTTGGTTATCCATCCCAAACCAGCTTCCATTGGAGAGGTAGTATCATTTATATCGTTTCCGTACAAACAGAATCCCATTTCTAATCTTAATGTATCGCGAGCTGCAAGTCCAATCGGCTTAATTCCGAATGCTGCGCCTGCTTCAAAAATTTTATTCCAAATGATTTCTGCATCTTCATTTTTAAAATAAATTTCAAAACCACCAGAACCTGTATATCCTGTTGCAGATATAATCACGTTATCTATTCCAGCAAAAGCCCCAATTTGAAAAGAATAATAAGACATATTTTCTAAATCTATACTCGTAAGTGCTTGCATTGCTGCTGCCGATTTAGGACCTTGAATTGCTAATAATGAATACGCATCAGATGCATTTGTCATTGAAACTCCTAAGTCGTTTTTAGATGAAATCCAATTCCAATCTTTCTCAATATTAGAAGCATTAACAACTAACATATAATCATTATCTGCAATTTTATATACAATTAAATCGTCTACAATTCCACCATCATTATTAGGTAAACAAGAGTATTGCGCTTTTCCATCTACTAATTTAGAAGCATCATTAGAAGTAACTTTTTGAATCAATGCTAATGCATTTTCACCTTTAAGAAAGAATTCACCCATATGAGAAACATCAAAAACTCCAACAGAAGTTCTAACTGTTTCGTGTTCTGCATTAACTCCTTCATATTGTACAGGCATATTGTAACCTGCAAACGGAACCATTTTAGCTCCTAAACTTTCGTGAACGTGCGATAAAGCTGTATTTTTCATTATCCTAAGATGTTAGTTTGTTTGAGTTGCTAAATTAATATTTTTTGGAGAATCTAACCCATAAATGCTATTCATTTTAAGTATAAATAAAGAAATCAGCTACTATTGATTCATTTATAGCTTTACATTTTAGTCCTTTATTTTCTCTAGGTGAATTATCATTCCTATTTGACCACTAGTACCGATTAAAGTACTTCGAATTGCGAGTGCATAATTTTCATTAGAATATAAACCATTTGCGGTTATCATTTGAGATTTTATTTTTTCTCCAGTGCTCATTTTAGAATTTGAAATAGTATCTAATTTTTGAAATTTTAGTTTATTTATTTCATCATTCAGATCCATTGAATTGTATGTGGTTGTAAAATAACTCACAGAATTTTCTGTAGATTTAATAATATAAAGGTTTTTCTCGTTATTACTCCATCCTTTTTTTTCTGAATTATAATTCCATGAATAGGAAATAGAATTTAAATAAGCTCCCGTTTTATTAGAATCCAAATCTATTATTTTTTGTAAATCAGAAATTAATACAGCCCTGTTTTTTATATTAATGTAGGTTTCTACTTTAGAATCATCTCCAATAATGTCTATTAAATTATTGTTTTTAGTAGAGTAAATCAAATTCACTTCTTTTCCAATGTAGCAATTTTGAAACTCTGTAGGCGTGACTGTGGTATATGCAGTTATTGTCTCTCCGTCAACCGAATATTCTACTGTAACTTTATAGGAACCAACAACACGAGTTCCTGTTAAAGAAAACCCATCTATCACCTCGCCAGTAGTAATTTTTCCAAACTGCTTTAACTCGTTTTCTTTAATGTTAGAATACATTGAAGTTAGAAAACTCGTAATAATCACAAATGAAATGAAGGTAATTACAGCTAAAGTACTAGTTGGAGTAGAACTTAATCTGATTTTTTCCGGAATAGAATTAGAGAAATCTTCAGTGTCTTGCATTCCTTTGATAAAAAAATACAAGCAAAAGGCAGTTACTATCCCTCCAATAATACCGTATCCAATAGAATTTGTTGGATAAAAATTTGTGGATAACCAAACAAAGAAAATTTCAAAACAAATAAATAAACCTATTGCTGGAATAATTCGAATTTTTACTTCATTCATAAGTCAGTTATTTCTTACGAATAATATCTTCTAAAACAGCTTTGCTTGGATAATTAATAACTCTAAGGATAATAGTGTCTTTTTTTGCTGTTTGTCCTTGAATGATATAAAGTTTTCCTTTTTGGTAAGAAATATTACTTTTATCAAAATCAACATCGCCATAGGTAAGCGTGTTTTTAATATCTAAGGTATCAATCCAATCCTCCGATAATTTTCGGGAGGCTTCAATACTATAATTAAATGGTTTATTTCTTATGTCATTTAATACTCTAGCATTTGGAAAATAATTGCAACGTGTATCTTTTCCTGATAATATTGCTGCTACAAAAAAACATCCAATAACTAATCCTATTAAATAGTATGCAAAACGTTGGTAAAACTTCATTATAATATAATTTTTACAAATGTAATCTAATCATTGAAATATATAATAACCCCAAGTATTAAAAAACAATTAAATTAATATCGCTAACATTCAAGTTAAACCAATCTCCAATAGCTTTGTTAGTTACTATTCCGTGGTACAAATAGACGCCATTTTTTAAACCATTATTACAACGAATTGCGCTTTCAATTCCGCCATCTTCAGCAATCTGAAGTAAATAGGGGGTAATAATATTGCTAATAGAAAGTGATGCTGTTTTGGAATAGCGCGACGGAATGTTAGGAACACAATAATGGATAACATTATTTTTTATAAAAGTAGGTTTTTCATGGGTAGTGATTTCTGAAGTTTCAAAACAACCACCGGTATCAATACTTACATCCACAATTACTGCTCCTTTTTTCATATGTTCTACCATAGTTTCTGTAACTACAATAGGACATCTTTCTTTACCTCGCATAGCTCCAATTGCAACATCACAACGGCGTAAAGCTTTTAACAATGCTTTGGGTTGTATAGTAGAAGTAAAAATTCGTTCATTTAAATTATTTTGCAATCTTCGGAGTTTTGTAATAGAATTATCAAATACTTTTACACTTGCTCCTAATCCGAGTGCTGATTTTGCTGCAAATTCACCTACAGTTCCTGCGCCAATAATAACTACTTCAGTTGGAGGAACTCCGGTAATATTTCCGAATAACAATCCTTTTCCAAATTGTTGGTTGATCATTAATTCGGCAGAAATTAATATTGAAGCTGTACCTGCAATTTCGCTTAATGATTTTACAGCAGGGTAGGAGCCGTCTTCATCTTTAATATATTCAAATGCTAATGCTGTGATTTTCTTTTGTGTAAGTGCCTCAAAATATTCTTTCTTTCTAGTTTTTAATTGAATAGCAGAAATAATGATAGCGTTAAATTGCATCAATTCAATTTCTGCCATTGTAGGCGGTTCTACTTTTAATAAAATCGGACAAGAAAAAACCTTTTTGGTGTCTTGCGTGATTTCGGCACCTGCATCGCTGTATTCCGTATCGCTATAGCTTGAACTTTCTCCAGCTCCCGCTTCCATCAATATGCGATGCCCATGGGCTGTAAGCGATTGTACAGCATCAGGAGTTAAACAAATACGTCTTTCCTGGTAACTTGTTTCTTTAGGAATACCAATAAATAACTCACTTTTATTTCTAGAAATTTCTAGCTTTTCTTCTTGAGGTAGTAATTGCTGTTTTGTAAATGGAGTAAGTGCCATAGAAATAGAAAATTATGGCACAAGTTACAAAAATATTTTTACACTAATACCAATCTTCTTTTTCCTTCTGGCAGTAGTTCAATAGTAATTGTAGAATGTTCTTCAGGAATTAAACTTGGAATGTTTTCTGGCCATTCAATAAAACACCAGTTACCAGAATATAGATATTCATCAATACCCATATCCATAGCTTCTATTTCATTTTTAAGTCGATATACATCAAAATGATAAATATATTGATTATTAGATATTTGATACTCATTAACTAAAGAAAAGGTTGGACTACTAGTAGCGTCAATTACCCCTAGTTTTTTAGCTAAAGATTTAATTAAAGTTGTTTTTCCAACACCCATGTTTCCATTAAAAAGGAGAACTTTTTTCGGATTTTCTGCAAGTATTTTTTCTGCAACTGTATCGATTTCCGATAAGGAAAAAATAATTTCCATTGTTTTAAAAATTGGTAAATTTGGTTTTGCAAATATAATTAATAAGAAACAGATTATAAGAATTTCAAGGATTCTAATTGAGAACACCTGAAATACTTATAATCTGTGATTAAAAAATATTACCTCGGATTAAACACTAAAAAGGGTACAATTACTTCTTCTAGGGATATTCCTCCGTGTTGGTAGGTGTTTTTATAATAACTTACATAATGGTTGTAGTTATTTACATAAGCTAAGAAATAATCATTTTTCCCAAAAATATAAGAACTACTCATGTTTATTGCAGGTAATCCAATTTTTTTAGGATCTTTAACAGCATAAACTTCTTTTTCTTCATAAGTTAAACTTCGCCCAGTTTTGTATCTTAAATTTAAACTCGTGTTTTTATCTCCAATTACTTTCGAAGGATTTTTTACATTGATAGTCCCGTGATCGGTAGTAATAATTAATTTGAATCCAAGTTTTTGTGCCTGTTGGATAATATCCAATAAAGGCGAATTTTTAAACCAACTAAGCGTTAATGATCTATATGCTTTATCATCTGATGCCAATTCTTTAACTACATCCATTTCGGTTTTAGCGTGAGATAACATATCCACAAAATTATAAACCAACGTTACCAGATTATTGTCTTTTAGTGTTCTGAAATTATCTGCTAATTTTTTACCTGCAGCAAGATTGGTAATTTTAAAGTAATCTTGTTTAAGATTCAATCCCAATCGCTTTAAATGTGCTGTTAGGAATTCTGCCTCATACAAATTTTTACCTCCTTCATCTACATCATTTTTCCAATATTGCGGAAACTGTTTTTCCATTTCAAGAGGTGTTAAACCTGAGAAAATAGCATTTCTGGCATATTGTGTGGCTGTTGGCAATATGGCATAATAAGGAACCTCTTTTTCTAATTTGTAGTAATTGTTTAGCGTGCTTTCCATTACTTTCCATTGGTCGTAACGCAGATTATCAATCACCACAAAAAGTATAGGCTTATCTTTTTTTACTAATTCAGGAACCACTAATTCTCTAAAAAGAGTATGTGATTGAACCGGCTTATCCACTTTTTGTTCACCCGATCCTTGGCGAACTGGCAAAGCAAACCAATCTTCATAATTACGCTCAATAAATTTGCCAAATTGCGAATTTGCTTCTAGTTTTTGGGATTCCAAAATAGAAATCAAATTGGTATCTTCTATATTTTCCAATTCTAATTCCCAAAAAATCAATTTTTTATATAATTCCACCCATTCCTGATAGGAATTCACCATCGATAAATCCATTGCAATTTTTCGGAATTCTTTTTGGTAATCTAAAGTAGTTTTTTCAGAAATTAATCTCGAATGGTCTAGATTCTTTTTTAAACTTAATAATATCTGATTCGGATTTACAGGCTTGATTAGATAATCGGCAATCTTTGAGCCAATTGCTTCCTCCATGATATATTCTTCCTCGCTTTTGGTAATCATGATTACCGGTGTAGAGGATTTCTTTTCTTTAATTTCCGCTAAGGTTTCCAAACCACTCATTCCAGGCATGTTTTCATCTAGAAAAACAACGTCAAAATTAGTATCTGCAAAAATATCTACAGCATCTCTACCATTATTACAAGTAGTGACTTCATAATTTTTCATTTCTAAAAAAAGGATGTGTGGCTTTAATAAATCAATTTCATCATCCACCCAAAGTATTTTTATTTTCTCCATAATATCTATAATTGTTGTGCAATTTACTCTAATTAGAACGATGGTAATGCTAAAATTATTGTAAAATAGTTTACAAATAAAAATAATTTTCTTCCAAGATTAAAAATCAGTAGATTTGACAAGTATTATTATTAATTTTATTTAAAGTTATTTATATGAAAATTATTCAAAAAATTGCAACCGTTGCTTTTATTACCATAAATTTGGTTAGTTGTACTAAAAAAGAAGCCTCTTTTGTAGACCCTTTAATCACCAATAGAGATACTACAATTAGCCCGTCTGAAGATTTCTTTCATTATGCTAATGGTGGTTGGTTCAAGCAGCATCCTATTCCATCTTCTGAAAGAAGTAACGGAATATTCCGAATGATTCAAGACACTATCAACAATCAAATTAAATCTATTTGCGAAACTTCGGCCAAAGAAACTTCTGCAGCAAAAGGAAGTAATGTGCAAAAGATTGGTGATTTTTATGCTTCTGCAATGGATTCTGTTTCGATTGATAAAGCAGGAATTACGCCATTAAAATCGGAATTTGAAAATATTAACGCAATTTCCGATGTTCCTAGTTTGCTAAAAACTATAGCACATTTACATACCATTGGATCAGGAGCAGCATTCAGTTTTTATGTTTCTCAAGACGATAAAATTAGTTCTAAAAATGCATTGCAATTTATGCAAGGTGGGTTAGGACTTGGCCAACGTGATTATTATTTTAATACCGATGCCGAAACCGTAAACATCCGAACTGAATATGTAAAACACATTCAAGCAATGATGCAATTATTGGGAGTAAGTCCTGCTGAGGCAGCTAAAAATGCTACTTCTATAATGAAATTGGAAACCGATTTAGCTAAAGCTTCTCGCAAGTTAGAAGCACTACGCGACCCGGTGAAAAATTATAACAAAATGAGTGTAGCACAATTTAAAACACTTACCCCAAATATCGACTGGAGTAGTTCCTTAAAAGATCTGGGAATTGCCAAAGCAGATTCGGTTATTGTTGGGCAACCTGAATTTTACAAAGCTCTTAACGGCTATATTAAAAGTTACCCAATTGCCGATTGGAAAACCTATCTAAAATGGGATTTAGTAAATACCTACGCCTCTTATTTGAACGCAGCTATTGAAAATCAAAATTTCAAATTTTACTCTACCGTTATGGGTGGTGTAAAAAAACAAAAACCAAGATGGAAGCGCTCTGTTGAACAAACTGATGGTTCTCTTGGGGAATTAATAGGGCAGGTGTATGTGAAAGATTATTTGCCGGCTGGATCTAAAGAAAAATTGTTAGAAATAGGAAACAACATCCGTGATGTTTATGCTGAACACATTAAAAAATTAGATTGGATGAGTGCCGAAACCAAAGTAAAAGCACTAAATAAATTGAGCAAAATTGTAATGAAAGTAGGTTATCCCGACAAATGGAAAGACATGAGTAGCGTGGTGATTGATAGAAAATCATATTGCAAAAACGTAATGGCAACTAATCTTTGGCAATACCAATACATGACTAACAAATACGGAAAACCTGTTGACAGAAGTGAATGGAGCATGTATCCTCAAACATACAATGCTTATTATAACCCAAGCAATAATGAAATATGCGTTCCTGCTTGTAATATTTTAGTACCAGGATTTGAAGGAAGAATGCCCGATGATGCTATCCTTTACGGAATTATTGGAGGTTCCACTTTTGGACACGAGATCACCCACGGATTTGATGATCAAGGTAGCCAGTATGACGATAAAGGAAACCTAAACAATTGGTGGACTGCCGAAGATTTAAAGAAATTTCAAACTAAAACCGGATTAATTGTTTCGCAGTTTAACAAGTATAAAGTTGGTGATAAAAACATCAATGGTTCTGCTACACAGGGAGAGAATATTGCCGATTTAGGTGGGGTAGAAATGGGGTATGAGGCCTTCAAGAAAACCAAACAATACACTAGTAAAGAAATAATTAGCAAACTCAATCCTGATCAACGTTATTTCTTGGCTTACGGATATGCATGGATGGTAAATACCAACAAAGAAGCACTTTCGCAACAAATAATGAGTGATGTGCATGCGCCTGCTCAATACAGAATTAATGGACCATTAAGCAATATTCCAGAGTTTTATAAAGCATTTAACATAAAACCAGGTAGTCCAATGTACCAACCCGATTCTTTGCGAGTGGTTATTTGGTAACAAATTTATGATACTACTAAAAAGGGTTGACAATTTTTTGTTAACCCTTTTTTTTGTAGCGAAACTATAGGCATTTTAATAAAGATACTTCCTGCCATCCGTTGCAATCTTGTATTGCTAAGAACGAAGCAATTTCCTACAACTATTTAGGTTCGCAATACCAGGATTTCCACTTCTGTCAGGGCTAGAGTGGTTATGTCTTTTGTGAAATTATAATTTTTAAAGATTACCTATTAAAAAATAATGTATCCTTTTTTACATATATTAAGATAATTTATATATTTGATGAATAAACGATACAAAGTATCGCATATAGAACCAAATTAAGGTGATAAGCGAATGTTTATTGCGCCTATACATAAGTTATAGGCAATTAAAATAATAGCGTAAATAAGAAACCTAAATAAACAAAAGAGATGAAAAATTTTATTATCGAATTATCAAAAAAGCTTGGTGCTAAAAATTGCCCTAGTTGTGGTGAACTAGACTACGCATTCGGCTTGTATTCAAAAGACAATACTGGAGGTTATTGTTATAATTGCTCTCAAGCAGTTACCAAATATAGTGGTATTTTATCTTTACAGTATTCACTCGAAATTTTAAAGGAATTAACTAAATCATATGATGAGTTTAATTCAATTTCAGACAGACAAGTTGTCGTTGATTATATCGATGAATTATTATTACCAATAACAACATTAAATAAACTTCCCTCTAACGAAAAAATCATCAAATTTCAAGCATTCTTAAAATCATTAGATAATGGATATATTGGTGGGAAAAATTTAGGGGGTGCTTTACAATTAAAAAAAGGGTATCCAAGCTTAACTATTGATAAAAGTAATTTTACCATGGATAAAGCAAAAGCTTTAGGCCTTTGTGCAATTATTTTTGTATATATTATAAATTTCCCAGTTAGTAATGAATTCACTATTTAATCTGGAATGGCTAAAATTGTAAAACATAATATTCCTTGCCCAAGCTGCAAAGCATTTTCTGAACAAGAAATATATTATACTGTTAATGAAGAATTAAATGGCATAGCTTCCAAGATATTAAATAATGAAATAAATTTTGTAAAGTGTAATAATTGTTCAAATAAATTCCAGATCAAAACAGGCCTTTTATATTGCAACCATCAAAAACAATTTGCCGTTTATTTTCACCCAAATAATATCCACGAGATTGATAATGAGATAATGGAATTAAAGAAAATGCATGGCGAGCTACATTATCTTAATAAGATTATAAAATTTTCAGATTGGGATAAATTTAAAGAGAAAATATATGAATTAGAATATCCTAGTAAACTAACAGTGAGAACTGTACGCAATAGAAGTGATTTTATGCCATATCATGACAATTTTTGGACTTGCGACATATGTGATGGTGATTCTACTTCTGGCTGTCTTTACTTTGATCCAACTGAATGTCCTAGGCATACATAAAAATAGAAAGACTATGGGAATGTTAAATGAGGACGATTTTGAGTCCACAATTAGAAAGTATAAAGAAGCATCAGACAATGCATTAGAAAATGTGCTTGAGTACTGCATGCACAAAAGCAAAGAGGAATTAATGAATGAATTTGAATCTTGGGATAATGAGCTATTACATTTCATGTCTGAGTCAGCATTGAAAATTGAAAATTATGAAATTTGCGCAGCAGTTAAAGAAGTGCTCAATAAAAGAAAATAAAATATAATTTAGACGAAAATCAACTGCCTATAACAGCAGTAGCTGTTGCGCAACTCTCCTAAAAAGTAAAATTTCAAAAAAAAGAATAAAATTAAACCTCGTTTAAGTCAATTTAAGCGAGGTTAATTTTTGGATTTAAGTTGAGTTTTGTAAAAAAGGAAAGGCTTAAAAACAAGCTT
>CAILWV010000076.1 GCA_903838055.1 uncultured Bacteroidota bacterium | reverse complement strand
TTAAATAGTTTAAAATACGAACAAATTTTAATCAATACGATGAAAGAAATAAACAAATTTTCCTGGTTTATTTTTAAAGATGTGCTGATTAAAAAAAGGAAAAGTATTGAATAAACAGTGTTTTTACACAAAAATTACTTTTTTTAAATCAAAATTTTGTCCATTGATGATTACAAATCAGACTGAAAGATTGAATTTTGCCTCAACTAAAAACATTCCTCAATATCCAGATTTTCTAGATGTTCAGGTTAAATCGTTTAAAGATTTTTTCCAATTGGAAACTAAATCTGACGAAAGAGGCAACGAAGGGCTTTATAATACCTTCATGGAAAATTTTCCAATTACTGATACAAGAAACCAATTTGTATTAGAATTCCTTGATTATTTTGTTGATCCACCACGTTACACTATACAAGAGTGTATCGAAAGAGGTTTGACCTACAGTGTGCCCCTAAAAGCACGTCTTAAACTATATTGTACTGATCCAGAACATGAGGATTTCGAAACGATAGTTCAAGACGTTTATTTAGGAACAATTCCTTACATGACCCCAAGCGGAACATTTGTAATAAATGGAGCTGAACGTGTTGTTGTATCGCAATTGCACCGTTCTCCAGGAGTTTTCTTTGGTCAATCATTCCATGCTAATGGAACTAAATTGTATTCTGCAAGAGTTATTCCTTTTAAAGGTTCTTGGATAGAATTCGCAACGGATATCAATAATGTAATGTATGCATATATTGATAGAAAGAAAAAATTACCGGTGACCACTCTTTTACGTGCTATTGGATTTGAAAGAGATAAGGATATCCTTGAAATATTTGACCTTGCTGAAGAAATTAAAGTTTCTAAAACTGGTCTAAAAAAATATGTAGGTAGAAAATTAGCTGCAAGAGTATTGAATACTTGGCACGAAGATTTCGTTGACGAGGATACTGGCGAAGTTGTTTCTATTGAACGTAACGAAATTATATTAGATAGAGATACTATATTAGATAAAGATAATGTAGAAGAAATTCTTGAAGCTGATGTAAAAGTGATCTTGTTACACAAAGAGGATAATAATCAAGTTGATTATGCAATTATCCATAATACTTTACAAAAAGATCCAACAAACTCTGAAAAAGAAGCCGTTGAGCATATCTACAGACAATTGCGTAATGCAGAACCGCCTGATGAAGAAACTGCTCGTGGTATTATTGATAAATTATTCTTCTCTGATCAACGTTACAACTTAGGTGAAGTAGGTCGTTATAGAATGAACAAAAAGTTAAATCTTGATATTCCAATGGAAAAACAAGTTTTAACTAAAGAGGATATCATTACTATCATAAAATATTTGATTGAATTAATTAATGCAAAAGCAGATATTGATGATATTGACCACTTGTCTAACCGTCGTGTAAGAACTGTTGGAGAACAACTTTCACAACAATTTGGTGTTGGTTTAGCTCGTATGGCTAGAACTATTCGTGAGAGAATGAACGTTAGAGATAACGAGGTGTTTACACCAATTGATTTGATTAATGCTAAAACATTATCATCAGTTATCAACTCTTTCTTTGGTACTAACCAGTTGTCTCAATTTATGGATCAAACCAATCCATTAGCGGAGATTACACACAAAAGAAGATTATCTGCCCTAGGGCCAGGTGGACTTTCTAGAGAAAGAGCAGGATTTGAGGTACGTGACGTTCACTATACGCACTACGGAAGATTATGTCCAATTGAAACTCCTGAGGGACCAAACATTGGATTGATATCCTCTCTTGGGGTATACGCTAAAGTTAACGGAATGGGATTCATCGAAACTCCATACCGTAAAGTTAATAATGGTGTTGTTGATTTAGTTTCTACTCCAGTATATTTAAGTGCTGAAGAAGAAGAAGGTAAAATGATTGCTCAAGCAAACATTGAAATGGATGCTAATGGTAAAATTACTGCGGATAAAGTTATTGCCCGTGAAGAAGGTGATTTTCCAGTAGTAGATCCATCTGCTGTTCATTATACCGACGTAGCACCTAATCAAATTGCTTCTATTTCTGCTTCATTAATTCCATTCTTGGAACATGATGATGCGAATAGAGCCTTGATGGGATCTAACATGATGCGACAAGCAGTACCTTTATTACGTCCAGAAGCACCAATTGTAGGAACAGGGTTAGAGCGTCAAGTGGCATCTGATTCTAGAGTATTAATTAATGCTGAAGGAAATGGAACTGTTGAGTATGTAGATGCTAATAAAATTACCATCAAATACGATAGAACCGAAGAAGAAAGAATGGTAAGTTTTGAACCAGATGAAAAAACATACCAATTAATTAAATTTAGAAAAACGAATCAAAGTACCTCTATTAACTTAAAGCCAATTGTAAGAAAAGGCGATAGAGTTCAATTAGGTCAAGTACTTTGTGAAGGATATGCTACTCAAAACGGAGAATTAGCAATCGGTAGAAACCTTAAAGTTGCATTTATGCCATGGAAAGGATACAATTTCGAGGATGCAATCGTTATCTCTGAAAAAGTAGTTCGTGATGATATTTTCACCTCTATTCACGTAGATGATTATTCTTTAGAAGTTAGAGATACTAAATTAGGAAACGAAGAGTTGACTAACGATATTCCTAACGTTTCTGAAGAAGCTACTAAAGATTTAGATGAAAATGGAATGATTAGAATTGGAGCTGAAGTTAAACCTGGCGACATTCTTATCGGTAAAATTACTCCAAAAGGAGAATCAGATCCTACGCCAGAAGAGAAATTGCTTCGTGCAATCTTCGGTGATAAAGCTGGTGATGTTAAAGATGCTTCATTAAAAGCTTCTCCTTCTTTACATGGTGTAGTTTTAGATAAAAAATTATTTGCAAGAGCAGTAAAAGATAAACGTAAGCGTACAAAAGACAAAGACGATTTGACTGCTTTAGAAATGGAATTTGAAACTAAATTTGTCGATTTAAAAGAGAAATTAATTGAAAAATTATTTTTGATTGTAAACGGAAAAACTTCGCAAGGAGTAATGAATGATTTGGGTGAAGAAGTATTGCCAAAAGGTAAAAAATACACCCAAAAAATGCTTTATGCTGTTGAAGATTTTGCTCACTTAACTAAAGGACAATGGGTTGCAGATGAAGACACTAACCGTTTGGTAAATGACTTAATACATAACTACAAAATCAAATTAAACGATTTGCAAGGTGCATTACGTAGAGAGAAATTCACTATTACTGTTGGAGATGAATTGCCAGCAGGAATTTTGAAACTAGCTAAAGTATACATCGCTAAAAAACGTAAATTGAAAGTAGGGGATAAAATGGCGGGACGTCACGGTAACAAAGGTATTGTTGCTCGTATCGTTCGTCATGAAGATATGCCTTTCCTTGAAGATGGAACTCCAGTTGATATCGTGTTGAATCCACTTGGTGTACCTTCTCGTATGAACATCGGTCAAATTTATGAAACTGTTCTTGGTTGGGCCGGTCAAAAATTAGGTAGAAAATATGCAACGCCAATCTTTGATGGTGCTACTTTAGACCAAATTAATGAACTAACTGACGAAGCAGGAATCCCAAGATTTGGTCATACTTATTTATATGATGGAGGAACAGGAGAACGTTTCCACCAAGCAGCAACAGTTGGTGTAATCTATATGTTGAAACTTGGACACATGGTTGATGATAAGATGCACGCACGTTCTATCGGACCGTACTCACTTATCACACAACAACCACTTGGAGGTAAAGCTCAATTTGGAGGTCAACGTTTTGGAGAGATGGAGGTTTGGGCATTAGAAGCTTATGGAGCATCTAGTACTTTACGTGAAATCTTAACAGTAAAATCTGATGATGTAATTGGTAGAGCCAAAACTTACGAAGCTATCGTTAAGGGTGAAACTATGCCAGAACCAGGATTACCAGAATCATTCAATGTATTAATGCATGAATTGAAAGGTCTTGGTTTAGACATTCGATTAGAAGAATAGTTTATTTGTTTAAAGTTTCAGGTTTAAATTTTATAACCTGAAACTTTAAACTTTAAACAAATTATAATTAGTTTTCAGGATTTATACCCGTAAACCGTTCCGATTTTTTATATAGACTTATATAATTAGCACTTCAAAAAAAGTTTGAAGTTTAGAGAAGTAACTCGAGGTAATAGTTTTAAGGATAATAAGAAAATATCGTAAAACTAAAATCAATTTTTAATTGCAAATAAATCAATAGTAAAAACTATGATGAATAATAGAAACAAAGATAAAAATGCGCCTAAGAGATTTGAAAAAATCTCAATTGGTCTAGCTTCTCCTGAGTCAATTTTAGCTGAGTCAAGAGGAGAGGTTTTAAAACCAGAAACAATTAATTACAGAACTCACAAACCAGAACGTGATGGTCTTTTTTGCGAACGAATTTTCGGTCCAGTAAAAGATTTTGAATGTGCTTGTGGTAAATATAAAAGAATCCGATATAAAGGAATCGTTTGTGACCGTTGTGGAGTTGAAGTAACTGAGAAAAAAGTACGTAGAGACAGAGTAGGTCACATCAATCTTGTTGTGCCAATTGCTCATATTTGGTATTTCCGTTCTCTTCCAAATAAAATTGGATACATACTTGGATTACCATCTAAGAAATTAGATATGATTATTTACTACGAAAGATACGTAGTAATTCAAGCAGGTATTGCTACAAATGCTGAAGGAGAATCATTACAACGTTTAGACTTTTTAACTGAAGAAGAATATTTGAATATTTTAGATACTCTTCCAGCAGATAATCAATATTTAGACGATTTTGATCCTAATAAATTTGTTGCCAAAATGGGAGCAGAATGTATTATGGATTTATTGGCTAGAACTGATTTAGATGCACTTTCTTATGAATTAAGACATAGTGCAAACAATGAAACATCTAAACAAAGAAAAACAGAAGCATTAAAAAGACTTCAAGTTGTTGAGTCTTTTAGAGATTCTAATATCAATAGAGAAAATCGTCCAGAGTGGATGATTATGAAAGTAGTGCCTGTTATTCCACCAGAATTGCGTCCGTTAGTGCCACTAGATGGTGGTCGTTTTGCAACTTCCGATTTGAATGACTTGTATAGAAGAGTAATTATTCGTAATAATCGTTTGAAAAGATTAATGGAGATTAAAGCTCCTGAAGTTATCTTAAGAAACGAAAAACGTATGTTACAAGAATCTGTTGATTCACTTTTTGATAATACTCGTAAAGCTTCTGCTGTTAAAACAGAATCTAATAGACCATTAAAATCTTTATCCGATTCACTAAAAGGAAAACAAGGTCGTTTCCGTCAAAACTTGCTTGGAAAACGTGTGGATTATTCTGCTCGTTCGGTAATTGTTGTTGGACCAGAAATGAAATTGTTCGAATGTGGTATCCCTAAAGATATGGCTGCAGAATTATACAAACCATTCGTTATTCGTAAATTAATCGAAAGAGGAATTGTTAAAACAGTAAAATCTGCAAAGAAAATAATAGACAAAAAAGAACCAGTAGTTTGGGATATCCTTGAAAATGTAATTAAAGGTCACCCAATATTACTGAATCGTGCTCCTACTTTGCACAGACTAGGTATTCAAGCATTCCAACCAAAATTAATTGAAGGAAAAGCAATCCAATTGCACCCTTTAGTATGTACTGCATTTAATGCGGATTTTGATGGGGATCAAATGGCAGTTCACTTGCCGCTAGGACCAGAAGCTATTTTGGAAGCACAATTATTAATGTTGGCTTCTCACAATATCTTGAATCCTGCTAACGGTGCGCCAATTACCGTACCTTCTCAAGACATGGTACTTGGTCTTTATTATATGACCAAAGAACGTTTGTCTACTCCTGAGCACCCAATTTTAGGTCAAGATTTGACTTTCTATTCTGCAGAAGAAGTAAATATTGCTTTGAATGAAGGTAGATTAGAATTGAATGCTCGTGTTAGAATTAGAGCGAAAGATTTTAATGAAACTGGAGAACAAGTATTCAAAATTATTCAAACTACTGCCGGTAGAGTATTATTTAATGAAGTAGTTCCTGAAGCAGCTGGATATATTAATGAAGTATTGACTAAAAAATCTTTACGTGATATTATTGGAAAAATCTTGTCGGTAACTGATGTTCCTACTACTGCTGCTTTCCTTGATGAAATGAAAAATATGGGGTATAAATTTGCCTTTAAAGGTGGTTTATCCTTCTCATTAGGAGATATTAGAATTCCAGAACAAAAAACTAAATTAATAGCAGATGCTAGAGAACAAGTTGAAGGTATATCCTTAAACTATAACATGGGACTTATTACCAATAACGAACGTTACAACCAAGTTATTGATATTTGGACTTCTGCAAATGCACAATTAACAGAATTAGCAATGAAAAACATTAGAGAAGACCAACAAGGTTTCAACTCAGTGTACATGATGCTTGATTCTGGAGCGAGGGGTTCTAAAGAACAAATTCGTCAGTTAACAGGTATGCGTGGTTTGATGGCTAAGCCTAAAAAATCAACTGCTGGTGGTGGTGAAATTATTGAAAACCCTATTCTTTCTAACTTTAAAGAAGGTCTTTCTATCTTAGAATATTTCATTTCTACGCACGGTGCGCGTAAAGGTCTAGCGGATACGGCTCTTAAAACTGCCGATGCTGGATACTTAACTCGTAGATTACATGATGTTTCTCAAGACGTTATTGTAAACTCAGTAGATTGTGGTACTTTAAGAGGAATTGAAGTTTCGGCTTTAAAGAAAAATGAAGAAATTGTTGAAACTTTAGGAGAAAGAATTTTAGGACGTGTAGCATTGCAAGATGTTATTAATCCTCTTGATTCTAAAGTTATTATTCATGCTGGTGAACAAATTACCGAAGCTACTGTTAAAGTGATAGAAGAATCTCCTATTGAAAAAGTAGAAGTTCGTTCTCCACTAGTTTGTGAGGCTAAAAAAGGAATTTGTGCTAAATGTTACGGAAGAAACTTAGCTACTGGAAAAATGACTCAAAAAGGAGAAGCTGTTGGTGTTATTGCTGCACAGTCTATTGGAGAGCCAGGAACACAGTTAACACTTAGAACATTCCACGTTGGTGGGGTTGCGGGTGGAGTTTCTGAAGAATCAGGTGTAGTAGCTAGATTTGGAGGTAAACTAGAAATTGATGATTTAAAAACTGTTATTGGTGAAGATGCTGAAGGTAACAAAGTAAATATCGTTGTTTCTCGTTCTACTGAATTAAAATTAATTGATGTTAAAACAGGAATTCTGTTAAGTACACATTACATTCCTTACGGTTCTGTAATAAATGTAAAAGATGGCGATGTTGTTGAAAAAGGCGCTGCTATCTGTAAATGGGATCCATATAATGGGGTTATTGTTTCTGAATTTACTGGAAAAATTGCTTATGAAGACTTAGAGCAAGGACAATCATTCATGGTTGAAATTGATGAGCAAACAGGTTTCCAAGAAAAAGTAATTTCTGAAGGAAGAAATAAAAAATTAATCCCAACATTATTGGTTTATGGTAAAGACGGAGAATTAATTCGTTCTTACAATTTACCTGTGGGTGCTCACCTTATGGTAGAAAATGGAGAGAAAATTAAAGCAGGTAAAATTCTTGTTAAAATTCCTCGTCGTTCTTCTAAAGCTGGTGATATTACAGGAGGTTTACCAAGAATTACAGAGCTTTTAGAAGCGCGTAATCCTTCTAATCCGGCTGTGGTTTCTGAGATTGATGGAGTAGTTTCTTTTGGTAAAATCAAAAGAGGTAACCGCGAAATCATCATCGAATCTAAATTTGGAGAAATTAAAAAATACCTAGTAAAATTATCTAGTCAGATCTTAGTTCAAGAAAATGACTTCGTAAAAGCTGGGGTGCCTTTATCTGATGGAGCAATTACTCCTGAAGATATTTTAAGAATTCAAGGGCCATCTGCTGTTCAACAGTATTTAGTTAATGAAATTCAAGAGGTATACCGTCTTCAAGGTGTAAAAATTAATGACAAACACTTTGAGGTTGTAATTCGTCAAATGATGCGTAAAGTAAGAGTGGAAGATCCAGGAGATACTTTATTCTTAGAAGAACAATTAATCCATACTTCTGATTTTATTCTTGAAAACGATAAGTTGTACGGAATGAAAGTTGTTGAAGATGCTGGAGATTCTGATGCACTTAAACCAGGTCAAATTGTTTCTCCAAGAGTTCTTAGAGATGAAAATTCGTTGTTGAAACGTAATGATAAAAATTTAGTTGTTGCTCGTGATGTTATTACGGCCACTGCAACTCCGGTATTACAAGGTATTACTAGAGCATCGCTTCAAACTAAATCGTTTATTTCGGCAGCATCTTTCCAAGAAACAACTAAAGTATTAAATGAAGCAGCAGTTGCTGGTAAAGTGGATACTCTAGAAGGTCTTAAAGAAAATGTTATTGTAGGTCATAGAATTCCTGCAGGAACAGGTATGAGAGATTATGATGATATTATTGTAGGTTCTAAAGAAGATTACAATGATATTATGGCTAGTAAAGAAGAATATATTTATTAATTATGAGCGATAACGATCAACCTCAAGCAGGACAAATTAATATTGAATTGGATGAGAAAGTTGCTGAAGGAATTTATTCTAACTTGGCAATTATCAACCATTCACCATCTGAATTTGTATTAGATTTTGTTGCTATTATGCCAGGTGTGCCTAAATCGAAAGTGAAGTCGAGAATTATTCTAACACCACAACATGCTAAACGTTTGTTGAAAGCGCTAGGAGAAAATATCCACAGATTCGAACAAGCTCATGGCGAAATAAAAGATTCTGAACAACCTGTAATTCCATTAAATTTTGGTCCAACAGGCCAAGCTTAATTATTTATTAAAGTTTTATTTTTAACATTAAAGTTAAATATATAATTATAGATGAGCTCGATAGTATATCGAGCTCATTTTTTTTATTTAAGAAATTGCATTGTGTAAAATAATAAACTTATTTATTTTTTAAGATGCTTTCTGTTAAGAATATGAGATTTAAAGCCAAAAAAATAAGATTATGATAAAAATACTATTGCAAAAACCTCATTTTCGTAAATTATTTAATTCAATGAACATATTTGAATAAAAATTTTTTAATAGTACCTTGATTTTGTAAATTTGCTATGCAAACAAATAAACCTATTATATTATGGCTTTTGATATTCAAATGATTGAAAAAGTATATGCGTCTATGGCTGCCCGTGTGGATAAAGCAAGGGAGTTAGTTGGCCGTCCACTTACTTTAACAGAGAAAATTTTATACAACCACCTTTGGGATGGTAATCCAACTACTGTTTTTAAAAGAGGAACTGATTATGTTGATTTTGCACCAGATAGAGTTGCTTGTCAAGATGCTACTGCTCAAATGGCATTATTGCAATTTATGCATGCAGGTAAGAAAACAGTTGCGGTTCCAACAACCGTTCATTGTGATCACCTTATTCAAGCTAAAGTTGGCGCAAAAACCGATTTAGCTGTTGCAACTTCACAATCGAAAGAGGTTTTTGATTTTCTTTCATCAGTTTCAAATAAATACGGAATTGGTTTTTGGAAACCTGGAGCTGGAATTATTCACCAAGTAGTTTTAGAAAATTATGCTTTCCCAGGAGGAATGATGATTGGAACGGATTCACATACTGTAAACGCAGGTGGTTTAGGAATGCTTGCAATTGGTGTTGGTGGTGCTGATGCTGTTGACGTTATGTCGGGTATGGCTTGGGAATTAAAATTTCCAAAACTAATCGGAGTGAAATTAACAGGAAAATTAAATGGTTGGACTGCTCCTAAAGATGTAATTCTAAGAGTTGCGGATATTCTTACAGTAAAGGGTGGTACTGGAGCAATTGTAGAGTACTTTGGTGAAGGTGCAATCAATATGTCGTGTACAGGAAAAGGAACTATTTGTAATATGGGTGCCGAAATTGGTGCTACCACTTCTACATTTGGTTATGATGATTCAATGAGAAGATATTTAGCTTCTACAGGTCGTCAAGATGTTGTGGATGCTGCAGATAAAGTTGCGTCTTACCTAACAGGGGATGATGAAGTTTATGCTAACCCAGAAACTTATTTTGATCAAGTTATTGAAATTAATTTATCAGAATTAGAGCCTTATATAAATGGTCCTTTTACTCCAGATAGAGGAACTCCAGTTTCTAAAATGAAAGAAGAAGCAGCTAAAAATGGATGGCCTCTAAAAGTTGAATGGGGATTGATAGGTTCTTGTACTAATTCATCTTACGAAGATATGGCTCGTGCAGCTTCTATTGTAGAACAAGCAGTAGCTCACGGAATTACTCCTAAAGCTGAATTCGGAATTAATCCAGGTTCAGAACAAGTACGATATACTATTGAAAGAGACGGAATTATTGCTACTTTCGAGAAAATGGGAACTAAAGTATTTACAAATGCTTGTGGACCTTGTATCGGGCAATGGGATAGAGAAGGAGCAGATAAGGGAGAAAAAAATACAATTGTGCATTCGTTTAACAGAAACTTTTCTAAACGTGCCGATGGAAATCCAAATACACATGCTTTTGTAACCTCACCTGAAATGGTTGCTGCTTTAG
Organism: uncultured Bacteroidota bacterium; assembly: GCA_903838055.1. Taxonomy (GTDB): domain Bacteria; phylum Bacteroidota; class Bacteroidia; order Flavobacteriales; family Flavobacteriaceae; genus Flavobacterium. Next base: position 23,300 of record CAILWV010000076.1, on the reverse strand, counting down.
CAATTTCAGGAGATTTGTCTTTTAATCCGTTAACAGATACCTTGTTAAATGATAAAGGTGAAGCTGTAAAATTCAATCCACCTGCTGGTGATGAATTGCCATCTAAAGGTTTTGCAGTAGAAGACGCAGGTTTTCAAGCGCCAGCTGTTGATGGTTCAGGAGTTCAAATTTTGGTAAGTGAAACTTCAGATAGATTACAATTATTAGCACCTTTTGATGCTTGGGATGGTAAAAATTACACGGGAGTAAAATTGTTAATTAAAGCTTTCGGAAAATGTACTACTGATCATATCTCTATGGCAGGACCTTGGTTACGTTTCAGAGGACATTTAGATAATATTTCTAATAACATGTTGATTGGTGCTGTAAATGCATTTAACCAAGAAGCAAATAAAGTAAAAAATCAATTAACAGGCGAATACGCTGCAGTTCCGGCAGTTGCAAGAGCTTATAAAGCCGCTGGAGTTGCTAGTATGGTTGTGGGAGATCAAAACTACGGAGAAGGGTCTTCACGTGAACATGCTGCTATGGAGCCTCGTTTCCTTGGGGTGAAAGCAGTTTTAGTAAAATCTTTTGCTCGTATTCACGAAACTAATTTGAAAAAACAAGGAATGTTAGCATTAACATTTGCTAACGAAGCAGATTATGATAAGATTCAAGAAAACGATTCGTTTGATTTTGTTGACTTAACAAGTTTTGCTGCAGGAAAACCTTTAACTATTGAAATTACGCATGCAGATGGTTCTAAAGAATCAATCTTGGCAAATCATACCTATAATGATAGTCAGATAGGTTGGTTTAAAGCAGGATCTGCATTAAACTTAATAGCTGCCGCTGGTAATGCTTAATTTGTCTTCCAAATTTATAAAACTAAAACTCCCAAGGTGACTTGGGAGTTTTTTTGTTAAAATATTTTAATTAAAATTTATTATCTACTAGTAATAAGTGAATCTTCTAACTTTTGCAATGTATTTCGCTAATCGAATTACTTGATGGCTGTATCCATATTCATTATCATACCAAACATAAAGTACAATATTATTTCCATCTGATGAAACTATAGTTGCATTGCTGTCAAATATTGATGGTGCCGATGTACCAACGATATCAGAAGAAACTAATTCGTTATTTAAGGAATATTTAATTTGTTCAACCAGTTCACCTTCTAAAGCATAGTGCTTCATGATGTTATTAACCTCCTCAATAGAAGTTGTTTTTGCAACTTCCAAATTTAATACTACCAAAGAACCATTTGGAACCGGAACTCTAATTGCGTTTGAAGTTAATTTTCCTGCTAAACTTGGTAATGCTTTTGCAACTGCACTTCCTGCGCCTGTTTCGGTAATTACCATATTTAAAGCTGCAGCTCTGCCACGACGGTATTTTTTATGCATATTATCTACTAAATTTTGATCATTGGTATATGCATGAATAGTTTCTAGATGTCCTTTTACTACACCAAGCGTGTCTTCAACAGCTTTTAAAATTGGTGTTATTGCATTAGTAGTACACGAAGCAGCTGAGAAAATAGAAACTTCGTCTGGATTAAATTCATTGTGGTTTACACCATAAACAATATTTGGAACTCCTTTTCCGGGTGCGGTTAATAAGACTTTATCCACTCCTTTAGAAATTAAATGACGCTGTAGTGTTTCCTCGTTTGTAAAAGCTCCCGTGTTATCAATTACTAATGCATTATCTATTCCATAAAGTGTATAATCGATTTCTTCAGGAGAATTTGCAGTAATTACATGCACAGTAGTTCCGTTGATTATCAAAGCATTATTTTCAATGTCTGCTGAAACAGAACCTTGAAAATCACCGTGAACTGAATCATATTGTAATAATGAAGCTCTTTTTTCTAAAGATTGAGCATCATTTCTATCACGCGTCACTATGGCACGCAATCTTAGTTGTTGCCCTTTTCCAATTTTGCTCATCATTTCACGAGCCAATAGACGTCCAATTCTGCCAAAACCATAAAGAACTACATCCTTTGGTGTAATTTCTTCAGAGTTTTTTGCATCTTTCAATTTGTCAATTACAAAAGCACGTGCATTATTATACTTATTGTCTTCCAAATGAAATTCGTATGTTAATTTGCCAATATCAATTCTAGATGGCGGTAAATCTAAATTTAATATGGCTCGTGCAATCTCTACAGTATCAAAAACATTTATAGGCTTTTGAACAAATTCAATAGCATAAACATGCAAATTCATTATGTCGCTAACAGTTGTATCAATTAATTGGTTACGAAAAAAAATCAATTCGATTGATTTGTCGTACCATAAATCGTTAATAATTTTAATAAATTCAACTCCAGCTTTTCGTCGGTCTGCTTGAAGTGAGAGTTCTTTTTCGTACAAAGTGTTTTTGTTCATATGCAGTAAAATAGTTTTGTTGTGTGTTTATTCTTGGTAATTTGGTGCAAAAGTAAACAACTATAACGTTTTCGTAAAATTATTTAGTATTTTTTTTGAATAAAAAAACCACCAACAATAAAGTTGGTGGTTAGTAACCTAAATTAAAAATTATATTAAATGATGATTCTTATTATTTGTCCCATTTTATTAATCATCTCAATGCTAACTCCTTCATTCTCTCCTTTATCATTAGCCAGTCTAGAAACAGTTTCCACATCAGTTGCTTTTGATCCATCAATTGTTAGAATAATACTTCCATTAAGTTCGTTTTCATAAGGTTTCAATCTGTCATTAGTAATGTCTTTTATTTTTACCCCATAATCTATTTTGAATCTTTTTTTGTCAGCAGAATCAATGTTCTCCAATTCTAAACCCTTAAAATCCGTGTTAATAATATCATTTTTTACTAAAGTAACAGGTATTACTTGATTTTTTCCATTTCGAATTACAGTCACATTTATTTTATCATTAGGTCTTTTTGTACTAATGTAACCTGTTAATTCTGGGTAAGTTGTAATTAATTGATTGTCCAATTTTATTATTACATCTCCTTTTTGTAATCCCGATTTTTCGGCACCTGAATTTTTTAATACCTTGGAAATATAATACCCTTGGGTTTCTTTAATTCCTAATTCTTTAGAAGTTTGTCCATTAATTTCATTGCCCACAATTCCTAAAGCACCTCGTTGTACATTACCAAATTCCATAATATCTTCAATAATTTTGCGAGTAATATTGGATGGAATTGCAAACGAGTACCCTGCATAACTTCCCGTAGGAGAAGATATCATAGTGTTAATACCTATTAATTCTCCTCGAGTATTTACCAATGCTCCCCCTGAATTTCCAGGATTTACTGCCGCATCCGTTTGAAGAAACGATTGAATTCCGTTAGTGTCTAAATTTCTTGCTTTTGCCGAAACTATTCCCGCTGTAACAGTTGAAGTCAAATTATAAGGATTTCCTACTGCCAAAACCCATTCGCCAACTTTCACCTGATCGGAATCAGCAAATGTAGAATAAGGTAATTTGTCTTCCGAATCTATTTTTAATAACGCAATGTCCATTTTGGAATCGGTTCCAATTAATTTTGCTTTATATACTTTTTTATTATTTAATGTAACTTCCAATTCTGTGGCATCTTTTATTACATGGTTGTTAGTTACAATATAACCATCTTCAGAGATGATCACTCCTGAACCCGTTCCTATTTGTTCTTGTTGTTGACCACCTCCATTAGAGCCATAAAAGAATTGCATAATCGGATTATAAACTGTCCGAACAGAAACATTTTTTACGTGCACTACCGTATGAACTGCATTTTCAGCAGCCATAGTAAAATCAATGTTTTCAGGACCCATTCCAACCGTTCTGCCATAATTTTCAGATGCTTGAGTGATAATAGATTTTCTTCCAAAATCTTTTTCAATAAATAATTTATATCCGCCAAGTGTAGTGGCGCCACTTAATAATGCTACTAAAAATAAACTTGAATATCGTTTCATATTTTTTGGATTTAAATATTTGAAAGTAAAATTATAGAATTTTTAATGTCAAAAAAATGCTTTAACGCTCGTTTAACAATCTTTAACGTATCATTAATAATTGTAACTTTGCGAAGTACGAACCAAATGCCAATTATAAATATTAAATAATCCAATCTTACTTCCTCTCCTGTCTTTGCGAAGCATGAAGCAATCTAGAGGGTTGGGGTGAGGATAAATTCAAAAAAACTATTTTAAATAATAATTGGTATAGATACTTTTTTATTTAATAAACGAAGAATGAAATTTCACAAATACCACGGAACCGGAAACGACTTTGTAATGATTGATAATAGGGAACAATTTTTCCCTAAAGAATCGGTACAATTAATTGAGAAACTTTGCGATCGTCGTTTCGGAATTGGAGCAGATGGATTGATTTTATTAGAAAAGGATTCAGGTACTGATTTTCGAATGGTTTACTTCAATTCCGATGGAAACCAAAGTTCCATGTGTGGCAATGGAGGAAGATGCCTAGTTGCTTTTGCAAAAAGCCTAGGGATTATTAAAGATGCTACGACTTTCATCGCTACAGATGGATTGCATAATGCAACTATTCTAGAAAACGGAATTGTTTCCCTTCAAATGAAAGACGTACCAGAAGTGAAAATAGAGGAGGAGTATGTGTTTCTAAATACAGGTTCTCCCCACCATGTAACTTTAGTGAATGATATTGAAAATTTAGAGGTTAAAACTAATGGAGCCGCCATTCGCTATTCTGATTTATATGGAAAAGCAGGTAGTAATGTAAATTTTGTAAGCCAACTAAGCGAAAATAATTTCCGACTACGAACTTACGAACGTGGTGTTGAAGACGAAACTCTTTCCTGCGGAACTGGCGCCACAGCCACAGCCATTGCCATGTATGCCATCGGAAAAACAAATTCTAAAGAAATCGCTATCGATGTGGAAGGCGGAAAACTCAAAGTTTCTTTTGATAAAACGGATAATGGATTTGAAAATGTTTTTTTAGAAGGACCGGCAACTTTTGTTTTTGAGGGAGAAATTGAAATATAAACTTTTATGACATTATCAGGAACCAACCTATACCTCCGCGCACTAGAACCCGAAGATTTGGATTTTATTTATCAAATAGAAAACGATGAATCGGTTTGGGAAGTTAGTAATACGCAAACTCCGTATAGTAAATTTTTAATTCGACAATATCTGGAAAATGCACATAAAGATATATATGAAGCTAAGCAATTACGGTTGGCAATTTGTATTAAAAATTCTCGAACCCCAATTGGTTTAATTGATTTATTCGACTTTGATCCTAAAAATAACCGAGCTGGAATTGGAATTGTAATTCAAAATGAAACAGATAGGAGTAAAGGCTTTGGCAAAGAAGCATTAGGATTGCTTATTGATTATTCTTTTAAGCAATTGCAATTACACCAACTTTTTGCAAATATTGCAGTCGATAATGTTTCTAGTTTAAACCTTTTTGCTACTTTTGAATTTGAAAAAATAGGAGTCAAAAAAGATTGGGTTTATTCTAATAATTCCTACCAGGATGAAATCCTTTTTCAGTTAATTAATCCAAAAAAATCATAAATAACCTAAAACTGATTTATTTTGAACAAAAAAATAAAAACAATACTTATTACCTCTGCAGGAATTTTTTTAATTTTTGCAATTGTAGTTTTTGCAAAATATTTTACTAATAACACCAAAGACATTTCGAAAGAATTTTATGTTGAAATTCCAACAGGTTCAAATTATGAAAAAGTTTTAGAAATCATCTCTCCTTATGTAACAAACATAAATAATTTTAAATTTGTTGCAAGTATTCGTTCTTATGATGATAAAGTAAAACCAGGTAGATTTTTAATCAAAAAAGGAATGAGTAGTTTTGGTTTGGTTTCTACTTTAAGAAGAAATATCCCTGTTAATTTGGCTTTTAATAACCAAGAACGTCTAGAAAATTTATGTGTTAGAATTAGTTCTCAAATAGAACCCGATACTACAAAATTGCTTTCGGTATTTAGAGATTCATTATTTTTAAAACAAAACGGCTTCACTAAAGATAATGTAATTGCAATGTTTATTCCAAATTCTTATGAATTTTATTGGAATGTATCTGCTGAAAAATTCAGAGATAAAATGCTAAAAGAGTATCAAAAATTTTGGACTCTAGAGCGTTTAATGAAAGCCAAAAAACTAGGCCTTTCTCCAGTAGAAGTGATGACTTTGGCATCCATCGTGCATAAAGAAACCGTAAAAAAGGATGAACGACCAAAAGTAGCTAAGGTATATCTGAATAGATTAGAACAAGGGATGCCTTTGCAAGCAGATCCAACTATTATTTATGCAGTGAAATTAAGAGATAATGATTTTGATCAAATTATAAAACGAGTTTTATATAGTGACTTAACAATCAATTCGCCTTTTAATACATATGTAAATATAGGTTTGCCGCCAGGACCAATTGCAATGCCAGATATATCTGCTATTGATGCCGTATTAAATCCAGACAATAACGATTATATATATTTCTGTGCTAGTGTGGAACGTTTTGGTTACCATGAATTTGCTTCTACTTATGCGCAACATCAAGTAAATGCAAAAAAATATGCAGATTGGCTAAACGGAACAGGTACTAAAAGATAGACATTGAGAAGAATAACGCTATTATTTATTATTCTTTTTAGTGTTCAATATACTATTGGATTTGCGCAAAACAAATTACAATCTTTTCTAAAACCCTCCGATACTCTACATCCAAAAAGGCTTACAGGAGTAATTATTACCGAAACCTCTATGGCTTCGGGTGCACTAATTGGTTTAAATCAACTTTGGTATGCTGATTATGCACATTCAAATCTCCATTCAGTAAATGATAATGATGAATGGTTACAAATGGACAAATCTGGACATATGTTTTCTTCCTACCACTTGGGTGCTTTTGGTGCCAATGCATTGAAATGGAGTGGCTGTTCTAAAAAAAACCAACTAATTTATGGATCCACTATCGGGTTAGCATTTATGACTGCCGTTGAGGTTTTTGATGGATATTCTGCTGAATGGGGTTTCTCTTGGGGAGATATGGCTGCCAATACCACTGGAACTGCTCTTTATGTGTCGCAAGAATTATTATGGAATGAACAACGAATTGTACCTAAATTTTCGTTTCATACATCCCCATATTCAAGTCTTCGTCCAAATGTTTTAGGTAGCAATTTTACACAGCAAATTTTGAAAGATTATAATGGACAAACTTATTGGCTTTCTACCAATATAAATTCTTTTTTTAAATCTTCAAAATTTCCAAATTGGATGAATATTGCACTGGGCTATGGAGCGGATGGAATGATTACTGGAAGAACCGAAAATAACTCTGTTTTTTCTTCTTTTGAAACCAAAAGATCGCGACAATTTTACGTAAGTTTTGATGCTGATTTGACTAAAATTCGTACAAAATCACACTTTTTAAAAACTTTTTTTACAGTTTTTAATTCTATTAAAATACCCGCTCCGACACTAGAAATCAACGGTTCACAGGGAATTAAATTCCATTATTTATACTTCTAAAACACATAACTACTTGATTTTCAATTTTATTTAAAATAAAGTTGTATATTTGTCCCGTTAATATCAAGATGGTGACAGCGCTTGGAAATCACAATTTATGATAAATAGATGGTCGTTTTACATAGGAATCGTAATGATAATTGGTTTTATAAGCTCTGCTTTTAAACCAAATGAAAACTTAAATAATAAACGATTTTATGTAAGCGAAAAGGAGGAATTGTTATACCAATTTCCATCCGAAAAACCTTCTGATTATATCGGTCAAACACTACCTTTTATCGGAAAACATTTCATTGGTTTCAAAGAAGCAATCGGAATCAGAGAATCTCAAGGACAATATCATTTAGTAAATTCTCTAGGATATATGGGAAAATACCAATTTGGAACTTCTGCATTACGTTTTTTCGGAATAAAAAATAATTCAAATTTCCTGAATTCTCCTCAGTTACAAGAAAAAGCATTCGTTGCTTTGATTAAATTCAATAAGTATAAACTGCAAGACATAATTGAGGAATTTAGAGGCAAAACAATTGATGGAGTGCGAGTAACTGAATCCGGAATTTTAGCTGCTGCTCACCTAGGCGGTGCAGGATCTATTCGTAAATACCTAGAATCTAACGGGAAAAAGAAGTGTAAAGATGGCTACGGTACTAGTATTAAAAGTTATTTGAGGCAATTTGGAGGTTATGAAACACATAATATACAAGCTGATAGCTCTCCCAAAGTTGACTAATATCTTAGTAGTGTCTGATAACGTATTTATTAAACACTCATTTTCTAGCTTTTCTATTACAAATTAACATTCTTTCTACTTATAAATTTTTTCTGTATATTTTATTAATTGCAGAAATTGATATAAATAAATTTACATTTTATGTAAAATAAAAATTGTAGGTCTATTGTGTAAGTCAATTTTTACTTTTTTCCAATCTGCAACACGAAAAGTTTTAATGTATTCTGTAGGAAGCGTAATGTCTGTAGCGATGCATAAATGTGTGCTCGGTTGTAAGGCTTGCAATAAATCTTCTAATAATTTATTATTTCTATATGGGGTTTCGATAAAAATTTGAGATTGGTTTTTATCATGCGACAACTTCTCATAATTTTTTAAAGCCGCCTTTTTATCTGCCTTATCAATTGGTAGATAACCATTGAAAGCAAAACTTTGTCCGTTCATTCCTGAACCCATCATTGCTAATAAAATAGACGAAGGTCCTACTAATGGAATAACTTGAATTCCTTTTTCGTGAGCTAATTTAACTATTGCCGCTCCAGGATCAGCAACTCCAGGACAACCTGCTTCACTCATAAGACCTATATTTATTCCTTGAAAACAAGGTTTAAGCATTTCGTTATGTTCAGCAATTTCAGTGTATTTATTTAAAGTGCTTAATGTTAAAGACGATTGTATTTTATCTGGTAAAATACCTTTGATACATTTTCTAGCAGTTTTTTCGTTTTCAACAATGTAGTGATCAATGAATTCTAAAGCTCTTTTTACCGTTTGCGGCAAAACATCATCAGGATTACTTTCGCCAAGTGTTGTGGGAATTAAGTAAAGTTTTCCTACTAAGTTTTTTGTATTCATTAGGAATGTTTCTCGATTAATTTTTTAGATAATAAATCGGTTGCTTCATCAAGCATTTCAAAAACCATATCAAAGCCATTTTGTAAACCATAGTAGGGATCTGGAACATCAACATTATCTCCAGGAAAAAGTTCGTCCAGAATTAATTTTACTTTACCTTTTTGCGATTCTGTTTTTGCTAAAGATAATACATCATCATAATTAGAACTATCCATTACATAAATGTAATCAAATACTTCAAAAAAATTAGATGTAAAATGCTGACCTTTTTGCTTTGAAATATCTAAACCATTTTTTTTTGCAGTTGCAATTGAACGTTCATCAGGATGTTTGCCAATGTGCCAAGACCCAGTTCCAGCAGAATCTACTAAAAATTTCTCTTTAGGTAATTTAGATGCTAGTAGTCCTTCTGCCAATGGTGATCTGCAGATATTTCCTAAACATACCATTACTATTTTAATTGGCATAGCTATTAATTCTATTTCTAATTAAAAGAAAAGTTAGAGGAAAATATTAGAATTACAAAGATAATTTTTTGTGAATATCTTCTACAAATTTCTTGAATTGTTTGTCTGTAGAAACTAAATTGTCCACTGTTTTACATGCATGTAATACTGTAGCGTGGTCTCTATCTCCAATCTGTGAACCAATATTTGCTAATGATGCTTTGGTGAATTTTTTCGCAAAAAACATAGCCAATTGTCTCGCTTGAACTACATGACGTTTTCTAGTTTTAGATTGTAATGTGTCTAAATCTAATTGAAAGTAATCCGAAACTACTTTTTGTATGTAGTCAATAGAAATTTCACGTTTAACATTTTTAACAAATTTCTCTACAATACTTTTAGCAAGTTCTAGAGTAACTTCTTTTTTATTGAATGAAGATTGGGCTATTAATGAAATGATAGCGCCTTCTAATTCTCTTACATTAGATTTTATGTTTTGGGCAACATATTCAATTATTTCGTTTGGCATTTCTACACCATCACGATATAAGATGTTATTCAAAATAGAAACTCTAGTTTCATAATCTGGTTGGTGTAATTCAGCGGAAAGCCCCCATTTGAAACGAGATAATAAACGTTGTTCAATATCCTGCATGTCAACAGGTGCTTTGTCAGAAGTAAGAATTACTTGTTTTCCATTTTGGTGTAAATAGTTGAAAATGTGGAAAAACACATCTTGTGTACCTGTTTTGCCCGAAAGAAATTGAATATCATCAATTATTAAGACATCAATTAATTGATAGAAATGAATAAAGTCGTTACGATTATTTTTCTTAACCGAATCTATATATTGTTGAGTGAATACTTCGGCAGAAATATATAATACAGTTTTTTCAGGATATTTATCTTTGATTTCTACACCAATAGCATGTGCTAAGTGTGTTTTTCCTAGTCCAACCCCACCAAAAATAAGCAATGGGTTAAAGGAAGTCCCGCCTGGTTTATTGGCTACTGCCATACCTGCAGAGCGCGCTAAACGGTTAGAGTCTCCTTCTAGAAAATTATCAAAACTATAGTTTGCATTTAATTGCGATTCAATTTTTAAATTTCTAATTCCAGGAATCACAAATGGATTCTTCAATTCAGGATTTAGGTTCTTAAATGGTGCATCTACCTCTTGTGCTTTAATTGAACTTCGGTGTGCGCTAGGTAATTGTTCTGTAAATGGTTGTTTGTTGCCATAAGTGTTCTCCATTTTAATTTTATAGAGTAACTTTGCATTTTTCCCAAGTTCTTTTGTTAGTGCAACTTTTAATAATTTAACATAGTGTTCTTCTAGCCATTCATAAAAGAATTTGCTAGGTACTTGAATATATAAAGCATTGTCAGACAACTCAACTGATTTGATTGGTTCAAACCAAGTTTTGTAGGCTTGTTCTTGAATGTTGTCTTTGATGAAAAGTAGACAGTTTTCCCAAACTGATTGCGCAGTTTTGTTCATATACGTGTTAAAATTACTAATTTAATTAATGGTTTTCTAAACAGAAGAAAAATGAATTTCATGTCCGTTTTTTTTGGGGTAACAAATATGTGGATAAAAATCATTAAAAAAAAATTTTTCGCTATGGTTTTTTTAAAAAAAAAGTTGTATAGTAGTGTTTTAAAATAGATTAAAAGCAATTAATTATAGATGAACGAAAATAAAGTTGAAGTTAGAGTAAGATATGGTGAAACAGACCAAATGGGTGTTGTTTATCATGGAAGTTATGTACCTTATTTTGAAATAGGAAGAGTGGAATGGCTTAGAAATAGAGGGGTATCCTATAAATTTATGGAGGAGAGTGGTATTGCGTTACCTATTGTTTCTATGCAAATCAATTACAAGAAACCAGCACGCTATGATGACTTATTAACCGTACATACAAAACTTCGCAATTATAGTGGAGTTAAGATAGAATTTGATTGCGAAATTTTCAATGAAAATAAAGAGTTATTAACAAATGCTCATTTTATACTTGTATTCGTTGATTTGAAAACTGGCAAACCTATTGCTCCGCCAAGTTATATTTTAGATATAATAAACGGATGAGTTTAATCAATTAGTTTGATATTTATTTCATACATAGAATTGAAAATGTTGAATATAGTTTCGGCATTTTTTTTTCTTGTTGTAATTTCTATCTCGCAACTTGTTTCCATTTTTTGGGATATAATTTCTAAGTTTTTTTCTTTGATTACTCGCATTACTTTATTCATGTTTGTGTAATTAAACGAAATAGAATAGTTAGTATTAACGGTTTTTTCTATTATTTCTGCTGCTTCTAGTGCCATTTGCGCGGAAGTTCTATAAGCGCAAATTAATCCGCCAACGCCTAACTTTATTCCGCCAAAATACCTAACTACAACAACAAGGATATTCGTTAATCCATAGGATTGAATTTGTCCATAAATTGGCGCGCCTGCAGTATTGCTTGGTTCGCCATCATCATTGGCTCTAAATTGAATTTTATCTGTTCCAATTTGAAAAGCATAGCAACAATGAACTGCATTATAATGATGTTTGCGAATAATTTCTAAATGTTTTTTTATTTCTTCTTCAGAAGTTACTGGAAAAGCATAGCCAAAAAATTTACTATTTTTTTCTTTAAAAAGAATTTCTTCAGATGGATATGCTATGGTTTTATATGTGTCTTTCAATTTTTTTGAATTGAGAAATGGTGATTCTAAAGCGAAATATGTTTTTGTTTAAACAAATCTATCACATCTTCTTGTCCAACTTGTAAATTCCAAACTTGCATACCAAGATTTTCGGCAGCATCAGTATTCACTTTTTTGTCATCAACAAATAAAGTTTTTCTTGGGTTTAAATCATGTTTTTTTAATATGTAAGAATATATTGCTTCGTCTGGTTTTCGCATTCCCATTTCATAGGAATAGTAAACTTTTTCAAAACATTGGTAAAAATCACTAAAAAATGAAATTCCAACATTGTGTTCAAAGCGATTGATGTGGATTTCATCTGTATTGGTCAATAAAAATAATTTATATTTATAAGAAAGAAGTTGCAGGAATTCTAATCTATGCAATGGAAAATCTCCTATAATAGTGTTCCATGCATCTTTAATTTCTTTTAAACTTGCGTTGGGTAAATATTTTTGAAATGATTCTAAAAAATCTTGAGCTGAAATCTCACCTTTTTCAAATAAATTATTTTTTTCAATTAAATCTTCGTTAGGAGACGGGAGTCCTAGTTTTTTAAAAGCTTCTACTTGAGCTTCTTTTTCTAAATTGATAAAAATATCTCCAAAATCAAAAATGATGGTTGTAATCATGATTAAAAAAAGTTAAAAGTTCATCTTCTAAAAGTATCTTTTTTCTTGCATTCAATACTGCGATATTTGGAGCTTTAATTCCATTTTGTAAGGATTGTTTTCCTTTAAAAACTCGGGCTTCATCCCAAATGTTTGCATCAATAAAAGTTTGCAAGGTTTTTCTCCCTCCTTCAATAATTACAGATTGAATTTCATTCTTAAATAAGAAATCAGCAATTTCATTTGCAATAGAGTTTTTGAAATTGATGTTATCTTTTGAAATAGAAAGAGTATTTGCTTTATTATCAAAGATATGAAATTCTTTTGAAATTCTTTTATTTTGATCTAAAACAATTCTAATAGGATTATTTCCACTCCAATCCCTAATGTTTAAAGTGGGGTTATCCTCCAAAACGGTTTTGTTTCCAACTAAAATTCCCTGTTCTTCACTTCTCCATTTATGTACTAATTGACGTGAAAATTCATTAGTTATCCAAAATGGTTCTTTTTTTTCTTTTGATAAAGGCGCAATAAATCCATCGATGCTTTCAGCCCATTTTAAAATTATATACGGACGTTTTTTATTGTGAAATGTAAAAAATCGCTTGTTCAATTCGTTACATTCCTCTTCTAGGATTCCAACAGTTACTTTTTTGCCAGCTTCCAAAAGTTTTTTTATGCCATTTCCTGACACTTTTGCAAAAGGATCAATAGTACCAATTATAACATTCGGAATTTTATTTGCAATTATTAAATCACAACATGGCGGTGTTTTTCCAAAATGACTACAAGGTTCTAAGCTAACATATATAGTTGCTTTAGAAAGTAATGATTTATCTTTAACCGAATGAATTGCATTAACTTCAGCATGAGGTTCGCCTGCTTTTTGGTGCCATCCTTCGCCAATAATTTCATTATTATATACAATTACACTTCCCACTAACGGATTAGGATAGGTAGTTCCTAATCCATTTTTGGCCAATTCTATGCAGCGTTTTATATATTTTTCATGTATCTTCACACCACAAAAATAAGTTTTTTTGACTTTAGAAAGTTTAGAAGTTTTTGTTTTATGAAACTAAGAGAAATTCAATTAGAAGATAACGAGCAAATTGCCCAAGTTATTAGAGATGTTTTTATTGCTGATGGTTATCAAAAAACCGGAACTGCCTTCGCAGATACCCAATTAGATTTTATGTATGAAGCCTATCTAAATCCGAAAACAATTTATTATGTAGTTGAAGAAAATGATATAATAATTGGAGGCGGAGGAATAGGTAAATTAGATAATTCAGATGAAAATATATGTGAATTACAAAAAATGTATTTTTTGCAAGAGGCACGTGGAAGAGGGATTGGCATGCAATTAATCAATATATGTTTGCAAAAAGCAATCGAATTTGGTTATGACAAATGTTATTTAGAAACTCTTCCAGAAATGCTAAACGCTCAGAATTTATATAAAAAAGTGGGCTTTACATATCTAAGTAATCCTTTAGGCGGAACTGGCCACACTAGTTGTCCTGTGTGGATGATTAAAGATTTGATAACGATTAATGAATAATTGATAATGCTCCTCAAAAACTACAAAACGAGACTCTTAAAAGAGCTTTCTAACTTATATGATTCTCAAGAAATTGAAAGTTTCTTTTATATTTTGTTAGAAAGTTATGGCGGAAAAAAGCGAATTGATTTAGCTCTAAATCCAGAAATGGAAATGGATGAAATTCAATTAATTAAATGGGAGAATGCATTAACCGAATTAAAAAATCAAAAACCTATACAATATATTATAGGGACAACTGAATTCTATGGTTTGACATTTTTGGTAAATGAAAACACTTTAATTCCAAGGCCTGAGACTGAAGAATTAGTAGAATGGATTGTAGTTGAAAGTCGAAAGTCGAAAGTTGAAAGGTTGAAAATCCTCGATATCGGAACGGGGAGTGGTTGTATTGCTATATCGTTAGCCAAAAATCTTCCGAATGCGGAAGTTTTTGCGATGGATGTTTCTGAAAAAGCATTGGCTACGGCCAAAAAAAATGCAGAACTTAATTCGGTAAGTGTTAATTTTATTTGTGCCGATATATTAAAGCTTTTGACTTTCGACTTTCTACCTTCTACTAAATTGGATATAATTGTGTCTAATCCACCATATGTGAGAAATCTTGAAAAGTCTGAAATCAAACCCAATGTTTTAGAATACGAACCCCATTTGGCTTTGTTTGTAGAAGATACAGATGCATTACTTTTTTATAGAAAAATTGCTCAACTGGCAAAGCAAAACCTTTCTGAAAACGGAATGTTGTTTTTTGAAATCAATCAATATCTTGGCAAAGAAACTGTTGAGTTACTTGAGGATTTAGGTTTTAATAATGTTCTTTTGAAAAAGGATATTTATGGAAACGATAGAATGATTAGTTGTTGTATTAAAGAATAAATAACCTATTCGTAACGCAAAGCTTCAATAGGATCCAACTTCGATGCTTTAATTGCAGGATACAAACCAGAAACCAAAGCTACTAGAAAACTTGTAATCACTGCGGCAAGGATAGCTCCCCACGGAATTACAAATCCAAATTCCATTAAAGATGCCATTAGATACCCAACTAATATTCCGAAAATAATTCCAACAAATCCTCCAATTTGACCTATTATTAACGTCTCCATAAAAAACTGCCAAGCAATAGTCTTACGTTTGGCTCCCAATGATTTTCGAACGCCAATTTCTCGTGTTCTTTCAGTTACCGATACAATCATTATGTTCATTAATGCAATAGAGGAGCCTAATATAGTTATGATTCCAATTATCCATGCCGATGCACTTAAAACTCCAGTCATTTCAGCAATTCGATTTACTAAATCATCACTTCTAGAAATTCCAAAATTGCTTTCTTCTACAGGATTTAGTTTTCTTATTTTTCGCATAGTAACTGTAGCATTATCCACAGCTGCTTCAAATAATTCCTTTTTATCTACCATTGTGCTAATGGTATAATTAATACTTGGTGCTGAAAATAGGGAGCGTGCCACCTGAATTGGAATTAAAACGCGTAAATCTTGATTGTTTCCAAAAGTAGAACCTTTTTCTTTTAAAACCCCAATTACTTTAAATTTTGCTCCTCGAATAGCAAGTATTTTATCTATAGGATTAACGTCTTTGAGAAGTCCTTTTGAAATAAAGTCACTTCCTACAATACATGAATAAGTATTATTGGAAATATCAAATCCATTAAAATTCCTTCCTTGTACCACTTCAAAACCATTATTTGCAGTAAAATATTCATCTACCCCTAAAACAGAAATTTCAGGATCTGTTTTTTCATTTTCAAATTTTACTTCAGCTGTGCCAGTAGCAGTAAAAGAAAGGGAAGTTCTTGTAAAAGGATAATCATATTTTTCTTTATAAGCCTTCGCTTCAGGATAGGAAATAATTGGGTTTACTTTTTCAATTTCGCCTCCACCTTGATTTCTTGTTTTGAATTCGTATTGATTGATGCTAAAAGTATTGGAACCCATAGAAGCAAATTTTGAATTTAGGGTATAATCTATTGCAGATACTACCGTAAGAATTCCTACTAATGCTGTAATTCCTATTGCGATAATTACAATAGTTAGGATAGTACGTAGCAGTTGGGAACGTATTGAACCTAATGCAATTTTAATATTTTCTTTAAAAACTCCTTTCATAATCTCAATTTGACACGAATTTACGGTTTTTGTTACAAGTTTGTCGTATAAGAAATATAAAATAGTCGAAAAAGTTAGATATTTGTAAATTCAATTGATAATTGACAATTCAAAATTTAAAAAGTAATGGCAACCAAACCAAGCATTCCTAAAGGTACACGTGATTTTTCACCAGTTGAAGTTTCCAAACGGAACTATATTATTTCAATAATGCGAAATCATTTTGAAAAATATGGTTACCAACCAATTGAAACTCCAAGTTTTGAAAACTCCGATACGCTTATGGGAAAATACGGCGAAGAGGGCGATCGCTTGATTTTTAAGATATTAAATTCGGGAGATTATTTAGATAAAGTGACTTCGGAAGAATTACATGAAATAAATTATAAAAAATTAACCACTAAAATATCTGAAAAAGCACTCCGTTATGATTTGACTGTTCCGTTTGCTAGATATGTTGTGCAACATCAAAATGAAATTGAATTTCCTTTTAAACGCTATCAAATTCAACCAGTTTGGCGTGCTGACCGTCCGCAAAAAGGCAGATTTAGAGAGTTTTTTCAATGCGACGCAGATGTTGTTGGTTCTACCTCACTATGGCAAGAAGTAGAGTTAATTCAATTATATGATTCTGTTTTTGCAGAATTAGGATTAAACGGGGTAACAATAAAAATAAATAATCGTAAAATTTTATCTGGAATTGCTGAGGTTATAGGTGCTTCCGATAAATTAATTGATTTTACTGTTGCACTTGATAAACTAGATAAAATAGGAGAGGACGGTGTGAAAAAAGAAATGCTTGAAAAAGGAATTTCCGAAGAAGCATTACTTAAAGTACAACCATTATTTAACTTTACTGGAACAATTCAAGAAAAAATAGAGAAACTTTCGGTATTACTTTCATCTTCAGAAGAAGGGAAAAAAGGAATAGAAGAGCTGAAATTCATTTGTGAAAACGTTATCAAACTCGGGTTGCAAAAAGCTATTTTAGATCTTGATGTTACTTTAGCACGAGGATTAAATTATTATACAGGAGCTATTTTTGAAGTTTCGGCTCCTAAAGAAGTAGCTATGGGTTCTATTGGAGGAGGAGGTAGATATGATGATCTTACCGGAATTTTCGGATTAAAAAATATGAGTGGAGTAGGAATATCATTTGGTTTAGACAGAATTTATTTAGTTCTTGAAGAGTTAAATTTATTCCCACCAACAGTTACAACAGCTACTAAAGTTATGTTCTTAAACTTTGGTGATGAACAAGCATTAGTGGCTTTGCAATCTATTCTAAAATTGAGATCTCAAAATGTTAAAGCAGAATTATATCCGGATTCATCTAAAATAGACAAGCAATTTAAATATGCGGAAAAAAGAGGGATTCCTTTTGTAGTAAAAGAAATAACAGGAGAAATATTTACTTTAAAGGATATAGTTACTGGTGAGCAAGCCCAAGTTACTTTTTCTGAATTATTACAAAGATTGTAAAAGACTAGTATTTGCAGACTCTAATTATTCTTATTCTTTTCTTCAATCCATTTGCTCATATATTTGGTGCTTGAAACAGAATGATGTTGTAATATGGAGCCTATAAAATTTTCATTACGATGTTGTTTAATATTTTCTGCAAGAGAATTAACTAAGTCAATAAAATCTGTTTTATAGGATAATTTATTGAACCTTTTTTCTAAAATTTCATATCCATTTTTTTGGCAATGTAACCAACTATTTTCCTCCTGATAAAGTGAAACTGCAGCATCGACAAATTCATCAGGATTGTTCCTAATAAAACCATTCCAGTTTAAATTGTCATTTATCGCTTCAGCACCAATAGATGAAGTAACGCTTGGAGTTCCGCATTGCATAGCTTCAATAAGTTTTCCTTTAATTCCTGCTCCGAATCGAATGGGAGCTAAAACAACTTTAGCTTTTTTCATTACTTTTTCAGCATTTTCAGCTCTTCCCATTATATAGAAATTCTGTTTTGGTTTGTGTAATTCCAAAACTTTTTGCGAAGCATATGCTCCATAAACTAATAATTTAGCTTTGGGTAATTTTGCATGTAAAATAGGCCAAATAATTTCAGACATGTATTTCACACAATCCCAATTTGGTTCATGAAGAAAATTTCCAATAAAAATAAAATCTTCTCTATCTGAATAGGATGGATTGGCATCTAATTTATTTGCGAAAATTGGCAAATAGAATAAAATATCTTTTGAAATTTTAAACTTTGACTGAAGTAATTCAATTTCATATTCGGAAATCATTAGCGATAAATCACATCTTAATATACTTGCTATTTCTCTTTTTGCTATATCCGAAAAGATATCATCAAGAATAAAATCTCTATTTTCTTTAACTGCATTTTGTCTAGCATAACGCAAAAAATGTAAATCTTCCGTGTCTAATATTTTTAATGCTTTTGGGCAATTCTCAGTTACACGCCATCCAAATTGTTCTTCTACCATAAATCGGTCGAACAATACAATATCTGGATTTAATACTTTTATATATTCATCAAAAGTGGAGGAATTTAATTGAATAGATTTAGTAACCACCCCAATATTCGATAAATCTTCTGAGAAGTCTATGTTTAGAGCAGTACTCGCAAAAGTAATTTTATAACCAAATTCTTTAAATAATTCAATTAATTGTAACATTCGTTTTCCGGCAGCCGAAGATTTAGGCTCGGGCCAAACAAAACCAACAATCAATAATATTTTAGATTTTAGCATAATAACGAATTCAAATACAAAGAAAAGACATAATTTTGCATTTATCTAAAATACTATATAAATGTTAGGCCTAAAATTAGTTACTGACCCACGATGGGTAACGATAGTTGAATCGAATATTGAAGAAATTCTTACTGATCATGCTTGGTGCGAACAAAAAGCAGCTACAAATATCATTACAATAATTACTTATAACTCGGAACATGAAGAATTAGTAACCGATTTATTAGAAATTGCTAAGGAGGAAATCGAACATTTTCAATTGGTTCATAACATTATTAAAAAGCGTGGGTTAAAGTTGGGAAGAGAACGTAAAGATCATTACGTAAATGAACTTTTTAAATTCATGAAAAAAGATGGTAGCCGTAATGATGCTTTTGTGGATAGATTGTTGTTCTCAGCTATGATTGAGGCTAGGAGTTGTGAACGTTTTAAAGTTTTATCTCAAAATATAGAAGATAAAGAATTGGCGGAGTTCTATAGAGTTTTGATGATAAGTGAAGCGGGTCATTATACAACTTTTTTGAAATTTGCTAGAAAATACTCAGAAAAAGTAGATGTAGATAAACGATGGAAAGAGTGGTTAGAATTTGAAGGCGAATTAATCACAAATTATGGTAAGTCGGAGACTGTTCATGGATAAAAAAATTACGCTTTTTTATTACTGAAAATTGTAATAAAAAAGCGTAATTAATATAATTTAAAGATTTTTACTTTTTAGAAAAAACCTTAGAAAAAACTTTTATAAACTTCCATCCAAACTTGCCAATTAAGCCACGTTGGTACCATTTTTTAGTTGCTTCATCTAGACCATACCCATATCCATATCCATAGTTATATCCGTAGCCATAGCCATAGCTATAACTATAATTGTATCCATAGATGTTCTTAAAGTTAATTCCATTAAGAATAAAAGCGGTATTATTTATTTTCTCATCTTCACTCAATTTCACAGCATATTGCACCAATTGTTTTTCGGTGATTTCAGATCTAACTACAAAAAGTGTAGTATCTGCATGTTTGGAAATTATTAAGGAGTCAGAAACAAGAAGTGAAGGCGCAGTATCAAAAATAATAACATCATATATTTTTTTCATTTCAGCAATTAAATCCACAAGTCGTTGAGAGGATAATAATAATGTAGGATTTGGTGGAATATCACCAGCTAATAAAATATCAAACTCACATTCGTTTTCAGTTTGTTTGTATAATAAATCTCTCCATTCTAGGGAACTTTTATGTAAATAATTAGAGAGTCCTTTTATCTCATTTCTATTTTTTTGTAAATGTTTGTGTAATTGTGGATTTCTAAAATCTGTACCAATTAATATTGTTTTTTTCTCTAAATTAGCATAAGAAGCAGCTAGATTATAGGCCACAAATGTTTTTCCTTCCCCTTTTTTAGCTGAGGTAACAAAAATTAATTTACCCTCTATAGCATCAAAAGGTGTTATGAAATTTGTGTTATTAACTAAAGTTCTAAAAGCTTCTACTTTTTGTTGTAATCCTTCTTTGGTATCTGTAACATTTGGAATTTCAGCTAATGTTGGGATTCCTTTAGCTAATTTTTCAATATCTGAAATTTTATGTATTTTATCATCTAAAGAGAAAATTATGAATATTATTGCAAAAGGAATAAATAAACCTAATAAAATAGCTGAAAGATAAGTTGTTTGTCTTTTTGGTGAAATTGGATTTGATTCCGAAACGGCATAATCAATTACCTTGATATTAGATGCAGTTATTGCATTGTTAATTGCAGCTTCTTCTCTTTTTTGTAAAAGCAATAAGTATAAACTTTCTTTAAGATTTTGTTGTCTTTCTATACTTCGTAATATTTTTTCTTTTTCTGGAATAGAAGAGAATTCATTGTGAACGTTTCTATCTGCTTGTTCACTTTTGTTAATAGTAGATTGTAATTGTTGAATATATCCTTGAACAGATTTATTAATATTTGTTTTTAAATTATTTAATGTATTACTTAGTACTTGAAGAGCTGGATTGTTACTTCCAGCGGTATTATTCATCTTTTGATACTGTAAAACTAAAGTATTGTAACTATTTACAAACCCATTAATGGTTTCATTTTGTATTCCAATATTGTCGGGTAATAAGGTATAAGCAATTTGTTTTCCTAGATCATCTTTAAGCATTTTTGCTAATGATAATTGCATTTGAACATCATAAACGACTTGGTCTTTTGAATATTTTAATGTTAAAGTTGCTGCCGCGTCGGTTTCTAAAAAACTTACATCATTATTCGTTTTAAATACTTTTTTTGCTTCTTCGATGGAATCTAAATCTCTTTTTATTTTTATAAATCGATCGTCAACAAATGCAATAGTTTTTTTGTATACTTCTTGTTTGTCTATAATACCATCCTCACCATATACCTTAACTAATTCATTCAAAATATTTTCTGAATGCTTTTGATCTGTTCCAGTAATTGATAAAGTTAAAATATCACTTTCTTTAGATAGTAATTCTACTGATATAGAATTGCTTAATTGAATTGCAGTTGTATTTATTGGGTTTAATGAAACTACATAATTTTGACCAATACAATTTGTAATATTACTATTTGATGCAGGTTGAATAGTAATAGGGAAGTTTTTTAAAGGAGTATTAATCCAAAAACTATTAGTATTTATTTTTTTATTTGTTTTTTCATCAACCAAAGTATATCCATTTTTTGTGATTGTAATGGAGTATTTTAAGTTAGTTTTAATACTGTCATTTGGATATTTATATTTTACAATAAATGGTGGAGAATAAATGTTGCTTTCTTTAACATTTCCTTTAAATACATAATTAATATTTAAATTTAAATTTCTAACTAATTTTTCAGAAAGACGATAGGATTTAAAAAGTGCTTTTTCATTATCTAAATTTATAGATGATTTAGTAAATACTTTGGATACATCAATTGAAACATTTTGATTGGTTTCCTCAGTAATTTTTACAGATGTTACTGTTTTATAAACATTGTTTGTATAACGTAGATAATTAAATGCAAAAAACAAAGAAAGCAATACACTTATAACAAACCATGGCCAAAATTGCATGTATTTTCCTATAATTTCATTTAAAGAAATAGGGTTGTCATTATCAGTATTTTTAGTAGAATTATTTTTATTAGAATTCATTATTGATTATTTTTTGAATAAAAATATTAAGCTAATAATAAAAGAAGATATACCGAATAGTATGCTTAAATCCCCAATGTTATAACCACCTGTTTGTGTCTTTTTAGTATTTGGATTTACTATAATAATATCATTTGGTTGAATTGTATATTTAGGGTCATTCATCCAATTAGCTGTTGTTAAGTCAACATGAGTAACAGTTCTTATTCCTTCTGATTCTCGAATTAGTAAAATATCTTTTCTTTTTCCGCTTAAAGTTAAATCACCTGCATAACCTAGGGCTTGAGGTAACGAGATATATTGTTCTGTAAATGCATAGGTTCCTGGCGCGCCAACCTCACCTAATACGGTAACTTTAGAATTTAAAATGCGAATATTAATAACTGGTTTTACTAAATGACCACCCTCTTCTAACATTTTTTTTAACTCCTCGCTCAGTTGTGTTAATGTTTTATTTTTCACAGAAACTGTACCTAATACAGGCATCTCTATATTTCCATTTATAGATACTAAATAACCTCTTAACTTTAAAGATTCAATACTATTTGCTGTACCTGTTGATTGAGAATTGTAGGACTCGGCGGTTTCAGGGATTAATGCCGAAATAGTAATGTTTAAGATGTCGTTTGATTGAATTTTATATTCAGGTTTGACTATGTTTAATGAAGAAAACTTATCGGCATCTTGAAAATACAGAATATTTTTTTTTGAAACACATGAAGTAAGAATAAGAAGTAATAAGCTTAAACAAACTATTGATTTATTCATAAATAATGTAATATGATTTATTTGGCTCGCAAATTTAATAATTTAAAATTTATTATTTGTTTTTTATAATTTAATTTTAGTATTGTAGAAAAGTTATTTTTTATTTATATACTTG
>CAILWV010000075.1 GCA_903838055.1 uncultured Bacteroidota bacterium | reverse complement strand
ATTATATATTTATAAAAAATTTTAAAATAAAAAAAATGAAAAAATTAATTGTAACCTTCGGAATAGTATTAGTAAGTCAGATTAGCTTTTCTCAAGCATCCAAAACTAAGACGACAGCTCCTACAATAACAACTTCAGCACCTGTTGTTGCGGTTGATGCACCAGTAGATGAAGCATTGAAAAAAGATGTTTTAAAAGTAATTGAAAGAAGTGGAACTGCCGGACAAATTGCAGGTGCTAAAAAGCAAATTCTTGGAATGATACCAGAAGATAAACAAGCAGCATTCTTAGTAGAATTTGAAGCAATGGTGTCAAAAATATATGATGCTTCTGCAAAAATATACATGGAAGAATATAATAAAGAAGATATTAAAGCTATGTTAGCTTTTTATGAAAGCCCAGTTGGAATGAAAATGGCTGCAAAATCGGAAGCAATTATGAGCAAATCTCAAGAAGCTATGGCTTCTGTTCAAGGAGATATGCAAGCTTTAGTTGCAAAATACATGCAATAGTAGTTTGTTTTTATAAAATTTATTAAATCCCAAAAACGAAAGTTTTTGGGATTTTTTTTAACTCAATCGAGCTAAATAATCAAAATGTTCGCCTTCTACAATTAGTTCGCATTCTAAACCATTAGAATGTGCTGCATTTTGCAAAGTATTATAATCTAAATATAACCATGGAAATGCGGTTTCCCTTTCATTTTTATAAGATATTGTAAAAGTTAATTCGCCATAATATCCATCTGCAGGAATCCATTTAGAGCCATCCTCGTCTTCATCAAACATATATATTATGTCCGAAGAGTCAATTAATATTTGTCCATTTGGTGAAAGTACACTTTTTAATTTCTGTAAATATTTAGAGATATTTGCTAAGGTTCCAAAAATCCCAGTGCCATTCATTAATAATAAAATGGTGTCATATTTTTCCTGTACATCCAAATCTAAAATATTTTGAATTTGAGCATTTTTTAGTCCTCGAAGTTTACAAGCTTTTATTGCATTTTCCGAAATATCTATTGCTGTTACTTCTAATCCTTTTTCTTGTAAATACAAACTATGGCTTCCAGCACCGCATCCTACATCTAGTATTTTGCCTTTTGCAAGTTGTAATGCTTTTTGCTCGAGTATAGGCATATCTTTAAAAGAACGAAAAAGATAACTTACCTCCATAGCATCAGCTTCTGAAATTGTAGTTTCTGTAATAATATCTTCCGGAGAATTATTTGTTTGATAATCAAGAATGGCAGTTCCAAAAAGATCTTTCATAAAAAATAGTTTAAGAGTATTTAGTTTAAAAGTTTAAATTTGTTCCTTGAGAAATTCAATTTATGTTAAAACCAAATCTAAACGAACTCGGAAAACTTGCCAAAGATAAGCATATCGAAAACAAAAAGTATTTTGATAAGTTGAAAAAGAAAGCGCCTAAAAATTTAGATTATCTAATGCAAGATATTCACGATGCCGAATTTAAAAAAACCGATTGTTTAGAATGTGCAAATTGTTGTAAAACTACAGGGCCACTTTTTACATTAGCGGATATTGAAAGAATTTCTAAATCCTTCAAGCAAAAACCACAACAATTTATAGATCAGTATTTACGAATTGATGAAGATCAAGATTATGTTCTTCAAAGTGTTCCGTGTACATTTCTAGATGCGGATAATAAATGTTTTATTTATGATGTTCGTCCAAAAGCATGTAGAGAATTCCCTCATACCGACAGAAAAAAATTCCAACAAATATCTGATTTAACATTGAAAAATGTGGCGATTTGTCCGGCTGCTTTCAATATTGTTGAGAAAATGAAAGAGAAATTGCCTTTGTAGTAGTAACTGGTTTTTCGTGAAATTCGTGTGCAAACTAGTTTCTTTATTTCCTTTTTGACGATCTTATGGCTTTATATATTGTTGCAAAATAGAAACATATTCTTCAAAAGCTTCTATTCCTTTTTTTGTTATTGCACATTTAGTTAATGGATATTTTCCCTTGAAAGATTTTTCAATTTTAATATAATTTGCTTCTCTAAGCTTTTCAATTTGAACACTTAAATTTCCAGAAGTAGCTTTTGTTTTATCTTTCAGAAATGAAAATTCAGCTTCTTCAACTGTGATTAGCAAGGAAATAATGGCAAGTCTAAGCTGTGAATGTAATAATGGATCTAAATTTTTAAACATTTGTAATAAATTAATTTGCTTCTGACTTTTCGCTGGCTTTTAAAATAATTCCAGGAATGATGAAGGCAAATAAAACTCCCGCAGCTAATAATAGTAATTGTGTATTAAATTGGACAAAAAATCCAATTATTGCAAAAATCCAACAGGATACTGAACCTAAAATAAATGCTTTTATTTTAAAAGCACTACCTGAAATAAATGTGCTAATTGCATATAAACATAATATAATTGGATAAGTATTAATTCCAATTTTATTAGAAAACATTAAAACAATAAATAATGTTATTCCAAATGCAATCCACATGTTTGTCAATAATGACCCCACATGAGTTTTAATTTTTTCTTTCTTTTTTTCTTTTCTCATAATAATAAATTGAATAAGTAATGCACTCGGAATTAATACCAACCAACCAATTGCATTAAGTTCAGATTGTAAGAGAATTAAAATATATTGTAATATACTAGCTAAAAAAACGGTGCTGCCCCAAAGAATATAATAAGGGCTGTCTTCATGAAAGCGTCTTTGTGCAGTTTTTATTACCTGAGCTATTAATTCGAGATTTTGTTGATTTGAATTTTCCATATTTAGTTATAATAAAATTAAACAATGCACAAAAATAAACTAGTTTATACTATAAACCAAATTTATAGCCTATTTTTTTAAGCACAAGTTAAATTTAACATTCAAAAATGTGGCGATTTGTCCGGCTGCTTTCAACATTGTTGAGAAAATGAAAGTGAATTCGCCTTTGTAGTAGTAACTCGTTTTTCGAGAAATTCGTGTATAAACTATTCTCCGAGTAGTACACCCGAAACATTCCAAGAGCTAAAACTAGTTCCTTCATTTGCTCCTTGCGGAATTTTAACCTGAATAGTATGAGTGCCTGCTTTCAAATCTCCGATTTCTACATAAATTGGATTTGTGGAAGTTCCAGGACACCAATTAGATCGGCTGTAATCGGAAGAAGATAATCCATTAGGAAAATTCCCGGAGGCCGGATTGTACAATCTGAAGGCCCCACAATCTTCCCGCCATGGTGTAAAATGAAAGATTTCCTTTTCATCTATATAAATCGAATTTCTTTTAGGTACAAATTCATCGCCGTTTTCCCAACCGCCATGACCAGTAGTGATATAACGTAATCTAGCGTTTTTCAAATCACTGTCTAATGTAAATGTAACCAACAAACCTTTATCCGAATTGAATAATGTGCCATATTCTTGTCCGGCCATTTCCATAATATTGGTTGTGTTAAATAGCGGAATAACCACTGTTGGTTTTGCAATAACCACTTCTTCTTCAGGATGTATTGTTAAATTCACGTCCACTCGATGCCCTCCTTTGTCATAATTTCCAATAAAAGTACCAATGTAAACTTCTTGCCCACTTAAGGCAGCTGTTAATTCGGAAATATCTTGACGGTAATTAACCTTTTCCTCCCAAATTTTATCTTTTAAAGTGATGGTATTGTATTGTTTAATTCCAAAAGGTGTGAAAAAACGCATCAGTTCTAAAATAGGAGTATAGTTTTCTGTTGCTGTAATACCTTGATAATTCTTTCCGTTTCCGTTGTCATAAATTGGAAGCGATTTTACCCCATTTTGCAATCCATTTAAAAAAGTGTTTTTTCCTTGCATCGGAATTAAAAATACAGAACCAGTTCTATCATAGGCATCGCCATTGGATTGTTCTGCAACGTCAATAAAAACTTGACTCCCTTTAGCAATAGCCGGAATTGAAACTTTTCTAAGAATAATAGTTCCATTTGCAAATCGCATTATACTATCATTAGATTTTGAAGTATCTGAAAAATTAATTACTTCCTCCTTAAATAGTGGAATTGTTGTAAATCGGCTTTTCCATAGTTCGTCTTTATACGTCAATAGATCTAGTATTTTTTCAGTTTTTTCTTCAACTATAGGGGATTTTTTTATTTTTTCAACTTTCGTAGCAGTAACTACAAAATTTCCATTGCGATTTGTTTCTAGAACGAGTCCTAAGTTTTGTCCTAAAATAGACGGAGCTCCTTTAATAGGTAATTCCGTTGTATACCATAATTCGATTGTATTAGAGTTGATGATGGTTTTAGCTTTTTTGCAAGAATATCCCAATATTTTTTTTCTTTCTGACAAAAATTCAAAAGTTTGTTTTCCTATAGATGTACTGTCAATAGTGGCAATTGCTTTGTTTTTATTCAGTTTTGCTATTTGAATTACTGCATTGGTGTTTCTGTTGATAGAAGAAAATTCAAAAGGGTAAACAGCTTTATTGTCTATAATGGATTGTGAAGAAAGTGCTGTTTGCATTGCATTTGAAAAAATAATAATAGGATCTTGGTTTTCAATTACTTTTCCATTAGAACTTTTAATATAGGTGATTTTATAATTTGCCTGCCCAAAAGTTGCTACAGACAATAAATAAATTAAAATAACAATTGAGTTTTTCATTTTTTATGATTTTGGAATACAAATATAAGCGTTGAAAATTTAGTAATGAAAAATTGCATTATTCACTTCATTTGGTTAACTTAGTGTAGAAGGTTTCTTAAATATATGAAGGAAGATTTTATCCATTACATTTGGCAGTATAAGAAGTATAACTTCTCTAATCTTAAAACTACACGGGGTGAGGAGTTAACTATTGTGAATTCGGGTAATTATTTACAAAAAGAAGGTCCAGATTTTTTTAATGCGCAACTAGTATTAAATAGTCAAAAATGGGCAGGCAATATTGAAATTCACCTAAAATCATCCGATTGGTATTTACACCAGCATGAAAAAGATGCCAATTATGATAACGTAATTCTTCATGTAGTTTGGGAGCACGATGCTCCTATTTTCAGAAAAGACAATTCTGAAATTCCTGTTTTAGAAATAAGGAATTATGTTTCTAAAGAAGATCTATGCAATTATCAAGAACTTTCAACCAAAAAATCGTGGCTTTTTTGCGAGAATCAACTTCAAGAAGTAGATGCTTTCATACTATTAAACTGGCAAGAACGTTTGTTTTTAGAGCGTCTTGAACGAAAGGCAGCGCCAATACAGCAGCTACTTCAAGAAACAGATAACGATTGGGAATCTGTTTTGTTTTGTATGTTAGCTAAAAACTTTGGGCTGAATACTAATGGAGAAACTTTTTTAAGAATTGCAAAGTCCATCACTTTTTCACTTATTAGAAAAGAAGCCTTAGAGGTAATGTATCTCGAGGCACTGTTTTTCGGTCAAGCCGATATGATTAATAAGGAGTTGGAAGACAATTATCCAAAGGAATTAATATCATGGTACGAATACATTGCATTAAAATATAAATTAAAGAAACCAATTCTTGAACCAGTTCAGTTTTTTCAACATCGGCCAGATAATTTTCCAACAGTTCGTTTGGCTCAATTGGCAATGCTTTATCATTTACATCGGAATTTGTTTTCAAAAATAATTGAAGCCAAAAGCCTACAAGAAATTTATACGATATTCGAATTTGGAGTAAGCGAATATTGGAAAACTCATTATAATTTTGATAAACAGAGCCCCAAAAAAGACAAGTTTCTGTCTAAAGCATTCATAGATTTGTTAATTATTAATACTGTAATTCCATTTAAATTTGCCTATGCTCAAAGCCAAGGAAAAGAAAATATTGAAGGGATAATCGATTTGCTTTCTAATATTCCTGCAGAGAAAAACAACATTATAGAAAAGTTTAGTACATTTGGTATTATTTCTAAAAACGCCTTCGAATCACAGTCGTTGTTGCAACTCAAGAACGAATATTGTAATGCACAAAAATGCTTGCAATGTGCTATTGGCTTAGAACTATTAAAAAATAAAAAATGATAACAAATATTCGTTATTTTTTTGAAAAACATGGATTTCATGTTTCTTCCCGCTTGGCCGATAAGCTAGGAATGCGTGCTACTAACGTCCGTTTGTTTTTTATTTACATTTCCTTTGTAACCATTGGTTTAGGATTCGGATTTTATTTAACCTTAGCTTTTTGGATAAAGTTAAAAGATTTAATTCGCTCTAAAAGAACCTCGGTGTTCGATTTGTAACTAGTGCAAACTCCTTCCAACATAAAAAGCATTTTTAATTTTTCGAAAGACCAGCGAAATGGTATTCTTGTTTTATTTTTCATGCTAATTTCATTGCAATTGGTTTATTGTTATGTTGATTTTAATTCCCCGCATATGGTCTCCGCACAAGAGCAAAAATGGATTTCCTTGCAAAATAATTTAAATGAAGGTAAAGCAGTTAGTCCTAAACAAAGCTTTAAGGAGTATTCGTATAATCCTAATTTTATTTCCGATTTTAAAGCCTATAAGCTGGGAATGACGCTTCCTGAAATTAATCGTTTACACGCATTTCGACAAGAAGGGAAATTTGCCAATTCTGCCGAAGAATTCCAGTCGGTTACAGGAATTTCAGATTCTTTATTAGCGGTTATTGCTCCGAATTTTAAATTCCCCGATTGGGTTAACAATCCTCATGTAAATACCTATTCAAAAACTAAATGGAAAGAATTTCCTAAAAAAGAAACCTTAAAGATTCTAGATGTAAATCAAGCAACAAAAGAAGATTTGATGAAGGTTGTTGGAATAGGAGATGCAATATCAGATCGAATTTTGAAACAAAAAGAGATTTTAGGTGGATTCGTTTCTATGGATCAAATGAAGGATGTGTGGGGACTAACTCCCGATGTTATTGCTGAATTAGATAAATATTTTATTGTAGAAGCACTACCAAAATTGAAAAAAATTAACATTAATAATGCTTCAATCAAAGAATTAGGCCAATTTTATTATTTTAAATATCCAATTTCTAAAAATATAGTGACTTACAGAAGTATGAATGGCGATATCAAAATTGAGGATTTGTCATATATTAAAGGATTTCCTGTTGATAAATTAAAAATAATTGCCTTATATTTGGAATTCTAAATAAATACAATAAAAAAGTCCCCTTATGAATTCGATTTACTTTACAGAAGAGCATGAATTATTCAGAGAAAGTTTAAAAGACTTTTTGCAAAAAGAAGTAGTGCCACACATTGAGAAATGGGAGAAAACAGGTACAATCGAACGCTTTATTTGGAAGAAATTTGGTGAAATGGGCTTCTTTGGTATAGCTTATCCAGAAGCTTATGGCGGAATGAATTTAGATTTATTTTATACAGTAGTCTTTCTTGAAGAACTCCAAAAAATTAAATCTTCTGGTTTTGCAGCGGCTATGTGGGCACATGCTTATTTAGCAATGACGCATTTAAATGCTGAAGGTGATGAGAGAATTAAACAAGATTATTTAGCACCAAGTATTTCTGGCGATAAAATAGGTGCCTTGTGTATCACTGAGCCTTTTGGAGGAAGTGATGTTGCAGGAATGAGAACTACAGCTGTGAAAGTTGGAAATAAATATATAATTAATGGTTCTAAAACCTTTATTACTAATGGTGTATATGCCGATTATTATGTTGTAGCTGCTAAAACTAGTCCGGAACTTGGAAATAAGGGAATTAGTATTTTCTTAATGGACACCAATATAAAAGGAATTTCTTCAACTAAGTTAGATAAATTGGGTTGGAGAGCTTCCGATACTGCAGAAATTGCATTTGATAATGTTGAAATTCCTGAAGAAAATTTAATGGGTGAAGAAGGAAAGGGTTTTCCGTATATCATGCAACATTTTGCATTAGAGCGTTTAATAATGGCTATTAATGCACATGCAAGAGCAGAATATGCTTTAGATTATACTATAGATTATATGTCGCAACGCGAAGCATTTGGAACTAAAATTAATAAGTTTCAAGCACTAAGACATACTATGGTAGAACATGCTACAGATGTAGAGCATTGTAAAATTTTTAATTATGCAGCTGTTGCAAGATTAAATAAAGGAGAATATGTAGTTAAAGAAGCCACTATGGCTAAATTAAAATCGACAAAAGTCTCAGATGAAACCATTTATAGTTGTCTTCAGATGCTAGGAGGTTATGGTTATATGGAAGAATATCCTTTAGCTCGTTTGTTAAGAGATAGTCGTTTAGGTCCAATTGGCGGTGGAACTTCCGAAATTTTGAAAGAGATATTATCTAAAATGATAATTGACAAACAGAATTATCAACCCGCAGTGAAATAATTTTAATTTTTTAATTTTTAATTCATAATTAATTATTACTTTTGCACCCTTAACGAGAGGAGGTGTCTATATTATGTTAATTATACCAATTAAAGACGGAGAAAATATCGATAGAGCATTAAAGCGCTATAAAAGAAAATTTGATAAAACTGGAACTGTTCGTCAGTTGCGTGCACGTCAAGCTTTCATTAAACCTTCTGTTACAAATAGAATGAAGTTCCAAAAAGCGGCTTACATTCAAAACATGAGAGACGGATTAGAAAGTTAGTAACTAATTTTCTTATAAATACTTAAGCATTAATAATAAAGTTTATCTTTTTTGTTAATGCTTTTTTTATGATAAATAATGAATAACATGAAGTTAATTTACATATCCTTTTTACTTCTATCTATTGCTGTAAAATCTCAAATAGTAAGGCCCTTAATGGGAATTGGCTACAACAGACATTCCCAGTTTTATAATAGTAGTTATTTTAACTTTAGTACAGGTTTTGAATTAAATTTAAAGAAACATATAAAGCCAGAAATAGAGATAAATTGTTTTTTAGGAGGAATTGGTGAT
Source organism: uncultured Bacteroidota bacterium (assembly GCA_903838055.1). Taxonomy (GTDB): domain Bacteria; phylum Bacteroidota; class Bacteroidia; order Flavobacteriales; family Flavobacteriaceae; genus Flavobacterium. Next base: position 6,672 of record CAILWV010000075.1, on the reverse strand, counting down.
GTGGTTAATTATAGTGATCAAAATATAGCAATAGATGTTTTTAGTAGTAATTTTTCTGTAGTGAATTTTGGATTTATTCCTAAAATTATATTGTTTAAAGAAGAGGATGAATTTTATTATTTTCAAATATTGCCAAAATATAATTTTTCTAAAATTGAAGCTAAAGGAGATTATTTATTAATTAATCAAAACGATGCAACAAAATCAATTAGAGAAAAAGAAACGTTAAAAGAATCAAAGCAGTCTTTTGGATTAGGTTTTGGAATTGTTTTTAATTTATCCAAAACTGAAAAATCAGACGCCATTGCTTTTAATTTATTGTATCAACATATTGATTCGGGCAGTTTGATCAGTTATTTAAAGCATAATAATTCTGTAATTAATACAAAAGATGTTTTTAGTTTTGAACTAGATTACTATTTTAATTTAAGTAAAAAGAAGAAATAGATATTTTTCTATAAAATATATTCGTTAGTAATTAAAGTTTCATAACTTTGTTACTAACGTTTTTTGATTTTAGTCAATCCTTAAATTGCTAAACTCAATTTGCATCCTAGATTTATGAATAACCTAAAATCATTTCTAGAGTATCTTCAACTCGAAAAAAACTACTCCAAACATACTGTAACAGCATATGGAAATGATTTGCTTTTTTTTCAGGAGTTTTTAAAAAACAATTTCGATCAAGAATTATTAGAGAATGTAAATTATAGTATGATTCGTTCTTGGATAGTTTCTATGGTGGATGCAGGAGTTTCAAATAGTTCGATAAATAGAAAAATATCTTCTCTTAAAGCTTTCTATAAATTTTTGCTTAAAACCAAACAAATAGAAACTAGTCCATTGTTAAAACATAAATCCTTAAAAACACCTAAGAAGTTACAGATTCCTTTTTCGGAAAATGAATTAGATATGGTGTTGAATAACTTGAAATTTCCTGAAGGTTATGAGGGAATTCGCGATAAATTAATAATTGATCTTTTTTATACCACAGGAGTACGAAGAATTGAATTGATTAATTTAAAAATGCAAAATGTTGATTTACAAAACGCAACCCTAAAAGTATTAGGAAAAAGAAACAAAGAACGAATTCTGCCAATTGTGCCAATATTGGCAAATCAGATTAAAGTATATCTTTCAGAAAGAGCTAAACTAGAAGTTGTTACAGATTCAGATTATTTTTTTTTACTGTTAAAAGGAGTTAAATTAAATGATTCATTTGTTTATCGATTAATAAATTATTACTTTAGTCATGTCTCCGAAAAGGTAAAAAAGAGTCCGCATATTTTGCGCCACACCTTTGCAACTCATCTATTGAACAACGGAGCTGATTTAAATTCAGTGAAAGAATTATTAGGGCATGCCAGTTTAGCTTCCACCCAGGTCTACACACATAGTAGTTTGTCTGAACTAAAAAAAATATACGGTCAGGCACACCCTAGAAACAAAAAATAAGTATAACTATTAATATTAAAAATCATGAAAGTAAATGTAAATGCAGTAAATTTTGCAGCAGACAGAAAGTTGGTTGATTTTGTTCAACTAAGAATGGATAAATTAGATAAGTATTACGATAAAATAGTTTCTTCTGACGTTTTTTTTAAAGTGGAGAATACAAGTGATAAAGAAAATAAGATAGTCGAAGTTAAAATTCATGTTCCTGGAGATGAATTATTAGTGAAAAAAAAATGCAAAACATTTGAAGCTGCATTAGAATTGGCTGCCGAATCTTTAGAAAGACAATTATTGAAAAGAAAAGAAAAAGTAAGAATATAAATTTAATAAAATTTTTCATAAAAAATATTTTGATTAAAAAATAAAATGTCTACATTTGCAGTCCGTTAGAAATAGCGGACTTTTTTTATTGCATATGCCAGCGTAGCTCAGTTGGCTAGAGCAGCTGATTTGTAATCAGCAGGTCGTGGGTTCGAGTCCCTCCGCCGGCTCAAAGCCAGTAAGGTATAAAGTAAAAAAAGTTGGGGAGATACTCAAGCGGCCAACGAGGGCAGACTGTAAATCTGCTGACTACGTCTTCGCAGGTTCGAATCCTGCTCTCCCCACTAAGCCAGATGGCAGGTTTAAGAAGTCAGTTTTTAAAGTTAGGTTTTTTTCTAACGTCTGAAATCGAATATCTGAGATCTAAAAACTGCCGACTTAGCTCAGGGGTAGAGTGCTTCCTTGGTAAGGAAGAGGTCACGGGTTCAATTCCCGTAGTTGGCTCAAGATTATGAAATTTGAACACTAATAAATATATAATAACTAAGATTAAAAATTAAGTAAAATGGCAAAAGAAACCTTTAACCGTTCGAAACCACACTTAAATATTGGTACGATCGGACACGTAGATCACGGTAAAACAACCTTAACAGCAGCAATTACAAAAGTATTGTCTGATGCAGGTTACTGTCAAGCAAAATCATTTGATCAAATTGATAATGCTCCAGAAGAAAAAGAAAGAGGTATTACTATCAATACATCTCACGTTGAGTACGAAACTGCTAACCGTCACTACGCTCACGTTGACTGTCCTGGTCACGCGGATTACGTAAAAAACATGGTTACTGGTGCTGCTCAAATGGACGGTGCTATATTAGTAGTAGCTGCAACTGATGGTCCAATGCCACAAACACGTGAGCACATCCTTTTAGGACGTCAAGTTGGAATTCCTCGTATCGTTGTATTCATGAATAAAGTGGATATGGTTGATGACGCTGAATTATTAGAATTAGTTGAAATGGAAATCAGAGATTTATTATCTTTCTACGAATATGATGGAGATAATGGTCCTGTTGTTCAAGGTTCAGCTTTAGGAGGATTGAATAATGATCCTGCTTGGGTTCCAAAAATTATCGAATTGATGGAAGCTGTTGATAATTGGATTGAAGAGCCAATTCGTGATACTGAAAAACCTTTCTTGATGCCGGTTGAGGACGTATTTACAATTACTGGTCGTGGAACTGTTGCTACAGGTCGTATCGAAACAGGAGTTTGTAATACAGGTGATCCAGTAGAAATTATTGGTATGGGTGCTGAAAAATTAACTTCAACTATTACAGGTATCGAAATGTTCCGTCAAATCCTTGATAGAGGTGAGGCAGGAGATAATGCAGGTATCTTGTTAAGAGGTGTTGCTAAAGAAGATATTAAAAGAGGAATGGTTATCGTTAAGCCAGGATCTGTTAAACCACACGCTAAATTTAAAGCTGAGGTTTATATCTTGAAAAAAGAAGAAGGTGGTCGTCATACACCATTCCATAATAACTACCGTCCACAGTTTTATGTTCGTACAACTGACGTAACAGGAGTTATTACTTTACCTACAGGGGTAGAGATGGTTATGCCAGGAGATAACTTAACTATTGATGTTGCTTTATTAAGCCCAATCGCTATGAACGTAGGATTACGTTTTGCTATCCGTGAAGGTGGTAGAACAGTAGGTGCTGGTCAAGTAACTGAAATTGTAGAATAAATTTATTTTAAATAAAAATTCAGCAGAGAGTCTATTTTGACTACTCTGCTGGTTTTTATATTAATACGGGCGTAGTTCAAGGGTAGAATAGCGGTCTCCAAAACCGTTGATGGGGGTTCGAATCCCTCCGCCCGTGCAATAAAAAAATATATCATTATGTCAAAAGTGTTTAATTATTTTTCGGAAGCATTTGAAGAATTAAAGTCAAATGTAACATGGCCAGAATGGGCTGAAGTTCAAAGATTAACTATTGTAGTTGCTCTTTTTTCAGTGATATTTGCTTTGGCTACATGGGGAGTTGATGAACTTTGTTCTAGAGCAATTGCTGGTTTTTTCAAATTGATTAAAGGATAATATTTTCGTTATGGCTGATAATAGTGTGAAAAAATGGTATGTTGTTAGAGCTGTTAGTGGACAGGAAAATAAAGTGAAAGCTTATATTGAAACTGAAATTAGCCGTTTAGGAATGAGTGATTATATATCACAAGTGTTAGTCCCTACAGAAAAAGTTGTTCAAGTAAAAGACGGAAAAAAAATATCTAAGGATAAAGTTTACTTTCCTGGATATGTAATGATTGAAGCAAATCTTACTGGTGAGATTCCTCATATTATCAAATCTATAACCGGAGTAATTGGGTTTTTAGGTGAAGTAAAAGGTGGTGATCCAGTGCCATTAAGATTATCTGAAGTGAATAGAATGTTGGGTAAAGTAGATGAATTAGCAGTAAATGTAGATACCCAAGCTATACCATTTAAAGTAGATGAAACAGTTAAGGTAATTGATGGACCTTTCAATGGATTTAATGGAACTATTGAAAAAATCAATGAAGAAAAGCGTAAACTTGAAGTAATGGTTAAAATTTTCGGAAGAAAAACTCCATTAGAATTAAGTTTTATGCAAGTTGAAAAAGTATAATTTTTGTTACATATATATTAAACCGCATCAATCGCTTCCAATTGAGAGATGTAAAATTTTTAAGAAATGGCTAAAGAAATTAGTAAAGTAGTTAAACTACAAGTTAAGGGAGGTGCTGCGAACCCGTCGCCACCGGTTGGACCTGCTTTGGGAGCTGCTGGAGTTAATATCATGGAGTTCTGTAAGCAATTTAATGCTAGAACTCAAGATCAACCCGGCAAAGTTTTACCAGTACAAATTACTGTGTATAAAGACAAATCGTTTGATTTTGTTGTAAAAACTCCACCTGCTGCTATTCAATTATTGGATGCTGCTAAATTAAAATCTGGTTCAGGCCAGCCTAATAGAAAAAAAGTTGCTAGCGTAACTTGGGATCAAATTAAGGCTATTGCTGAAGACAAGATGGTTGATTTAAATGCTTTCACAATTGAAAAAGCGATGAGCATGATTGCTGGAACAGCTAGATCTATGGGTATAACTGTAACTGGAGATTCTCCTCTAAATTAAGGTAAGAAATGGCAAAATTGACAAAAAAACAAAAAGAGGCTGCTTCAAAAATTGAAAAAAACAAACTTTATTCTTTAAAAGATGCTTCATCTTTATTGAAAGTTGTTGCTTCAGCAAAATTTGATGAGTCTGTAGATATTGCTGTTCGTTTAGGAGTAGATCCAAGAAAAGCAAATCAAATGGTAAGAGGTGTTGTAACACTTCCTCATGGAACTGGTAAAGATACTAAAGTATTAGCTTTAGTAACTCCAGATAAAGAAGCAGAGGCTAAAGCAGCTGGTGCTGACTATGTAGGATTGGATGATTACCTTCAAAAAATTAAAGATGGTTGGACGGATGTTGATGTGATTATCACTATGCCAGCTATTATGGGTAAATTAGGACCATTAGGACGTATTTTAGGTCCTAGAGGTTTAATGCCAAACCCAAAAACAGGAACTGTAACTATGGAAATTGGTAAAGCAGTTGCTGAAGTAAAAGCTGGTAAAATCGATTTCAAAGTTGATAAAACTGGAATCGTTCATGCAGGAATTGGAAGAATCTCTTTTGATGCTGACAAACTTGTAGACAACGCTCACGAAATTATTCAAACATTAATTAAATTAAAACCAACTGCAGCTAAAGGTACTTATATTAAGTCTATTCACTTATCAAGTACTATGAGTCCTGCTATCGCTTTAGATCCTAAAGCAGTATAATTGGTAGTTAAACAAATTTTATTATGACTAGAGAAGAAAAATCAATCGCGATAGAAGATTTAACTGCAAAGTTGGCTACATCTAATGTATTATACATAGCTGATACTTCAGGATTAGATGCAGAGACTACTTCAAATTTAAGAAGAGCTTGTTTTAAAGCTGGAATTAAATTAGAAGTTGTTAAAAATACTCTATTAGAAAAAGCAATGGAAGCTTCTGATAAAGAATTTGGAGATTTACCTTCAATTCTTAAAGGAAATTCCTCAATATTTATTTCTGATGTTGCTAACGCACCAGCAAAAATAATTAAAGACTTTAGAAAAAAATCAGATAAGCCAAGCTTTAAAGGAGCTTATATCAATAGTGAAATATATATTGGTGATAACCTTTTAGATAGTTTAGCTTCACTTAAATCTAAAGAAGAAGTTATTGGAGAAATCATTGGATTACTTCAATCTCCTGCTCAACGTATTATCTCAGCATTATTAAACAATGCAGAGAAAAAAGGAGAAGCAGCAGAATAATTCGCGCACGAGTAAACAAAAATAAATTACAAAACATTTTAAACGATAGAAAAAATGGCAGATTTGAAACAATTCGCAGAACAATTAGTTAACTTAACAGTAAAAGAAGTTAACGATTTAGCTACAATATTAAAAGATGAGTATGGTATCGAACCAGCTGCTGCAGCTGTAGTAGTTGCTGCTGGTGGTGCTGGTGATGCTGCTGCTGAAGAGCAAACAGAATTCACAGTTGTACTTAAAGAAGCAGGTGCTTCTAAATTAGCAGTTGTAAAAGCAGTTAAAGAATTAACTGGTTTAGGATTGAAAGAAGCTAAAGATATGGTAGATGGTGCTCCAGCTAATATTAAAGAAGGAGTTACTAAAGCTGAAGCTGAAGGTTTGAAAAAATCTTTAGAAGAAGCTGGAGCTGTTGTTGAGTTAAAATAACTCTTACATAGTTTTAGAATTAGGTTTAGGTCTTAAGTTAATCGCTTAATGACCTAAACCATTTTTCGTATAATAAAATTATAACAAGTTTTATTATAAAATAGTTTAAAATACGAAAATATTTTTAATCAT
>CAILWV010000074.1 GCA_903838055.1 uncultured Bacteroidota bacterium | reverse complement strand
TCTTCCTTGCTCGATTTCTTGAACAATTTGCAATTTAAAAGACATGGTATAATCTTTTTGTGTGCGCTTTATATAGCGACTTTCTTCATGTTTTTCCATAAGGATACTTTTTATGTATCGCTATTTCAGGACAAGACATTTTGATAAATAAAAAAAGCCTAACAAATTTTTAAAAATTCGATAGGCTTAATCTTGATAAAAAGAAATGTTAATTATTCAATTCTAATTCATTTTGATTTCTAAACACTAATTGTCCATCAAAACTATCTAATAAAATAATACTATCCGTAGTAACTTTTCCTGCTAGAATTTCTTTTGATAGTTGGTTTAATACTTCACGTTGGATTACTCGCTTAACAGGTCGTGCTCCATATTCTGGGTCATATCCTTTTTTTGATAAGTAATTAATAGCTTCTGGAGTAGCATCCATAGTTATGTTTTGGTGCGCTAGCATTTTAATTATTCCTTTCAATTGCAACCCAACAATCTCTTTTATATTGGCAGAAGTTAAAGGGGTAAACATAACAATTTCATCAATTCTATTAATGAATTCTGGTCTTACAGTTTGTTTTAATATTCCTAAAACTTCAATTTTAGCGGCTTCGGTTGCCGCTTCAACACCACCTTTTAGATTTTCAAATTTCTCTTGAATAATAGCACTTCCAATATTGGAAGTCATAATTATTATGGTGTTTTTAAAATCAGCAACCCTTCCTTTATTATCGGTTAAGCGACCTTCATCCAAAACTTGCAATAGAATATTAAAAGTATCGGGGTGTGCTTTTTCAATCTCATCTAATAAAATCACAGAATATGGTTTTCTTCTCACGGCTTCTGTCAATTGTCCGCCTTCGTCATAACCTACATATCCCGGAGGCGCACCAACTAAACGGCTCACACTATGGCGCTCTTGGTACTCACTCATATCAATTCGAGTCATGGCGTTTTCATCATCAAATAAATATTCGGCTAGTGCTTTAGCTAACTCAGTTTTACCAACACCGGTAGTTCCTAGAAACAGAAAAGTTCCAACAGGTTTTTTCATATCCTGCAATCCGGCACGACTTCTGCGAACTGCATCACTTACGGCTTCAATTGCTTCTTCTTGTCCTACCACACGATGGTGCAATTCATCTTCTAGCTTCAAGAGTTTTTCTCTTTCCCCTTGCAACATTTTCATAACAGGAATACCAGTCCATTTTGCAACTACTTCCGCAATATCTTCGCGGGTTACTTCTTCTTTTATCAATGAAGTTCCCGATTGATTTTCGGCTAATTGAGTTTGTAAAATATCCAAACGTTCTTGAGCATCTTTAATTTTTCCATAACGGATTTCTGCAACTTTTCCATAATCGCCATCGCGTTCGGCACGTTCAGCATCTATTTTAAAATCTTCAATTTCTTGCTTTATGGCTTGAATGTTGTCTACAACCTCTTTTTCAGATTTCCATTTTGTGAAAATCTCGTTTCTATCTTCTTTCAAGTTTGCTAAATCCATTCCGAGTCCTTTCAGTTTGTTCTCGTCTTTCTCTCGTTTAATGGCTTCAATCTCAATTTCTAATTGCATTATTTTTCTATCCAAAACATCTAATTCTTCTGGTTTAGAATTTATTTCCATACGCAGTTTAGAAGCTGCTTCATCCATTAAATCAATTGCTTTGTCAGGAAGAAAGCGATTGGTAATGTATCGTTGCGATAATTCAACTGCTGCAATAATGGCATCATCTTGTATACGAACTTTATGGTGGGTTTCGTATTTTTCTTTAATTCCGCGTAAGATAGAAATTGCACTTTCGGTATCTGGCTCTTCTATTATTACTTTTTGGAAACGACGTTCTAAAGCTTTGTCTTTCTCAAAATATTTTTGATATTCGTCTAATGTTGTTGCACCAATTGCACGAAGTTCACCACGTGCCAATGCAGGTTTTAAAATATTAGCTGCATCCATTGCGCCATCGCCACCACCAGCTCCAACAAGAGTGTGAATTTCGTCTATGAAAAGGACAATATCTCCTTCGGCAGAGGTAACTTCTTTTACAACTGCTTTCAATCGTTCTTCAAATTCACCTTTGTATTTAGCACCAGCAATTAGAGCTCCCATATCTAAAGAAAAAACTATTTTATCTTTTAGATTTTCAGGCACATCACCATCAACAATTCGGTGCGCAAGTCCTTCAGCAATTGCAGTTTTACCTACACCTGGCTCTCCAACCAACATTGGATTATTCTTTGTTCGTCTTGTTAAAATTTGCAATACTCTTCGAATCTCTTCATCACGACCAATTACCGGATCAAGTTTTCCATTTCTAGCTAATTCATTTAGATTTTTTGCATATTTATTTAAAGCATTATAAGTTTCCTCTGCCGATGCAGATGTAACTCTTTCGCCTTTACGCATTTCTAAAATAACAGCTTCTAATCCTTTTTCTGTTACTCCCTGATCTTTTAAAATCTGAGCAACTTTACTTCTTGATTTGAAAATTGCTAATATTAAATGTTCGATAGATACAAATTCGTCGTTTCGTTTATTAGCAATTATTTCTGCTTCATTCATGGTTGTTGAAGCATCTCGCGAGAACATGATTTCTCCACCTGTTACCTTTGGGAAACTTTGAATTGTACTATCTACTATTTTTTTGAAAAGTTCAACATTAACGTTCAGTTTTTTCAAAATAAACGGAGTTACATTTTCATCAACCTCCAAGATACCTTTGAAAATATGTTCGTTTTCGAGTTGTTGCTGTCCAAAACTTTGTGCAATTAGCTGTGCTTTTTGCAAAGCTTCTTGCGATTTGATTGTAAATTTATTTATGTTCATTTTATGTTATTATATTAATTTAGAATTTGATTTTTGAATATTAATTTAAAAAAAACTTACGTTTCAATTCTTTCATCTTAATTCGATAACCACTATCTTTGAAAAAAGTTGAACAATATATGTTCCAATACTAATTTATAGACAAAGTGGCTTATTTTATTAGGGAAACCTATATAAATTTACGACAAAAAGTCTTAATAAATGACAAAATATGAGTTTATTTGGTAAAATATTTGGTAGTCCTGATGATGAAAAATCGGATTCTAAAATAGGATGGAAGCAATTAAATAATTTAGGGCAATTATCTGAAATTATTGAGGAATCGGATAATATCCCAGTTATTGTTTTTAAACATAGTACACGTTGTAGCGTTAGTAGAATGGCGCTTCGTCATTTTGAAAACGAATTTGATTTAGATGGAAAAGTAACTCCTTATTTCTTAGATTTATTGAATTATAGAGATGTTTCTAATGAAATCGCAAATAAATTTGAAGTGCAGCACCAATCTCCACAATTACTTCTAATAAGAAATGGAAAATGTATTTATGATGCTTCCCATAATGCTATTGAAGTAGAATCATTACATCGTTATTTATGAAAATTAGTCATTTTCTAGCTTTACTTTTTTCTTTTTTATTTCTGAGTTGTTCTACTCCAAAATCTACTAATTATTTGGTAGGAACCTATACTGATAATAGTACTGAAGGAATTAATTATATAAATTTTAATTCTAAAACAAAAAAAATAAAATTAAACTCAGTTATTGCTGATGTCAAAGACCCCTCATTTGTAATAGCAAATAAATCCAAAACAATTGTCATTGCTGTAGAACATACTGAAAGTGAAAAAGGAGGAAAGGTTGTTTCCTATTCTTATGATAAATCCTCTAAATTATTTCAAAAATTAAATTCTTTTTTTACATTAGGAAATAATCCATGTTCAGTAACTTTTAGCCCAAAAGAAGATTATGTTTTAGTAGGTAATTATTCTGGAGGAAACTTGAGTGTTTTTCCAATTGATAAAAATGGATTTCTTTCTGATGCTGTTCAGTCAATTCAATATGAAGGGAAAAGCATCAATTCACAAAGGCAAGAAAAACCCCATGTACATTGTATTGTTTTGCATCCCAAACAATCTAAAATTTTTGTTGCCGATTTAGGTACAGATAGTATTGAGATTATTCCTTTTGATGAAAATACCCAACCATTTTTAAATGAAGAACATGCATTATCTTATAAAGTTGCTTCGGGTTCAGGACCAAGGCATTTAGTTTTTAACTCCTCAGGAACTATATTATATGCAACTTTTGAACTTACAAATGAAATAGGTGTTTTTGAATACAAAGAAAATAATTTGAAACAAATTCAAACTATAGCGTTAACCGCACCAACAATAAATGGTTCTGCCGCAGAATTGCGATTGAGTAACGATGAGAAATTTCTTTATGCCTCCGTTCGAGGAAATGACAATGCTATTATTGTAATGAATACAAATGATGGAAAGAAATTAGAAGTTATTCAAACCATTAAAACAGCTAAAACTCCACGTAATTTTATTTTAACAAAAGAGCAAGATAATATTTTAGTTGCATCGCAATTTTCTAATTTGATATCTGTTTTTGAAAGAGATATAAAAACTGGATTATTAAAGCCTACCACGAATGAATTATCAATAAATAAGCCAGTTTATTTCTTTCCGTTCTAAATAATAAAAAACGCATTTGAATTTCAAATGCGTTTTTAGGATTGTTTTATTTTCTTATTTTATTCTTATTAAGAATATCTTTTAGTTTTGATTTTAAATCTTCACCAGTATCAAAAATCATTTGCTCATTATTTGGGAATGGAACTGATCTTTTGTCAAAATAACTTAAATAAGTATCTTCACAAGCTAATTTATCTCCGCTGTATTTAGAGTAAATATTTTCAAAAACAAATTCGCTAACGATTGGAAAAGTATTTAGTAACTGATTAGTATATAAATCAATATAGTCAATTTTAGCAGTAATTTGGGCTGATTTAAATTGTTTTGATTCGAAAATAGTTGCTTTAATTGTTTTAAAATTATCTACTCTAATTGGAACTCCTTTTTCATCTTTTACAGGATTTCCGTTTGCATCCAATAAAGGTTTTGTTCCGTCTTTAATTTGCTTTTCTTTATAGAATTCTTTCTCTTTTATTTGCTCTGGCGAAATAGTTATTTCTCTAAAATTAACAACCACTCCATAGTCATAAGTAATTCCTTTTTGAATAGTACTATGATAAATAGTCCAGTTATCATTTAGTCCAAAAGTGCTAAAATCTAATAAGTCATTTTGTAAACGAACTGGAATTACCATATTGGTTTCGTTTTTTGTATAAACACTTACATAATCTGTACCTTTTTGTTTTGCAGTATTGATTAGATTTGTAACATCTTTATAATTTGAATTTAGGCTGTTTAAATACTCTAAATCGTCATATGCTCTTCGAAAATTCATTTTATCTTTGGTTGCCAATAGTGCTTTACAATTATCGTATAAATGTTTGCATAATGAATTTTTGCTGCTAATTATTTCATCGGAATAATCATTAAAAGGAAAAATGGCATCCCTATTTTCTTTAATTAATTTTAATGGAAGTACTGGTTTTATTAACTCCTGACGATCATTTAATTGAACATATGTAGTATAGATTTTCTCAATATTATTAGGATTTGCATCTTTAACCCAAACATTAATATTTTGTAAATCCCGTTCTTTAGCTTTAGCAAATGCTTCTTCTAAAAGGTAAATATAGTCTTGTTTTCCTTTGGCATCCTTTCTATTTCGTAATCCCTGAACGGCATTTTTAATTGCAGTATCATAATCGCCAGAAGTTAGAGACTGTCTAGTTTGTTTTACTCCACATGAAGAAATGAAGATGAGTGCGATTAGGATATATGTAATTTTTTTCATTTTTTATTTTCTTACAAATGGAGGTAATAATTTACTAGCAACTTCTCCAAAACCAATTCGCATTGAACTGTTTTGACAATGCCCTTTTATGATAACAGTATCATTGTCGTTTATGAATTTGCGTTCAGATCCATCCTTTAAAGTGATAGGATTTTTTCCGCCCCAAGTTAATTCTAACATAGATCCAAAACTATCTTCTGTAGGGCCTGAAATAGTTCCTGAACCCATCATATCTCCCGAATTTACTCTGCATCCGTTAGATGTGTGGTGAGTTAATTGCTGTGACATAGACCAATACATATGTTTAAAATTTGATTTAGAAACTAAAGTAGCTTCTGTATTCTCTGGTTTAATATATACTTCCAAATTAATGTCATAGGCATGTTTTCCTTTTTGTTGTAAATAGGGAAGTGGGGTTGGTTCTTGTTTAGGACCTTTAGTTCTAAATGGTTCAAGTGCATCCATAGTTACAATCCAAGGAGAAATTGAAGACGCAAAGTTTTTAGCCAAAAAAGGGCCTAATGGAACATATTCCCATTTTTGAATATCTCTAGCGCTCCAATCGTTTAATAAAACCATTCCAAAAATATAATCTTCCGCTTCATTTATTAAAATATTTTCACCCATAACGTTCACATCTGTTGTGATAAAAGCAGTTTCTAATTCGAAATCAACTAATCTTGAAGGACCAAAAACCGGTGAAGTTTCACCATTTGGTAGGGTTTGTCCCATAGGTCTATGAACTGGAATTCCAGACGGAACTATAGTAGAACTTCTTCCATGATATCCTACAGGAATGTGAAGCCAATTAGGTAACAATGCATTTTCAGGATCCCGAAACATTTTACCAACATTGGTAGCGTGTTCTTTACTAGAATAAAAATCAGTGTAATCACCAATTAATACCGGAAGTTGCATTTCAATATCTTCCATTTTAAAAATAATAATCTCTCTATGTTCCACATTATCTCTCAATAATGGGTTTTCACTATCAAAAATTTCTCCCAAACGATTTCGTACTAACCGCCAAGTCTTTTTACCATCTGAAATAAAATCATTCAAGGTATCTTGCATGAACATATCATCTGTTAATTCAATACCTTCAAAGTAACCTAATTGTTGCAAAGCTCCCATATCAATAGCGCAGTCGCCAATTCGAGTTCCAATTGTGATGACGTCTTCTTTTGTTAAAAAAACACCATATGGAATGTTTTGTATTGGAAAGTCACTATTCTCTGGAACATTAATCCAAGATTTACGATTGGGATCGTTTGCTAAATTTGGCATAGTATTTTGTTGATTTGTTGTTGAAAAAATTGAAATCAAATATATCATTTAGAATTTATTTGACAAACATATTTTGTAGTTTTGACAAAGTTTTTAACTAAAATCAAAATAAATGCAACGCGACGAACAAATCTTTGACTTAATTCTTGACGAACAAGACAGACAAATACATGGAATAGAGCTAATTGCCTCTGAAAATTTTGTTAGCGACCAGGTGATGGAAGCAGCAGGATCCTGTTTAACTAATAAATATGCTGAAGGATATCCTGGAAAGAGATATTATGGTGGCTGCGAAGTAGTAGATATTGTTGAGCAAATTGCTATTGACAGAGCAAAAGCATTATTTGGAGCTGCTTATGCAAATGTACAACCTCACTCTGGTTCTCAGGCAAATACAGCTGTTTTTGCTGCTTGCTTACATCCAGGAGACAAGATTTTAGGTTTCGATTTGTCACATGGCGGTCACCTAACTCATGGTTCTCCAGTAAATTTCTCAGGAAGATTATATACTCCTAGTTTTTATGGAGTTGAACCTGAAACTGGTCAATTTGATTATGATAAAATTCAAGCAATTGCCACTAAAGAACAACCTAAATTAATAATTGCAGGAGCCTCAGCTTACTGCAGAGATATGGATTTTAAACGATTTAGAGAGATTGCGGATAGTGTTGGAGCATTATTATTAGCCGATATATCACATCCTGCTGGATTAATTGCTAAAGGATTAATGAATGATCCTATTCCTCATTGTCATATAGTTACTACAACTACACATAAAACCTTACGCGGACCAAGAGGTGGAATGATATTGATGGGAAAAGACTTTGAAAATCCATGGGGATTAACAACGCCAAAAGGAGAAATTAGAATGATGTCTGCTTTACTAGACTTGGCTGTTTTTCCAGGAAACCAAGGAGGACCATTAATGCATATTATTGCTGCCAAAGCAATAGCTTTTGGAGAATGTTTAACAGATGAGTTTTTTAGATATGCTATGCAAGTTCAAAAAAACGCGAAAGCCATGGCAGAAGCATTCAACAAAAGAGGTTATAAATTAATTTCTGGAGGAACGGATAATCACATGATGTTAATTGATTTAAGAAACAAAAACATTACAGGTAAAGAAGCTGAAAATGCTCTAGTAAAGGCTGAAATCACCGTTAATAAAAACATGGTTCCTTTTGACGATAAATCACCATTTATTACTTCTGGAATTCGTGTTGGAACTCCTGCAATAACTACTCGTGGTCTAGTAGAAGAAGATATGGAAACTATAGTTGAATTTATAGATAGAGTATTAATGAATTTTAATGATGAAGCAATTATCGCTCAAGTAGCTGAAGAAGTTAATGAAATGATGGGAGAGAGAGCAATGTTTGTTTTTTAGATAAAACATTAAGCATAAAAAAAACCTTCTTGTTGAACATGCCCCAAAAAGTTAGACGCTATTTGGGGCATTTTTTATGGAAAGAAAAGTTAAGTATGATTACGCATTTAAAGAAGGATGTGTAAAATTAGTATTAGAAGAGCACCGTTCTTATGGAT
>CAILWV010000073.1 GCA_903838055.1 uncultured Bacteroidota bacterium | reverse complement strand
TTTTAACATATATTAAAAAAATTAATATATTTGAAATAACTTAACAGTTAGGAGAATCTGAAAATCCTTAAAGAGTAGGGCTAACTAAATAAAAAAATTATGATTGATTGGTACAAAAAAGTTGTATTTGAAAATTACGCAAATTTTAGTGGTAGAGCAAGACGATCTGAGTATTGGTGGTTTATTTTGGCAAATATGATTATTGCAGTTATTGCAATGATTATTGACAATGTTGCAGGAATAAACTTCGGTCAAATTCCTTATGGCCCTGTATATGTTTTATATGCATTGGCTGTTTTTATTCCAGGTTTAGCTGTTTCAGTAAGAAGATTACACGATGTTGGAAAAAGTGGATGGTTCTATTTTATTGTACTTATTCCATTAGTGGGAGCTATATGGTTACTAGTTTTGTTTTTCTCTGAGGGACAACAAGTAGAAAACCAATATGGCCCTAACCCAAAGGCAATAGAATAAATAATATTTCATTAAAAAGCACTATTAAGTGCTTTTTTTATTTTGTATGAATTGCAATTGATTTTTATAAAAAGTAAAATAATTTTTCTATTTTAGTAAATTCTAAACAAATTAATTTAATTAACCTAAAATTTATGGACGCACAAAAAGTCGACATGTTTATGATGATGAATTCAAAATACTTCGAAAGTTATCATCTAAATGCAATTAGAGAACGATTATTAGCACTGGATGATTCTAAAGCACCTCAGGTACAAATGTTGCAATTTAAAGAACCAACAACTGCCTTGATAATTTCTCTTCTTGGAGGAGGACATCTAGGAATTGATCGGTTCTATATAGGAGATACAGGTTTAGGAATTGCTAAACTATTGACTTGCGGAGGTTTTTGGATTTGGACAATTGTAGATTGGTTTTTAATTCAAGGTGCTACTCGTGAAAAAAATATGCAAACTTTTCAAAACTCATTGTATTAATTAATGTCTAAAAACAAGTTATATCTATTTATAATAGTAGCTTGTATAACAGGTTTTAGTTATCTTTTTTATAGTATACATTATTCTAGAAGTACTTCTTTTAGTTTTTGTATGATAAAAAATGTTACGAGTTACCCTTGTCCAGCATGCGGAACTACTAGAGCCATTCAATTACTTATTAATAAAAATTGGGTAGCTTCATTACAAATGAATCCTTTCGGAATTCTTGTTATTCTCTTGATGTTAGTAATGCCAATATGGATTGTATATGATTTTCTTTTAAAAAAAAATACTTTTCTTATTGGTTATCAAAAAATTGAAACAGTTATTAGAACCAAATGGATTGCCGCTTTATTAATTATATTAGTGCTGTTAAATTGGATTTGGAACATAAAAAAAGGATTATGATACAAAACACTTCATTTGCTTATAAACCCACCGATCATGAATCGGAACGAGCTTCTAATAGTTATTTAATGTCTTTAGTGGCTTTAGTAGCAGGTTTGCCGTTGCCTATTATTAATTTGATAGCGACTTTCTTTTTCTTTATTGCAAACAGAAAAGGCACGTATTTTATTCGCTGGCATTGTACACAAGCTTTAGTTTCTCAAGCGACATTGTTATGCATTAATAGTTATGGTTTTTGGTGGACTATTTCTATCGTTTTTGGAGATGTGCATGCAAGTAATCGTTATTTCGCATACTTAATTACTGCTTTTTTATTCAATCTAATTGAATTTATTTCTACTATATATTGTGCGGTACAATCCCGAAAAGGAATACATGTTCAGCAATGGTTTTTTGGAAATTTAACTAACTTAATTTGTAGAGCGGATGTTAAATAAAACAATTTTTCAAGGTTTCTTTATTTTAGTAGTCTTTTTTGGATTGTGGTTTGGATTATCAAAAGTTGATTTTGTAGGTTTTTTTCAAATTCAAAAACATTCCGATTCGGCTGAAAATAAAATCGGAGAATTAATTTGGAAGCAAATTCAAGAATCAGAAGAAGTTATTACTAAAGATTCATTGGTAAAAACTTTAGACAGTTTGATTTTGCCTATTTGTAAAGCTAATGATATTGAACGCGATTCATTAAAAATTCATATTATTAAAAATGAAGAGGTAAATGCTTTTGCTTTACCTAATAATCATTTGGTAGTTTACACGGGTTTGTTGCTAGATTGTAAGAAACAAGAAGCTGTGCAGGGAGTATTAGGACATGAAATTGCTCATATTGAAAACAATCATGTAATGAAAAAGCTTTCTAAAGAAGTAGGACTTTCTGTTTTACTTGCCGCTGCATCAGGCGGAAAAGGAGGCGAGATTTTTAAGCAAATTTTACAAACTCTATCTTCCACAGCATATGATAGAACTCTCGAAAAAGAAGCGGATATGCAAAGCGTAAAGTATTTGCTTAATGCAAATATAAATCCTGAACCTATGGCCGATTTCATGTATGAATTAGCGCAAAAAGAAGAAATTCCAAGTGGGTTATCTTGGATTTCTACCCATCCCGAATCAGAAGAACGCGCCAACTATATATTAGATTATTTAAAAGGCAAAAAGTATCAAAAACACCAAACACTATCTGCTAAAAGCTGGAAATTATTTCAGGAAAAAGTAAAAAAAATAGAATAATAAAAAAAGGCTACAAAATATTAATTCTTGTAGCCTTTTTTTATATATAACACTAATACCTATTTCTCCCCTAACTTCCGCTCCAATTCTGCTTGAAATTCTTCCATTACGGGTTTCATAGTGCTTTCAGGAATATCGGCAATTCTTATATACATTAATCCGTCAATTGCATTATTAAATAAGGGATCTACGTTAAATGCTACTAAGCGCGCATTTTGTTTAATATACTTTTTTATTAATACAGGAAGTCGTAAACTTCCAGGTTCTAATTCGTCAATAATTTTGTCGAATTTATTTAAATCGGCTTCCGTTTCATCAAAAATAAAATCTTTATCGGCATCTTTTAATTTTACTTTATATTCCTTTTTAGGATGAACATATTGCGCGATGTAGGGATCATAATAATTAGATTTCATAAATTCAATCATCAACGATTTTGAAAAATCTGAAAATTGATTACTAATACTTACGCCGCCAAGTAAGAATTTATGTTCTGGATATCTAAGTGTGGTATGAATAATTCCTCTCCAAAGCAAAAATAATGGCATTGGCTTTTGTTGGTATTCTTTAATGATAAAGGCACGCCCCATTTCAATTGAGTTTTGCATCATTTCATGCAATTCGTTTTCAAATCGGAATAAATCATTTAGGTAAAAACCAGAAATTCCATATTTAGGAAAAATTTCCGAGCCCAATCCCATTCTATAGGCTCCAGCAATTTGTTTTGTTTCATCATCCCAAAGAAACATATGATGGTAGTAATAGTCGTATTTATCTAAGTCGATAGATTCATTTGTGCCTTCTCCAACTTCTCTGAAAGTTATTTCTCGCAAACGGCCGATTTCATGTAATATATTTGGAATTTTCTCTGCTTTTGTGAAAAAAACCTCATAATTTTTACTTTGTAATAACCTGCAATCGGCATCTCTTAATTTATTTACCTCTGTTATCATTTCTTCTTGACTTGCAGGGGTAACAATTTTTTTTGGGCTTTTTGGAGGTTTTAAATTAGGCACTGACAACAGTTTACTTTCTTTGTTGAATGTATTAGCCAACATATAAGTTTTCTTCCTTAAAAATTCAGAATACTCTTCAATTGTCTCATACTCATTTTGTTCTGTAACTGAAATTGGTTTTCCAATTCGGACTTTAATAACCCTGTCTTTTTGAGAAAATAATTCCGATGGTAATTTTGCAGTTCTTAATGTGCCGTTAATTTTAGATAATAAATAAAACAAACGACTGTTTTTAGCATGAAAATAAATAGGGACTACAGGAACTTGAGATTTTCTAATAACTTTTATAGCGCCTTCTTCCCAAGGTTTATCTACCACTAATTTTCCGTCTACATAGGTTGAAACTTCTCCCGCAGGAAACATTCCTAATGGTTTTCCGTCACTCAAATGGCGAAAAGTTTCCTTTAATCCAATCACACTAGATTTTACATCTTTATGATTTTCAAAAGGATTAACAGGCATTATATATTTTTTTAATGGCTCAATTCTGTGTAATAAAAAATTGGCAATTATTTTAAAATTAGGTTCTTTTTCTAGCATTAATTTCAACAATAATACACCATCAATTCCACCAAGCGGATGGTTAGATATTGTAATATAGGCGCCTTCCTTTGGTAAACGCTTTAAATCTTCTTTAGGGATTTCAAATTTTATTTCTAAATCTTCAAGTATTGCATTCAAAAAATCAACATCTTTTAAATGTTTATTTCGGTCGTAAAACTTATTTAAAGTAGAAATCTTAAGTACTTTCATTAACATCCACCCGGCGAAAGTGCCTAAAACTCCATATTTATCCGCGTTTATTGATTTTGCAACTTCTTTAGCAGTGACTAAACCCATTGATTTTATTTTGGTTTTGAACAAGAAACAAATATAGTAATTCTAATGTAACAGAATTTTAAAAAAAAGCAGAATTAATTAAATGGTTAAAAAAATATTATAATTTTAGATATATGTGTTTACTTTTAGGGTTTTTATTTACTTTTGAAAAACTAAACTATTAAAATGAAAATCATTTCTTATAATGTTAATGGTATTCGAGCAGCTATTACTAAAGGTTTTGTAGAATGGCTGCAACAAGCCAATCCAGATGTAATTTGTCTTCAAGAAATAAAAGCAACAGAAGATCAAATCCCTACACAAGATTTTACAGCTGCAGGTTATCCTTTTCAATATTATTTTTCAGCAAATAAAAAAGGTTATAGCGGTGTTGCTATATTATCTAAAATAGAACCGAAAAAAATTGTTTACGGAACAGGAATTGATCACATGGATTTTGAAGGGCGTAACCTTCGTGTAGATTTTGAAAATTTATCCGTGATGAGTTTGTATTTGCCTTCGGGAACTAATATAGATAGATTAGACCATAAGTTTAAATTTATGGATGATTTTCAAAATTATATAAATGAACTAAAAAAAGAAACTCCTAATCTTGTAATTTGTGGTGATTACAACATTTGTCACGAACCTATAGATATTCATGATCCTATTCGTAATAAAACAGTTTCAGGATTTTTGCCCGAAGAACGTGCTTGGTTAGACGCATTTATGAAATCGGGTTTTGTAGATAGTTTTAGACATTTTAATAAAGAACCCCATAATTATTCTTGGTGGAGTTATAGAGCTGGTGCAAGAGCTAATAATAAAGGATGGCGTATTGATTACAACTTAGTAAGTGAAAACTTAAAAGACAGAATGAGTCGCGCCTTTATTTTGCCCGAGGCCAAGCATTCAGACCACTGCCCAATTATGGTGGAAGTAGAATAATAATTAATAATACCCCAAAACTAACATATATAAAATAAAAAAATGATAAAGAAAATTTCCTTAGGACTATTAGTATTGGCACTTTCTACTTCTTGTGTATCAAAAAAGATATACAATGATTTGGAAAATAAATTTGCTGATTTAAAGAAAGAAAACCGAAAACTTGCCGATGACAATGAAGAATTAACAAAAGTTAAAAATCAATTGGAATTAGATGGTTCTAAATTAAAGTCAGATTATGACAAACTAAAAGCAGAAAACGACAAGCTACAAGCCAATTATGCTGCAACAGATAAGAGTTTAAAAACGTTACAAGCGTCTTACAATGCATTAGAAAAAGACAGCAATGAAGCATTAACTGCGAACATTAATAAAAACCGCGAATTGCTTGCACAACTAGAAGCTAAAGAAAAATCATTGGCAGCAGAACAAGCTAGATTAAACAAACTTAAAGCGGATTTAGATGCTAGTTCTAAACGATTAAGTGAATTAGAGTCTTACATAGCAGCTAAAGATGCTAGCATGAAAAAATTGAAAGAAACCTTAATGAAATCCTTAAAAGCTTTTGACGGAAAAGGATTAACTGTTCATGAAAAAGATGGCAAAGTATATGTTTCAATGGAAAACAAGTTGTTGTTCCAAACTGGAAGTTGGGCAGTTAATGGCGAAGGTAAAACTGCAGTTGTGGAAGTAGGCAAAGTATTGGCTCAAAACCCAGACCTTTCTATATTAATTGAAGGACATACTGATGACGATAAAATTACAGGAAATCTAGGCGGTGGAATTGAAAATAACTGGGACCTATCTACTAAAAGAGCAACTGCAATTGTAAATATCCTTTCGGAAAATAAAGGCGTTAACAAACAAAATTTAACAGCCGCAGGACGTGGAGAATTTGCTCCGTTAATGAGTAACGATACTCCTGAAGGTAAATCTAAAAACAGAAGAATTGAAATCATCTTAACTCCAAAACTAGATGAAATTTCTAAAATGTTGAACGATTTATAATAGTTAATATATTAATTACTTAAGGCTCTAAGAGAAATCTTAGAGCTTTTTTTAGATAAATGTAATTTGATATCTAATTAATAGTGTAATTATATGTACATCGTTTTTTTATAGTTTATACTTTTCTTAACTATATTTATTCTTTTTTGTTTTCAAAAAAGCATTACTTTTGGGCCCAAATGAAGGCATATGTGTTTTTTATATATTTGTTTTTTCTTCTCTTAGGTGGAGGAGAGTATTTTTATGCAAATACTTCACCTAGTCAAAATCTAAAATATATCTCCACAAAATTTACCCAGAATAAACATAAGAAGATTCTTAATGATGATCAAAGTACTACGATTATTGAAGATACTGATATAGATATAGAAGAAGAATATCAATCTGGAGAAGATATTATAGCTAAATCTTTAAATCATTTTACTCTTGGAAAATATAGTTTAATAAATACTTTATACACTTCCTATTATCGAAAATTATTAAATTATCATTGCTCGAGATTTAAAAAACCGCAAATTTTTTTTACTCATGGTTCGCCAATTTATATAACCCAGCGAGTATTAAGAATCTGATTTATCTTGAATTTTCACTTCAAAAAGAGTTTATATCTCTTTTAATAAATTATTATAGTTATTATAAATAATTATCTAATCCCAAAAATTGTTTAATTTTCATTACATACCATGAATACAAAAGTTTTATTAGCAGGCTTCATTGCCTTTTTATGCCTTACTAGTTGTAATACAAAAAAAGAAGAAAAAGAGGAAGAAATTAAGTATACCGTTACTAATCCGGTAGTAATGGACACTTCATTTACTAAAGAATATGTTTCTCAAATTCGTTCCGTAAGAAACATTGAGTTACGCGCTCAAGAAAAAGGATATCTTCAAAATATTTACGTTGATGAGGGCCAATATGTAGCAGCCGGACAGCTGTTATTTAAAATCATGCCTAAAATTTACGAAGCCGAATTACTAAAAGCACAAGCAGAAGTGCAAGCGGCACAAATAGAATTGCAAAATGCTAAAATGCTAGCCGATAAAAATATTGTTTCTAAAAGTGAACAAACAATGGCACAAGCTAAATTAGCCCAATCCCAAGCCGAAGTATCTTTAGCTAAATTACATTTGTCTTTCACTGAAATTAGAGCGCCTTTTGCTGGAACTATAGATAGAATCCCTAAAAAACTAGGAAGTCTTATTGATGAAGGTGAATTACTTACTAGTCTATCAGATAACAGTAAAATGTATGCTTATTTTAATGTTTCTGAATCTGAATATTTAGATTATCAAAACAATGTTAAAGGAAGAGGAAATAGCACTGTGAATTTACTACTTGCAAACAACCAACTTTTAAAATACAAAGGAAAAGTAGAAGTTATAGAAAGTGAATTTGATAGTGAAACGGGTAATATTGCATTTAGAGCAAGTTTTCCAAATACCGATAAGTTGTTAAAAAATGGCCAAACAGGAAAAATATTGATGCTAG
This sequence comes from uncultured Bacteroidota bacterium, assembly GCA_903838055.1. GTDB lineage: Bacteria > Bacteroidota > Bacteroidia > Flavobacteriales > Flavobacteriaceae > Flavobacterium. Next base: position 23,170 of record CAILWV010000073.1, on the reverse strand, counting down.
TTCCTGTAATAAATGCATTGATTATTCCTCAAAAAGCTACTTATGAAGTTCAAGACAAAAAATATGTTTTTGTTGTAGATAATAATAATGTTGTTAAATCAAGAGAAATCACCATCACTGGCGAAGTTCCAGATTTATATGTTGTAAAAAGTGGTTTAGATGTTAATGACAAGATTATTCTTGAAGGAGTTCAGAAGGTAAAAGACGATGATAAAATTAAATTTGATTATCAAAAACCACAAGACGTTCTTAGTCATTTGAAATTAAAAGCAGAATAGTTCTAATACTTAAATAGTAAAAAATGTTTAATAAATTTATACAAAGACCCGTTCTGTCGATAGTAATATCGCTGATGATTGTCTTACTAGGTGTTTTGGCTATGACCAGTTTGCCAATTACACAATTTCCTACTATTTCTCCTCCTAAAGTAAATATAGTAGCCGATTACCCTGGTGCGAATAATGAATTGATGATTAAATCGGTTATCATTCCTCTTGAAAGAGCCATTAATGGTGTTCCAGGAATGAAATACATGTCCTCTACAGCAGGAAATGACGGTGAAGCTAGTATCAATGTAATTTTTAATTTAGGTACAGATGCTAATCAAGCTTCCATTAATGTTCAAAATAGAGTTGCTTCGGTAGTAAATAAATTACCTCCTATCGTAGTTAGAGAAGGAGTTAAAATCACCAGGGAAGAGCCTAATATGTTGATGTATGTTAACTTATATAGTGACGACCCGTCAATGAATCAAAAGTTTTTATTCAACTTTGCAGATATAAATCTGCTATCAGAAATAAAACGTGTTGATGGCGTTGGAGTTGCAGATATCTTAGGAAACAGAGAATATGCTATGCGTATTTGGTTAAAACCTGACCGCATGGTAGCATATAAAATTTCTGCTGATGAAGTAATGGCAGCATTAAATGAGCAAAGTTTAGAAGCATCCCCCGGTAAAACAGGAGAAAGTTCTGGTAAGCGCTCCCAAGCATTTTTATATGTATTAAAATATTCTGGAAGATATACCACTAAAGAAGGATACGAAAATATTGTTTTACGTTCCAATCCAAATGGTGAAATTCTTCGTCTTAAGGATGTTGCCGATATTGAACTTGGAAGTTCCATGTACGATATCTATTCTAGTTTGAACGGAAAACCATCAGCAGCTATTACCATTAAACAATCCTACGGAAGTAATGCAAGTAAGGTAATTAAAGATGTTAAAGCAAAAATGGAAGAGCTTAAGAAAACTACTTTTCCTAAAGGAATGGATTATGAAATTAGTTACGACGTTTCTAAATTTTTGGATGCATCTATAGAAAAAGTATTGCATACCCTTTTGGAGGCATTTATTCTAGTAGGATTAGTTGTGTTCTTGTTTCTTGGTGATTGGCGTTCTACATTAATACCAGCAATTGCGGTGCCTGTTTCCCTTATAGGAACATTTGCTTTCATGCAGTTCTTCGGGATTACTATTAATCTAGTTACTTTGTTTGCACTTGTACTAGCTATTGGAGTCGTGGTCGATGATGCCATTGTGGTTATTGAAGCCGTCCATGCAAATATGGAAGAACACCATTTGTCTCCAATGAAGGCTACTAAGAAAGCCATGCACGAAATTAGTGGCGCTATTATCGCTATTACGTTCTTAATGGCAGCAGTGTTTATTCCGGTTGCATTTATGTCGGGACCTGTAGGGATATTTTTTCGTCAGTTCTCCATTACCATGGCAACCTCAATTATCCTTTCTGGAATTGTAGCTTTAACGCTTACTCCAGCACTTTGTGCTATGATATTAAAAAACAATCATGGTATTGAAAGAAAAAAATCTCCGTTAGATAAATTCTTAGATAAATTTAATAATGGTTTTAACAAGCTTTCAGATAAATATCAAAATATTCTAAAAAAGATCATTACCAAAAGAACTTTAACATTTGGTGTTTTGATTTCTTTTTGTATCGGAATCTTTTTCTTAAATAACAGTCTTCCTTCTGGATTTATTCCAAATGAAGATCAAGGAATGTTTTATGCAGTTATTCAAACTCCCCCAGGATCTTCCTTAGAGAGAACTAATAACATTGCTTTGCGTTTGCAAAAAATTGCAGAGGGAGTAGAAGGTGTTCAATCAGTGTCTTCTTTAGCGGGGTATGAAATATTAACTGAAGGAACAGGTTCTAATTCAGGTACGTGCCTTATCAATTTAAAAAGTTGGGAAGATCGTAAGCATTCTGTGTCGGAAATAATTCAAGAACTTGATGAAAAATCTAAATCTCTTACTGGAGCTACCATAGAGATGTTTCAACCACCTTCCGTTCCTGGTTATGGTGCTGCTGGAGGTTTTGAATTGCGTTTATTAGACAAAGCAGGTAGTGGTAACTATAGAAAATTGGGTGAAGTAAGTAATGATTTTGTAAAAGACTTATCTAAACGTCCCGAATTGTCGTCTGTATTTAGTTTTTATAATGCTAACTATCCGCAATATTTAATTAAAATTGATAATGATATTGCCCAACAAAAAGGAGTAACTTTAGATAATGCTATGAATACTCTTTCGATATTAGTTGGTAGTACATACGAAACTAACTTTATCAAATACGACAGACAGTATAAGATTATTGTTCAAGCGACTCCCGAATCTAGAGCCTTGCCAGAAGACATTATGAAACTCTATGTTAAAAATAATAGAGATGAAATGGTTCCATTTTCTGCTTTTATGCATATGGAAAAGGTATATGGTTTAAATGATATTACGCGCCACAACATGTATAATGCTGCCGAAATTAGTGGACAGGCTGCAAATGGATACAGTAGTGGTGCTGCAATTAAAACTATTCAAGAAGTTGCAGCTAAAACGTTACCAAGAGGATATGGAATTGATTGGGCAGGTATTTCTGCAGATGAAGTAGGTCGTGGAAATGAAGCTATTTTCATATTCCTAATTTGTCTATTATTTGTTTACTTAGTTTTAGCCGCACAATACGAAAGTTTTATTATTCCGTTTGCAGTTATTTTGTCTCTTCCAGTTGGAATATTTGGTTCATTCTTATTACTAAAACTTTTCGGATTAGAAAATAATATTTACGCTCAAGTTGCCTTCATTATGTTAATTGGTCTTTTGGGTAAAAATGCAGTACTTATTGTAGAATTTGCAATACAAAAGCATAAAGCAGGAGCAACCGTTCTTGAAGCAGCACTAGAAGGTTCAAAAGTTCGTTTCCGTCCAATTTTAATGACTTCTTTTGCCTTTATCGCTGGATTAATTCCGTTAGTATTTGCTTCTGGACCAGGTAAAATAGGTAATCGTACTATTGGTACAGCAGCTGCAGGAGGTATGCTCCTCGGTACAATAATTGGAGTAATAATTATTCCTGGATTGTATTATATATTTGGTAGAATTTCCGAAAGAACCAAATTTGTAAAAAATGAAGAAGAAAATCCATTAACCGAAGAAATTGACAACAATGAATACGAATAAAGTATATAAATTACTTATCCCGCTAAGCATTTGCTTGGCGGTGGTAAGTTGTAAAACACCTGCTATTGCTCCTACAAAAGCTAGTGCAGCCGTTCCAGAATCCTATGCAACCAGCAAGGACACTACAAATACGGCTACACTTCCGTGGAAAACTTTTTTTAAGGATCCAGATTTAGTAAACTTGATTGATATTGCAATTCAAAACAACCAAGAACTGATGATTACTCTTCAGGATATTGTTATCGCTAAGAACGATATTCGTATTCGTAAAGGCGCAATGTTACCCACCGTTGGTGTAAGAGCCGGTTCTAGTATAGAAAAAGTAGGAACTTATACTAGTCAAGGAGCAGGAGATGCTTCAGCTGAAATAACACCAGGAAGTAGGGTTCCAGAATCATTAACCGATTTCAATGTGGCTGCCTATGCTAATTGGGAAGTAGACATTTGGAAAAAACTTCGCAATTCTAAAAAAGCAGCAATCAGTAGATATTTATCTACCATTGAAGGTAAAAACTTTGTAATTACAAATCTTATTGGAGAAGTATCCGATTCGTATTATGAATTGTTGGCATTAGATAGTCAACTTCAAATTATCCGACAAACAATTGTATTGCAAAATAACGCTTTAGAGATTGTAAAAATTCAAAAAGAAGCAGCTAGAGCAACTGAACTAGGAGTTCAAAAATTCCAAGCTGAGGTGCTTGCGTCTCAAAGCATGGAATTTGAAACGTTACAAAAGATTAAAGAAACCGAAAACAGAATTAACTTTTTACTTGCTCGTTATCCGCAAGAAATTAAAAGAAGTAAATCCGATTTCTTAACCTTACCTGCCGCAGTAGTCAATTCGGGAATCCCTTCTCAATTGTTAGCTAATCGTCCGGATATTAAGCAAGCCGAATTGGAATTGGCTGCTGCTAAACTAGATGTAAAAGTAGCACGTGCCGAATTTTATCCATCGTTAAATATATCAGCTTCTTATGGTTTACAAGCATTCAAACCATCGTATTTATTTACCTTGCCGGAATCTATTTTGTACTCTCTTGCTGGAGATTTAGCCGCACCTTTAATAAATCGAAATGCTATAAAAGCGGAGTTTAGCAATGCCAATGCAAGACAACTTCAAGCTTTGTACAATTATGAAAGAACTATTTTAAATGCTTATTTAGAAGTTTCTAATCAGTTATCTAAAATTAGTAACATTGAAAGTAGTTTTAATTTGAAAACGAAACAAGTAACTGCATTAAACAAATCTATTGAAGTTTCTAATGATTTATTTAAATCTGCACGAATAGACTATTTTGAGGTTTTAATGACGCAACGTGATGCACTAGATACTAAATTAGAACTTATAGATACCAAGAAGGAACAATTAAATGCTGCCATTCACATTTACCGAAATCTTGGTGGTGGTTGGAAGTAAAACTTTGTGATTAAAGAGTCGACCCTTTGGATCGGCTCTTTTTTTATAGTTTTTATTTTGTTTAACAATTGTTAGTCTTAAAAGTCTTTTCTAAAATGTATTTTTGCTATTCCAATTCAACATTATACAAATGAATTATACCAATCTATCAAATACCGAATTAAAAGTCAGCACTATTTGCTTAGGAACGATGACTTTTGGAAATCAAAACACTGAATCCGAATCGCATGCACAATTAGATTATGCTATTGAAAGAGGAATTAATTTTATTGATACTGCCGAAATGTATCCAATAGGTGGAAACGCACAAATTGTAGGAAGTACAGAAAGACACATTGGAAGTTGGTTAAATAAAATTGGATCTTCCGAGAGACAGAAATTGGTAGTTGCAACTAAAATTGCAGGGCCCAATCGTGGCTTGGATTATATTCGTCAACCTTTAGATTTTTCTAAGAAAAGTATTCATGATGCTGTTGAATTGAGTTTAAAAAATCTTCAAATTGATTCTATTGATTTGTATCAAATGCATTGGCCAGAGCGCGTTATGAATATGTTTGGACAAAGAGGATTAGCGAAAATAGATTCGAATTGGCAAGACAATATTTTTGAAGTCTTATCTATTTTTGACGGATTAATAAAGGAAGGAAAAATAAAACACATCGGAGTTTCAAATGAAAATCCATATGGAGTGATGCGTTTTTTGCAAGAAACTGAGAAACACAATTTGCCTAGAATTGCTACGATTCAAAATCCGTATTCGTTACTAAACCGATTGTTTGAAGTAGGACTTTCCGAAATTTGTATGCGTGAAAATGTGGGCTTATTAGCCTATTCTCCATTAGGTTTTGGAACTCTTTCAGGAAAATATCTAGGAGAGGTAAAACCAGAATATAGAATGGCAATGTTCCCACAATTTACAAGATATAATAGTGAGAATAGCACCAAAGCAATTAAATTATATAGAGATTTAGCTGAAGCAAATAATTTGACTATTGCGCAAATGGCTTTAGCATTTGTTAACCAACAAAATTTTGTAACTTCTACTATTATTGGTGCCACTACTTTAGAGCAATTAAAAGCAAATATAGATGCTTTTGAAGTTGTTTTATCTCCAGAAGTTTTATCAGAAATTAATAAAATTCAGGAGTTAATTCCGAATCCGGCTCCTTAGTTTTTAGTGGTCAGTCATCAGTGCTCAGTGCTCAGTTTTCAGAGTTCGGAACCTCAAAATTCATATTAAAAGGGTGAAAATTCAAGTCAGTAGCCTGAATTTTCACCCTTTTTACCTGAAATTTCACCTTCTGAGCCTGAATTTTTAGTTTTAATAAACAGAACACTGAAAGACCTGATAGGTTTTCAAAACCTGTCAGGTCTAAGTTTACAAATTATCAATAACCTTATCCTTTGGGTATTTTACTTTATAACTGATTCTAATTTTCTTAGTTTCGTTGGGAGCCATTTTTAATTCCCAGGAAAGAATACCGGTTTCGTTGTTTACTTTTGCGTTACCATCTTCAAGTAATTCAATAGTGATTTCTTTATCGGAGCTCAATGGATATTGGTCTTTCAAAAGCATTTCAATATCTTCTTTTTTATTATTTCTAATGGTTAAATCGTAGGTAAACATTTGTTCTTTATAAGAAGATAAAAATTTTGTACCCGATTTATCAACGACTTTCTCACGCTTGATTGAGATTTTCTTGTCTCTTCCCATACTCAAATTCAACGTGTCAGCTGTTTGATTCGGATTGATGTTGGTTTTACCAACATACAAACCATCAAAAATAATATTGGCTTCACCAGGCAATAAATTGTATTTTGAATAATCATTAATTTCGGCCATTAAAAACGCTTCTTTATCCACTCGTGGTGCTGCATAATATTTGTAAGTAGCTGGCAATTTTATTTCTTTCAATGCAACCGAATGTGCTTTACCATTGGATAAAATATCATAAGGGATGTCAATATCAAAAGAAACATTTAGTTGGTTTTCATTTATCGTCGTGTAGTCATCCATTTGTTTTGTTGTCACAACGATTACACCATTTGAACCCTGCTCACCATACAATGCGGTTCCTTGTGCGCCTTTTAATACATTAACTGATTTTATGGCTTCAGGAGGTAATTGTTTTAAAGTTTCATTATCTGAAATTAAACCATCAATCACAACTAATGAATTATTTTCTCCAGAAACAGTTTTGTTTCCACGTAGAACAATACTATTTTGTTCTTCTCGCTTAATACCCATAGCAGGAGTTATCTGTAGTCCAGCAACTTTACCTGAAAGTGCGCTTATCACATTATTTCCATATCTCAAAAACCATGATTCTAATGTAGGCGCTTGATTATTTTGATTTGGATTTCCACTTGACAAAGTTAGTTTCACTTTTTTCCAATCTATACCAGTAGTTTGGGAAACTTGTGCTTTATACATCATGTTAATTGGTTCTTTTACGCTATTAGCTCTCAGGTCATAAAAAGGTTTCCAATTGGCATTATTGGTGATGTAATTGATATCAAAATTTACATTTCCAGCAACTTCATTCATCACTTGAAGAATTAGTTTTCCTTCCGAAGATTTATCTTCTTTTTGAGTATTGATTTCAAGTTTTTCATTCAGATTTTGCAAACGAAGAGTCAATTTGCTTTCTTTTTCTTGAAGTAGAGTTATAATATTGTTCAACTCACTTCGTTTGGCTTTGTAGAAATCTACTAATTTCATAAGTTCGGCAATATTCATTCCGGTATTAGCACCAGCAACCATTTGATTTTTATCTAATAAATCAATAGTTTTAGAATTTGAAACTTTCTCAATTTGAATTTTAGCAATTTCTTTGTTTACAATAGTGATACTATCACGCACTTTTTTAATGGCTGGATTGCTTTCGTCAATTTCATATTCGGAAATATAATTTTGTGTAAATTGAACAGACAAAACAGTAACCGAATTCGGAGCTCCAATTTGCACGGTGTTTTCATTCAAATAATCAGCTACATTTTTAATAACAATTTCGCTAGTTCCAATCGGAAGATTTACTGAAGTGGTTTGTTGTATCTCGGCAGCATTAAAATATACAGTGGCAGCTTTTACTTTTGCGGAAGCAAAAATTGGTTTTTGAGCAAAACTAATTGCCGATACCAGCACTGTGATAAATAGTAATTTTTTCATAGAATTTTAATGTAAATTAATTTGTTATTAACGAACTATTACTTAAGATAGTATTATTATCCAAATAAATTCTCTACAACCTCTTCAATTTTAGAAACTAAAACTATTTTAATTATAGAATTTTTGATCGAAATTTTATTGTATTTAGATACAAATATGGTAGCAAAACCAAGTTTTTCAGCTTCTTGAATTCGTTGTTCTACTCTATTTACGGGACGAATTTCGCCTGAAAGTCCTACTTCTCCAGCAAAACAAACGTCTTTTCCAACAGCAATATCTTCATTAGAAGATAAAATAGCTGCTACCACTGCTAAATCAATCGCAGGGTCATCTACAGAAATTCCTCCTGTAACATTTAAGAAAACATCTTTTGTACCCAATCTAAAACCGGAACGTTTTTCTAAAACGGCCAAGAGCATGTTTAACCTTTTGGCATTATAACCTGTTGTGCTGCGTTGCGGAGTTCCATAGACTGCAGTGGAAACTAATGCTTGAATTTCAATCATCAAAGGGCGCATGCCTTCTAGAGTGGAAGCAATTGCTGTTCCCGAAAGCTCTTCTTCCCTATGTGATAGTAAAATCTCTGATGGATTAGAAACTTCTCTCAAGCCCGAACCTTGCATTTCGTATATCCCTAATTCTGCAGTAGAACCAAATCGATTTTTTAAACTTCTTAAAATTCGATACACATGATTTCTATCCCCTTCAAATTGTAAAACGGTGTCTACCATGTGCTCCAATATTTTTGGTCCTGCAATGGTTCCGTCTTTAGTAATATGTCCAATTAAAATTACTGGAACATTAGTTTCTTTGGCAAATTTTATCAGTTCGGCAGTACATTCTCTAATTTGAGATATGCTACCGGCAGCAGATTCAATATAATCGGTATGAAGCGTTTGAATGGAATCAATAATTACAATCTCGGGTTCAATTTCTTCAATTTGTCGAAATATATTTTGCGTTTTTGTTTCGGTTAGAATATAGCAATTATCGCCTTCAGGGGTAATTCTTTCTGCACGCATTTTTATTTGCTTCTGACTTTCTTCGCCCGAAACATATAGAGTTTTGTAGGGCAATTTTAAGGATATTTGAAGCAATAATGTACTTTTTCCAATTCCGGGTTCACCACCTAACAGGATTAAAGATCCAGGCACAATTCCACCTCCTAGAACTCTATTTAATTCGCCATCTAATGTATCCATACGAACCTCTTGTGAGGAATCTATCTCGGCAATTTTTAGTGGTTTGGGAGCTTTCTTTATTTCTGAAGTAATCTTCCAATTGGTTTTTTCTTCTTTTTGAATAACTTCTTCAACAATCGTGTTCCATTCTTTGCAGGCATTGCATTGCCCTTGCCATTTGGCGTATTGTGTTCCACAATTCTGACAGAAAAAAGAAGTTTTAAGTTTGGCCATTATTTTTTTATTTGAGCACGTAGTTCAGTGGCTTTATCTAACATCCTATCTTTAGTTAAATTTCCAATTGGTTCTAACTGAAAAGCATTTTGATAGTATTTTGCGGCATTTTTTATATCGCCAGTATTTTCATAAAAAAGAGCCATTTGGTAATCACCAAGCATGGTTCTAGGATACATTTTATGAGAAATTTCTGCTAATTGCTCAAATTCCGAATAGGCTTTGTTTTTTAATATAGCAGCTTCAATTGCTTTAAAATCGTTAATTCGGATTTTCATTTTAATGTTTAATACTTTATCTAAAACATCGTATTTATTTTTCAAATAAGTAACATAACCTGATTCTAGTTTAACTATTTTTTCTTGAAATTCTGCTGTAGAAATTGGCTGATAAGATGAAAAAATCTGGTACAAAGCACTCGGAATAGAATAGAGAACTAACGAATAATGAGAGGCATCTTTAAAATCATCATTTTTGTAATTCAAAGCAGGATTTACAATAGCTTTGATATTTTCATCCATTGTTGTTATCTTAGCTTTCATTTTTTTTATGTCTCCATCTGAAGAAGATTGGTAGTAAAAAATGTTTTGTTTAAATGTAGCCAATCTTTCAGGAATTCGGGTTTCCATATCTAATGCTAATTCTGGACTTAACGAGATATATGCATTGAATACTGGAGCATCTTTATATAAATAAAAATTCAAGAAGCTAGCTGTAACATCGTGGCCTGCAATTATTTTAAATGGAGATATTCGGTATTTATTTTGAATATAAGGAATTAATTCTCCGCCAATAAATTCAAAAAAATCAGCGCCTTTTCCATCAGGCAAACCTGTTGTTTCGTCAACAGTACAATCGTCATTACGTTCCTTTTCTTGTGATAATCCAACAATAATTACTTCTGGTAAATCATCCCAATAATTGCCATAACTTAAGGCTCCATTAAAAGGATCAAAAAGATAATCACCATCCAATAAAAATAATAGGGGATAAGTTTTTTTAGTTTCTCTAGAATAGGATTGAGGTAATGAGATCGTTAATTGTCTGAAGGTTTTTTGCGATTTACACAAAACACTATCTTTCACTTTTTGCGAGTATCCACTGAAGTTTAAAATAATAACTAATAAAAGAAAGATTTTTTTCATATTGCATTAAAATTAAAGGTCTTATAAAAGAGATTAAAGTTAAGCAATATAAGAATTATTTTCTATTTAATATAGGAAGTAATAAAAAGGATAACAATCCTAAAATTAAAACTAATAGCATTTGAGAAGTCCAAATAATCCATCCAAAAGCCGTTCCAATTGGCTCTGCTATTGCGTAAAAAAGTAATACTTTAGAGGTAAGAAATGGATAAGCTCCAAAACCGCTATTAGTAAATGCTATGGCAATACTACCCACTACAAACGAGGTTATGATTGCGCCAATTGTTAGTACAGATGTCTCGGGAAGCGCTTTGGTCGCAACAAAATAAGTAAGTACATAGGATCCCCAAATTAATATTGTTTCAAAAAAGTAGTTCCATTTTTTTTCCATGTGAACTACACTCATCAACCCTTCTTTTAAACCCGATATTTTATCTTTAAATAGAGTTACAATTTTTAACTTTGAATATTTGTAAATCAATATAAAAGCAACAAATGAAATAATTCCCATTATAGAAAGTAGTGCTATTAACTGCAAAGGAATTTTATCTAAGATAAATGCTTTTACGATATTAAATTGTAAAACTACTGCCAATAGCATGAAGAACAACAAGAAAAAAATATCGATTATTCTTTCGGCTACTATAGTGCCAAAGCCTTTGTCGAATGGAATGTTGTCATATTTTTTTACAATTACAGCTCTGGATATTTCTCCCGATTTAGGCACGGTTAAATTCAACAAATATCCAATGTTAACGGCCATAAAATTATTTGCAAAAGACGATTTATAACCCAAATGGTCTAACATAAATCGCCATCTATAAGCTCTAATTGCATTTCCTACAAAGCCAATGAAGACAGCTAATATTACATAATAGTAATTTGCATTTTTAAAATACCCTTCAATTTCACTTATTTGAGCATCGGTAAACTTGTTGTATTGGTATGCAATTATTACTATTCCTAAAATAATAGGAATAAAAATTGACAACCATTTACTAAGCTGATTTTTCAAAATTTATTTTAAGGAATTGTCGTTTTCGTTTGGAAAAACGAGCCAAGGTTTGAATGTTTTAGCTTCTTCAAAATCTAAAGTAGCATAGGAAATAATTATTATAATATCACCAGCATGAACTTTTCGAGCGGCTGGTCCGTTAAGGGTGATTTCACCTGAATTTGGCGCCCCTTTAATAGCATATGTTTCAAAACGTTCGCCATTATTGATATTAACAATAGAAACTTTTTCGCCTTCAATAAGATTTGAAGCATTCATTAAAGTTTCATCGATAGTAATACTACCGATATAGTTTAAATCTGCGCCTGTAACTTTAACGCGATGAATTTTTGATTTTACAACTTGAATTTGCATGTGGCAAAGTTAAATTATTTTAGTGAAATAGTATCAATCAATCTTATTTTGTTCACAAAAACGGCAATAAATGCACGATAATTCTTATTTTCATTTTTTGTGCCGCACGATAATAAGGTTTCTTCATCCGCAATTTCGAAATATTCTAATTCAAAATCAGGATGTTTTTTAAATTCGTTGACTACAAAATCCGTAACAGTTTTTACTGAATTGGTTGCAAAGAGAGCTTTTGCTTGGATTAATGTTTTAAAAATAATAGAAGCATTAGCACGTTCCGCAACAGAAAGTCGCTCGTTTCTAGAACTCATCGCCAAGCCATTAGATTCTCTATAAATAGGACATTCAACTATTGTAACAGGAATATTTTCTATTGAAACTAATTTTTTTACAATCTGTAATTGTTGAAAGTCTTTCTCTCCAAAATAAGCAATTGTTGGTTTTACAATTTCAAAGAGCCTTTTTACCACAGTTGCAACACCGTTAAAATGTCCAGGCCGAAATTTGCCCTCCATTTGATTTTCTATACCATCAAAATCATAATGTTGTGAGGTAGTGTTGCCTTCATATATATCTTCAACGGATGGTGCATATACAATAATCTTATCGGATACTGTTTTTATTTTCTCAAGATCACTATCTAATGTTCTTGGATATTTTTCAAGATCTTCGGGATTGTTGAATTGGGTTGGATTTACAAAAATACTAATAACAGTATGGTTATTATTTTCTATAGATTTTTCCAACAACGATAAATGTCCTAAGTGTAATGCTCCCATTGTAGGAACAAAACCTATAGTACAGGTAGCGCTAGAGATGCTTTGTAAATAGTTGTTTAAATCCGCTTTGTTGTTGAAAATGAGCATGTCGTTTTTATTAAATAGGGTACAAACTTACTACTTTAGTAAATATCTGCATAAATTTTTGTAATTTTGCATGTTTATTATTGCCAATAAGTAAATAAAAGTTTTTATGGAAGACAAGAGGATATTGTATGTGTCATCTGAGGTGGTGCCGTATCTGGCTGAGAATGAAGTTTCTCTAATGTCTTATGACGTGCCAAAAATGATTAATGACCAGGGAGGACAGATTAGAATTTTTATGCCAAGGTATGGAAATATTAATGAAAGAAGACATCAATTACATGAAGTTATTCGCTTATCAGGGATGAATTTAGTTGTAAATGATGTAGATATGCCTTTAATTATTAAAGTTGCATCCATCCCAAAAGAGAGAATTCAGGTCTATTTTATTGATAATGATGAATATTTCAAGAGAAAAGCTACTTTTTCTGATGAAGATGGAGTTTTGTACTCAGATAACGATGAGCGTGCTATTTTCTTTGCTAAAGGAGTGGTTGAAACAGTTAAAAAATTAAACTGGGTTCCAGATATTATTCATGTTCACGGTTGGATGGCATCAATGCTTCCTGTTTACATGAAACATTTTTATAAAGATGAAGCGTTGTTTTCGCAAACTAAAATTGTTACTTCCGTTTACGGTCAGTCTTTTGAGGGGTCTTTAGATGTTGAAATGAAAAATAAAATAAAATTTGATGGAATTTCTGAAGATGCTATATCTGATTTGGATGTTCCTAATTATGAAAATTTAATAAAAACCTCCATAATTCATTCGGATGCAGTTATAATTGCTTCTGAAAATCTTTCCCCAAGTTTAACAAAATTTATAGAATCTTCGGAAAAACCTTTTTTACCTTTCGCACCGAAAGATGCGTTTGCAGAGGCTTACACAACTTTTTATAAAAAAATGTTATAATATAATTTTCAAAACATGAAATTCAATTTCTTTCTTAAAACATTTATTGCCGTTTTTATTATTGTACTCGTTGTTTCTTGTGACAAAGACATAAATGAAATTGGTTCGGGAATAGCTGGTAATGAACATTATGGAATGGATGTAGCTTATTCAAATGTGATTGCTTACAGCCAAAATATAGGTCCAGTTCAAACTAATAATTTATCTGTTAACCAACTTGGTTATTACAATAATCCTGTTTTCGGAAAAACAAAAGCAAGTTTTGTTACTCAATTAGCATTAGCTTCAGAAAATCCAACTTTTTATGGCGATCCTAATGAAACAGATGTAACTAGCCCTAATTATATTAAAATAGATTCGGTTTATTTATATGTTCCCTATTTTTCAACTTTTGTAAGTACAGATACTGATTCTGGTAATAGTACCTATACTTTAGATTCACTTAAAGGTTCGGGTAAAATAAAATTGAGCGTATACGAATCAACTAAGTTTTTAGAAACTTTAGATCCTGCAACAGGTTTCCAACAACAACAAAAATATTATTCTAACCAACAACCTGATTTTGATTCAAACCATGGTTCAATAAGATTGAATAATGATGATAAAAATATATTTGACCATGCTGCAATAGCAGATAATAGCCAAAATGATGAATTTACTTTTAGCGAAAAGCAAATAAAATTTTATAAAAAAATCGATGCAAATACTCCTGGATATACAGATGTCGCAGAAAGAAAAGCACCTGGGATGTTTCTTAATTTAGATAAAGATTTTTTTAAAACTAAAATATTTCAAGCACCAACTGGAAAATTATTTAATAATAATGTATTTAAAAATTATTTTAGAGGATTATATTTTAAAGTAGAAAATGCTGCTAGCTCTCCTAATCAAGGAACACTAGCGATGATGAATTTTTCTAGTGGGAACATTACAATAATTTATCAAGAAAGAGCATCACTTACAGATGCTACTAAAACCAGAAAAACGCTTCAATTAAATCTTTCAGGAAATACTGTAAATTTGTTAAACAATGAAAACACCTTTCCTGGTTATGTTACTCCTAACCCGGTAACTGGTGATAAAAATCTATTTTTGAAAGGTGGAGATGGTTCAATGGCAGTAATTGATTTATTCGATAAAACAGACAATATAGGATACGATAGCACTGACGGACATTTAATTAATTCTCCGAATGGAGTTTCTGACGAGTTAGATAACCTAAGATATCCTGCAGGTGGAAAACAAAAGTGGTTAATTAACGAAGCTAATTTAACTTTTTATATTGCAAAATCTACTATGGCCAATACAATTGAGCCAAATAGAATTTTATTATATGATTTGAAAAATAATAGACCACTATTAGATTATTATACAGATTTTTCATCCGGTATTATTCCAAAATTCAATAAATTTATTCATGGCGGAATATTATCAGATCAAAATGGTAAAATTGTAAATGCTAAAATAGGTGAAAAAGGAACTACCTATAAAGTAAATATAACAAACCATATTAGAAGTTTGATAAAATACGGAGGTGTTGGAGTTACAAAGGATTCAACGAATGTTAGATTAGGATTAGTAGTTACTGAAAATATAGGGAACGCCTATAATTATTATTTAAACTCCCCTTTTACTAGCGGCACCGGAAGTAATTTGTTCCAAACAAAATATATTCCAATGATGTCTACAGCTAATCCACTAGGGACCGTATTATATGGAAGTAATATTCCTGCAGGAGATCCTGATTACAATAAAAGATTAAAATTAGAGATTTATTATACTAAACCTGACTAATTAAAACCAAAAAAATATGTGTGGAATAGTTGGATATATTGGACATAGAGAAGCCTATCCTATAGTAATAAAAGGGTTAAAAAGATTAGAATATAGAGGTTACGACAGTGCTGGATTAATGCTTTATGATGGTGAGAATTTAAAGATCTCTAAAACTAAAGGCAAAGTTTCAGACCTAGAAGAAAAATCTGCTTTAGATATTACTACAAATGGTACTATTGGAATTGGCCATACACGTTGGGCTACTCATGGAGTTCCTAATGATGTAAATTCACATCCGCATGTTTCTAATTCTGGAGATATTTGTGTGGTTCATAATGGTATTATTGAAAATTATGAACCTCTAAAAAAAGAATTAATAAAAAGAGGCTATACATTTTCTTCCGATACAGATACTGAAGTTTTAGTAAATCTTATCGAAGAAGTTCAGAAAAAAGAAAAATTAAAACTCGGAAAAGCCGTACAAGTCGCATTAAATCAAGTAGTTGGCGCTTATGCTATTTGCGTTTTTGATAAGAAAAAACCAGACGAGATAATTGTTGCTCGTTTAGGAAGTCCTTTAGCGATTGGTGTTGGAGAAAATGAATTTTTTATTGCTTCCGATGCAACACCATTTATTGAGTATACTTCGAATGCTATTTATTTAGATGACGAAGAAATGGCAATCGTACGATTGAATAAATCATTGATAATTCGAAAAATAAAAGATGATACCTTGGTAAATCCTTATATTCAAGAATTGCAAATGAACTTAGAGCAAATTGAAAAAGGTGGTTACGATCACTTTATGCTTAAAGAAATATATGAGCAACCAAATGTTATTAAAGACACCTACAGAGGTAGACTTCATCCTAGTACAGGGGTTATTCAAATGTCAGGCATAGAAGATAATCTAGAAAAGTTCTTAAACGCAGATAGAATTATTATTATTGCCTGCGGTACTTCATGGCATGCTGGTTTAGTTGCAGAATACGTAATAGAAGAATTTGCGAGAATCCCCGTTGAGGTGGAATATGCTTCTGAATTTAGATATAGAAATCCAATTATTACCTCTAAAGATATAGTTATTGCAATCTCCCAGTCAGGAGAAACTGCCGATACCTTAGCGGCAATAAAATTAGCTAAAGAAAAAGGGGCATTTGTATTTGGTGTATGTAATGTAGTAGGTTCTTCTATTTCAAGAGAAACCCATGCAGGTGCATATACCCATGCAGGGCCAGAAATTGGAGTGGCTTCTACCAAAGCTTTTACTACTCAAATTACTGTATTAACAATGATAGCCTTACGATTAGCAAAGGCCAAAGGAACACTTTCTACTTCAGATTATTTTAGATATTTACAAGAGCTAGAGTTAATTCCTGAGAAAGTAGCCGAAGCATTAGAAACTAATGAAATTGCTAAAACTATTGCTTCAATTTATAAAGATGCTCCAAATTGTCTTTATTTAGGTAGAGGATATAATTTTCCAGTAGCATTAGAAGGCGCATTAAAGCTTAAAGAAATTTCATATATCCATGCTGAAGGTTACCCTGCAGCGGAAATGAAACATGGACCAATAGCTTTAATTGATGAAAAAATGCCAGTAATTGTTATTGCTCCTAAACAAGGGCATTATGATAAAGTTGTAAGTAATATTCAAGAGATAAAATCTAGAAGTGGTAAAATAATTGCTATTGTAACTAAAGGAGATAGCCAAGTAAAAGAATTAGCAGATCACGTTATTGAAATTCCAGAAACTTCAGATGCTTTATCGCCTCTATTGACTACAATTCCATTGCAATTATTATCCTACCATATTGCTGTAAAGCGTGGATGTAATGTAGACCAGCCGAGAAATTTAGCAAAATCAGTTACGGTAGAATAATTTCTACTTTTTGTACTAATATAGTAAAGCGAAACAACATGTTGTTTCGCTTTTTTTGTTTTAGTAAAAATATCCAATACTATTAAAATAAAACGCAGTAAACTCAATTATTTTTTTGTTTTTTTATTAGAAAAAATTAATAATAACAAAGAATTTGAATTTTTTAAAGTGTTAAAAATAAATGACAATTATCAAAATTTCACCCTCTTTTTTTAGTAATATAAAAATTATTTGTACTTTGGCTACTTATAACCAACAAAATCAAACCTAATGAAGATTTATTATTTTATTATGACTTTGTTTTTTTGCAGCATTTCTTTTGCGCAAAGTTCAATTTCAGGTTCAGTAAAAGACAGTAAAAACGAACCAATTCCGGGAGTAAACGTTAAAATTTCTGGGCAGTCTTTAGGGACTACTACAGATGCAACTGGAAAGTTTGTATTAAAAGCAACTGCTAAACTTCCGTTTACAATTGAAGTTTCTAGTATCGGATTTGCTTCACAAAAACTACAAGTTACTTCACTTTCTAATAAAGTTGAAGTTGTAATGCAAATTGAAGATACAAAATTAGATGACATCGTAGTTTCGGCTTCAAGAACTCCGGAGAGAATTAAAGAATCTCCAGTTACAATTGAGAGAATGGGAATTAAAGATATTAAAAAATCGGCATCTCCAACTTTTTATGACGGTTTAGAAAATCTTAAAGAAGTTCAAATGAATACAAGTAGTATGTCATTTAAATCTATCAATACACGTGGTTTTGCAACAGTTGCAAACACTCGTTTTATGCAATTGGTAGATGGTATGGATAACTCTTCACCGTTATTGAATTTTGTGATTGGAAACATGATTGGTGTTTCTGAAATTGATGTTCAAAATGTGGAGTTACTACCTGGAGCATCCTCTGCTTTATATGGTGCAAATGCATTTAATGGTATCTTATTTATGAATAGTAAAAGTCCATTTACAAGTCAAGGAGTTACTGCTTATGTAAAATATGGACAAACTTCTCAAAAAGCTGCAGGATCTAATGATTATTCAGATTACGGAGTAAGAGTTGCTCATGCATTTGATAGTCATTTCGCTGCTAAAGCTAACTTTACATTCTTGAAAGCTACCGATTGGTATGCTACTGATTATAGAGATTTAAGTAATCCAGGAAAAGACAGATCTTTTTATAACTATAACGGACTTAACGTTTATGGTGATGAAGCTACTACAAATATTAAAAACGTAGGACAAACTTTAGCTACAATGGGATTAATTCCTGGATCTGCAGTAAATTTATTACCAAATTATAACGTAAGTAGAACAGGTTATAATGAAACAGATTTAACAGATAATAAAGTTAGAAACGCTAAAATAGATTTCTCTTTACATGCAAGACCATTTGGTAATGAAAAATTAGAAATTATATGGCAAAGTAAATTTGGTTTCGGAAATACCGTTTACCAAGGTGCTAACAGATATTACTTGAATGACTTCTTTATGGAACAACATAAATTAGAATTTAAAGGAAAAAATTTCTTTGTTAGAGGATACACCACTACTGAAGACGGAGGTAAATCATACGATATGTTATTTACAGCTCTTAACGTTAATAGAGCATGGAAAAGTGATGCAACTTGGTTCGGTCAATATGCAGGACAATTTATTCAATCTACTTTAGGAGGTGCAACACCTGAACAAGCACATGCAGCTGCAAGAGTAGTTGCAGACACTGGAAGATTAATTCCTGGAACGGATGCTTTTAAAAATGCTTTCAATGCTGTAATAGCAAACCCTGATGTGCTTTCTGGTTCTAAATTAGTAGATAATTCTAGAATCTATCATTCGGATGCAAATTATAACTTTAAAGATATTATCAAGCCAGTAGAAATTCAAGTTGGAGGATCTTTCAGACAATACCAATTAAATTCCCATGGAAGAATTTATACAGATGCTAATGGTCCAATTTATTATAATGAATATGGTATATATACCCAAGCTCAAAAGAAATTATTAGAAGACCGTTTGAAACTTACAGGTTCTGTTCGTTATGATAAATCTAAAAATTTTCAAGGTAATTATTCTCCAAGATTATCTGCTGTTTATTCAGCTGGAGAAAAGAAAAATCACACTTTTAGAGGTTCATTCCAAACAGGTTTCCGTAATCCATCAACACAAGACCAATATATTGGATTTAATGTAGGTAGTGCTGTTTTAATTGGATCTGCACCAGATAACTTAGTTAGATTTACTGAAACATTGCCTGTTTCTTCAGGTGGACAAGCTTTTACAGGTGCTACTTCAGTAGTAATGACCGGTGTAAATGCCTATAATAATTCGTACACTGCTGCATCAGCAACTGCATTTGGTGCTGCTTATAGAGCTAACCCAACACCTGCAGGGTTTGCAGCGGCAGGAGCATTGTTACAAAAATCTAATGCGACTTATGTAAAACCAGAAACTGTAAAAGCAATTGATTTAGGTTATAGAGGAGATTTTAAAGGATTCTCTTTTGATGTAAATGGATATTATAATATTTATAATAATTTCCTTGGAAATTTAAATGTTGTTGCACCATATTATGGTACAGCAGTCAATTCTCCTAATATTAGTGCGGGGCCAACAGATTTAGGATACCAATCTGCAGTTGCTTTATTAAGCGGTGATACAAGAGTTTATCAATTATATACCAATACAGATATCGAAATCAAATCTTTAGGTTTCGGAATTGGTGTAGGTAAAAAAGTTTACAAAAATTTTGAAGTTAGTGCTAATTATAACTATGCACAATTTGATTTTGATCAAGCTAAAGACCCAAGTTTTGAAGCTGGATTTAACACTCCAAAACATAGAGTAAAAGCATCTTTTGGTAACGAAAAATTGTTTAAAAACTTTGGTTTCAACATTAGTGGAAGATGGAATACAGGGTATTTATGGCAATCTACTTTTGCTGATGGTATGATTGATGCAGCTACCGTGGTGGATGCTCAAATAAATTATGCACTTCCTAAATTAAAATCAGTACTTAAATTAGGTGCTGCTAATATTGGAGGAAAAGAATACCAACAAGTTCTAGGTGCTGGATTAATTGGTCAACAATATTTTGCATCTTTAACTATCAATCCTTAATTTTCAATAAAAAACTTATAATAATACTATTATGATAAAAAATTTCAAATGGCTATTTTTGGTTTCGTTAACCTTTGTAGCTTGTAGTAAAAATGATGATGTAACTATGGATTCAAATTCATCAGATGGATTGCCATTAACATCAGGAAGCGCTAATTTTTCTAAATATGTTGCTTTAGGAAATTCATTAACATCAGGTTATAGCGATGGAGCCCTATTTATTGAAGGACAAAAAGGTGCTTATCCAGCACTTTTAGCGCAACAATTTGCACTTGTAGGTGGAGGTGATTTTACAACTCCTTTTATGGCAGATAATGTGGGTGGATTTAAAGTTGGTGGTATGGTAGCAAGTGGACCTAGATTATATTTTAACGGATCTGCACCAGTACCAGTTTCTGGAACACCAAGTACAGAAATTCTTACGCATTTAACAGGACCTTTTAATAATATGGGAGTTCCTGGAGCAAAAAGTTTCCATTTGTTGTCTAATTCTTACGGAAATCCTGCTGGAATAGGTACCTATGCAAATCCATATTTTGTTCGTTTTGCTTCTTCTGCATCTGCAACTGTATTAGGAGATGCTACTGCACAAAATCCAACATTTTTCTCTCTTTGGATTGGTAATAACGACGTATTGTCTTATGCTACTTCAGGAGGAACAGGTGTAAATCAAACAGGAAATATGAATCCTGCTACTTATGGATCTAACGATATTACTGATCCAACTGCTTTCGCTTCTGTTTATAACACCTTAATAAATGGCTTAACGGCTAATGGCGCTAAAGGTGTCGTTTCTAACATTCCTTATGTAACTTCAGTGCCTTATTTTACAACAGTTCCAACTAATCCTATTCCGGGATTACCTGCTGCAAGTGCTGCACAATTAAACCAATTGTTTGGCGCAATTAATCAAATAACAACTGCTTTAGGACAACCAAATAGATTTGTAACAATTGCTGCAGATGATAATAATCCTGCTACAACTGAAAAAAATCCTTTATTAATTGCTGACGAAAGTTTGCCAAATTTAGCTACTTATATTACTGGAGCACTAACTCCTGCTTTAGGAGCTGCAACTGCATCTTATGTTGGGAATTTATATGGTAGAGCAAGACACGCTAGCAATGTTGCAGCTACAACTACAACTGCAGCAAAAATTGATTACATTTTGTTAACTGCTCAATCGGTAATTGGTACAACTCAATCTGGTGCGCCATCTCCGTTTAACACGGTTGGTGTTTCTTATCCAATGCAAGACAGTACTACTTTAACTTATGAAGAAACTGCAGAAGTAGTTACTGCTACCGATGCCTATAATACTACAATTCAATCTTTAGCTACATCCAAAGGTTTAGCATTTGTAAATGCAAATGCAATCATGGCTCAAGTTGCTAAAAGTGGCCTTACTTATAATGGTTTCACTATGACTTCAACTTATGTTACTGGAAATTCATTCTCTTTAGATGGAATTCATCCAAGTCCAAAAGGATATGCCTTAATTGCTAATAAATTTATTGAAGCAATAAATGCTACTTATGGATCTAACTTAAAAGGACCAGATTTAGGAGGTTACAGAATCCTTTTCCCAGCTTCTTTATAATATAAGAAACTTATATATTTCTAAACCATCTACTTCGGTAGGTGGTTTTTTGTTTTAATATATACGTATTTCTAAAAATTATAATTCAATAAAATCATAAACTTAAAAGTGTAAATTTACTTTATCTTTATAAATTTATGAATCAATACAAAGCTATGAAAGACTTATTACACCAAATATACGAATCCATACTAGAAGAAGCTCTTCTTAATGAAATCGAACAAGTAGCACTAATTAAAGAATTTAAAGCAGGGGATGTAATTATTGACTTTGGGGATTATATAAAAAAAATGCCACTACTGCTTTCGGGAGCTATAAAAATTTTGCGTGAAGATTTTGACGAAGGAGAGTTGCTTCTTTATTTTATTGAAAAAGGGGATACTTGTTCCATGTCTATTGCAAGTTGCATTGGAGATACTAAAAGCGAAATAAGAGCAGTAGCAGAAACCGATGGTCAAGTGATTATGATTCCTGTAATGTATATGGAATTATGGTTAGGGAAATATAAATCTTGGCGCAACTATGTCTTTGCTAGTTATAATAATCGTTTAAAGGAAATGCTGTCTGCAATTGACAATTTAGCATTCATGAACATGGATAAACGTTTGCTAAATTATCTTTTAGAAAAGTCAAAAGTAAATTCCACTAAAGAAATAAACACAACCCACCAAGAAATTGCTTATGATTTAAATACTTCAAGAGTAGTAATATCAAGATTATTGAAAACACTCGAAAAAGAGGGACGAATAAAATTACACCGCGCTTATATAGAAATATTAAAGTAACTGTTGGGTGCAATTATTTGAAGTAAAATAAATTGAATAAATGTTGGTCAAGATACTGATTTTCAGTATCTTGAAGTCGCTAAACAACCAACATTTATGACATATATAGTAAAAAATTATTTTAGAGTTTTAGAAGTTATAAGTTCTTTGAATTTTGAGTTAGATTTTAAATCAGGAATTGGTAGAAAGCCAAAAATGTCTGATATAGAAGTAGTTGCCTTGAGTTTGACAGCAGAATTTATGT
>CAILWV010000072.1 GCA_903838055.1 uncultured Bacteroidota bacterium | reverse complement strand
GTGTTATTAAAGAAGTGATTCACCAGATCGGTGCTTTCATGACCTCTATTCCAGGAGCTATTGATGTTGTTGTAAGAAGTTCACTGGTTAGTTTGTCGAATTTGGCGCATCTTGTAATATTTCGATCTGTTGATCCAGGCTTTAAAAAAAACAAGTTTCTAACCGAGCAAATGGGGCATCGGGTAAATTATCTATGTTTGTTTCCAACTCAATCTGGGGTACCTGAATACTTTAACTTTCATGTTGGTGACGTAGGTCATTTCTTATTGGTCGGCCAAAGTGGATCAGGTAAAACAACTTTTGTTAACTTCACTATTGCAATGTGGCAGAAGTATTTCCCATCTAAAACTATTATATTTGACAAAGACAATAGCTGTTATTTAACGGTTAAAGCACTTGGTGGAGAATACATAAGGCTTTCAAAGCAACCAAATTTACAACTAAAAATGAATCCACTTCAGTGGCTGAAAAATCCAGAAAAAATCCCTGCTGTTACTAGTTGGTTGCTTGGATTGTTTTCTTCTTTTAATCAACCACAGTTGTCACCAAATCAAATTGAAACTTTGAATCAATCATTAAAAATGTTACTTGCTTCAATAAAAGGAAATATCACGCTTTCGCACTTAAAACTAATGATAGATGGTTTGGATAAAAATCTTGGTTCAAGGCTGTCACCTTGGATAAATGAAGAAAACAGTGGAGTTGGTTTCGGATACTTATTTGATAATCAAATTGATACATTTTACGAAAATTTTTCAGCAAATAAAAATGGACTTATTTGTATTGATATAGGTTCGATATTGGATGACATTAATATATTTCAGCCAATTATCGAATATTTACTATTTTGTATAGACGTATTTATTGATGGTAAAACCCCTTCATTTATTTACTTAGAAGAGGCGTGGTATTTACTAAAAGATAGAAGGTTTAGTAAAGAATTTGAAAACTGGATTCGAACCATGCGAAAAAAAATGGCTATTGTAGGACTCAGTACTCAATCGGTTGATGACTTAAAAAAAATTGAGATAAGTTCAATAATTAACGATAACATAAAGACAAAGATATTTTTACCTAATTTATTGGCTGATTCTTCATATGGCATTTATAAGGATTTTTTTGGTTTATCCGATGACCAAATTCAATTGATCAAACAGATGGTACCTAAGAAAAACTATTTGGTTTGGCAAGACTCTAGAGTCCGAGTTATTAACGCTGAGTTTCCATTTAACGTATTGTCATTTATTCGTTCTGATAAGTTAGCAATAAAAACTTTTGAAAAATCATTTTTATCAACTGGGTATAGTGGTTATTTGAAATTATTAAAGGATATGAATTGATTGCAATATTTTTATTACTTATTTTTTTTCATACTTCAACATTTTCATTTGTAGTATTTGATCCAAGTAATTTTGCTAAAAACACATTAACAGCTTCGCAAACAGCTGAACAAATTTTAGTTTTGTCTTCACAATATGATGCGCAATTAAAACAATTTGAGACTCAATTATTACAGCTTAAAAATTTACCGGCCTCTACCATAAGTACTCTATTAAGTAAAAACCAAGAAGATATGTTCGCTACAAATGAATTTAATTCACGTCTCCAACTTCTTTATGGGTCTATAAATCAGATTCATGAAAATTTCAGTAAACGTCTTGACTCGGCGAAATTACTTAATCTCGATTGGACACAATATATTCAATTTGAGAAAAATAGAATTGAAAGATCT
>CAILWV010000071.1 GCA_903838055.1 uncultured Bacteroidota bacterium | reverse complement strand
GTTGTATTAAACTATTTCGATTTCGATAAAACAAAAATTAAATAAACATTTTATTTTTAATGAATAATTAAATATTTTATTATTCAATAATAACTTTTGTAGCTTTACTATTTACACCATCTGATATTCTAACAAAATAAACTCCCGAATGAATAGTTTGCACATCTAAATAACTTAAGGTTTGGCCTTGGTTAATTTTATTTGACAAAACAACTTTTCCGTTAATATCAATTAAATCAATAGAATAGTTTCTTAAAACCAAACTCCCCATTTGAACAACAATTAAATCAGTTGCGGGATTAGGAAAAATTGTAATATCTAAATTATTTAAGGCAAAACTATCATTTGCTAAATAAGTTGTAGTCGTTTCTGTAACAGTTGTAACTTTTCTATTTGCAAATACTCCATAATAGGTTGGGCCAACTACATAAGGATATGCAGAATTATGATTAGAATCTACTGTTGCAAAATAACAATAGGTACCTAAAGGATAATCTGGTGTAACACAAAATCTACCATTGTGTTCATCCAAATAACTTGGATCACTAGTGTGAGAAATATATTCATAATCTTCTTTAAAACAACCTAATGGATAAGTAGCATTTACTACCGGACCAGCGGTAACTGTTGCACCACTTGAATTAGTAGTTCGAGTCGTAATATTTCTCAATTGATAACTAGATTTCATTCTTACTATTCCTCCAGTTCCATCAACATTTGCATATCCATAAGCACCATAAATAGGATATCCATCATAAGCAAATCCAATTAAAGGAGAATGTTGCGAAGTATTAATTGTATACAATCCATCGGCATCATATAAATTACATATGGTAGAAACTAAAGTCAAATCATTTTTAAAAGCGGAAGGATTTTGATGGTGGTGGTAATTAGTTCCTGCAGGATGCCCTTTAGAACAATCAAACCCTAATTTTTCATATTTTATAGCATCTCTATTCCAAACCCCGTCACCTGCACCTCCCAAGGGACCTCCTGCAAACGCACCTGTAGAATTTTTCCAACTAACTCCATCTCTATAATCAAATAAAGAAACACCATTAATAAAAACTCCGATATTTCCACCTGATGTAGAAGTTGGGGTTCCTGTATTTGGTGTTGGTGTTATTGGAAACTTATATATTGCATTTTGATTTCCTGCATTATTTGGATTTCCATCACCACTAAATGGACCTACTGCATAAGCTGGAATTCCTGTTGCATTGATGTAAACATTTGTTGCTGAGTAACGAACTTGTTGACAGTTCACTAAAAAACCGTTGGAGATAGCGGTAGAATTACCTGAAGTGTAATATGTTCCAGTGGTTGTATTATTTTGCAACCACTTCGTTATTACAGGTTGTGTTTGTGCAAATGATATTGCACTTTTAAATAAAATTAATGCTAAAATTAAATGTAATGTTTTTTTCATAAAATTAAAATTGGTTGGTTAGAATTATTCTTTTGGATAACTATATTTTGGGTTAAATAAAAATTCTTTATCGGTTAAAGTTAATAAAAAAGCAATTAAATCTTTTTTTTCATTTTCGCTTAAAACAATTGGCTTTTGTAATTCTCTTGCCAAAGTTTTCCGTTTTATCTTTCCATCGGTATAAAAATTAATTACATCTCTTAACTTCATAAAACGGCCATCATGCATATAAGGATACGTAAATTCAATGTTTCTTAGTGTAGGCACTCTAAAATTAAAACTATCTCTGGGGTTTTGCGTTATTTTTAGTCTTCCATAATCATTGTAATCTTTATCTAATGGCAGACCATTATCAACAAAATTATTATTAGTAAGCAATGGTTCTTTGTGACATGACTCACAATTTCTTTCAAATAATTGATGCCCATTTTCTTCTTGATTTGTAAAGAAAATATCTTTTTCATGCCGCATAATTTTATCATATTTTGAATTATACGTTTGCAAAGAAACAGTAAATTGTGCAATTGCTTGCAATAATTTTTTTGTTGTTACAATACTATCTCCAAATGTATTGTAAAACATTTTTTTATATTTATGAGAATGGTTTAATTTTTTTAACACATCCAATAATGTATTATCCATTTCCTGCGAATTAGTAATTGGATTTATTGGTTGAGCTTCTAAATTTTGAACACCGCCATCCCAATGAAACAATTTTGTCCAAGCTAAATTCATTAATGGCATAGCATTTCGGGCTCCTATCCTACCTTCAATTCCGTGGCTTAATGCATGATCCGTATGTGCAAAACCAGTATATTGCAAATGGCAACTGGAACATGAAATAGTACTATCTCTTGAAAGAATCGGGTCGTAAAAAAGTTGCCTTCCCAATGTAAAACCCTCTTTAGTGATTTTATTTTTCTTAAAATCATATACAGGTTTTGGCCATCCTTTAGGAACAATAATATCTTCATAAAACACAAAGTTTTCTACCTTTTTAAGAGATAAAAAACTACATGCTAATAGCAATAAAACGACAAGACTTAACTTATTTCTTTTCAATTAAATTAGTATTAATCCATTTTTTGTACTTCACCTCTAAAGTATATTCTACAACCAAATGATTCTGATTTTTGGATAGTAACATTTTTACCTTGTAACAATTCATCTATAGCATCCATTAAAAAATGATGCTTTATTTTTTCAGGTTCTCCGGCATTATCATCAATTGCGCCTTGGTATTTTATTACAAACTTCCCCGCTTTGTTTTTCCAAATTACAAATGCTTGTGGCGTATGCGTTGCTTTGAATTCTTTAGCAATTTTTTGTTTTTTATCTTGCAAATAAGGAAATGAAAACTGATCTTTTTTTGCTTTTTTCTGCATTAATTTGAAAGATTCTTCTGCATAAGCCAAGGTATCCATTGAATTTATTGCAAGAACAGGAACTCCTAATTTTTTATATTTAGCGTCCATTTGATTTAATCGTTGCGAATAAAACTTTGCCATCGGACATTTATTACAACTAAAAACAACTACAAAACCTTTTGCATTTTTGTAATCGGAAAGAGAAACCAAGCTATTTGTAGTTGCACTTTTTAATTTAATATTAGAGATAGTAATCTCCTTTTCATAAACAGTATAACTAGAAAACACTACAAGTGCAATAGCATAGAAAAAGAATACTAACTTTTTCATGGTTTATTTTTTTATGAATTTTTTGGTAGTAACACTTTTTGATTGCTTATCCATCATTTGAAAAGTATACACTCCTGCTTCTAAAGAAGAAATATCAATTCCATTTTGCCATTCTGGTTGTGGAAGCATCATAACTACTCTTCCTGTAATGGTAGAAATTGTTACATAATAAATTTCGGTAGCAGTATCTTTTAAATTAACAAATAACTTATCATTTGCAGGATTTGGATACAAACTAAAGTTGGTATTGGTAGCATTCTGATTAGTAGCCATATTCCCCGTAACTATAAATTGCCCCATCATTCCACCATCTTCGTGACCACCAAAATGACAATGGTACATATAAGGATGATTTACATCTGAATCGGCAAAGTCATCAAATTTCGCAACAAAAGTAACAGATTCATTTCTAGGCAAATAAAAAGTGTCTTTCCAACCACTTTCATGAGTACCAACAGCAGTTGCGCTTCCATTTCTTGCTACAATTTTAAATTCAACATCATGTAGATGGAAAGAATGCCCGAAAACATTATTATTAGTAACTGTCCATTTTTCAACATCGTTTAAATTAACAACCTTTGGAGTCATAGTTAAGGAGTAAGTAACATTATCAAAGTTAAACGGTACACTTGCAGGACCTGGATTTCCATTTGTCACTGCAATAGATCGAGTTACAGTTGCATCTGTAGCAGTCCAGTAAGTATTAGTTGCTAAAGCTGTTGGAACAGCGGTAATTGGAGTTGTTGCTGTAGTAGTTGCAGCTACATTAATATGTAAAACATTAAAATCAATATTATTTAGTAAACTACCAAAATCACCAGAAGTATTTGGCTCGCCACCAGGAAAACCTAATGTTTGACCTGAATTATATGCTTTTAAATCTAGACTAGATCCAACTGTATCTCCACCTAAATTTACCATTATTTCAATTCGTTCTCCAACTAATAATTTAACTCTAGTTACTGCAACAGGTGCATTCAATAATCCTCCATCATTTCCAATTATGTAAAAAGTACGATTATCACTAAACCCTAAATTATAAGCTCTTTCAATTTCGGCATTTAAGATTCGCATTCTTACATATTGTTTTGGTAAACTTATTTGTGCATTTGGAGTTCCGTTAGACAACATATAATCGCCATAAACTCTTGTTGAACTAACAAAAGTGTTAGTTGTAGGAGTATAACTTCTACTGGTTAATGCTAATACAATATCGTCTACACCATAAGTTCTCGGCAATGCTAAAGCTGCCTCTTGAGGATCTTTAACAATAATAAATCCACCAATTCCTTTAGTCATCTGAGCTTGAGTTGTCTCATGTAAATGAGGGTGGTACCACAAAGTAGTAGCTTGGTTCATTACTGTCCAATAGGGTTGCCAAAGGGTTCCCGCAGGAATTACTTGGTGAGGGCCTCCATCCATAACAGATGGTAAATGCATACCGTGCCAATGAACTGTAGTAGATTCATTTAAATTATTTGTAACATTCATATGAACTAAATCCCCTTTATTAATGAATAAAGTAGGTCCCCAAATATTTTCATTATTAATAGCGCCCGTAATGGTTTGATTTCCTGTAACCAACTGCTTAGTACTTTCATGAATATTCAAGTTAAAAGTAGTCCCATAAAGAGCTTCTGGCATTGGCATTGTGTTGTATTGTGCTTGAATGCCATTGCTTATTAAAATCAGGATCGCAAATAATTGTAATTTCTTTTTCATAGTTATTTATTAATTTATTTTAAACATATTTTTATACTTCTGTGCCATTGCTATGGCTTTTTCTCCTGGAATCATAATTGAGTTTGTTTCCTTTAATGATAGGGTGTCTAACCATCTATCCAATTCCACTTTTATAATTATATTTTGACTTTCAGCAACATTCAACTCTATTTTCTGCAGAGCATTTTGCTTTGGCAAATACCCACCAATATGAAACTGAAATTCTTTTTTAACACTGGTACAACTAGAACTTTTTCCTTCCAATTTCATGTTAATATATCCTGTATTCCATGCCCAGTACATTCCTAGTGCTGGATCTAAATCACCTTCAAATTTTTCAGAAACATTAGTCAAACTGTCAATCCCAATGTTAAATCTTATTTTAATAATTTTTATATCTGGGACATTTTTCAAATTAAATCCCAAGGAACTCAAGGTTTCTGCGTCCACTAAATGAATACTATTACTTTCTTTATATTCACTTCCATCTTCCAATTCTAATACAATATTAGAAAGGTAAAACTTCATTTTAGTAATAACGACAGTATCATTTGTTTTAGTAACGTATTTTTTATCCGTCAAAACCAAAGGTTCATTTTGAAAATTGAGATGCAATAAAACGCCAATTTCTTTGTGATTCTTTTTCATTTGAAAAGAAAGACAGGTTAAGGCACATATCACTAATATCACAACAACTTTTTTCATAACTTAATCTCTAGGAGGAGGACCTTGACCATCTTCCATTCTTGGCGGCGGCGGACCTTGTCTATCTCCTCTTGGCGGCGGTGGTGGACCTTGATCGTCAATCATTTCTGGCGGCGGTGGCGAACCTGCTCTATCACCTCTTGGTGGCGGTGGTCTTACGTCTCCTTCTCTTCTAGGAGGTGGTGGCCGTTGCCCCTCTTGTTGTCTTGGCCCCATCATTTGAGCCGCTTCTTTAACAATCTTATCAAACTTTTGTTTTTGAGAAGCATCACAAATAGATCGTACCTTTTGAAAATGATAAAACAAAGCGAGTTCTTCTTTTTCTTTAATTCTAATAATCTCACTAACTGCTTTTTTCACAGTTAATGAGTCTACTTTTGAGTTTTGAAGTAAATCAAAATAAATATCATATTTATCTTTAACCTCATGTCTTAAATCTTCTCTTTGGCTTTGAAATAAAGTTTTTAAGGAATCAAACTGTTGTTCTTGCTTTGCAGAAAAAGTCAATTCTTGTGAAAAAAAACCTTTAGCAGATTCCTGTGGATTGTTCCTTGGAGGCTTTGTAAACCATAAGAAACTTAAGGTTCCAATATTTACTAGAAGTAATACTAGCAAAATTGATTTTAATAATTTTACGTTATTCATTGTTTTAATTTTTATTCTATTGAATTAGAAAAATATTCTTTATAAACTAAATTATCCTGATTAGAATTAGAATTTTTATTGGTACTGTTAAAATAATACTTCATTGTAACTACGTTTAATCCTAATAGAACAATTAAACTAGCTGCAAGCATCAATTTTTGGGAAGTACTCATTTTAATTGTAGCATTTCCATTAAAATTATTTTTAATAGCCTGTTTTAAATTTATTGGCACTTCTAATCTTTGAAGATTATCTAGCGATTTTAAAGTTGTTTCTAAATTAGTATCGTGTGAGTTCATATTACTATAGATATTTAATTATTAAAAAACTTGCGGTTATTTTTCATTTTCTTGATAATAAGCAGATAAATACTTCTTTAAATTTTGTTTTGCTCTAAAAAGCAACGATTCTACTGCAGATAATGAAACCTGCATAATACTGGCTATTTCATTATAACTAACTTGTTCTACTTTATGTAAAACATAAGCCGTTTGCTGCTGTGCAGGCAATAATCCTATTGCTTTAAAAAGTACTTTAGAACGTTCTTGGTTTTCTAATTGAATTCCGGGATGGCTAAAATCCGAATGATTTTCAATGGCTTTTTCACCCTCAGAAGAAAAAATAGACCTAAAGATACCTGATCGTTTTTTTCTATTTTTCTTTCGCAGAAACTCCAAACATTTATTAACCGAAATTCTATAAATCCATGTTGAAAGAGAAGATTCTTCCTTAAAATCTTTAATATTCAAGTGTATTATTAAGAATATTTCTTGGGTAACATCCTCTGCATCTTCAAGATTTTGCAACAACCCGACACAAGTATTATAGATTTTTTTGGAAAACAAATCCACCAAAAAGCCGAACGCAATTTCATCGCTCTTCTTTAATCTCAGGATAAGTTCTTTTTCTTCCAAAATATAATTTTTATTTTTAGATGCTACTATTGGTTTAAACTTGCTTTATTTGAAGCAAATTTGCTATATTATTAAAAAATAATAATCCAAATATAGTCTAAAATCATCAATCTGAATTTTGTGATTTGTTCAACACCCAATCTCATTTTAGAAATCATTATCTTTGCAAAAATTAGTTTTTTACAATGATTCCAAAAGATATTTCTACCCTCGATCCTAAGAAAAATATTATCATAAAAGGAGCTGCCATTCATAATTTGAAAAACTTGGATGTTGCCATTCCTAGAAATAAATTAGTAGTAATTACAGGGCTTTCGGGATCTGGAAAATCTTCATTAGCATTTGACACTTTATATGCCGAAGGCCAACGACGATATGTTGAAAGTTTGTCATCCTATGCGCGACAATTCCTTGGCAGGCTAGACAAACCAAAAGTAGATTACATAAAAGGAATTGCTCCAGCAATTGCAATTGAGCAAAAAGTAAATACTACCAATGCTCGTTCAACTGTTGGAACCTCTACTGAAATATATGATTATTTAAAACTACTTTTTGCTCGAATTGGAAAAACAATTTCACCTATTTCTGGCAAGGAAGTAAAAAAAGATACCGTTTTTGATATTGTTACTGCTGTAAAAAACTTTGAATTAGAAAGCCGTTGGTTACTTCTTTCTCCTATTCATTTGGAAGATGGCAGGAAACTAGAAGACAAACTAAAAGTGTTATTACAACAAGGATTTGCTAGGATTTTAGTAAATAATGAAATGGTGCGTTTGGATGAAATTGACAATCATTCGCTAGATAATAAAGACATCTTACTTATCATTGACCGTATTATTGTAAAAGAAGAAGAGGAATTCTATAACCGTCTATCCGATGCTATACAAACTGCATTTTTTGAAGGAAAAGGAGATTGTTATTTACAAGATTTAAATGATAACAGTCGTATACATTTTAGTTCTAATTTCGAATTGGATGGTATGACTTTTTTAGAGCCAAATGTGCATTTGTTTAGTTTTAACAATCCATATGGCGCTTGTCCAAAATGTGAGGGATATGGAAATGTTATTGGTATTGATGAAGAATTAGTAATTCCAAATACCGCTCTTTCTATTTTTGAAAATGCGATTTATCCTTGGCGTGGTGAGAGTATGGGATGGTATCGAGATGAATTAGTGAATAATGCCTACAAGTTTGATTTCCCTATTCACAAACCGTATTTCGAATTATCAGAGGCTCAAAAAGATTTAATCTGGAAAGGGAATCAATATTTTCAGGGGCTAAATGATTTCTTCAAAGAACTTGAAGAAAAAAATTATAAAATTCAAAATCGTGTAATGTTATCTCGTTACCGCGGGAAAACCAAATGTAATGTTTGCAAAGGAAAACGACTGCGAATAGAGGCAAACTACATTCAAGTGGGCGAAAAAACTATATCTGATTTGGTAGATTTATCCATTAAAAGATTAGTTCCATTTTTTGCAGATTTAAAATTATCCGAATACGACACGACGGTTTCTAAAAGATTGTTGATTGAAATTAAAAATCGATTGGCTTTTTTAAGTAATGTTGGGTTGGATTATTTGACGTTAAATAGAAATTCGGCAACCCTTTCTGGTGGAGAATCCCAGCGAATTAATCTTGCAACTTCGTTAGGAAGTAGTTTGGTTGGATCCATGTATATTTTGGACGAACCAAGTATCGGGTTGCATCCAAAAGACACCGAATTATTGATTGAAGTTCTGAAAAATCTTCGGGATTTAGGGAATACAGTAATTGTAGTGGAACATGATGAAGATATCATGAAACAAGCGGATATGATTATTGATATTGGTCCTGAAGCAGGAACAAACGGTGGGGAATTAGTAGCACAAGGAACATTTAGCGAAATCTTAAAATCGGATTCATTAACCGCCAAGTATCTTAATGGTGAATTGGAAATAAAAGTTCCAAGAACCCGCAGAAAATGGGGAACTTATATTGATATTCTTGGTGCAAGAGAAAATAATTTAAAAAACCTTGATGTTCGGTTTCCATTGGAATGTTTAACCGTAATTACAGGAGTTTCTGGAAGTGGAAAAAGTACACTAGTTAAGAAAATATTATTTCCAGCCATTCAAAAAAGATTGGAGGGTGTAAGTGAAAAAGCGGGACAATACACCGATATGCAAGGGCATTACCATAAAATTCAGCATATTGAATATGTAGATCAAAACCCAATTGGAAGAAGCTCGCGGTCTAATCCAGTAACCTATATTAAGGCTTACGATGATATTCGGGATTTGTATTCGAAAACTAAATTATCTAAAATTCGTGGCTACCAGCCCAAACATTTTTCTTTTAATGTGGATGGTGGACGTTGCGAAACTTGCAAAGGCGATGGCTCTATTAATGTAGAAATGGTTTTTATGGCCGATGTAGAATTACCTTGCGAAACTTGTGGCGGTAAACGATTCAAGAAAGAAATCTTAGAAGTGAATTTTGAAGGTAAAAACATAGATGATATCTTAACCATGACTTTAGATGATGCTATTTTGTTTTTTAACGAACAAAAGCAAACTAAAATCACACAGAAATTACAACCCTTACAGGATGTTGGATTGGGTTATGTGCAATTAGGACAATCGTCTTCTACCCTTTCCGGTGGTGAAGCACAACGTATCAAATTGGCTTCTTTCTTGGTAAAAGGAACTACCAAAGACAAAGCACTATTTGTTTTTGATGAGCCTACAACTGGTTTGCACTTTCACGATATAAAAAAATTATTGGCTTCGTTTGATGCCTTGATAGATAAAGGGCATTCTATTTTGGTGGTAGAACACAACCTCGATTTAATAAAATGTGCCGATTGGATTATTGATCTAGGACCCGAAGGTGGTGAAAATGGAGGATTACTTCTAGCAGCAGGAACACCTGAAGATATTGTAAAGAATAAGAAGTCTATTACTGGAAAGTATTTAAAGGAGAAATTGTAATTTATATAAAAAAAATCCGCAAAGACAGAAGAGTTTTGCGGAGTTATTTTCTTTATATAAATAATAAATCAAAAAGGTAAGTTAATTATAAAAAGTTCAAAAAATGCAGTTTCAATAATTTGATACGTAAAATATACGACCACTAATAAGACAATAAACAGAATTAATGCAAATACACCAGCACCTTCGCCTCCCATTCTAAAAAGTGCACCAAATAATAAAGGATAAATTACAAAAAGTACAATTATACCGAGAATAGATATAACTATTATTCCCATACTGTCAGCCCAATCTAAAGTGAAAAAACTAATTTTTTTTCTATCGGTTAATTTGGACGAGAAGTAAACTTTTTTAATGCTGCTATTTTCTTCAAAATAAAATCCTTTTCTCCAATTTGAGTTTTCATAATTATCATCCATTAGGAGTTCATCCCCTTTTTTTAGTTGACTAATTACATTGAAGTTCTGTCCAGGACCAGCTCGCAAGTTTAGTTTTTTAACTAAAATACTAGATAATTTTATGTTATTTGAAATAGATTTTTCATGTAAATCCCAATCAAATGTTACATATTCTTTACCATTTGCTGTTTTTACAAAAATTGTGTCTACAATTTTAGTTCCTTCTAATAAGTTGCTCTTACTTTTAAAGTAGGTTAATAATGCTTCATTACCATTGTTGCAATTCAAAGTTACTTTGTAGCTTTCCTCATTTAATTTTTCAATTGACTCAATATCAAAAGATAATAAGTCATTTTTACTCAAGAATCGTTGCTCAAAAGTATATAGGTTTTTATGGTCCTCTGGCCATATGTATTTTGAAGCTGCAGAAGTTTCACCAGCGTTTAATCGGTTAAATGTTTTCTTTATGTTTCTTTCGTTAGAATCGCAAGAAACCAATACTAATGAAATTAATGTTAGGTAAATTAAATTTTTCATTTTAAGGCGTTATAAAACCAGACAAAATTATGAATGGGTTTTGTAATAATTAATTAATAAATCTATTCACTATCTAATAATCTTTCTTCGAAAGTTTTTGGCTTGGGCTTTGGCTTAGGTTTTTCTCCTAAAATTGTAACTGGATCAATTCCAATTATTTTTAAATAATTTCGTCTTTTATCATCCCAAATTTCTGCAAGCTTTTTACATTTAACATCTGCACCCACTGTAGTTGGAACATATTCCCATTTCATTTGTACACAAATAAGCTTAGCACGATCGGTATCTTTTTCAGAAATGGTTTTAGTTAATTCTTTCTCCAAACCTTGCAATCTTGCTATTTCTGTATCAATATTTTTTTGTTCACAACTTGTAAAGAAGCAAACGAGTATAAACCCAAAAAGTAATTGTTTTAATTTCATATTTTTTTGAATTGTTAAACAAATTATTTCATTGCGGTTTCAATGTATCTTACCAAAATAGCTTCTGTGTATTTGTCTAATCTTCCATATTGCCATGAACCACATAAAATTGTGGGTATTTTTTTATTATTGATTTCCGTATAATAAACTCCTTTTTCATCGTCTATGGTAGAATCTTGAAGTAAGATTTGACTGTAATATTCTGCAGCCATTGCATTTGGTATAATTATAACTTTTGGATTTAAATTGGCAATATGAAGTTTTAATATATTTAACTGTTCTATACCAAATTCAACTAAAACACCTTCTTTTTCGACCATTTGCTTTACAATTTTTGAGTCGGTTTCTCTCATCAAGAACAGATCGCAATGTTCAAATCCATCTTCTCCAAGGTTTTTAGCAATCTTATGAAGTATGTCAAAGTATTTACCATAATAAAGTTTATTTGATTTTGATTTTATCTTAGAATCATTATTTATTGTGGCAAATTTGACAATTTCATCTATTGTGATATTAGGAGTATACGAATAATTGATAAAATTTTCATGAGTTTCTTTTCTTTCTTGATAGGCTGGATTTAAACCAATGAATAATATTTTACCTTTAGTCTCTGGAACAGGCAAAAAACTTGGAACGCGTTTCATTACTTCCTGATGATAATCATGAAATGATAAATAGTATTTATTCCATAGTTCCTTTATTCCATCATTTAAATAATAATGTTTCATATTTATAGGCATATTATTAACATAATTTTATTTTTGGCTACATTTAAATTTATATTTCCAGTCCATTTCGCAATAATGTCTAATGTCACCACAATTGTTACAAACAGGTTGAAATGAATAATCAAATCCTATTTTATTTTGTACTCGTCTTAAGGTGTATTTATGTCCTAATTCTCTTTGACAATCGTGTTTTCTCCATCGTTCATCTCCCCCACAATATTTACAATATTGAATTCCGTTTGAAACAGAATATTCATGTGTTTTATTTTTTTCTAGTTCTTCTTTTTCCTTTGCTAATTGCTTTTCCTTTTCTGCTTTTTCTTTTGCAATTTGTTTTTCCTTATCTGCAAGTTCTTTTGCTAATTGCTTTTCTTTTGCAATTTGTTCTTTTTTGAGATTAGAGATTAATGGTTTTAATTCTTTATACCTTGTATCAAATTCTTTTAAGTCCATTTTACCAAACATATCTTGTAATTCAGACTTATATTTAATAAGTGCTAAATAATTTTCTTCCCAAGTAACATATAAATTATTTTTTTCTAAAGAATTAAAAAAAGCTTTGAGTAAGGGTTGAATTCTTCTTGTGTATATCACTCCTTCTTCTTTTTCAATTTTAATAATCTCAAGCAAATCATTATCGATTAAAAATTCGGGAGCACACATTTCGTTAATCAAGTTCATTGATAAACTTTTAATGTCATCACGAACACGCCATATGTCAGTTATATCATCAATTTTTCGGATAAATTCCCACTCCTTATCACTGGAAACAACTTGATTATTTCCATCTTCATTTTCTGCATGAGCTACTTTTAACGCTGAATATCTTGCAACAATTTTAGTAATTGGGTCTTTATCTTGTAATTCAATTAAATGGCCCGTTAGTGTTTCATATTTTTGGTTTGATTTATTAAACCGATCAACATCCATTTTGAAAAAAGCCCTCATTGCCCTAACAATATTTTTTTCTTTTTCAGTAGCTTTCGATTCCGAGCTGTCTTTTTGCCCATCTATAAAAGCAGTTGACCAAGCTGTTATACAGATTAGTTCATCTAATTTTGATTTTTCCATTTTTTTAAAGTTTATATATTTAGTGACTATTTATTTCAGCGAAAAGAATGACTTGAGAATAACTCAATTGGACATAACTAATCAAAGTAGTTAATTTAAAAAATTAAATTTATCATATTAATCTCTATATTTAGCCCATAAACAGCCCATTATGAAAAACGCATCTACTCAAATAATAATTGATATACAAAAGAAATCTGGCATAACGATTGAAAACGTTAGGGATATTAAAAATCTAAAAGAGGAGATAGAAGCTAGTGTTGGGGTTCCAATTGGCTACAATACATTGCGAAGATTGTATGGTTTTTTGCCAAAAACAGTACCATCAAATGCAACATTAACTATATTATCAAAATATTTGGGGTTTACATCCTATTCCCATTATATGAATAACAAGCTGAATTATGATGAATGGTACTTTCAAATTAAAATGTTACGGTTACAACTTAATGAAAATGAGTTAGAAGAAAACGAAGTATTACAGTTTAATGCTTCTTTAGAAAACGAACATAATATTATCGCGGTTGCAAATCATGTTTGTTTTTTGATTGAAAAAAATATGATTGACTCTCTTATCGTCTTTTTTAATTTTTTTGATTACAAAAAATTAACAGACAGTGCACTTACAAAATTTGCAATCCTCACTACTTTCAGCTTTTATAAATTAGAAACTAAGACTGCTTTAAAAATTTATAAAGCACTTATAGAATTTGAAAGTTTTAGAAATTCAGGACCTTTATGTTTTATTGACTATTCGCATTTAAACGGTTATTATATTGAGGTAATTAAAATGATTAATAAATGTAATGCCAATGCAACTGATTTTCTCTTCACATCTTTGATGACCTTCTATCAAAAATATTATTCTAATGAAGAATACAGCGATATTCTAATTGATTATCCAAAAAGTGCAGTGCAACTTTATCCTGTTCTACTGGGCAGGTATTATGGATATAAAATATTGAGTGGTGGTAAAATAGATGAATTACTTGAAAATTCAATAAAAAAAGAACTCAAATTAAGAAAGCCACATCTATTCTTAATTGAGATAATTCCTGCGCTTATATTAAAAGAAGAGTATGATTTTTTAAATTCAATTATTGAAAAATATTATGAAGAATTATTTGAAGTGGACAGATGGTCTTCTAAAAGTACTATCGCAAATTATTTAATAGGATTAGCAAGTGTTAACATATATAAAGGAAATATAAAAGCTGCGAAAAATAATTTGGATTTAGTAGAATTAGATAAGATTGAATTAGCCTATACAGACTATATTACGCTTTTCTATTTTTTAACAAAAATAAAATTACATTATTATGAAAAAGACTTTTATGAAGTAAATGAAAATTATTCTAAGTTAAAAGAATTAGCCAATAAAATTGGTTTTCATAAGTTTATAACTATTGCCAAAAAATATATTGAATCCTAATTTTTATATTTTCATATTACTACTAAATATTCTTTCAAGAAAGTCAACTTTAGTTTGAAGTCAAATTAAATAAGCTTGCAATAACCTTTCTAATTTTTCAGTATTACTAAACAACAAAAAATCAATTACTGGGAAGTATTTAAAGGAGAAACTATAAAATCGGTTTTATCCGCGTTGCACAGCATCCGTTTTGTCCGCGTTCCGGTATTATTCAATCACAATTTTCTTAGTTATTCTTCTATTTTCAGTTTTTAAAACTGCTAGATAAACCCCTTTAGACAAGGATGAAATAGGCACAGATTCTATCAATTTGGCATTGGTAAAAAACACATTCAATACCTCTTTACCTTCAATATCGATTAATGTAAAAGTATAATCCGATTCGGGCAATGAGCCTAAATTAATATTTAGAGTATCTTTAATTGGATTAGGAAAGAAACTAACTCCAAAATCATTCCATTTAGTAATTGCCATAGTAGCAGGATTTGCTTGTGCAAAATGCAAAGTGGCACCAATTGTGGCTTTGGCAACATTGTAATTGTACACTGGATCCATATAGATTAAGAAATCGGTTGGAGAGTGTTTATGAGTAGTCTCGTTAGTTTCAAAAAAACCTGTAATGATTTCATTATTACTTTGAAACGGCATATAATCAGACGAATAAGCATAAGATAAAAAGGTATTCAAAGGAGAATATAAGGTAACACAGTTCATCAACTCGTTTGTCATAGTTGCAGAAACAGCATTATTTGTTGAAGGATTGTTATTATTGTCAAGCTCACAAGTTATAGTGTTATTTGTTAATCCTGCAACACCACCTACTTCATCTAAATTGAACACCAACCGTATGTCCATTTTTGGAGTAGTTGCATTCACTACTGAAGAAACAAAATGTTTACTACCATACAATCCATCTTCTTCACCGCTAAAATTGATGAATTTTATAGAATAATCGGTTGGAATATTTTGTAATAACCTTGCAGTTTCTAATATACATGAAACGCCACTTCCATTATCGTTAGTTCCTGTTCCTCCGATAGAATCATAATGTCCGCAAACAATAACAAATGTATTCGGATAAAGAGTTCCTATTTTAGTAACGATTAGATTTTTACAAGTTGCTGTGGAACCATTATAAGTATAGGAATCTTCTTGCATTTGAGTTGCAGAATAACCGTAACTAAGATACTTGTTTTTCAACCAATCGAGAGTGTTTTGTAACGGAGCAGTTCCACGTCGTTTCATTCCTAACGCTTCAAACTCAGTTAAACTTGCTGTAATATTAGCTTGCGAACACTGATTTACTACATCTGCATAGGATTGAATAAAAGTTTGACTAAATGAAGTACTAATCGTAAATAAAGTAATCAGTAAGAAAAATATGCTTTTGTATTTCATATAAATAATATAAGAATTTCTTTAAAGAAATTCAAAAATAAACAAATTCAAGTAGTTTGAAGCATAACTAATCTTATTTTCAAATTAAAAAACAAATCGTCACCTATTTCATAATTTTAATTTTCTTAAAAACAGAGATAATAACTTTATTTACTTCCTCAGAAATTTGTAATTTGTAATTCAAATACCAATAAAAGATAGATATTAATATAGATTTTAATAGTATATTAATTAAAGTATAAAACGGGAAATCCCAAAAATAAAACAACGGGAAGCAAACTGCCAAAATACCCAATGAATATAGGGTTTTGTATGTAAACGGAAACAAATTCATTTTCTTAACTACATAAAAAAACTTAATTGTATTGTAAATCATCACCGTTAATAAAGTAGCAAATGCAGAACCTTCAATTCCAAAACTCGGGATGAAAATCATATTTAAACCAATCATCAGGAATACAGTAAAAACTCCAAAAAACAATACCGTTCTGTAGTGCTTTGTATTTACTATTATTGAATTATTATTTCCCAATAGAACATCGTAAAATTTTGAAAGTCCAATCATGAATACCACCCAAATTCCTCCACTGTAATCTTTCGGAATCAAATGGTACATTTCTTTTATGTTTAAAAATATTAGCATCATAATAAATCCACCAATTGCTTGTAGTGTGATTGCACTTTTTTTATACAAATCATTTAACTCGTCGTGCTTATTTTCTACCATTAATTTGGCTGTAATTGGCGCTACAATTTGTGTCATTGCTCTACTGGGAACAACAATTACGGTTGAAATAAATATCGCTACTGCATATAATGCATTCTGACTAATATCTAAATAATGAGGAATCATAACTTTATCAAAATCTACTAACATTACAGCAACTCCTCCAGAAACAATAATAAACAAGGAATATTGAACAATATCTTTCAAGTTTTCAGGAAAAATAAATCGTAATACAGGCATTTTTACAGAAATAGCGTAGAGTTTCATTATAAAGAATTGAGCAAAATAAGCGATTGCAATTCCGTAGACACAAGTTGATTTTTCAATCCAATTAAAATGAACCGCAAAAAGTAAGAACATAACAATTAAACGAACTAAAACTTCACTGATTAAATTACCCACAACCGATTTCATATGGATTTTAACCCATGCATAAAAGACCTCAAAATAAGCCATAAACAATCCAACTACAGGAATCAACCAAAAGAAAGGTTTTAGCGATGGGTTTTCGGTTACCCAAACAGAAGAAATAGGATCGTAAAAAATATAAAAACCTAGAGTTAATGGGATAATAAAGGCCAAAGGCATCACCAACATAAAAGTTAAAAATTCTTCTTTTTCTTTTTCAGTTTTGTAATGCGAAAAAAATCGAATTAAGGTGTTTTGAACACCAAAAGCCATTAATGGCATCATTATATTAGCCCCTGAAAGTAAGGTGGCTACAATTCCGTAATGCAGTTTTCCTAGAAAATTGGTGTACAAAAACAAAGCATTGATAGCACCAATACCAAATCCGAAGAAAGTGATAATGGTGTTTTTTATAGATTGTGATTGTACGATTCCCATATTTATTGTTCAGTAATCCGTTTTCAATTATATATATACTTATTGCTTAGTTAGGATTTTTACCAATTTTTCAGTCAAACTTTTTCTGGAATATTGTTGTAATCCAACGGGGAAAACTTGTAATTTATTTTCTAAAAATAATTCAAAATAAGATACTATTGTCATTTTTAATCTTTCTTTTTCCGAATAGGTAAAGAAAACTCCGGTATTGGTAGTGGTTATTATTTCAGCAAAATCAGAATCTTTTGGTCCAATAGCAATAATAGGTCGTTCGGAAACCATATATTCAAATAATTTACCAGGAATAATACTTTTTGTATCTTCTGAATCAATTTCTATTAACAATAAAACTTGCGATTTTTTTTGATGAACGACTGCCTCTGAATGGGAAACATATCCTAAATTATTACAAAATGCATCCAATTGGTATTGTGAAATGCTTTCTAGAATTTCCTGACTGATTTTTCCAATTAATTTCAATTGAAAATGCGTCGCAAATGTCTCATTTTCTGTTATCAATTCCTGCAAAACCTCCCATAAAACTTTAGGGTTTCTATCGGATAAAAAAGAACCAATGTGCGCCATTGTAAACTTTTCGTCTAGGGTTTGCCTCGGAATATTCTCTACATCGTAACCATTGGTAATAACTTCAATTGGCTTGTTAGTAAGTACTTGAAATTCGGTTTTAGTGGTTTTACTGGTAACAATAATTGTATCAGCAGAATTTAGCACTTTGCTTTCTAAAAACTTGTGTTTTTTATCGGCAAAGGAGGACAATTTTAATGCTTTATGATAGCCTATGGTTGTCCATGGATCGCGGAAATCAGCAAGCCATTTCACTCCTAAATCTTCTTTTAATTTTAATCCTATTAAATGCAATGAATGTGGTGGTCCCGAAGTGACAATAGTATCAATATTATTTTCTTGAATGTACTTTTTCAAATAAGAAACTGATGGATTTACCCAATATTTTCGGGCATCC
The DNA here is from genome assembly GCA_903838055.1 of uncultured Bacteroidota bacterium. Lineage (GTDB taxonomy): Bacteria > Bacteroidota > Bacteroidia > Flavobacteriales > Flavobacteriaceae > Flavobacterium. Next base: position 20,771 of record CAILWV010000071.1, on the reverse strand, counting down.
GGAATGAATAAATTACCACGAACCCAAAGCAATGTTTTTTCTAATAAAGATTGTTTTTTTGCTGCAGGAATAATTCCGGAACTAATTTTTTGGGTTTGTTTTTTAGAAAAAATCCCCGCCAATTGGTACGGTTCAAAAATCTTGTTTTTAAGAATAATTGCTTTATCAGAAACCTCTTTTAGCAACCCTTCATCTACAATAGGATACGTTGGATTTTCGGGAACATAAACTATCGGCTGCACTCCAAAATCAGGTAAATACTTAACAAACTTCAACCACCGTTGCACACCTGGCCCTCCTGCTGGCGGCCAATAATAGGTGATGATTAGGAGTTTTAGCCCCCTAGTCCCCAAAGGGGGAATTGGATTAGTGTCATCAATATTTTTTTTCATTAACGACAAATTATTTTAATTTGGAATGTTTTTTTGCTGTTTTCAAAAGATAAGAAATTTCAATAATAGCCATCAATTTTTCAAAGCGCTGTTGGGGCGTCATCTTTCTTACCTCTTCAATGTATCGTGCTTCCATTTTAGAAGGATGTGCATGATTTAATTTGGTTGGCTTCATATTATTTGAAAATAATAAGTGAAATTTACGAAATTTACTTTAATGATTTTTTATGCTTTTTGTTTTCAAAATAAATCCCACCAATTAAAAGCAACAACATTCCAATAGAACTTACTAAAGCAATTGTACTTCCGGTTTTTACAACTTGTGGTTCAAATTTAAATTCAATGGTATGTTTACCTGCAGGGATGTTTATACCTCTTAAAGCATAATCTACTCTTAATATTGATGTTTTCTTACCATCCACAGTAGCATTCCATCCATTTTTATAATACATTTCTGAAAAGACTGCAAAGCCTTCATTTTTATTATTAGAACTGTATTTTAAATGATTTGGCTTATTACGTACTAAGTTAATTGTAGCAGTTGAATCTACTGAAAAAGTATGTGGGTCATTTTTAAACCAAGGTCCAAATTCACATTTATTAATTTCAGCAACATTTTTATTATCCAATTTATCCAATGCCTTCATCTCTGCATCTGAATTTGGCACCATTTTAAGTTCTTTTACAAACCAAGCATTTCCATTGGCTGCCGGATTAATACTAGCAACTTCTTCCCCTTTATCATTAGTTTGGATGATGTATTTTACATTCAACATATCCAAAACTCGCTTGTTGTTTTTAGCAATTTGATAATCAAATAATTCCTGCATTCTTCTTGGTCGTACCGCCGAATAACCTCCAATAGACTTGTGAAAATAGGATGCTTTAGCATTCATATATCCTTCAACATCAAGTACTCTATAATTTGTAGTGTCTTGCAAAATTTGTTCATCTGTTGGCGATGCTTCAAATGGAACATCTACTTCGTGAGCACTAACAAAATCTTTATTACTTACATAATTTTTATCTACAAAAACCAAATCGGCAACCATTAATAATCCAATTAAAACAATTGCTGAAGTAGAAGCTATTTTATTTTTTATATAAAACCATAATGCTGCAAAAACAATAATAAAAAAGAATCCCGAACGAACTAATGACGCATTATACATAGTTTTCCTATCGTCTTTTAAAGCATCAATAAAACCAACTCCAAAAGATTTATCTTGACTTTGACTGAACATTTGACGCAACTGACCATCCATTAATCCTGAAAAATCAAAGAAACTTTTACATAAAAACAATAACACTAAAAGTCCAAAAGTGGTTGCTGCTGTTTTCCATAAACTATCCCATTGTTTTTCTTTATCAGTAGTGAAAAATGATTGTAAGCCAATAATAGCAAGAACAGGAAAACAAAGTTCTAAAACAACTTGAATTGAGGACACGGCCCTGAACTTATCATACATTGGAACGAAATCAATAAAGAAATCGGTAAGCAGCGAAAAGTTTTTACCCCAAGAAAGAACCAAAGAAAGTAATGCACCTATTAGAAAGACGTATTTTATTTTTCTCTTATCATGATATAAACCAAGAACTGCCAAAAAGAAAACTACTGCACCAATATAGGCAGGAGCAGCTACAATTGGTTGCGATCCCCAATAAGTTGGCGCATAGGAATCGGTAATCTGACGAGCTTCTTCTTCAGAAGCACCATATTTTAACATGTAATCATAAACTGCAGAATCATCACTTAACTTTTCGCCATTACCACCACCAAATAGTCTAGGTGCAATAAGATTCAAACTTTCAGCAACACCATAACTGTATTCGGTTATATAACTTCTATCTAAAGTTGTAGTTTCTGTTTTTTTGGTTCCTTCCGGACTTAGTTTTAAATCGCTTTTTCCACGAATACTATAATCGGTAAATTCTTTGGTAGCCATTAAGCTCGTTGCATTTGCTCCTAATGCAAATACTACCGCAATAGCAAAAGTTCCTGCAATAATTGCCAATTCTTTATATTCCTTGTTTTTGATAAACTTGTATCCATAATAAATTCCTAAAACAAACAACAGAAACAACAAGTAATAAGTCATTTGAAAGTGATTGGCATTAATTTCTAAAGCAACAGCAATCATTGTGAGTAATCCACCAACTATATATTTCTTCCTGAAAACCATTATTACACCGGCAACTACCATTGGCATATAAGCAATTGCATGTGCCTTAGCATTATGTCCAACACCAAGAATAACAATCAAGTAAGTAGAAAACCCAAAAGCTAATGCTCCGAAAAACGCCTTTAGAGGATCAATTTTTAGTACTAACATTAGTCCATAAAAACCAATGAAATATAAAAATAAATAATCGGCAGGTCTAGGTAAAAATCGCAACGCATCGTCTAATTTTCCAATATAATCGTGTGGATAGTTAGCTCCCATTTGATAGGTTGGCATTCCGCCGAAAGCAGCATTGGTCCAATAAGGCTCTGAATGATCTGTGGCTCTAAAGTCATTTTGCTCTTTTGCCATGGCGGTAAATTGCACAATATCCGATTGATAAATTTTCTTACCTTGCAAAACTGGCAAAAAGTAAATTAATGCAATAAAAACAAAACCGATGACGGCTAATAAATGAGGATATAACTTTTGAACTTGCTTCATTTTATATAAAATTTTAATATTAGATTTTAGATATTCTAAAACCATTAACCAATTACTCTACTTCTTCGTAGTCAATATATTCGCCTACATTTTTAGTTTCGTGCGGTTTATCATTATTATTTTGAGGTTGTTGCTGATTTGTATTCTGATATTGCTGTTGTTGAAATTGCTGACTAGCTTTCTCAACTACTTTTTTTGCTAATACTGGCAAAAATAATTGGGCTATAAACTTGATTGCATAGTAAATTAATATAATAATAAATATATCTTCAATCAAATTTGAAAAGGCTGCTTCTTGCATATTTTATAAAATTTTGTCAAAAATACTAAATTACACCTTTCTAAATTAGGATTACCTCTTAAAATAATGATAAAATATAGTACATTTGAATTTCAAAAAACACCCTTTTAAAAAAATAGTATCCTTATGAAATTAAAACTTTTAGCTATTTTTAGTTGCTCATTATGGTTTCTAAATAGTTTTGCACAATATACCGATGACATAAACTCCAACCGTCCTGGAAATTCTATGTCCGCATTTTCATTAGGAAAAACAGTATTTCAATTAGAATCGGGTATTAACTATTTAGATGAAAGCCATAACCTTTTAGACTATAAAGCCAAAGGATATGGGGTGGATTTAACTGCAAGATATGGTTTTTACAGAGAACAATTTGAGGCAGTAATTAACTTAAATTACCAAAATGACTGTTATGATTCGGAACTTTTAAGCCAACATCGTAAAGGAATAAAAACTACAACAATAGGGTTTAAATATTTGTTTTATGACCCGATGAAAAATTATGACAAACCAACAAACGTTTACAGCTGGAAAGCCAATCACCAATACGATTGGCACTATATCATTCCTTCTTTGGCAGGATATGTTGGGTTTAATTTAAATAGTAACAAGGAACTTTTTTCAAGAACCACAGAAACTATTGGAACTTTTGGACCTAAAGCAATGCTTATTACTCAAAATATTTTACCTAAATCTTGCGTGTTAATAACTAATGTTTTCATGGATCAATATGGTACTTCTATGCAATCTTTGGGTTATGTAGTTACATTAACCAAAGGATTCAATGACCAATGGACAGGATTTATTGAGAATAAAGGCATAAAAAACGATTACTATTCCGATGGAATTTTTACTGCTGGCGCTGCCTATTTAGTTAGCAGCTCCCTACAATTAGATGCATCCGTTAGTCGAAATTATAAAGACACTCCAAAATTATTGTATGCAGGATTAGGAGCTTCATGGAGATTTGACGACAACTATAATGAAGTTTTATATCGTTCTCCGAAAAAGGAAAAGAAAAAAGATAAAAGCAAAAAATCGAAAGAAAAAGAAAAAACCAAGAAACGATTGGATGAAGTTCCAAGTGTTAAACCCTAGTCCCTCAAAATGATTATTATTAAAGAAGCCAATACGAAAGCATTATTAAAAGAATATGTAAAGTTTCCATTTTCTTTGTATAAAAACCATCCTTATTGGGTGCCACCTTTAATTCAGGAGGAACTTGATAGTTTTGATAAAACTAAAAACCCAGCCTTTGAAAGTGCCGAAGCTTATTTTTATTTAGCATACAAAAACGACGAAATTGTTGGCAGAATTTCCGCAATAATCAATTGGGATGAAGTTAACAATCAAGAAAAAAAGAAAGTTCGTTTTGGATGGTGGGATGTGATTGATAATATAGAAGTTACTAGAGCATTATTAGAAAAAGTTTTAGAATTAGGAAAGAAAAATAATTTAGAATATGTTGAAGGTCCGATGGGATTTTCAAACCTTGATAAAGTTGGAGTCTTAACAGAAGGTTTTGATGAATTAGGTTCAATGATTACATGGTACAATTATCCCTATTATAAAGAACATTTAGAGCAATTGGGCTATGTTAAAGAAAAAGAATATTTAGAAAATAAATTCCCATTTGCTAATGTAAAACCAGAATCTTTTGAAAAGATTGTGCCACTAATAAAGAAACGTTACCAACTAAAAGAATTGAATTTTACGGCTACAAAAGACATTATGCCATATGTAGATAAAATGTTTGATTTATTTAACAAATCGTATGCAGACTTATCCTCGTTTGTAGCAATAACGGATGTGCAAAAAGATTATTTCAAGAAAAAATACATCAGTTTTATTAATCCTGAGTACATAAAATTTGTGATGGATAAAGACAATGAAATGGTAGCATTTAGCATAGTAATGCCGAGTTTTTCTAGAGCATTACAAAAAGCTAATGGCAAATTATTTCCATTTGGATTTTACCACTTGCTTAAAGCAAAAAAAGAGTCGAAAGAGGTTTTATTTTATTTAATTGGGGTTGCCCCCGAATACCAAAGTAAGGGTGTAACGGCAATAATATTTGAAGAATACTATACTACTTTTACTCAAAAAGGAATTTTAGATTGCATAAGAACGCCGGAATTAGAAGATAATATCGCTATCCATCAATTGTGGAAGCACTTTGATCCAGTTATTTTTAGACGAAGAAGAACCTATAGAAAAGAAATATAAAAGGAATTTTAGATTTTTATTTATTTTTTAGAAAATCCTTATACCAAAAACCTGAATTTTTAATGCTTCTTTTTTTTGTTTCATAATCGATATAAATCAAACCAAAGCGTTGCTTAAAACCCTCACCCCATTCAAAATTATCGGTGAGTGACCACACAAAATAACCTGAAAGTTTAGTGCTTATTAATTTTGCTCTCAACACTTGTTTTAAATATGCCTTTAAGTAGTTTATTCGTTTATCATCTGCAACGACACCATCAATAACCTCATCCGGAAAAGACGCGCCATTTTCTGTAATCATTATTTTTTTTACACCCTGATAAGCATCGAATTTAGTAATCATTTCATATATAGATTCCGGATAAACCTCCCAATCCATAGCTGTATAAAACACTTTTCTTGAATCTGCAGGAATAATTTTAGCCTTAATAAATGGTGTAAAAATAGAATAAGCTACGACTTCTCGAGTATAGTTTTGAATTCCAATAAAATCAAAAGTGACCTTCATTAATTCCTCATCATTGGGCACCATATACTTCTTTACTTTTCGTAAAAAAGGTAGAGCATCTTCGGGATAACCTAAACCAAGTGAAGGCTCTATAAAAAGCCGATTTATTAATGCATCTACACGGTATGCAGCTTTTTTATCACGAATAGAACTAGAGTAAGGTGTAACATAAGAACATGAAAATGTAGTTCCAACTTGTGCATTTGGGTCTAATGACTTAATAGCATTAAAGCCAATTGCTTGACATAATACTGCATGGTGCATTGCAGGAATGAAATTTTTCATTCCTTTTTTACCTGGAGCATGAACCCCAAGAAAATAACCTGCTCCAGTAAATACCATTGGTTCATTAAGCACCATCCAATGTGTAACTTTATCTTTAAAAGAGGCAACACAAATTTTAACATATTCTTCAAACCAATTCAAAACATCTCTATTTACCCATCCGCCTTTTTTCTCCAATGCCAAAGGCAAATCCCAATGATATAGAGTGATAAACGGTTGTATTTCGTTTTCTAAACAATAATCTATTACATTGTGATAAAAATCCAATCCTTCTAGATTCACTTCACCTATTCCATTAGGCAAAATTCTACTCCAAGATAACGAAAACCTAAAATTAGGAATTCCTAATTGTTTTATTAAATCGATATCTGTTTTGTAATTTGAATAAAAATCAGAGGAAACAAAATGATTGTCTTTATTTAAAATTTTATTTTTTTTAGTCACAAATTCATCCCAAATAGACAATCCTTTTCCGTGACTATTATGTGCACCTTCTGTTTGAACTGCAGAAGTAGAAACTCCCCAGATAAAATCTTCTCCAAATTCTTCTTTTTTATAATTCATTATTATTGAAAGAAGGTGTAATTATCCGATTCATAATTGGTGTTAAATTTTTTATTTCCTGCATGATTTGTAACAATTAAGGAAACTATTTCTTCTGTATTATCCGGATAATCTACAGCAACGATTGTGTCATCATTAAGCCATTTTCTAATTTTTGGAATAGTATCTGCATTCAATTTTTTTATTACCGCTACACCCATTTCTTGAAGCATTTGAGCGTTATAGGCTTGCTCTAGTTGCTTTTTCATAGGAATTACCATTAGCTTTTTCTTTAAAAACAAGGCTTCACTAGCAGTTCCAAAACCTGCATTACATAATACTCCCTCAGCAGAAGCCATACTTTTTAAAAACAAATCGGTATTGATTGGTGTGATTCTAATATTTTTTATTTGGATGTCTTTTTTACTATTTTTTGAAAATACTTGCCAATTTATAGCAGGCATTTTTTTTAACCATTTTAGTATTTGACTATCATCATAAGAAGGTAAATAAACCGTATAATGACCTTCATTAGAAGGTGTTAATTCACGTACTTGTTTTCTGATAATTGGCGTAAAAATGGTGCCATCCAATCTTTTAAAATGAAAACCATAATTATAGGTCGTTGGTGCATAATTTTGCAGCACTAACTTTCCAATTATATCATTTTTTTTAGGCTTAGGTGCAAGTGGATGCAATGTAGCCACTTGATTACTCAAGCCTATACACTCTTTTTTTGCCTTGATTGCCGCCCAACATGAAATAGGCTCGAAATCACTAATGATTAAATCGTACGGTTTTAGGTCTAGTTTTTTTATTTCCTTAATTAGCTTAATAGAATTTAGCTTTACAAAAGTTTTCCAAAAATCAACTCCTCCTTTTTTACCAAAAATAAAGGACATTCCTTTAAACCTATATTTTACTTCAAATGGTAGTTCAATATCCGATTGAATACCGCTAACTAAAATATCAACTTCGCCTTTTTGTTTTAAATAAGGAATTATTTCAATGGCTCTAGTTATGTGACCATTTCCTGTTCCTTGAACTGCATATAATATTTTCACTATTTAAAATTTAAAGATGTTGCAATGTCTTTTGTTTGTAAAAAACCACCTAACATTTGTTCAAAAATTTCTCCGTTTTCCATCATAACTAAGCTATCGTCAGTATCTAAGGTAGGATTTTCAAAATCGCTAGCATTGTATTTATATAATGACCATTCTTTATTATTATACTCTAATGCAGTAAGATTTTCAATCCAATCTCCCGAATTTAAGTATTCTACCTGTCCATGTTCTGTTTTAATAGTCTTCATTTCTGGATGGTGAATATGCCCACAAAGAACATAATCATAGCCATTTCGAATTGCAATATCAGCAGCAGTTTTTTCAAAATCATTTATGAATTTGACCGCTTGTTTAACACTATTTTTTATATTTTTAGATAACGAAATTTTACCTCTTCCCATTTTAACAGAAATCATATTACAAAAAGCATTTATCAATATCAATAAATCATAACCATGAGATCCCAAACGAGTCAACCATTTTGAATTTTGCATTGTAACATCAAATACATCTCCATGAAATATCCAAACTTTTTTGCCATCTAAATCTAAAACCAACTTGTTTTCAATACTCAGTTTTCCCATTTTGAATCCCTCAAATTTTCGGAGCATTTCATCATGATTTCCAGTAATATAATAAACTTTAGTTCCTTTGCTTACCCAATTAATTATTTTATGAACTATTTGCATATGCGATTTTGGCCAATACCTTTTACTAAATTGCCACATATCAATAATATCTCCATTCAATACGACAATTTTAGGCTTAACACTATTCAAATAATTCAACAACTCTTTACTTTGGCATCCGTAAGTTCCTAAATGAATATCTGAAAGAACTAATAAATCTATTTTTCTTTTATTTTTCGACATAATTAATAGAGGTATTTGTATTAAAAGAATTTAATACTTGATTTAGATTTGGAAAACAATTATTTTTTTGGGTTACTACGCTAGTGCGACTTGGAATTCGCACAAAGAAATTGAAAATAGAAAAGAGCAATGTCTGTTTCAAATATCTATTTGTAAAAAACTATATAAATACCAAATTTAATAACTCAGAAGGATTTCTGGATTACCAAATCATTAATTTTAAGTTAACCTATAATTAATCAAGCCGCTCTTTAAATCATATCTAAAAAAAATCCATTCAATTTTTTATTGAATGGATTTATTGTATCTAAAACTGAAATTATTTAAGCATCTAAATCAACAGTCGTAGCTTCGGCAATTTTCTTATAGGTTCCGTTTACTAATTTCTCACGGATTATTTCAAAAGCGGTTAATGTCTCGTCAATATCTGACAATGAATGAGAAGCTGTAGGAATCATACGTAATAATATAATCCCCTTAGGAATCACTGGATAGATAACAATAGATAAGAAAATTCCATAATTTTCTCTTAAATCATTAACCATAACCATTGCTTCTGGCACGCTTCCTTCTAAATAAACAGGAGTTACACAAGTATTAGTATCACCAATATTGAATCCTTTAGCACGCAATCCGCCTTGAAGCGCATTTACGTTTTCCCAAAGTTTATCTTTCAATTCTGACGATTTTCTCAATAATTCCAAACGTTTCAATGAACCAACAGTTTGAATCATCGGCAATGCTTTAGCAAACATTTGCGAACGTAAATTATATTTTAAATAATCAATTATATCCTTATCTGCTGCTACAAAAGCACCAATATTAGCCATTGATTTTGCAAATGTAGAAAAGTAAATATCAATATCATCTTGTACACCTTGCTCCTCACCTGCTCCAGCACCTGTTGCACCCAGAGTTCCAAAACCATGAGCATCGTCAACTAATAATCGGAAATTGTATTTTTTCTTCATTTCTACAATTTCTTTCAACTTACCTTGTTGTCCACGCATTCCGAAAACACCTTCAGTAATAAAAAGAATACCACCACCTGTTTCTTCGGCTAATTTAGTAGCACGTTGCAGGTTTTTTTCCATACTTTCAACATCATTATGACGGTAGGTAAAACGCTTTCCACTATGCAAACGAACCCCATCAATAATACAAGCATGCGCATCCACATCATAAACAATTACATCATTTCGCGTTACCAAAGCATCAATGGTTGATAGTATACCTTGGTATCCAAAATTCAATAAATAAGCAGATTCTTTCATTACAAAAGCAGCTAATTCATTTTCTAGTTGTTCGTGGTATTTTGTATGTCCGCTCATCATTCGAGCACCCATTGGGTACGCCGCACCATATTCAATCGCAGCATCAGCGTCAGCTTTTCTCACTTCTGGGTGGTTTGCAAGACCTAAGTAGTCATTCAAACTCCAGTTTAAAATATCTTTTCCTTGAAATTTCATTCGTGGTCCTAAATCTCCTTCTAGCTTAGGAAATACAAAATATCCTTCTGCTTGAGATGCCCATTTTCCTAAAGGCCCTTTATTGTTTTGAATTCTTTCAAATAAATCTTTTACCATGATAAATAAGTTGTTAAAAAACGATGCAAAAATAGTAATAAAAATAATTTTTTTGACACAATTGCAAAACTAAAACGCATAAAATTTAGTTAAATACTTATTTTTTTTAAACGATTAGATGTGGATTAACAAAAATGGAGTATTTTTGTTGGTTGCCATTAAAAAAACAAATGACTATGTTTAAATCTACTTTATTCTTATTTATATTATGTATTACAAGCTCCGGTTTTGCACAAAAAATCCTTTTTGACGCCACTAAAGCTGAAATGTGTGGAAATGCCGATTGGATTATTGATGCGGATGCTCACAACATTTATTTTAATAGTACAACACACATTCCTTATGTTAGTGCAGGATCAACTACTGGTGCTTCTTATGCACAACGTATTCCTACCCCAGCGCAATCTGGAATAACAGCGTCAACTTTAGAAACTTATTGGGAAGGTGGTATTTCGGCAATTGCCGTAGATTGTGCTAAACAAGGATATATCGTAGAAACATTGCCATACAACGGAGCTATTACTTATGGCACAACCGCAATACAAGATTTAAGTAATTACAAAGCGTTTGTTATTACAGAACCTAACACCTTGTTTACTGCCTCCGAAAAAACTGCAATAATGAATTTTATAGCTAATGGTGGTGGATTAATGATGATTTGTGACCATGCTGGTTCCGACAGAAATAATGATGGAAATGACCCTCCTGCAGTATGGAATGATTTCTTAACCAATAACGGAGTAGCTAATAATGGCTTAGGGATAACTTTTGATTCTTTATCAGATGTAAGTGGTAACTCTACATCTTTTGCTCCTTTGACATCTACAAATCCATATTATAGTATTTTTCATGGTACTTTTGGAGCACCTGTTCAAGTATTATGGACAAACGGTGCGACTATGACAATTAATACAACCAACAATAGTAGTGCCAAAGGATTAGTTTTTAAATCAGGATCTAGCACAACAGGATTAACTAATGTTTTTGTTGCGGCAGCCACTTATTTAAACGGAAAAGTATTTGCTGTTGGAGACAGTTCTATTATTGATGATGGCACAGGAGATACAGGAGATACTTTATATACTGGATACACCGGAGATGCGTCTGGAAATCATCAAAAATTATTAATGAACGGAATGATTTGGTTAATGACTCCTACTTTAAATAATAAAGAAAATTCATTTGATGCAACTCATTTTTCTATAGCGCCGAATCCTGTTCAAGATAAGCAAATACATTTTTCTTTTTCATTAGAAGAAATCCAAAAAACTACCATATCCATCTATGACACTTTAGGAAGATTAGTAATTGAAAAATCATTAAGCAATGGAAACATCGGAGTTAATTATGAAAATTTAGATGTTAGCGAGTTACAATCAGGTATTTATATTTGCAAATTAGCCACAGCATCAAACAGTAAAAGTCTTCAAGTAATTGTAAAATAATACAAATAACATTTACACTAAAATGAAACTAGTATTTGCTTCTAATAATGCCAACAAAATAAAAGAAATTCAGCAATTAATTCCAAGCTCTATAGAAGTAGTTAGCCTGCAAGACATTGGCTGTACTGAAGAAATTCCAGAAACTGCGGATACTATTGAAGGAAATGCAATTTTAAAGGCAAATTATGTTACCGAAAAATATGGGTTTAATTGTTTTGCTGATGATTCAGGTTTAGAAGTAGAAGCCCTTAATGGAGCGCCAGGAGTATATTCTGCTCGTTATGCAGGTGAACCAAAAAACGATGACAATAATATGAACAAATTAATTTTGGCTTTAAAAAATGAACCTAATAAAAAAGCCAATTTTAAAACTGTCATTTGCTTGAATGTTGACGGAAAACAACATCTTTTCAACGGAATTATAAATGGTGAAATTATAGATACTAAAATTGGAGAAAACGGATTTGGCTATGATCCTATTTTTATAGCTGACGGATTTACAAAAACCTTTGCCGAATTAACGATGCAAGAAAAAGCATCAATTAGCCATAGAGGAATTGCAGTTAAGCAATTAGTGAATTTTTTGAATAGTGCTGAATAGCAACCATTAATTCACAACTTCTAAAAACAAAAACTCTCCTATAGGATAGTCTATGTGGCTTTCAATAAACAAAATTCCCTTTTCATAATCGGCTTCAATTAAATAATGGCTTCCCCTGAAATAGCTGGTTGTTACAGTAATTTTCAAATCTGACTTAGATACAACCTTTAGTTGGTGAGGATAAAGAAAATATTTATTTCCATTAATATTTATTTCATTAACATCCCCAAAAAGTGAGGAAACATATAAACTATCCGGTTCTTTATAAATACTTTTTGGTGTTCCTTTTTTGATAATTTTTCCTTGTTGCATCACTAAAACTTCATCCGCAAACGATAGTACATCGGTGCTATCATGAGTGGCAACAATACAGGTAATTTTCTTTTGATTTAGGTAAGCAAATAACTTTCGGCGTAAACTATTTTTTCTGAAATTATCAATATGACTAAATGGCTCATCAAGCAACAGCACCTCAGGCTCTAACGCCAAAACTCTAGCAATGGCAACTCTTTGCATCTGTCCACCACTCAAATATTTAGCTTTTACATTTGCAAAATCTTGCATTTCTACAATCTCTAAAAGTTCGGAAATACGATTGTTTTTTGCATCCTGATAAATATTAGACAAGTATTTACCAACATTTTCCGCAACAGTAATAAATGGCATCAAATCAAAATCTTGTGCTAAATACTTCATATATTCCATTCCAGGAATAAGATGGTATTTAGGACCTAATACTTCTAAATCCTTCCAATGAATTTGGCCATTATCTAAATCATATAAACCATAAATAAGCTTCAATAATGTACTTTTTCCGCAACCACTTTCACCAATAATAGCAAGTGTTTTTCCAGAATCCAAAGTGAAAGAACTCTCGGAAATAGTGGTTTCTGTTAGATACGAAAAGATTATATTTTCAACTTTTAACATGCTGCAAAATAACACTATTTTTTATTAAACTATAGCTACTGAAAAATAACCTCGTTGAAAATAAAATAATGAGTTTATTGATAAAAATTATTTGATGTATTTTTCAAATGCTTTAGTATGCACTCTTGCTTTTAGATCGTGTAATAAATTATAAAGACCAAAAAAGGTTCTATTAATATATAAAAAATGCTTAGAACCCCTATTACCATTCATTTTTCGTAGCTGGGTGTCTTTTGCAAAATCTTCGCCTAAAGTCGCTATTTGTCCAAAGAATACTTCGTCAGAAAAATCAAAGAAATCGCCGTGAAATGGTTTTGTAAACAAACTTAATAATTCATGAAAGAGTTTAGTAAAATATACAATTTCCTCTTTGGTATCGTCATTACGGAGAATTTCTAATTCGTATAGTTTCTCATTAAACAACTTTGGATTTTCAATAACAAGCGGATTTGCCAATTCAAAATAAGGAACATAAAATTCTTTTGGAACCTGCTTAATGCATCCAAAATCAATTGCAATTAAATTGGAATCTTTATCAATTAAAAAATTTCCAGGATGCGGATCTGCATGAACCTCTCTCAAATGATGCATTTGATACATATAGAAATCCCATAATGCTTGCCCTAGTTTATCTCCATTTTCACGGTCTTTATTATGAGATGTAAACTCTGACAAATGCTCCCCTTCCATCCATTCCATAGTTAAAATCTTCTCAGAGGAAAGCTCTGGAAAATAGGTTGGAAACCTTAAATTTGGAATATGTTGGCATTTTTTTGAAACTTCTAAACTTTGCTTTAACTCTAAAACATAATCAGTTTCTTCAAGTAATTTATCTTCTACTTCTTTAAAATATTTATCAGAATCTTTTCCTTTAATATTAAACATTCTAACAGCAAAAGGTTTTACTAATGCTAAATCAGAACTAATACTATCGGCAACACCAGGATATTGAATTTTAACAGCTAATTTTTTACCATTTTTGGTGGCTTTATGAACCTGTCCAATACTAGCAGCATTAACTGCATCAGGAGTAAAAGTGTCGAAAATAGTCTCAGGGTAGTCCCCTAAATATTTTTTAAAAGTTTTTCTTACAAGAGGAGCCGATAAGGGCGGTACCGAAAATTGAGACAAAGAGAATTTATCAACATATTGTTGTGGCATTATGCTTTTATCCATACTCAACATTTGAGCAACTTTTAGAGCACTTCCCTTTAAATTTTTTAAGCCATCGTAAATATCTTCGGCGTTATTTTCATTCAGCTTATCTTTATTTAGTGATGGATTTACTATTTTTTCACCATAATACGCGGCATAGTTCCCTCCTACTTTGAATCCAGTTTTGATTAATTGACTAGCTCGTTCTATCTTACCAGTTGGTATTCTATCTAATGTTTTCATTATATATTTTTTTCCTTCCAAAGGAATTTACCCAAGTCTAATAAACTCTCTAATGGCTTTGTATTTAATAAATCTACAACGGTATTAACAGATTTTTCAATTAATATATCTGTAGATTCAAAGGATTTAGAAGTATCGTCTATCCAAAATTTTAATATCGCTAAAAACTGAATCCATGCTCCTTCAGATATTATAGGATTTGTGAGCATTGCTGGTTTTTTAAACACTTCTGAATTTCCACTTTCTAAAAGATTAACTATATATGCTTTGAAATCTTTTCTTAAAAGTGACATGCCCTTTAAATTTTTTAATGCCTCTTTATTATTTGGAAGTAAGAACAAAATAAAACTCCTATTTGCAGTGAATAACTCAAACAAGGTAAAATATAAAGTAAGTAATTTATTTTTATTTGAATATCCACCATAAGCTTCTTCTTTTTCCATTATTTCAGTAGCATTCTCAAAAAACTTTAACCAGATTTGTTGCTTTAACGCTTCAATTGAACCGAAGAAAGTGTAAAAATCTGCCTCGCTAATCTTGTGTTCTTTACAAAATAAAAATACGTTTTTGGGCTCTTCATTTGTATTAAGAACTTGATCCATGAATTTTGAAATAATAAAATTGTCATCTATCATTTTCTTTTTACTAGTTGGTTTAATTAGTTTTTCCATAAGGCTTTTTATTGAGAATAATTAAAGTGCAAATATAAACTTTGTTTAACAAATAATACAAAATATTAAACAAAATGTTATTTTAATTTTTGTTATTTTTGAATAGTTATTTTAGGTATGTTTGAATACAAAATTTATGTCATGAGGAAATTCTTTTTTATTATAATTTTTACAACTTGCAATTGCATTTCATTCGGACAAAACAACTACGGAAAACCGGAACTAGAACCATTTGAGATTATGAAAAATTATCCAAGTTGGCTAGAATATCAAAGGAAAAACATACTATTATCTACTGATTACATCTCATTAGATTCAGATAATAAAGAAATTACTAAAGAATCATTTTTAAATCAGCTCACCACTGGAGATTTTATTCCTATAAAATTATCCTCTACTGATTCATTACTTTATTACCAACTTTTTAAAATAGCACCTGGAACGGATACAAGCATAAAAGCTAGTCTATCGGCACTTGCAGTAGAGGAATTAGAACATTACAAAATGGAAGGACAAAAATTTCCTACATTTTCTTATAAAGATATTAACGGAAAAACTATTTCAAGTGAATCCTTAAAAGATAAAATTATAGTTATTAAATGCTGGTTTATACATTGCGCTCCTTGTATAAAAGAATTTCCTGCAGTAAATAAATTAGTCTCCAAATACAAAGACAGAAAAGATATTGTTTTCATAAGTCTAGCCGAAGACACTCCACCTGAACTTCGCAACTTCTTAGCTAAAAATCCTCTATCCTATTCGGTTGTACCAAACATGAAAAAATACATGAATGAAACGCTACATTTAAGCGGATTTCCAACCCATTTTATATTAAATAAAAAAGGGACAATTTCTAAAGTATTGATGGATTATGAAGGATTGGAGGCAGCATTAAGAAAAGAAAGCCAAAAATAACTAATAAACAAAGCTTATTAGTTTATTTCAGAATCAAAAAAACCATTACAAGCGACTAAAATTAAACGTTTTTCACTACTTTTGCACCAAATTTAAAACACCCAATTTTATGCTTACGGTTTCCAATCTATCAGTTCAATTTGGTAAAAGAATATTGTTTGATGAAGTAAATACTACTTTTGTTCAAGGTAATTGCTATGGAGTTATTGGTGCAAATGGCGCTGGTAAATCTACCTTTTTAAAAATTCTTGCTGGCGATATTGACCCAACTTCGGGCAGGGTAATTTTAGAACCTGGAAAAAGAATGTCGGTTTTGAATCAAAACCACAATATGTTTGATGAACATACGGTTTTAGAAACTGTGATGATGGGGAACAAGGTATTATTTGCTGTTAAGACAGAAATGGATGCTTTGTATGCTGATTACTCAGACGAAAATGCCAATAGAATAGGAGAATTACAAGTGCAATTTGAAGAAATGAATGGATGGAATGCCGATTCTAATGCCGCAGCAATGCTATCAAATCTTGGAATTTCTGCAGACATGCACTACAATTTAATGAGTGAAATGGAAGGAAAAATGAAAGTTCGTGTGTTATTAGCACAAGCGCTTTTTGGAAATCCTGATGTTTTGGTAATGGATGAACCTACAAATGATTTAGATTTTGAAACTATTACTTGGTTGGAAAATTTCTTAGCTAATTATGAAAATACTGTTATTGTAGTCTCACACGATAGACACTTTTTAGATTCTGTTTGTACTCACATTTCAGATATCGATTTTTCTAAAATTAATCACTATTCTGGAAATTATACTTTTTGGTACGAGTCTAGCCAGTTAGCGGCTAAACAAAAAGCCCAACAGAACAAAAAGGCAGAAGAAAAGAAAGCTGAGTTAGAAGAATTTATTCGTCGTTTTAGTGCGAATGTTGCAAAATCTAAACAAGCAACTTCTCGTAAGAAGATGATTGATAAATTAAATCTTGATGAAATTCGTCCTTCAAGCAGAAGATATCCTGCAATAATATTTGATGTGGAACGCGAAGCAGGAGATCAAATTTTACATGTTCAAAACCTCGCAGCCTCTGTAGACGGTGAAGTATTGTTTAAAAATGTAGATTTGAACATGGCTAAAGGAGATAAAGTAGTAGTTTTTTCAAAAGACTCACGTGCTACCACAGCATTTTATGAAATATTAAACGGAAACCAAACAGCTGATTCCGGAGAATTTAGTTGGGGAATCACTACCAACCAATCCTATTTACCTAATGACAACAGTCAGTTTTTTAAGGATGGCGATTTGAATTTAGTAGATTGGTTACGTCAGTTTGTGAAAACTGAAGAAGAACGTGACGAGGTTTATGTTCGTGGATTCTTAGGGAAAATGATATTTTCTGGAGAAGAAGCATTGAAAAAATGTACTGTGCTCTCTGGAGGAGAAAAAGTGCGATGTATGTTATCCCGAATGATGATGATTCGTGCTAATGTTTTGATGTTAGATGAACCTACAAACCACTTAGATCTAGAATCGATTACGGCATTCAATAATTCTTTGAAAAACTTTAAAGGTTCGGTATTATTTACAACACATGACCACGAATTTGCACAAACCGTTGCAAATAGAGTTTTAGAAATTACTCCTAATGGTGTTATCGATCGCTATATGACATTTGATGAATATCTTGATGATGAAAAAGTACAAGAATTACGTAAAAAAATGTATAATTAATATATATTAGAGTTAATAAAAAATCCAAAATTAATAACTCAATTTTGGATTTTTTTTGCATTCTTAAAACAATAATTATTAATTATTCTTCTTATGTTTCCAACGCTTATGTGTCCATAAATAAAATTCTGGCGATTCATATATTTGTTGTTCTACCTTTTTCATAAATTCTTCAGATATTTTATAATTTGGAACATCTTGAACTTTTTCTGAAAGTACTTCGTAAGTTGCTTCGTAGTAACCTCGTTTTACTTTTCTAACTTTCAAAAAAGCTACATTCATATCATAACGCTTAGCTAAAATTTCGGCTCCCACATGAATTGGAGTTTCTATTCCTAAAAAAGAAGACCAATATAACGATTCCGACCATCTTGGAGTTTGATCACTTACAAAACCATATACTCCTAAAACATTATTCTTAATATTACTTTCAATAGTTGTTTTAGTTTCTTTAGTGGTAATAAGTTGCGCTTTAAATTTTGATCTAATATTGCGTACAAGTTTATCAAAATATTTATTGGTTATTTTTTTATAAATACCAAAACCAAAAAACTTAATATGGTGATTCATTGAAATCGACCATTCATAACTACCATAATGCGCCAACAGCAATGCAATACTTTTTCCTTTTTTCTCTAAATCTAAATAGGTTTGCATATTTGTAAAAACAAAGCGCTTATTTATTTCTTTTCTAGAAATAGTCATTGTTTTAGCCATTTCTAAAAACATATCACATAAATGATGAAACGATTTTTTTTCAATAATCAATCGTTCTTTATCAGATAAATTAGGAAAAGCCAACGCAATATTTTCTCTAACTGTAGATTTTCTGTAACCTATAATATGATAGACTAATACATATACTCCATCCGATATCAAGTATAAAACTGGAAAAGGAAGTATCGAAATTAACCACAACAAAGGATAAATAAGAATATAAAGTAAAAACTGCATTGTAATAATTTTATGCAAATATACATTTTAAGTTAATTTTATAACTTTGGTTTAACAAAACCTATAGAACAATTCTTATTTTTACCTAAAATAAACACTATGAGTACTACTATTTTTTTAATTGTCCTTATTGCAGTAAATGTAATTGTAAGTTTTAAAGGGTTTGAGGATTATTCTTTTATCAGAAAATACCAATTCCATATCGGAAGTATTCAAAAGGGAGAGCAAATAAGAATGGTTACTTCAGGATTTCTGCATGCCGACATACCTCATTTGGCGTTCAACATGCTTTCGCTGTATTTTTTTGCGCCGGTAGTGTCCGGAGCGTTAGGCAATTATTCCTTTTTATTAATTTATTTTGCAAGTTTAGTTTTTGGAAGCATGCTAACATTAATTATACATAAAAAAGATTACAATTATAGCGCCATAGGAGCATCCGGAGCAGTAACAGGAATTATATATTCTGCGATTTTATTAGATCCAAGTCTGCAAATATTTCTTTTTTTCATTCCTATTCCAATTCCTGCTTATCTTTTTGGAATCGGATATTTATTGTATTCTATATATGGCATGAAAGCTAAAAATGATAACATTGGACATACAGCACATTTTGGTGGCGCAATTGGCGGATATCTTTTTTCAATACTAATTCACCCTGAAATTCTTCAATATAACACCTTTATGGTAGTTATACTAACCATTCCAATTGCAATAATGGCAGTAATGGCAAAGCAGGGTAAATTATAATTGGCATAACTTTTGACCTAGCATATTAAATTAAATAAATTTATTATGAAAAAAGTAATAGTAATTGCATTTGCAATGTTTGCTAGTTTATTAAACGCTCAAGAAAAATTACAAATTCCTCAAATTTCAGTTTCAGGAGAAGGTAAAATCAGTATAAAACCTGATCAAGTTGTAATTAATTTTGGTGTTGAAAACACTGAAAAAGGTGCTGAAGAAGTAAAAAAACAAAACGATGAAACAGTAGATAAAGTCCTTAAATTCATTAAAAATTTTGGAATCCCATCCTCCGATTTTAAAACTACTAATGTGAGTTTAAACCGAAACTACGATTATGAAAAAAAGAAAAACAATTATCATGCTTCCCAATCTATTACAATAATACTAAAAGACATTTCTAAATACGATAGTTTGATTATGGGATTAGTTGATAATGGCATCAACACTATTAGTGATGTAGAATTTAAGTCTTCTAAATTAGAAGATTGCAAATCGGAATCTAGAAAATTAGCCATAAAAGAAGCTAAACACAAAGCTGAAGACTATGTTTCAGTATTAAACCAAAAAATAGGAAAAGCTATATCCATAAGTGACACTACTCAAGAATACTTTCCGCAACCCATTTACAAAATGGCAATGGCAGATGCTGGACTTACCGGAAATTCAAATCCTAAAGAAACCCTTGCTGTTGGAGAAATTGAAGTTACATCCAACGTAACTGTAAGTTTTATTTTAGAATAAGAAATTATTTTATCTCGTAAAAAAAGTGCTAGAGAAATCTAGCACTTTTTTAGTTAAATTATCTTTTTAATGTAAAATGCGCTTTAAATTGTTTGTAAGCTGCGGCTTCGCTATAGTCCACGGTGAACCAATAATCTGTTGATGGCATTAGGATTCCGTTATAAGTTCCGTCCCATCCTAGCCCTTGCGGACTGATT
>CAILWV010000070.1 GCA_903838055.1 uncultured Bacteroidota bacterium | reverse complement strand
CCATCTATATTTTTTAGATTAGTACAACTTTCAATATTTAATGATATTAAATTAGTGCAATTAGTTAATACATCCAAATTGGTAATACTATTACATAATTTTAAACTAAGCTTTTTTAAATTTTTACATTTAGCCAAAAAGTCTAAATTCTTTAACTCTGTATAGTTTGTTAGTGATAATTCTTCAAGATTTTCAAATTCAAAAATTGGTAGAATTTCAGTTGAATATTTACCGCAATCTTCTGTAATTATTTTCTCCCAAGAATAATTAATAGGAATACTTTTTTCTTCAGAAAGTGAAGCTATTAAATGTAATGATTTTATATTGGACTTTTTAATACAAGATTGAATACTAATTTCATTTGGAGCATAGTTTATTATTGAAATAAGAGCATAGTCAAAGTAAGGTTGAGCTGGTCTAGTTCCTGAAAATAATTTTGAAGTAACAAAACAGCCCTCTTCATTTAATAAATTTCCATATAAAAAATATTCATAAACTACTGAATTATCAATAGATCTTAATAATTCAATGCCAGCATTAATTAAATCATAATCTCTTGAGATTATTAATTTTTTTATTTTACTTATTATTTTTTTATCACTTGCATTCAGAGATGTAATTTCATATTTTTTCAAAAGTGTTTTAGGGTCGTAAAATTTTAAAAATTCAGGAGCATTATTAAACATGTCTTTCTTAGTTACATATTTGTTAAATTTCCAAATACTTAGATCCTGACAAAAGGATATCGCGTTCAAAAATAAATAATTCATATCATTCACATTACTGACATTCCAAGAACTAACATCTTGATTGAATAAACTAGCACGATCGAACATTCCTCGCATATTTGTGACCTTACTCACATCCCAATCTCCAACAGGCTGGTTAA
The DNA here is from genome assembly GCA_903838055.1 of uncultured Bacteroidota bacterium. Taxonomy (GTDB): domain Bacteria; phylum Bacteroidota; class Bacteroidia; order Flavobacteriales; family Flavobacteriaceae; genus Flavobacterium. Next base: position 14,230 of record CAILWV010000070.1, on the reverse strand, counting down.
ATGAAGAAGCACATTGAAACATCGAAGACATACTAGTTACCTTACTAACATCCCAATTTCCAATAGGCTGGTTAAATGAAGAAGCACGATCGAACATTCCTGACATAGTAGCTACATTACTCACATCCCAATTTCCAATGGGTTGGTTAAATGAGCTAGCATAGTTAAACATCCAATGCATATCAGTTACCTTACTCACATCCCAATTTCCAATGGGTTGGTTAAATGAGCTAGCTCCGTAAAACATCCTAGACATATCAGTTACCTTACTCACATCCCAAGAACCTATATTTTCATTAAACTCACGTATATTACTGAAAAGCTCACACATGTCTGTAACTTGAGAAGTGTTCCAATTGGATATGTGACCATATAAATCAATACATTTCTTTTCATTTTTACCCCACAATTGAACCGCTTCATTTAATGAATCATTATTGAATATTAGTGATTTGGAAGGTTTTATTTTTTTTGTCCTTGTTGTCGGATAGAAATTTTCTAAAAATAAACTTGCTCCATAAAACATCCGATTCATCTTTTTAACATTACCTACATCCCAAGAACTGATATCTGCATTAAATAATTTTGCATTTTCAAACATACTCAACATATCAGTAACTTTACTAACATCCCAAGAACTGATATCTTGATTGAACGATTTTGCATTTTCAAACATACTCAACATATCAGTAACTTTACTAACATCCCAAGAACTAACATCTTGATTGAATGAAGTAGCACCTGAAAACATCCGATTCATCTTTTTAACATTACCTACATTCCAAGAACTGATATCTGCATTGAATAAATTATAATTTTCAAACAATCTCGACATGTCAGTAACTTTACTCACATCCCAATTAGATATTTGACCATATTTAGATTGTGCTAGTTCTTCGTTATCAAGCCATTCTTTAATTGCACTTTTAAGGGTTATATTGTTAAATTTCATATCTGGAGTTGGTACTTTTTTTATCTTAATTAACTTTCTAGTCTTTATATTATAATTTGTAATAAATAAAATAGCTCCTTCAAACATTTTATGAGTTATTTTATATATTTTTTTAATATTCCAAGAACTAATATCTTGATTGAAATTAATAGCATCTTTGAACATTTCTGACATTTTTTCAACATTACTTACATCCCAATCTCCAATAGGCTGGTTAAATGAAGAAGCTCCAGAAAACATACTAGACATATTAGTTACCTTACTTACATCCCAATTTCCAATAGGTTGATTAATCGATGAAGCATGATCAAAAATACTAGACATATTAGTTACATTACTCACATCCCAATCTCCAATGGATTGGTTAAATAAAGAAGCTTCAGAAAACATACCAGACATATTAGTCACATTACTAACATACCAATTTCCAATGGATTGGTTAAATGAAGAAGCTTCTGAAAACATCCATGACATATTAGTCACATTACTAACATCCCAATCTCCAATAGGTTGATTGAAATTAATAGCGCCTTGAAAAATATGAGACATATTAGTCACCTTACTCACATTCCAATCTCCAATAGGTTGATTAAATGAATTTGCGCAAGAAAACATTCCATACATATCAGTTACATTACTCACATCCCAATCTCCAATAGGTTGATTAAATGAGTTTGCACCATAAAACATTCTAGAAATATGAGTTACATTACTCACATCCCAATCTCCAATAGGTTGATTAAATGAATTTGCGCAAGAAAACATTCCATACATATTAGTTACATTACTCACATCCCAATCTCCAATGGATTGGTTAAATAATGAAGCATAATCAAACATATTAGACATATCTTTTACATTACTAACATCCCAATTTCCAATAGACTGGTTAAATGAAGAAGCCTTTCCAAACATTTTACACATAGAAGACACATTACTCACATCCCAATTTCCTATGGATTGATTAAATAATGAAGCATAATCAAACATATTAGACATATCTTTTACATTACTAACATCCCAATTTCCAATAGACTGGTTAAATTCGTGAGGTTTGAATAACGAATTAAACATCCTAGACATATTTGTCACATTACTAACATCCCAATCTCCAATAGGTTGGTTAAATGAAGATGCACCCAAAAACATACCAGACATATTTGTTACTTTACTAACATTCCAGTTTCCAATAGGCTGGTTAAATAATCTAGCATTTTCAAACATACCAGACATATTAGTTACATTACTAACATCCCATGAACTAATATCATCATTAAACTTATCATAATAATTGAAAAGTTTATTCATGTCAGTAACTTGAGAAGTATTCCAACTGGATATATGCCCATATAAATCTACACATTCTTTATTATCCCATTTAAACCATAGTTTTACAGCTTCTCGTAATGTAGTATTGTCTAATTTCATGATTTGTATTTTAAAATAGAATTGATTTTACCTTTTGAAGGTCCTAATTGAAATTCGTCACCAATGGATTTTCCCAATAAAATATTTGCTAAGTTACTATCATTACTAATTTTAATGGCATTAAAATTTTCAGGAGGATCTATTCCAATAGAATACCAACTTAATTTTTTTTCATTTTTTGAGTTTAATTGCTCTAATTGAACCAGTGAATAAATCATTATCTTAAGAGGTTCACTATGGGCTTTTCTTAGAACAAATCTTACAATTTTATAACCATCTTTTCCTTTTGTTAGTTGATAGTCTTCTACATAATAAATTCCATCATATCTGTACCCTGACTTAGGAGAAAATAGTGACTTATGATTACTTGAACGAATTACTCTTACAGGTAATTTATTATTCATACTTAGAATAAGTCCACTATTGCCCGGACTATAGATATTTTGGTCTCCTATTTGTTTACCAGAAGAGGGGTCGTTTCCGCCTTCTCCAGTATATAAAATTTCATCTCCAAGGTCATAATTGTCCTTAAAACCGCCTGATAACACAATAGCAGAAGCTCCATCAGTTGAGTTTCCATCTATACCTCGTTGGTGACTTCTATGAACTCCAGCCGATGCTAGAGCTTCTCTTGAAGGAAATATTTGACCTTCTTTTAAAGTGGGAATTGGTCCGAAATAAATTGTTGCCATTTTATATATAAATTAATTATCTATGCTAAAATCAATAATATTCAAATTTTTTATACCTTCTAAATTATTTAAATTTTTACAATTATTAATATGTAATTTGTGAAGGTTAAAACAATTTTTCAATCCATACAAATTTGTAAGATTGTCACAAAAATCAAGTCTTAATTCTTTTAATTTTGTTAAATTCATTAATCCATCCAAATTAGTTAAATGGAAATTATTAGAAATTGTTAATTCGCTTAAATTTGAAAGGTTTGAGAGATTAGAGAGGTTAATTGGTTTAAAAAATAAATTTCGTCGAATTTTAAAAAAAAATAAGGTTCCTATTTTCTGACTTAAGTTAAGAACAGTGATGTTCTTAGAAACTAAACTTTCATGAATTTTTGCATCAATAGGTGCATAATTAATAAGTGATAAAAAACAATAATCTAAGTAAATCAATGAAGGTTCCACTCCGGAAAAAAATTTATTTCTAGTGATTCTCCCATGTTCATCTATTTTACAATCTTCTAATAAAATTTCAAATAAATTAGGTTGATTTAATGAACGGAGTAATTCAATTCCTATGTCAATTTGTTCATAGTCTCGTTGGATTAAAAATTTCTTTACTGTTGAAATTGATTTATTTTCCTCTGAATTTAAATTATTAGGCTTTTTTATTGTTTTTTTTCTAATTGTTTTTGGAAATGGAGAGTATTCTAAATTGAAATCAGTAGCGCCTTTAAATACATTTGTTTTATTCGATACTGAATGAATTTTCCATTTACTTATATCCTGATTAAATTTTATTGCATTCATGAACATACATTGCATATAACAAACCTCTCTTACGTTCCATTTGCTAATATTTTGATTGAAATTTTTTGTACCATAAAATAGTCCTGACATATTTGTCACTTTACTAACGTTCCATTTTCCAATATCTATATTAAAATCATCTGCTCCCATAAACATATCAAACATATTTGTAACTTTACTAACATTCCATTTGCTTATATCTTGATTAAATCTATGTGCATCATTAAACATATTTGCCATATTAGTCACTTCACTAACATCCCAATTTCCAATAGGTTGATTGAAATTATTAGCGCCTTGAAACATACCTGACATGTTTGTCACTTTACTAACATCCCAGTTGCTAATATCCTGATTAAAAGATTCTGCGTATAAAAACATCCCTGATGTGTTTTTTACATTACTTACATCCCAGGAACTAATATCATATTTAAAATTCTTAACAAAACTAAATTGCTCGAACAAACTAGTAATCCGAGTTGTTACTATTAATGATAAATCCATATCTAATTTTATCATTTGAATAAGTAAATCTCTATCAACAACAGTATAAAATTTACCATTAAGTTCGTATTCTTTTCCGATTAGAGCACCTTTTTGTGCTTTTACAGTAACTCCGTTCTTGTCTAAATATATCATAAGATTTTAGTTTAATACTATAAATTAAATTATTTAATTTTAACAATTCTTCCAAATTTCAAATGGTCACTGACTATGCCATCAGGTGTAATTATCCAAAAAACTTTACAATTCGGTTTTACTGTAGGTTCTGGTGCATAACCATCAGTAAGAAAAATGCATCCATCATATTTTTTAAATCTTTCTTTATTAATATATTCAAATACAGGGTTAAATGAAGTACCGCCTCCACCTTGAATGTACTTTGGTATTTTTCCATTATAATTGTAACACCTTTGGACGGCAGCATCACACTCAATAATTTCAATTTCAGCACCATTAATCCACATTGAATGTATTTCACTAAAGAATAAATCAAAATCATTCGTTTCAATGGATCCAGAGGTGTCAATAGCAACAGCCATTTTTTGATATCTTATTATTTTAGTTCCAGGTCTGGTTCCATATCTTTTACTTATTTTTTTTATAGTATAATTTACCTTCGTTTTTCTGCTACTTGAAGAAAATATTTTTAGAGCTCTTTTCCAGTTAATTTTAGGATTTCTTTTATCAATTATAACATTAATTAATGTTTGAAGCTCAAGAGGTATATTTCCATAGTCTTTAACTGAAGTTCTATCTTTTGCTTGAATTATCAATCTGTCAAGATCGGTTTCAGCAGAAATGACGTTATTAGTTGAATCGCAAATTCCCCACATTGAATGATTACTATGTGAATCTGAGGTTAATATTCTTTCTAATGAAGAAGCGCTTAAAGGTGCTGAGAGGGATGAGTAATCAGTATCGACAGAAGAATTATTTTTGTTTTTTTTAGATTTTTCAATTTCTGTTTTTAAATCTGTAATTTTTTTATAATACCATTCAACAGATTCATCTTTCACTAAATTTAAATCTGGAAAGGAGGATAAAGTAACTGCTGATTTTGGTAAATCCCAAATTCCAATATATTGATTTACAACTATATCTGCAGCAATATTAAATACTTTAAGATCATATTGCTTTAAATCCATTCTAAAAAGATGCTTAAACAATAAATGCAATGTTTCATGCTTTATGACAGCAACTCGAGATGAGAAGGTAGTAAGTTCTTTTAAAAAAAATTGTTCATTAATGAATAAGTTCGCTTTGCCATCCTTTATGCCTACTGCAGCAGTTGAAATTTCATCAGTATAATTTCTAACTATTCCACTAAGCAGATGAGCATAAAAAGGCTCCTTCAACAATAGTTGAATTATACATCTAGAAATTTCATCATTTATATTTTTAACTGCCAAAACAATTTATTTAATTACATTGAATTTATTAAAAATTGAGCTAATGTTTTATCTCTCAACATTGATTTAATTTCGTCTGAAGCATTTTTAGATAAGTCCATATATAAACTCATTAAGAGGTCGTTTGGAATTTCTTCAATTAATAAAAACGAAACTAAATTTTTACCGTGTTTATCTTTAGTAATATAGCTAGTAGACAATAAGTGCAAATACAGTCTTGTGCATATAGTTGACAATCTATCTAAACGCTTTCCTCCATTTTCATCTTTAGAAAGTTCAACAATTTTCTTTTTAATTACATTAAAATCTGTTGCGTCTAAAATATCTGAAGGTTCAATTAAAGTACTTAAATCATCATTAATAAAACTTATAAATGAATTCGCGGTAATTTCATCAAGAGAACTCAGCGCTAGAGAATAAACTAATTCTAAATTTTGCTTAAAGTCATTAATATTTCTAATTAAATTAAAGAATTGAGTAATGCTTCTAGGGGTTGTTCTACTAGAGTTTATCAGCTCAGGATAGGTCAAAACAAAAGAGATTCCTCTAGGATCAATTCCAGCTGAAGAAGCCCATTCAGCCCATACTTTTGAATCAAATTTCATAGTTGTATGAATCATCCTAGTAAGCATGGCTTCATCCATAGGCGTTACAGAATAATCCCCACCTTCCGGATTTGCAGTTACCACAATTTGCCATTTTGGAGGTAATTTCCAAGACGCAAGTTCATAGTTTTGAAGTAATTGCATACAACCTCTTAAAATTCTATCGTCAGCTCTATTCATATCGTCTATCAATAAAATACCAGGTCCTTCTTCTGTTGGAACCCAATCTGGTGCGCTGTATATGGTTTGCTTAGTTCCATCAATAGATTCATAAATATAAGGCATCCCGTGTAAGTCACCCATTTCTTCAAATTGAGCAGGTGCAATATATCTAAATTTCCAATTTCTATTATTGGCATAATCTTTAACCATGTCAGTTTTTCCAAGTCCATGGGTACCCCAAATACAAACCGGGGTTGGTTTTTGTCCAAAATTTGAAATATTCATATTAATATCAAGAATGTGAGTAAGTAGATTATAAATCTCTTTACTATTACCTTTTGGACCATATTCTAGTAATGTGTCAACCATATTTATTAATTTTTATTATATCCTATTTTCTTCAACCAATTTAGATACAAATTCCATTGCGACTCTATCCATTGTGAAGTTAAATAGTAATTTTCGCAAAAAATTTCTTTAGAATAATATCTAGTTCTACCATTTGCATCTGTTATTTTTCTTTGTTTGAATTACTCTACAGCCAATTACGTGGTTTAAATAACTACTTGTTAATGATTCCCCAATTTCTATTTTCATATTTTTTTATGTTTTAGAAAATTTATGTCCAATAAAATTAATATTGGACATAAATAAATTCAAATATATGTCTATTTTTTTGTGTATTTTATATACAAAATTAATAATTAAAATTTACTCCTTACCAGTATCATATACTCTTTTAAAAATTGCCTGCCCTGGAGCATTACTAACATAGTCTACAACAATCGTGTCTTCATCAATATATATGAATTTACCAATTGCTTCCCAGTTATTGGATTCATGAAGTGTACTTAAATAAAAAAATCCTTTATTAAATTGATAACCTACAACTTTTAAATAATTCTTAGTTAAAGTTGAATAATCCACAATTTTAAATTCTTTATTATTATCAATACGAAATTCTATTTCATTTGATTTTGAAGTCCATTTACCCACTAAAAACTTCTTAGTTATCTTTTGTGCATTAGCACCAATAAATGTAAAACACACTAATAATATTGCTATATTTTTCATGATATTTAATTTTAAAATTATTACTATTAATTAATTTCGTTATTAATTAAATCTTTTATACAGTAATTAGGATTACCTACTAAAGCAATTTCATATTCTTTAAATGACGGGATTTTTTTCACTGATTTTCTTCCGTTTTCAAAACTTGTTACAGTTACACTTCCAGTACTTGAATAACTTGAAACGTTTATTTGTTTTTTAGTATCAAAAATAAAAGGCTTGCTGTATTCTGGCTTTACATAAGCATATTCTGTAGTCGCTTTATAGCAATCCTCTATACACTTACCTTTAAAGAATTCAGTCATAAATAAATCTACACCACCCTCAAAATTGTCGGCATAATAACAACTAGCCCCAATACAAAAAAAGGGTTGAGAATAATCAGTAACTCTTTGGGCAGCCTCATTAATTCCTATATCTTTAATATCAGTTGCTGAAGATCCAGCACCACCACAAACAGATTTAAATAAAACTAAAGCATTTTTTTTAAGTTTGAACTCTTCTAAAATCTGCTTTGTGTAAATAAATTCTTTAAGACATAAACCTCCAGTGGCATCATTAATTCCTAGATTACTACCGTGACCTGCATAAACAAAAAAACTTGCTGTTTTAGCTGCAGCTTTAATATCTTCCCAATTGGTATTCTTATCGTAAAATTTAGTGACTTTTACTCCATTATTAGTAAAAATAATAGCCAAACCATCCATCTGCTTAATTGCAGATTTTGTGCTTTCTTCTGTATTCCCAACTACAAGTACTGCTTCAAGTGATGGCTTCAAATTAACAACAGAAGAGTAGTTTAATTTTATAAATTTAGTTGTGTTTGGAGTTGCAATAAATCCAAATAAAGAAAAAACTAAAGTTATTATTGAAAGGTTTTTTATGTGATTTCTCATGGTTTTTTATTTTATTTTAGTATAGTAGATCGTATCGTGAGCATCTCCTGTAACAACACATTTTAATGTGATTTTGTTAATAAAGGTATAAACACTTTCAACTATCCAATTTTTAGGCTTAAACTGGGTAGCAATAAATACATTGTCTTCATTAACTCTAAGTACAATTAAATCTAATGGTTCTCCCGAAGTTGCAGTTATCTCTTGTACTTGTATTTCTCCATTTGTATCTTTCCAAAAAAACAAATGCGTAGAATTAGTGTTATCCTTCCAATAACCTATCAAATCATCTTTATTTAAGGTATTTTGACAAAAAACAGCGCTTGTAAATCCTAACAAGCAAACTATTACTAAAATTACTTTCTTCATGGCTTTAAAATTTAAGTTAATAATTAATTTAATCTTATAATATGTAGTAAAAATCTACATTGGCTTTTACTTTTTCTTAATGAAACTTTACCAGAAAATAGAAAAAGAATTAGAACCCTAGTCCAACGTAAAATTGGAGTATTATCTATGTTTTCTAAAAATCTTCTACTCCTTTTTATAAATAAGTTCCTGTTTAAGATATTCAGGTAATTGATTAAAAGCAGCGTCTAATTTTTTATCATTTTCATAATTAATATTTATTCTTTTACTGTATTCGTTATAATTTAAAAACAAAAGATAAAATAGAACTCTATTGAAATCATCTACTCTAGGATCATAAACAATTTCTAATATTTTTTTTTCTACTTGTTTTCTATTTTTAGTTTCTGATAGCGCAAGACCAGTTCGGTTTATTGTTGCATTATAATTTTCTCTTTGCCTTTTGTCAATTCTAAAAACAGAACCTAATAATAATTGTGGAACATTGATATCTAATTCCTCAAGTTCTTTTATATAGGTTCCTCTATTTTGATTAGCATTACTATTGTCTGAATTTCTGCTAAATCTATCATTGATTATGTTCAAATGAGCTAATAGAAAAACATTCCAACTTGCAGTTTCAGCGGCTATTTTAGCTATTGCTATAGCATGCAACCTTGGACAAGGATCAAAACCACATGCGCCTACAACTCTAGTACTTCTTAGTCTATTGAGCAAAATTAATTTTTCATTATTTGACTTTAATTCCCAATTTACTGGAAGGCTAATTAACGAATCATTCATTACCCTATTATTAATTGTTGCTTCTGGAGATAGCAAACAATTGGTGTAATTTATCATTTCAGTGTATTTAGCTGGCAATAATATCGACTTAAACTTATTAGGGAAATAAAATGCTTCTATGTACTCCTCTGAATATTCTTGTTTTTCATTATACTGAAATAACCATTTATTTTGAAGGTCTTTATTAAAAAAATTGTCTTCATCCGATTCGATACTAAAAGAATTAAAACCTTGAAAATCTATATAATTAACAGATACAAATTCCTTGTTAGCTTCATCAACATATCTATTCTTAATAATTAGGACGTGCTTTTTTATTTTTGCTTTGCGGTATTTTAACATAAAATCTGCAATGGGCATTTGGTTTTGCATATCTAACATTGCTTGTTTTACCCTTCTTTTCTCTAGTTTTACAACATAACCAACAGTTTGTGATGTTGAATTAATATCTCTTATTAATTCACATTTTCTAAATTTCAGGTTTAAGGAATCTACAATCCGATTTAACTTCTTCATAGTAGTTTGACTATAAATAAGTCCATTTGGATATATTTGAAATTCTGATCTATTATTGTGTTTATTATTAAAGATCGAATTTTTAGAATTGCTATTATTAATTGATTGCTTTTTTCTTAACCTAACAGAAATAACGCAAATAGCGACAAATAGCAATAATAGTATCAACCCTACAAGAAGGAACTTAGCAGCTTTTTTCATAATCAAAAAAATTAGTTAATTAATAAATCAAACCTATTATCAAATAGATTTCGTATTTACTTTGTAAGAAATCGAGAATTTATTTTTTTAACGTAATTTTTTAATCATGATTAGATAAATTAGGAAGGTTTACAATTATTTAACGAAGAAATTGTTAAAATATTGTTATAATTTAATTATTTTAATAAAATATGTAAAAAATAATTAGTTCAATCTATCTAAAGGTGAAGAATTGTAAGTTTTAATTGGGATGGGAACATACTTTTATCAATCTTCCATAGTACTATCCGCTGATAAAACTTCTTTATTATTAACCACTTTTGTATAAGTTTTTTTAATCCAAGACTTGCCAAGAGTGTCATTCCATCTATTTTGAAAAACACCATGCACAAAAACTAATTTGCTTTTTTCATATTTATAGTAATCCCAAAATTCTTCTTGAAATCCAGCTCTATAATGAAATATTATTTGTTCCTTTATTGGATCTCTCTCTAAGCCAATGTACTCGGACAATCTTTTATTATAAACATATTTGTCGCTTTTAGGTACATAATTCCAAATCCAATATGCACAACCGCCAGATCCACAATTACTCAAAACCGAAATGTCTTTATACCCATCAAAATTCCAATCTATCAATTCAAAATGCTTTGATTCTATATCTTTTTTTGTTCTAATTTTTTGAATACATTTAGATTGAGAATATATATAAATTGAAGTTAGAAAATATCCAGTTGAATCTACATTAAACTTATAAGAATATTTTGGAGCATTATCATTTACTAAAGAATCTTTAAAACATTCATTAGATTTTTTAAATTTAATTTCCGATTTTTTTACTTTTATATTTTCTTCTTTCTTGTTAGAATTACATGAAAATAATAAAAAAACAACTAAAATACTATAGATATAAATTTTCATTTTTATAAACATCTTAATTTCATGATTTACTTGATTTCAATAGAAGTTTCCCTTGCAATATTTTACTTTCCTTTAATTTACTCCTTCTTTCATTTCAGTAAAACTAGAGGCGTTATATAGAAAATTATTCAGTCCTGGTAAAGGGATATAATTGATTTTATCTACAAATAGGTTTCTTTTTTCTAAATGATATCCAAGAGAAATGTAATCAACAAATTCATTATCAAATGGAGAAACTTCCGCCATATCCTTCTTATCTATTAGGTATTTATTTAGTTTATCATAATACAATGTATCAAATATATTTTCAACTGCAATACAACACTTAAGAGAATCTAATTTAAAGTATCTATTTAAATCATTAAACAAATTTATCTTACCTGATTTTAGATCTTTTTCATTTACTATATTGGGATGCAACAACATCAATTTTTTGTGCAAGTCTTCATAATCAACAAGCCATTTTAACAATTGTATCTCAATGCTCATATCATTATTATGATAAATCTGAAGTGCATTAAAACATGCTTCTTCTAAAATAAAAAAATTGTTTATTTTTCTAATATGGCTATAGCAATCATAAAATTTTGATTCATTTTTATAATTATAACTTGTCCAATCTAAAGTATCAAAAAACTCTTTGTGCCTATTTATCCATCCTACTATTTCATCTTTTGCTATTTCACAATTTTCAGTTGATATCAATTCAGAAATTGCATTTAATGAATAGGTGTTTTTATTCAAATAATCTGAAGTTGCTACAAAGTTCAGCCTATCATCATCATAAATTTTTAAAAATAATTCTTTCTTGTTTTCATTTACAACATCTTTCGATTGGCATTTGAAACTATGACATTGAAAAATATCGATAACCTTCTCGGTCTTATCTTGCTCAAAAATAAAATTAAAATGTTTACCCGAGTTAGTTCCACAAAACATAACTCCATTTTTTTCAAAGTTCGGGCATTCCTTCGAATTACAAAATCCATTATGCGAAATCAAAATAGTATCCTGTTCTTTTAATTCAATAAATAGTTCATTTACCTTGTCTAAAAAGACTTTTTTTGCAACATCTTGATAGGTTAATTTATCATCTAATATTCGATTTAGTGAAATAATATCCAATTTTTCAAACGCTTTAACAATGTTCTCTTTACTTCTATTTATAAAAGTAATCTCCCCTATTTCAGACAGTTGCCGGAGTAGTTTTAGCTGTTTTGGAGTCATAGCAAAAGTTTTATTTTAGGGATAATTCAATAATAGATTTTCTTACAATTGCAGTTCCTGCAGGAATTGATTGGTTTTTTACTTTACCAATTCCTTTATTACTCAATTTCACTTTCAATCCTAAATTCTCTAATAAAGCAATTGCGTCCATTGCTGGTAAACCTTTAACATTTGGCACAACATTTTTATCGTTTTGAGAAATTGCAAAATAATTATCAAAATCACTATCCTGACTATTGATTTTTTTATTTAGGTCTTTAATCTCATTTGTTGAAGGAGTATCTGTAAAAATCTTTTGTGCAATTCTTTTAAATACTGGTGCAGCAACATCTGCACCATAAAAACTTCCGCTTGCAGTATTTGGTTTATGAAATACAACAATACTAGCGTAATCCTACCACCAATTCCCTATCAATACTAATTGTTTTCTTTTCTCCTCTTTCTCCTTTAATACAATAGAAATCATATAAAGAATCACCAACAGCATTTTTGATTTTTCTATTGATTCTAGAAAGCACTACATTAATATCATTTTCTAAAGGATTTATCAATACGTCAATGGCTCTGTCGATAAGTTCTCTTTCAGATAGATTACTAAATTGACGGTAAAGTTGCTCTAGGTCATTCCTGTAATCAGACAAATGCGATATTCTTATTCCTTCTTCAAAGTTAAGAAACAAGAAATATATGGCTTTTTCCTTTGGGTTTAAGGCCAGTTCCAATCCGCCTAAATCCGTAAAAAATATTTTTTTAGTATGACCTCTAATTTCTATTCTGCTAGGCTGCTTTAATAAAGTTGCTCTACCTCTAAAAGTCATGCTGTTTCTAATTCCATCCAAAATATCGAAAAATTGTCTGGAGTATAACGTAGGAATGTCTCGGTCAATAAATTTTTTCATGCAACTATCACATATGTCTGCAGTACGCATCTTTAAAATAATCTGAGATTTTTCCTGACAAAAATCCATTATACAACCTATTGACTCTAAATGAACTCCTTCTGACAATGCTTCTCTATTTTCAAACATTTTATTTCGCATTACCCAAATTATCACTTCATATGCAATAGGAAATCGAATATCTATAGAATCCCCAAAGAAATACTCCCAATTAGAAGTTTGAACAAAGTAATTATTCATAGACTCCGAAATTCCTCCAAACCAATTTAGTTCGTTTCCAACATCCGTTAGTAATACTACTAAATCCTCATCTGGCAAGTTCTTTAATTTTCTATAACTATCACATTCAGCAAATAATTGATCCCAAGTTTTTACTTTTTCTTTGTAAGGAAATGAAATAGAAGCTTCGGAAATTGAATAGATTCGATTTGCTTTAGGTATGCTTTTTAATTTTTCGAAATCTTCTTTTTGATCCCAAATCCGACTTTCATCTTGCGCATTGGAATATATAATAGCATCTTCACAAGCAATAAACTTCATAGGACCATTAAATGGCTCCAATAAATTGAACACATTCCAATAGGTCTCTGATTTTAATTCAGGTGATCTTAATAAGTGAATATTCATGGAGCCAATTTAAAATATTATTGTTATTTTTTTTATTTTATTAATGCTCTTACTACTACATAAAGTATTACCCCTATTCTAGTAGTAGCATTATTTACCTCAGAGATTTTATGATTAGCAGCATCTACTAATATATCTAACTTCTCTTTAATTACTAGAGCCTCATG
>CAILWV010000069.1 GCA_903838055.1 uncultured Bacteroidota bacterium | reverse complement strand
TCCTAATAGCGCAACTCATTGGGAATATTTCAAATCTAAAGAACCGCCTAAAAAATACTTTATTCAAATGCAAGCGCAAATGGCTGTAACTGGCAGGGATTGGTGCGACTTTATTAGTTTTGACCCTAGGATGCCTGAACGCAGCCAGTTGCTAGTTGTTCGAGTAAATAGGGATTCTAAATTTATAAATGAAATGATTGTTGAAATACAACAGTTTTTGAGTGAAGTAGAAGTGGAAGTAAATTTGATGAAAGGGATGTAAATGGGAATTAAATATTATTTAAAAGCACCAGTATCGGAATATGCAGATAAAGCTGGAGAGCCTAAAAAAAGGTATCAAACCATTGGAATAGTCACAGAAACTAAAAAAGGTGACTTGATGTTTAAGCTTGAATTAATTCCATTGTTAGGTCTTAAAGAAGGGGCTATTTGGGGTTATCTAAATATTCCAGAAGAAAAAACAGAAGGTAACGCTAAACCAGCTAATTTGGCTGATCTTGAATCTGATATTCCATTCTAAGGAAAAATAATGAAAAAATTAATCGGAGTTTTATTCGCTTTTATTGCAGTTACAGCTTATGGTCAGCAACAAGTAATTACTTGTAAAACCCCTGCTGGAGCTGTATTTGTTTATTCAGGCTATTCTTGCCCACCTGGATCAATTAGAGTTTTTTAAGGAGGCCGTATGAATCATCATATTTGGACTGCAAGTGGTACTGACATTACTTTGCGTTGGAAAAAAGCTGGCTGGGTTCCTCCATCAGAAATTCAAGCATACAAAGATAAATGGAAATATTTTCAAGAGCTTCCATTGCGTTCTTTAGATGCTCAAGGCAAAATTGAGTATGAAAGCACCCTTAAACTCAATAAAATCTTTAGGATCAAATAATGGCAACTAAACTAAAAGTCTTGGTTCCTGCTATCAAAGAAAAGTCTGGAAAGGTTATTAAAGCCCCTTCCAAAGCTTATTCTCATGATGAGCTTAAAAAGATGGCTGGTAAAGCTGCCAAAGGCGCAAAGCATGAATTTGAACTCTCTAATGGTAGGATTGTTACTCGCAAAGTAGCAGCAAAAGTAGCTGAAAAAGCTGGAGAAGTTCCTAAGTCTGTTGGAAAAAAACTACATTCTCATGATCTTCGTAGAGCTGAAGGCATTAAAAAGAAAAAAATGTAATGATTACGCAAACCCTTCTTAATCAAATATTTTGCTATGAAAATGGCGAATTATTTTGGAAAATTTCTCCAGCAAAACAAATAAAAATTGGTTCTAAAGCAGGAAATTTAAAACCTAATGGATATTTTAGAGTTGGAATAGGTCATAAATCTTATGCAATACATAGATTAATTTTTATGATGCATTATGGTTATATGCCAACAGAAATTGACCATATTGATAACAATCCATCAAATAATTGCATTGAAAATTTAAGAGAAGCAAATCGCTTTCAAAATACTCAAAATGCAATTAAAAGAAAAGATTGTTCTTCAGGGGTAAAAGGGGTTTGTTGGAAAAAATCTCATAAAAAATGGGTTGTTCAATTACAAGTTAATGGCAAAAGAAAAAGTTTTGGCCATTACAATGATATTGAATATGCAAAATTTGTAGCAGATGCAATGCGCTATAAATACCATAAAGAATTTTCAAAATCGTGAGTAATGACGAGGCCATGATTTTCAATGCAATCGTAATGATTGGCTTCGCCTTTATTATTTGGTATTTAATC
>CAILWV010000068.1 GCA_903838055.1 uncultured Bacteroidota bacterium | reverse complement strand
GCCATTTCAATTTTCCTTTTGCAAAAGAAGCTACAAATCGTAGCTCCGTTAATTTTAGGTCAATCTTAACCCATGTCAAGCATTTTAATTAATCTAATGGCAGCATCAACTGAATCTATTCGACTAACTGCACCGCCTCGCCAGGTTTGCATAAACTTTACTTGAGGATCAGTAAATGCAGCTTTTGAATCTCGCTTGATCTCGACTAAACAACTTACGCCTTTGTAACCAATTAACAGATCTGGGCATCCTTGGCCTACTCTAGATAAATCAAGAACAGAAGCCCCCAAAGCAATAAATGTATGCTTTATTTGATTTTGGTTCTCATCAACTCTTTTCTTGTAATAAGTCATTTAATCTTTCTAACAAATCCATTTCAGAGAAACCCCAATACTTTTCAAACCCTTTATGTCCAAGCTGGTGAACTGAGGAATTACCAAGTCTATGATGATAGGCGCACAAGGGGATAACTGGGGCATTTTCTCTTTTTCCACCAAATCTTCGTATATGGTGCATTTCTGTTGGGGAATCTTCAAGGTTTCTAACTTCTTGTTGTTTGCATAAAATACAGCCATATCTCGCCAAGCGAGCATAAATATCCTTTTCTGCCTTAGTAGCCATTATTCGCCATCGTAACATTCGCATGGAACTTCATTTGCAAACATTTTCATTTGAGCATTATCAGAATCAATCAATTCTTTCCAAGACCAATTTCTTCCTAAACCTTTAATTGCAGTAAAGCTTTCCTTAGCATTTTCTTCTAATGCCAAAGCTCTTTTTATAAGATCAGGATGAGTTTTTGCCATTTGCAATATTTCTCTTGGTTTAGAGCTTGGGCAAAAAAAGCAAGCAGATTTGCCTGGCAACGGCAAACCAGCATTTTTTATTGATTCAATACATTCATCTCTGCCCATATTCCATTCAACCAATGGATATTGCATATTAAATTTATTGGTTATTTTTTCATCTAAAACACGATTAGCACGATGAGGCTCATCTGCATCATATCCAATGTATTTGTTAACCCTAAAACCATCAGACCATTCTTTTTGAACCATTGGATGATTTTTTATGTATTTATCCTGTGGCTCACCTTTGAACTGTTGACTGCATTTTTTGTAGCCAAAAGCAATAGAAGGCAATGTTTTATGACCAATACAAAATTGTTCTAGACCCATATGTTTACTGGGAGTTTCAGCTTTTACGCAAACAATGGCTGGAAAACCTTTAGAAACCAACCACTCGCTAAACATTTTTAAATATTCATAAGTTTCAGGCCGTTCTGCCCCAGTATCTGCAAAAGTGATTAAATCGCATGAAATGCCACGATTAACCATTTCTATTAACAAAGCTGTGCTGTTTGTGCCAGCACCATAAGAAACTATATTCATTAAAAAGGTTCCGTTAAATCAACGTAATTAAACAATTCTTTTGGAACTTGATAATAAGCCTCATGCTTAGTTTGATCACGCATTTCAATGGTTTCAAACTCCAAAGCTTTACTTCCAAGCATCCAGTAAGCATGGCGCATATCTTGAGTTAATGCAAAAAACAATGTTTTAGGAACTTCTAGCATATGCTTTTTTCTAACAGGAACATGAATTGTAGGAAAAGGACAATGAGGATTCCAAGATCTAACCTCAACTTCAGCAAACCCTACAGGAATGGAGCCCCTATGAATAATTAAGTCTGTTCCATAAATATCAGGATTATCTAAAGCTGTAAGCCCCCATTTCATTGAAATCCATTCTGCTACCGCAGCTCTAGCTGGTGGATCGTATTTGTCATGAAGGGCCTGATCAAACTTTTTAATCTGCATGAGCAATATCTTCTAGTTTTAAAGCAGCCTCTACAAAAGAATTGGCAATTTGATAGGCTGTGGCTTTATCTTGAGCAATCATAGCTTTGTAATATTCATCTAAAAGACGTTTTGCATCTAAAAATGGCTGGCTAAAATCTCTCATAGTAAATCCTCTATTTTGATGCCCCTTGCTTCTAAGGCTTTATTAAATTTTCGTAATGCTCT
>CAILWV010000067.1 GCA_903838055.1 uncultured Bacteroidota bacterium | reverse complement strand
ACGCCAAACCAAATGCATCAGCAAAGTAAATTAAAAATTAAAACCTATAAAACTAAAAACAGCACCAAAAACGTTTTTGATGCTGTTTAATTTATCTATTTTTGTCTAATAATCTGTATCGATTATTTAGGACTAGTCAACACTATAAATATTATTTACCGTGTTTAGCGTATTTAGTTTTGAATTTATCAATACGTCCTGCAGTATCAATAAGTTTAGATTTACCTGTGTAAAAAGGGTGAGACGTTCTAGAGATCTCCATTTTAAAAACCGGATATTCAACTCCTTCGTGAGTAATAGTTTCTTTAGTTTCTACTGTTGATTTTGTAATAAAAACATCTTCGTTAGACATGTCTTTAAAAGCAACTAATCTGTAATTTTCTGGGTGAATTCCTTGTTTCATTGTGTAAATCTTTTTATTTGTTATGAGGTAGTTTGTTGTGAAGCTTTAATAAAAAAGGTATCAACTTACTACAACTTTTAATTATTAGTTTTTATTTAAGAGTGCAAAAGTACAATTATTTTTTAATTATCAAACAATTACTTTGTTTTTTTTAATTGATTCATATATTCTACTATAATGAAGGAATTTGTATATTTGTAGATTAATTAAAATAAATAAAAAGATGGAAACTAAAATTTCACCCGCTAAATCTGGTTTGCAACTTGGTCTATTATTTGGTGTTATCATGGTATTAGAATTTGTAATATCTTATATCATTGGAATAGATAAGTTAACAGGAAGTAGTTTTGGCGTAGTAATCAATTTATTAAACTATCTAATCCTTCCTTTTATTTTTATTTTTTTAGGTTGCACAAATTATAAAAAACTAAATAATGGATTTGTCACATTTTCAGAATGTTTGAAAATTGGAGTTTCTATTACGGTAATTGCCGCATTGATATATGCAATATTCAATTTAATTTTTAATATAATTTTTCCGGATTTTGGTGATCAAATACTTGCAATAACCAAATCAGAGATTTTAAAAAAGAACCCTAACATGACAGCTGAGCAAATGGATATTGCTCTTACTATGACAAAAAAATTCATGAGTCAATATATTATATTTCCAGTAACACTAGTCATGTATGCCTTTTTTGGCTTGTTGTATTCATTACTTGTTGGTGCAATTGTGAAAAAAGATCCTAATCAAAGCATATAATCTTAATGAATATATCCGTAATAATTCCATTATTAAACGAACAAGAATCGTTACCTGAACTACATTCTTGGATTGTTAAAGTTATGAATGCCAATAATTTCACCTATGAAGTCATCTTTATTGATGACGGAAGTACAGATGATTCTTGGCACACCATAGAAGACCTTAATAGTAAAGATGCAAATGTAAAAGGAATCCGTTTTTTAAGAAATTACGGGAAATCTCAAGCTTTACATGCCGGTTTTAATAAGGCATTAGGAGACGTAATTATTACCATGGATGCCGATTTACAAGACAGTCCTGATGAGATTCCAGAACTTTATGATATGGTTACTAAAGGGAATTATGATTTGGTTTCTGGCTGGAAAAAGAAGCGATATGATAATGCAGTTACTAAAAACTTGCCTTCTAAATTATTCAATTGGGCAGCTCGAAAAACATCAGGAGTATATTTAAACGATTTTAATTGTGGCCTGAAAGCCTACAAAAATATTGTTATTAAAAATATTGAAGTTTCGGGTGAAATGCACCGTTATATTCCGGTATTGGCAAAAAATGCAGGATTTGGAAATATTGGAGAAAAAGTAGTCATTCACCAAGCAAGAAAATACGGGGAATCTAAATTTGGAATGAGCCGTTTTATTAATGGTTTTCTAGATTTAATAACCATTTGGTTTTTGTCCCGATACGGAAAAAGACCAATGCACTTTTTTGGCGCTGCTGGAGTATTGATGTTTATTATTGGACTTATTTCAACGGGATTTATAATAATTTTTAAATTAACTAAGCTTTTTATTCTCCATGAGCCTACTATTTTAGTGGCTCAAAACCCTCTTTTTTATATTGCATTAACATCAATGATAATTGGGTCGCAATTATTTCTTGCAGGATTTTTGGGAGAAATAATTCTTAGAACCAAAAACAATGAAGAACGATATAAAATTGCCAAAGAAATAAATTTATAAGTTTGTTTCTATCTAATTTTGTTGCCCAAAAAAATATTTTTTTTTAAGATCACAAATTGTGACCTCAAACATATTAAAAGATGGAAATAGAAGTTATTCAAAATAAAATTCATCAAGTAAGAGGCTGCAAAGAGAACAAACGAAAATAGGTTAAAAAAAATAAAGTATACAAATAGGCTTAGCCCTGATAGAAGCGGCATCCTTTTCTTGCTATTTTTTAGCAAAAAAAGATAAAGCGTATAGCAGGAATAGCTTCTTAAAAAAAGAATATGCAACTTGAAAAAAATATTTTAGATAAAGCAAACGAATGGTTAACTCCAACTTTTGATAAAGAAACACAAGATGCCATTCACAAAATGATGGCTAACTCGCCTAAAGATTTAGAAGAGAGTTTTTATAAAAATTTAGAATTCGGTACTGGTGGAATGCGCGGAATTATGGGTGCAGGCACCAATAGAATTAACAAATATACTTTGGGGAAAAACACCCAAGGAATTTCGGATTACCTAAAAGATTCATTTCCCGGACAAGAATTAAAAGTAGTAATTGCTTTTGATTGTCGCCATAACAGTGCAACTTTAGCTAAAACGGTTGCTGATGTTTTTTCTGCAAATGGAATTAAGGTGTACCTTTTTTCTGATTTGCGTCCTACTCCGGAGTTATCTTTTGCTTTAAAATATTTAAAATGCCATGCCGGAATTGTACTCACTGCTTCTCATAATCCACCAGAATACAATGGCTACAAAGTGTACTGGCAAGATGGAGGACAATTAGTTCCGCCGCAAGACTCGGAAATTATTCAAGTCATTGAAGCGCTTCCTTATGAAAACATAAAATTTGAAGCTAACGAGGCATTAATTGAATATATTGATACGGAGGTCGATGCTGCTTTCGCAAAATCTACTATAGAAAATGCAAGTTTTAACACACCTTTTTCGGCAAAGGAGAATTTAAAAATCGTATATACTTCTCTTCATGGCACCTCGATTAAATCTATTCCAGGAGTTTTGGCTCAAGCCGGATATACGGATGTAAATATTGTTGCTGAACAAGAAGTTCCAGACGGAAATTTTCCTACAGTTGTTTCTCCAAATCCTGAAGAACCAGAAGCATTGTCAATGGCTATGGCTCTGGCAGAAAAAGTAAACGGAGATATTGTGGTAGGAACTGACCCTGATTCGGATAGATTAGGAGTAGCTGTTAGAGAAACTAATGGCAAAATGACCTTATTAAATGGCAATCAAACGATGGTTATCATGACAGCTTTTTTACTAGAACAATGGAAAAGAACTGGGAAAATTAATAACAAACAATTTATTGGAACTACTATTGTTTCTACCCCTATGATGCTTGAACTTGGTGCTGCTTATGATGTAGAATGTAAAGTAGGATTAACGGGATTTAAATGGATTGCAAAATTCATTAAAGATTTTCCTGAATTAGAGTTCATTGGAGGTGGCGAAGAAAGTTTTGGATATATGGTAGGCGATGCCGTTAGAGATAAAGATGCCGTTGCAGCAACCTTATTAGTTTGCGAAATTGCAGCCCAAGCCAAGGCTGCAGGAAGTTCATTATATCAAGAACTTTTAAACTTATATGTTGATTTCGGATTTTATAAAGAACATTTAATTTCACTTACAAAAAAAGGAATTTCTGGACTTGAAGAGATCAATCAAATGATGGTTAATCTTAGAGAAAATCCAGTTAATGAAATAAATGGGCAACGAGTAGTTTGTATTGAAGATTATAAAAATTCAACTGCTAAAAATATGTTTACTGGAGAAGTAGATCCAATACATATTCCGAAATCGGATGTGTTGATTTATTATCTTGAAGACGGCTCAAAAATTTGTGCACGTCCTAGTGGAACTGAACCAAAAATAAAATTCTATTTTAGCGTAAATGAACCTTTGGATGCAATAGAAAATGCCGCAGAAGTAGAGAAAGAATTAGACAAAAAAATTAAAAATATAATTGCTGCTATGCAGTTAAACTAATGGACGAAAATCTTAAGAAAATATTTCCTTTTATAAAACCTTATAAATTCCATGTATTTTGGAATGTGGTTTACAATATTCTATATGCACTTTTTAGTACGCTATCCATGATTGCATTAATTCCAATGATGCAAGTTTTGTTTGGTGAAGCAGAAGAAATAAACGAAAAACCAACGTTTACAACTATTTGGGAAATTACAAAATTCGGGAAAGAATACTTGTATTATTACATCACGGAGCTTCAAAAAAACAACGGCCCTCAATATGCTCTTTTACTAGTTATTGTATTGATAATCATACTTTTTTTACTGAAAAACTTATTTAATTATTTAGCATCCAACCATTTAATGCATTTGAAGAATGGTGTTTTAAAAGATTTAAGAGTTTCGATGTATAATAAAATCATCGAATTGCCAATATCTTATTATTCTGAAAAAAGAAAAGGAGATATTATGGCTAGAATGCTAGGTGATGTTGGAGAAGTTCAAAATTCTTTTTTCGCTATTTTAGAATTAATTGTTAAAGAACCTATGACTATTATTTTTACTATAGCCGCAATGTTTGCAATAAGTTTAAAACTAACCATTTTTGTATTTATTTTCATTCCAATTTCTGGGTATATCATTTCCTTAATTGGGAAATCTTTAAAATCTAAATCACAAAAACTACAATATGAAGGTGGCTATTTAATTTCGATTGTAGAAGAAAGTCTTTCTGGTTTAAAAGTAGTTAAGAGTTATAATGCAGAAAATAGTTTTAAGAAAAAATTTAATGAATCCGTAAATAGATTATTGAAATTATCAAATAGCATTGGACGAAAAAACAATTTAGCTTCACCTTTTAGTGAGTTTATGGGGATAATTGTAATTGCTGTATTGTTATGGTTTGGTGGAAATATGGTGCTATTAGATAAATTACCTAACGGTAAAGCGGTTCTTGAAGGTGCTCAATTTTTAGCTTACATAGGATTGGCCTACAATATTTTAACTCCGGCGAAAGCAATTTCAAAAGCAACTTATTCGGTAAAAAGTGGAATGGCTGCAGCGCAACGTGTTTTTGAAGTATTAGAAGTTGAAAACGCTATTACCGACAAACCAAATGCAATTGAAAAAGCATCTTTTGATTCAGAAATTACTATTGATAATATAAATTTCAAATACGAAGAAGAAAATGTATTGAAGAATTTTTCATTACAAGTTCCTAAAGGAAAAACGATTGCATTAGTAGGACAATCGGGAAGTGGAAAAAGTACAATTGCAAATTTATTGACTCGTTTTTATGATGTTCAAGAAGGTACTATTAAAATTGACAACACTAATATTAAAGACATGACGATGAATTCTCTTCGTCACTTGTTAGGGTTAGTAACTCAAGATTCAATTCTTTTTAATGATACTATCAAAAACAATATTCTTATCGGGAAAGAAAATGCAACTGACGAAGAAATCCTAGAAGCATTGAAAGTAGCTAACGCATATGAATTTGTTCAAGATTTACCTAATGGCATCTATACAAACATTGGAGATGCAGGAAATAAACTTTCGGGGGGACAAAAACAACGATTGAACATTGCCCGAGCAGTATTAAAAAACCCTCCAATTATGATTTTGGATGAAGCTACTTCTGCATTGGATACCGAAAGTGAAAAATTTGTACAAGTAGCCTTAGAAAACATGATGCAGAATAGAACTTCCATTGTAATTGCACACCGTTTATCAACTATTCAAAAAGCTGATAAAATTGTTGTTATGCACCGTGGCGAAATTGTAGAACAAGGAAATCATGACGAATTATTAGCCATGAATGGAACCTATTCTAAATTGGTTTTAATGCAAAGTTTCGAATAAATTAGTTTAATTTACCGGAAAATATTGTTGTTCTTTCCACTCTTTTGAAAGTAAATCTAAATAATGATAATGTACTTTATCGGCTTTGTCAAAAGCCCCGTTTTTATTGATGTCTTCAATAGTTCTGAAGTACAATCTTGACATAGATTCCATACAATTCCAATCAATTAATTCTTGAAAATCTGGAGATAATTTAGTAAAATTATCTCCATTAATTGCACTTATATATAACGACTTAATATCGTTACCGTCTATCTTTCCATCTTTGTTTGTATCGGAATCCGCTAGTGTATAAACCAAAAATTGCTTCTTAATTTTGTCGGCAGTATTTTTTAAATAGGTAGCAGATTCAATTAATATTTGCTTGTTAGTTAATGCTTTAATAGAATCATTTCCTATTTCTTGGAATTTAATATTTTGTAAATATCCCGTAATTTCAAATTCATTATTATTTGAAACAGCAAAACTTTGTTGTGAGTCGCCTAGTGAGGAAGAAGAATCGTAAGCAACATTTTTATTTCTACTATAAATATTCAAATCCCCAATTGGATGTATAAGGACATTTGTTCCTGTAAAATTAATTGGCAAATCTGCTACTTTAACAGAAGAAGTATCCGATTTAGCAATTTGTTTTACTTTAACATTAGGATCGTAAGAAACTTTTGGCGTATCAGTTTCTTGTTTGCAACTTACAAAAAGTGCAACAACAGAAAGGATAAAATATTTGGATATGTTTTTCATTAGACAGTTATTTAACTTCAAATTTAGTGAAATTTACAATCTCGCAGTCAATTTTATATTAAAAACACGGGTTGTCATATAATTAGGAATTCCGTATTGACTTTTAGAATAGGCATCACGAACCCAAGTATTAGTTATTGCATTTTGATTGTTGAACATATTATAAATTTCAAAACCAACAGACAAATCGTTAAATTTCTTTAACCAATGCCCTTCTGGACGTTCGTTATTTTTTTCAGTAAATAGATAGGAGAAACCAACATCGGCACGACGGTAATCACGCAAACGACTTTGGTATTGGTATACATCTGCATAAGATGGTGATCCTCCAGGCAAACCAGTATTATAAGTCAAATTTAAATATAATTTCACGTTTGGAATATTAGGCATATAATCTTGAAATAAGATTCCAAATTTCAAAAGTTGGTCTGTAGGTCTGGCAATATAACCTTTTCCATCTTGGTTTTCTTCCGTTTTCATGTACCCAAAACTAAACCAAGATTCGGTTCCTGGAACAAAAGCACCATTCAACCTACAATCAAACCCGTAAGCATAAGCAACCGCATCATTATTAGCTCGGTAACGAATTCTAACATTTTCTAAAGTATAGGTATTTACATCACTCATTGATTTATAATACGCTTCACTTACCAACTTAAACGGTCGATTCCACATTTTGAAATTATAATCGTTGCTTAACACAAAATGTATCGATTTTTGCGCTTTAACATTCGGATTTACTACTCCGAATTGATCGCGTAGTTCTCTGTAAAATGGTGGTTGATAATAAAAACCTGTTGAAAAACGGAAAATCATATCTTTCTTCCAATCTGGTTTAAGAGAAACTTGGGCTCTCGGACTAAAAACAGTTTGGCTTTTGGCATCGTTAATAGCATCACCAGAAACTAACCAATTATGGGCTCTAACACCTGCATTCATCCATAATTGATTGTTGCCCAAATTAGTTTTAGTACTCCATTGGACATATCCAGAAAATCTGTTGATGTTTACATAATTTAATGCTCTTACATTTTGATAAGGTACTAATGGCCCTGAATAAGCCGGCGGATATGGATCATCTCTTGGAGGAACGCTAGGCGGATTCACATTGAAGCCAGAATCATTAAGTGCTTCCCATTCTACAATTCTATCACGAATACTTTCATGGGTATATTTCAATCCCCAATCAATTTGAAATTTTTTCTTAAAATTATGATTTCCTTTTACTTCTCCATTTAATATTACAGCATCCAAATCGTTTCGAGCATGATTTAATTGCGAACCTATAGCGCGGTTGTAAGTCACATTTCCAAAAGTTTCTGAACCAATATTTGAATCTACTTCGCCTAAATAATAGGCTGCATCAATATCAAAGTGTTCTTGTTCTTGGGTGTGATAAGCGGATGCAATAAATTTATAGGTACTAATTTCATTTGCAATATAATTTGTTTTAAATGCACCAAAATAAGTTTGATATTGGTCTTTTTCTTGTCCTTCATAAAAAATCTGAAGTGCAATAGGATTACTCAAAGTTCCAAAATTAGTCTGTCTTGTTAAAGGTTGGTAGCTGTATTTATTTTGGGAGATATTGCCTAAAAAACTAAACTGTAATTTTTTATTTGCATTAAAATTTATATTAGTTTGAATATCTGTAAATGTCGGCTTATAATTAGATTGTGTTTCTTGACTATTAACCAAAAGTGAGTTGTCACGGTATCGAATTCCTGTAATAGCACTCCATTTTTTATTTTTCGAAATTCCTTCAGCAGAAACACTTCCTCCTAGCATACTTGCTTCAACAGAAGCACCAAATTTTGTTGGTTTTCTGTACGTAATATCTAAAACTGAGGACATTTTATCTCCATATTTTGACTGAAAACCTCCTGCAGAAAAATCAATATTCTGAATTAAATCGGTGTTTGTAAAACTCAATCCTTCTTGTTGTCCAGATCGAACTAAAAAAGGACGGTAAATTTCTATTTCATTTACATAAACTAAATTCTCATCGTAATTTCCACCACGAACTGAATATTGTGAACTTAATTCAGTATTGGAATTTACGCCTGGTAATGTTTTTAAAATTCCCTCTACCCCACCAGATAAACTTGGAACTCTTCGCACAACCTCAGTATCAATACTAATAATTCCTTGTACGCGCTTTCGGCTACTGGTAATTACTACATCTTCCAATTGTTCATTTTTAGAACTCATAATCGGATTATAATCTAAAACTTCCTTTGGTTTTAACTCAAAAGTTGCCGTTATTCTTTTTAAAGAAATATGAGTATAAACCAAAACTACTTTTTGCTTAGAAGGAATTTCTATAACGTAAAAACCGTTAGAATTTGTTACAGAAGATTTGCTTTGGTAACTTACATTAACGCCTTCCACCGGATTTTTATTTTCATCTAAAACGATGCCGGTAACTTTTGCATTTTGAGCAAATACCACTGCACTAAATAGAAAAAAAGGCAGCGATAAAAGTTTGTTTCTTGTTTTCAAAAGGATTGTATTATTTTTGACTTCTATTAAATTGCGTTTCAAAGATAGTAGAATTTCCTACATTATCAGTTACTATCAATTTCAATTTATTGGCACCTTCTAGAAGTAGATTATCATTAAAAACATGTGTTATTTTATTAAGTTTCGATTCGTATTCAAACAAAACCCAAACATCATTAATATAGCCATTGTAAGTTTTTATTCCAGATAAATCATCGGAAATAGTAAAACTCAACCCTTTTTGTCCTGTAATCCATTTACCTTCTATGCTTTTAGAAATATTTATTTTAGGCGCAACGGTATCTTTCATCAAAGTAAATTGGCCTAATGATTTAGATCTACAAGAAAACGTATTTCCTACAAGTTTTGTTGCGTTGTATGTCCATTTTTTTCCATTGAATGAAGCAAGGAACATTTTTTTCTTTTCTTCTTCTGATGAAATTATATCTTCTGCTGAAATTGTAAAGTTAGAATGCACAGGCACTGTATCATCGTGCAGAAATAAAATATTATTTTTAACTTCAAAATTCAAATAAAAATCATCATAGAAAGTTCCTGCCGGAAATGAAACCGAGAAATTATCTTTTTCAAAATTGGAATCTACTTTTGCTTTAACAAAATATTTAGTGGTTTTTATCGAATTCAATACTGTTGCTGGTTGGTTAGAATACTGAATTGGAATATAAATTATAGTTTTATTCTGAAAGAAATCAGAAACCTCAATACGTTGAACTCCATTAAAATTTGGAATCACATTATAAATTCCATTATCCACATTTTGATAAATATTACTCCAATTATAAGTATATTTCATAAATAATTTTTGGACTCTTTGGTGCGTTTTTTTATACCTATTATAATCTATAAAAGCATTCACATATCGGGCTTCATCAAAAACCATTTGATCATATTCATAACCAAAAATAGGAGTCCCATTAGAAATTAATTGTGTTTTGTAAGTTCCATTAGCATTATAGGAAACGTCATCCCAATCGGATGTATTAATTCCAAAACCAATTCTTCCTGTTGCTAATACTTTTTCAGAAAAATAGGTGCCGTCTTTTTGTAATGACAAATTTAAAGAAACAGGTATTTTAGATTCATTTGCAATAGAATTGGCATCAATTGGATAAACTAAAAGAGAAGATACAATTGGTTTTTTGGTGTCTTTTAAATCAAATCCAAAGAAAAGAGGGTTAATAATTTTCTCTGTTTTATTGTCTCTAAATTCAAAATGCAAATGTGGTCCTTCAGAACCTCCTGTATTTCCTGAAATAGCAATTATTTGACCTTTCTTAACTGGCAGTTCATTTGGCTTAAAAAATGCTTCTATTTCATAGGATTTTCCTAAATATTGAAGTTCAATAATTTTATCTTGAATTGGACCGATTGCCTTTTGCAAATGACCATAAACTGTTGTAAAACCATTTGGATGAGTTATGTAAATAGCTTTACCGTATCCAGCTGTAGATATTTTTATTCGGGAGACGTATCCATCTCCAGAAGCATGAACATTAAGACCTTCGCGTTGATTTGTTTTAAAATCGAAACCAGCATGAAAATGATTTGGACGAAGTTCTCCAAAATTTCCAGATAATTCCATTGGAATTTCCAAAGGCAACGAAAAAAAATCTTTAGGATACTGATTTTGACCAAAACTTACAAATGATACAAAAACAAAACAAATAAAAAATCTCATACAAAGGTTTTTTGCTAATTTATAAAAACTGAAGATATAAAAAAATATTCAAAAAAAAGTAATTTTCAACTGCCTATTTTACAAAAAGTTAAAACTAAATAAAAAAATAAATATTTTTTTTCGTCAAAAATATTGCTTTAATAGAATAGTAATTATAAATTTGTAAGATTAAGTATAGAATACTGTTATAGATGAGTGAGATTACAGAAATAATGGATACTCTTGAAAATAAGATTCAAAAATTGTTTGTTAAAATAAACAATTTAGAAAAAGAAAATCAAGCGTTACAAAAAGAAATCACCATTTCTGTTGCTTCCCAGCAAAATCAAAATTTAGTATTGGAAACACTAAAAAAAGATATGGAGGCCTTAAAAATAACGAATTCTTTACTAGGCGGTGAAGATTATAAAAGAGATACCAAGCTTAAAATAAATTCTTTAATAAGAGAGATTGATTATTGCATAGCACAGATAGCAGATTAACAATGAATGATAAGCTTAAAATTAAAATATCAATTGCAGACAGAGTCTATCCGCTAACGGTTGAGATGTCTCAGGAAGAAGGACTCAGAAGTGCTTCTAAAAAAATTGATGTTATGATTAAGCAATTTGAAGAAAATTATGCTGTTCGTGACAAACAAGATGTATTGGCCATGTGCGCTTTACAATTTGCCTCTCAATTAGAACAAAAAAATGTTGATAATGCTATTGATGGAACAGAATCAATAGAACGATTAACAAAAATTAATGAATTATTAGACCAATATCTCAAATAATATTACAAAATACGTTCTTTTAAATAAACTAAAAATACTGCCTACATTAGTTCATTTTTGGTAAACTCAACACTAACAAATTAAAATGAGTGAATCATCGCTTCTATAGTACGCCCTCTTTATGTGGGAAACTTGAACAGCGAGTTAGCTCAAAACTTGTCTTTACGAGTTTATACAAGCAATTAATGTAGGTTTTTTTATATAAATTTTTTAAATTAAAACATGAACATAGTATCTATAATTATCGGAATAGTAGGTGGATTAGCAGGCGGGTTTACAATATCAAAAATATTGGAAAAAAGCACCGCATCTAACTTATTAAAAAACGCCCAAAAAGACGCAGCATCAATATTAAAAGATGCTAATTTGGAAGGTGAAAACATAAAAAAAGACAAATTACTTCAAGCCAAAGAGAAGTTTTTGGAGTTAAAATCAGAACATGAAAAGGAAATTTTATCGAAAGATAAAAGAATGGCAGAAGTAGAAAAAAGAATTAGAGACAAAGAATCTCAAGTTTCTAGCGAATTATCGAAAGCCAAAAAAGTTAATGATGACTATGAGGCTAAAACTCTTGAATACAACTCTAAAATTGAAATTCTAGATAAAAAGCAACAAGAAGTTGAAAAAATGCACAAAAGTCAAGTAGTTCAACTAGAAGTAATTTCTGGACTTTCTGCTGACGATGCTAGAGAGCAATTAGTAGAAAGCCTTAAAGCTGAAGCCAAGACTAAAGCAATGGCTCACATTCAAGAAACAATTGAAGAATCTAAATTAACTGCGCAGCAAGAAGCTAAAAAGATAATTATTAGTACTATTCAGCGTGTTGGTACTGAAGAAGCAGTTGAAAACTGTGTTTCGGTATTCAATATTGAATCGGATGATGTAAAAGGAAGAATCATTGGTCGTGAAGGTCGAAATATTCGCGCCCTTGAAGCAGCAACTGGTGTTGAAATCATTGTTGATGATACTCCAGAAGCAATTATTCTTTCTTGTTTTGACCCTGTTAGAAGAGAAATTGCGAGACTATCATTACATAAATTAGTTACCGATGGACGTATTCACCCTGCAAGAATTGAAGAAGTAGTTGCTAAAACTACAAAACAAATTGATGAAGAGATTATTGAAGTAGGAAAACGTACCGTTATTGACTTAGGTATTCATGGTTTACATCCTGAATTAATTAAGACTATTGGTAGAATGAAATACCGTTCTTCATACGGACAAAATTTATTACAACACTCTCGTGAGGTTTCTAAACTTTGCGGAATCATGGCAGCCGAATTAGGGCTGAATGTAAAACTTGCTAAACGTGCAGGATTACTTCATGATATTGGTAAAGTACCAGATGCAGAAAGTGATTTACCTCACGCTTTATTAGGAATGCAATGGGCTGAAAAATATGGCGAGAAAGAAGAAGTTTGTAATGCAATTGGAGCCCACCACGATGAGATTGAAATGAAATATTTAATTTCTCCTATCATTCAAGTTTGTGATGCAATTTCAGGAGCAAGACCAGGAGCAAGACGTCAAGTTCTAGATTCTTATATTCAACGTTTGAAAGATTTGGAAGAAATTGCTTTCGGATTTAATGGTGTTAAAAATGCCTATGCAATTCAAGCAGGTCGTGAATTGCGCGTTATTGTTGAAAGTGAAAAAGTAAGTGATGATATGGCTTCTAGCCTATCGTTTGAAATATCTCAAAAAATTCAGACTGAAATGACGTATCCAGGTCAAGTTAAAATTACAGTAATTAGAGAAACTAGAGCTGTAAATATTGCAAAATAAGTAGCAAAAGTTATTCTATACTATTTGAAAGCTTGTCATAACCAGACAAGCTTTTTTATTTTCTAGGATGAAATTTATTGACTATTTGGGTTAGATGTTTTCTATCTAAATGCACATAAATTTCGGTAGTGGTAATAGATTCATGGCCTAACAATAATTGAATTGAACGCAAATCGGCACCATTTTCTAACAAATGAGTAGCAAAAGAATGCCTTAGAGTGTGCGGACTAATAACTTTATTTAGATTAATAGCAACTGCCAAATCTTTGATAATTGTGAAAATCATGGCTCGAGTTAGTTGTTTTCCTCGTCGGTTCAAAAATAAAGTATCCTCATGTCCTTTTTGAACTGTTATATGACTTCTAATTAAATCCTTATACATGACAATAAATTTTTGTGTGTAATCACTAATTGGTACAAACCTTTGCTTATTACCTTTTCCGGTAATTTTTATAAAACCTTCTTCAAAAAACAAATCGGAAATTTTTAAACAAACCAATTCCGAAACTCGCAAACCACAACCGTACAAAGTTTCCAATATGGCTCTGTTACGCTCTCCTTCAGGTTTAGATAAATCGATAGCTTCAATTAAACTATCAATATCTTGAACCGATAAGGTATCTGGTAATTTTCTCCCTAACCGCGGAGCTTCTATCAATTCCATTGGATTGTCTGTTCTGTAATCTTCAAAAATTAAATAAGAAAAAAAACTTTTCAATCCTGAAATTATTCTTGCTTGCGAACGAGCATTAACCTCTTTGGAGACCGAATAAATAAAATGCTGGATAGTTTCTTCGGATATAATAATTGGAGAAACCAATATAGAATTTGATTCTAAATACATACATAACCTTTCAATATCTAAAGAATAATTATCTATTGTATTTTTAGACAATCCTCTTTCAATTTTGAGATACGACTGATAACTTTTAATAAAGGTTTTCCAATTCATAAGAACAAAAGTAACTAGAAAACAAGCAATAAAAAAACCACTCAATTTCTTGAGTGGTTCAATAGAATAATTTATCTAAAATAGATTATAATTTTTACTAAGAATTATTTATCTCCTTTAGAAACTCTTACAGTTTGAGTCTTTAAACCCAATAAATAACTACCTGGAATAGAAATTAGTCCATCACCAAAACTTGTAGTTGTTCTCACAGTGTAATTTTGTGCTCCACCAGCTAAATCTTTTGAATCTACTTTATTCAAAGGCAACAATCCCCAAAATAAATACCATTGTTTCTTTTTAGCATCATATTGTCCAACTGATTTACAATCCCCTTTTCCACCAGTTCCAACCGTGTGCATTGTAGCATTACAACTTGTTAAAAGAATTCCTAATGCAACCAATGCAACTACTGAATTTAATTTTACGTTTTTCATTTTAATATTTTTTTATCCTACTCTTATGGCTTTTCGGTTTTGCCCCGTTTTTTGAAATGGTTTCTAGTCTCCATTTTTTATTATTAATTTATATCAAACAGAATTTAAAAGCTTTATCAACAATCTAAATTTAATGCTAATTAATTAATAGCAAGTCAATAAAATAAAAATAACTGATTTATATTAAATTCAAATATAGAGTCAAAACCTCTATATACAACATTAATACAATGTATTTATTAACAAGAATATAAATACATTATTTTTTATAAAGATTTGAAAAATAAACTCTTGTAAAATTCATTATTAACAAATAAGAAAAATAATAAATAATAAAAGATGTTAAAGGAAGAATAGCAAATGCGTTCACTATAAAAAAATAGGTCATAAAAAAACCACTCAATTTCTTGAGTGGTTATTTGGTATTATTCTAAAATGGATTAGAAATGTAAAGTCATGTTGATTGAACTTACTCCAACTCCACCTAAATTAAATCCTGATGTAGCGTTTCCAGTTTTTACTCCAGCAACCTCAGAAGCTGCTTGACTAGAAATCTTTAATCCATAACCATATTGAGCTCCGATAGAGATTTTTGGAAACAAGAAATACTCTGCTCCAATAAATCCATTAGCACCAATACTGAATCCCATTCCATCTTTAGTTTCAACTCCTGAAGCACTTTTAGAAGAACTTGAAGAAATTCCAACTAAAGCATCTACACCATAAAAACCTTGTAAACGTGTTTTCCCTTTTCTCCACTCTTTTCCTAAACCTGCAGTTAAAGCAAATCCAGAATTTGTAGCTTTATTTCCAGCAGGATCAGTTACTGAACCACTATTTACTTTAAAATTAGCAACAACTCTGTATGCTTCAGTAGCAGAAGTGAATTTTTTTCCAACAAATGTTCCTGCTTGTTGAAAATCAACAGACGGAGCAGCGTTATTACCTGCTTGATTAAAAGCATTTCCAACATAATGAAATAAACCATCAGCGTTAAATCCGATAGCCCAATCACCAGCCTCTGGCAAATAATTTTCTCCTTTAGATGATTTTAAATCTTGTGCATTAGCAAATGACAATGCAAATACTGCTGCTGCAGTTAAAATAATTTTTTTCATTTTTGTTTTGTTTAAAATTAATAATGACAAACATAAAAGTATTTTTTTTTAGTTTTTCAATCAAATTTTCAACTTATTAACAAGAAAAATAGTATTATTAACAAATTAAACTATTGATTTGCAATTGTTTAAAATAAAATATGTTAATAACTCAAATTTATCAATGAAAACATAAAATGATAAAAAATAGGTTTTAGGAGAATACTATAAAAATAAATGTGTTTTTTTTCGAATTAATCAATTTATTAATACTAATATTTCATTATCTCCAATTTTATAATTATAAGTCAATTAAACAAAAAACCAAACCCCACAAAAGTGGGGTTTGGCATCACAAATAATTGTTTTATTACTAATTAATCTACTTAAAATTAAAAAGTATATGTTGTTGCTAATAAAACAAAAGCAGATGATTTATTTGGATTTCCATCTGTAAAAATATTCTGTGAAGCAGTATCCACCCTAATTTCAGGAATGAAAGTTAAATTTCCTTCTTTATAATTCAAAGAAAGTGTATTAGCAAAAACATTTGCTGCCAAACCGAGAACATTATCTTTATCATCAAAATACTCTGCTCTATAAGCTAAACTTAAATTGCTTTTTAAAGAAAAAACCGAATACCCAACTACTGAAAACCAAGATTTTGTATCTTTTACTATATCATCTGAAGTTAAAGCATATGTCCCGTTGCAACCTAATGTTACTTTTTCGGCAACTTTTTTTGATGCAACAAAATCAAATTGTGTTTTGTTAGTTGTTGAAATTGGATTCATACTACCCGACGTAAAATTAAAATAGGCATTCCCTTTTTTTCCTACATATCCAATTTGAGCAATAACTGTTTTTTGCGTAGAACCTGCTTTTGAAGCTGATTTAAAATCTGTAGGATTTGAAACTCCTGCCATAAAACTAAAAGCACCAGCTGTATATTGTGCTTTAACACCCGTATTAAAAAAAGGCCCATTAGTGAACGCATAGGACATGCTATAGTTTTTATTATCGACCGCATCAATTAATTCATATCCTAGATGAGTAGAAAAACTTCCGGCTGTGACTTTAAATTTTGAAGAAAAATCATAAGTAACATTTAATTGTTTTATCATAAATGTTGCATTCGCATCGTTGTAAGTGAATTCGGCAGCTCTATTTCCAAAACCTAAATCTACTAAAACGGAAGCTTTACCTGACTTATGAACCGCTTTTACAGTTGCCATACCTAGTTCAAATGAATCATGCGTTTTTGTAAAACTGGTTTTGCTATTATCGAATTTAAAAAAATCATATTTGTAATACATATCTGCAGATCCTGAAAAAACAGTGGTAGATTTAGGTGTTTCTTGACCATAACTAGTATGGAACGCAACTAAAATAAGGACTGCTCTACATAAAATTGATTTAACACTATGGTTTTTCATGGTTTAATAATTAATTTTTACTAAGTTTTCTTTTTATTTTTACTAATTATTTACTTTTTAGTATATTAAATTAGAAGCGGAAAAATAATAATAAAAATTAAGTAAATATAATTTAGTTATAAAATACTAAGTTTAAAGTTGTTCACCATGTTGCGTAATATCTAATCCAAGCACTTCTTTATCCTCACTCACCCTTAATGGCGTTATTTTATTTACAATAAAGAATAAGGCATAAGAAGCAGCAAAAGCAAAAATAGAAACAAGAACTAATGCTTTTAATTGGATTAAAAACAAAGTAGTATCTCCATATATCAAGCCTTGATTGTCACCAACAATTGGATTTACAGATTTTGATGCAAAAACTCCTGTTAATAACATGCCAACCATTCCGCCTACACCATGACATGCAAATACATCTAGAGCATCATCAATTTTACCTTTAGGAAATTTGCTTACAACTAAATTACTCACAAAACTTGCAATAAATCCAATTGCTAAAGCAGAAGGAATTGATACAAAACCTGCAGCTGGAGTTATAGCAACTAATCCAACTACTGCTCCAATACAAGCTCCCATTGCAGAAAGTTTATGTCCAAGTATTTTATCTAAAAACACCCAGCCCATAGCAGCGGCAGCGGCGGCAACTGTTGTTGTACCTAAAGCTTGCGCAGCTAATCCGTTAGAACCAACCGCTGAACCAGCATTAAAACCAAACCAACCGAACCATAATAAACCTGTTCCTAATAATACGTAGGTGATTCTTGCAGGATTTGATTTTTGAACTTTTCTTTTTCCTAAAAATATCGCACCTGCTAATGCAGCCCAACCAGCACTCATATGAACTACTGTACCACCAGCAAAATCTAATACTCCCCATCTAAAAAATAAACCATCTGGATGCCAAGTCATGTGACATAATGGAGCGTAAACAAATAGAATAAATAACACCATGAATAATAGGTAAGCCCAAAATCGAACACGTTCTGCAAAAGCACCTGTAATTAAAGCAGGGGTAATAATTGCAAATTTTGCTTGAAATAAGGCAAAGAGAATAAATGGAATAGTAGGCGCTAGCTCCCAAGCGGTAGTTGCACTTACTCCATTAAAAAATAAATTAGAAGTTGGATCACCAATAAGACCTCCTATTGAAGGACCAAAACACAAACCAAAACCGACTACCACCCATAGTACAGTTACTATAACCATAGCCATAAAGCTTTGAAGAACTGTGCTAATAACATTTTTTTTACCTACCATCCCGCCATAGAAAAAACCTAATCCTGGAGTCATTAACAAAACAAGACCTGTAGCTACAAGCATCCATGCGGTATCCCCAGTATCTAGTTTAAGAGGCACAATGTGAGCACCCAAAATTTTACTTTCAGGAAATAAATAAATTGAAAAAATAGATAACACCAAAATTGTGATTAGAATCACACTTAAAATAATTTTTCTCATTGTTTTTTTATTTAAATTCGAAATAAATTTATAAAATAAAACAATACCCCATTTAAAAAATGAAATAAAATGAAAATTTTTATTATTTTAATACTATGCCCCCTAAAATTTTAGGGGTATTTCATAAAATAAAATAAAAAATAGAAATTTAATAATGTGATTTTTAATTAATTTGAAATACTACTTCCGCTTAATACTCTTCTAAATAAAAAAAATTGGATATTTTATATAACGAATTCTCACTCCTTTTAGTTAATAAAATTAGTGGTTTTAGATTTTGAAAAATTAAATAGAAATTAACCTTAGTTCTTGTTTTGAATTAAAGATTTCTTAGGGTGTAGTACTGAAAACTAAATGAAATTATTTTAATTTTCTTCGCTGCCTTTCTGTTTTTAGCAAATTCAATTCTCTACTAGTTTGTCCTGCAACAGATGTATTTTCTTCAGCACGACGAATTAAATAAGGCATCACGTCACGAACTGGTCCAAAAGGCAAGTATTTAGCAACATTGTATCCGTTTTTAGCTAAATTATAACTAATATTATCACTCATGCCATACAACTGTCCAAACCACACGCGAGTGTCACTTTTATCAATTCCGTTTGCATCAAGCATCTCTAATAATTTATAAGAACTCTCTTCGTTATGGGTACCTGCAAAGATTGCCATTTTATCAATATGGTGCATCATGTAATCAACAGCTGCATTATAATTGTCATCGGTTGCTTGTTTAGAAGCACAAATTGGAGTTGGGCATCCTTTTTCTTTAGCTCTTTCATGTTCTTTTTCCATGTAAGCACCGCGTACTAATTTCATTCCTATATAAAAACCTTCCGCTTTGGCTTTTTCGTGTAGTTGTTTTAAATAATCTAAACGATCCCAACGATACATTTGCAAAGTACTAAAAACAATCACTTTTTCTTTATTGTATTTACGCATCATTTCTTCTACCAAATCATCTGCAGCATCTTGCATCCAACTTTCTTCAGCATCAATTAGCAAAGCGACATCTTTGTCATGAGCAGTTTTACAAACCAATTCAAAACGATTCTTAACTTTATCCCATTCCGACTGTTCCCCAGCAGAAAGAGTTTGTTTTTCACCAACTTTAGTATACAAATCTAATCTTCCTAAACCGGTTGGTTTAAATACTGCAAACGGAATTGCTTTACGTTCTTTGGCGAATTCAATAGTTTTTAGAGTCATGTTTAAAGCCAAATCAAACTGTGCTTCTTCCTCTTTACCTTCAACAGAATAATCCAATACAGATGAAACTCCTTTAGTATACATTTTATCAACAACCGAAAGGCAATCCAACTCATTTACACCGCCACAAAAATGGTCAAAAACCGTGGCACGAATTAATCCCTCTACTGGTAAATGAGCTTTTAGAGCAAAATTTGTAACAGCTGTTCCAATGCGAACAAGAGGTTCATTTGCAATTAATTTAAAAAGAAAATAGGCTCTATCTAATTCGGTTTCGCTTTTTAAAGAGAAAGCAACCTCAGTATTATTGAATATTTTGTCCATCGGAATTTTATTGATTATGCAAATATAAATAGAGTTTTAGAATATTATTTATGAATTCTCCCATAAATTCCTAAAGGATTTATTTTTATCATAATCATTTGCTTGTTTTTCAATGTTAAAATATCTATTTCCTCTAGGATCATTACCTACTCCAGCAAGATAAGCCCAATTACCCCAGTTACTACACACATCATAATCAATAAGTTGTTGTTCAAAATAAGCTGCTCCAAACCGCCAATCGAGTTTTAAATCATTACAAAAATAACTTGCTACGTTTTGACGACCTCGATTACTCATAAACCCAGTTAATCTCAATTCATTCATATTGGCATCTACAAAAGCAACTCCAGTAGAACCATTTATCCAATCGTGAAGTTGATTTTCTTTAGGAATTGTTCCCAAGTGGGGTTTGTTTTGAATTCCAACTTGTTGAAAAAATTTAGAAGAATGTTTTTTCATCAAAAACCTAAAATAATCGCGCCATAATAATTCAAATACTAACCAGTAAGTAGATTCATTAGATCCAAATTGCTGTTCATATTTTTTTAACTCTTGATAAATAAATCTAGGCGAAATACAACCCAAAGCCAACCAAGCAGAAAATTTAGAGGAATAATCCGGCCCTACTAAACCGTTTCTGGTTTCTTTATAATTAGAAATGCATTTGGATTCAAAAAAATAATGATTTAAACGAGCAATTGCTTTAGATTCCCCACCTTTAAATTGAATCGCAGCGTTTTTGTTTATTGGAATAGACAACAACCCAAGCTCTTCCAAAGTGGGTAATTTGATTACATCCAATTGGGGTGATTTTATTGCTGATGGCTTTTCGAAGGAACTTCTTATTTTAGATTCAATTTCTATTTTTTTTCTGAAATTAGTGAAAACGTCAGGGATATCTTTTATAGAAAAAGGCAAGTCTTCGGCATGATATAGTGTGCTTGTACTATAAGTTTCTAGCTCACAATTCATCTTAAAAAGTTCGTTTTGCAAAAGAGTTTCGGTTTGCTTTTCTTCATAGGTAACTTCTCTTTTTGCAAAGACTTTAGCAACTTTATATTGCTTAACAATTTTAGGAATTTCAACTTCAGGGTTTCCTTTAAGAATAAGTAATCCCGAACCTAAAGCCCTTAAATTCGAATCTAAATCAAGTAATGATTCTAATAAAAACTGAGCTCTAAAACTTCCTGTTTTCTTGAAACCGAAATTTGTTATTTTGTAATGAGATTCGTCAAAACAATACACCGGAATAATTTCATCACTTTGTGAAATAGCCCTAATTATAGTTTCATTATCTTGTAATCTTAAATCCGTTTTAAACCAAACTATCGAAGTTTTCATAATTTATTTATATTTTTCAAATAAAAATCTGCCTGTTCTAAAAGTGCTGTTTTATCTTCTATTTTCATTTTTTGCCATACTTTATACATCATTCCTATTCGTGGGTTTTTAGATAATTTACCTTCATTTTTATCATAAAAATTCCAATACAAACTATTAAAAGGGCATGATTTTTCACCAACTTTAATGGCTTTCTTATAATAACAACTACCACAATAATGACTCATTTTATCAATATAAGTAGCTGAACTCACATAGGGTTTAGTTCCTACAATTCCGCCATCTGCAAATTGGCTCATACCTCGAGTATTGGTGATTTCTACCCACTCGAAGGCATCGATATAAATTCCGAGATACCAAGCATCAATTTCATCAGGATGAACACCTGCTAATAATGCAAAATTTCCAGTAACCATCAACCTTTGAATGTGGTGAGCATAAGCATAATTTAAGGATTGAGTTATTGCATCTTTCATGCAATTCATCTTAGTTTGGCCTGTCCAAAACCATTCGGGCAATTTTTCTTGATTATCGAAATAATTTAACGTTGCATATTCAGGCATTTTTAACCAATAAATACCTCTCATGTATTCACGCCAACCAATTATTTGACGAACAAATCCTTCTAGTTGGTGGTATTCAATTTCATCTGGACGTTTTTCCCATTCTTTTATTACTCTTTCGATTACTTCTTTTGGAGAAATAAGTTTAATATTCATAGAAAAGGAAATTCGAGAATGATACAAAGACCATTCATTTGGAGTCATGGCATCTTGATAACTTCCAAAAAGTTGCAGACATTCAGTCGCAAAAAAATCTAACAATTGCAATGATTGCTCTCTATTTATTGGCCAAACAAAATTATTGGCATCAATAGTCCCAATGGTCTTGATATTACTTTTATTAATTTCTCGGAAAACCTTTGAAACAT
This sequence comes from uncultured Bacteroidota bacterium, assembly GCA_903838055.1. Classification (GTDB taxonomy): domain Bacteria; phylum Bacteroidota; class Bacteroidia; order Flavobacteriales; family Flavobacteriaceae; genus Flavobacterium. The sequence continues at coordinate 56,597 of CAILWV010000067.1, read as the reverse complement.
CATTATTGAAAACCAAAGGCGGAATTGGCTTATGATTTTTAGGTAGCTTTTTTCTATTATCTCCATCATAATTCCATTGCCCCGTTAAAGGCTTATCGCCTTCCATTAAGACATTATGTTTTTTCCGCATCGAGCGATAAAAACTCTCCATTAAATAGGTTTTTTTTCCTTCAAAGAAATCACCTAATTCATTTCGAGAAGTATAAAAATGTTCCGAATCTACAGCAGTACTTGTAATAGGAATCGTATTACAGAGATTTTTCAAAATTAAATCAACTCTATATTCATCCGGAAATTGGTATTCAAAATGAGTGAAATTCCTCTTTGAAATTAAACTTTCAATATTTTTCTCAAAGGATTGAAAATTAGTAGTATCATTCAATTGAATATATTCAACTTTATGATTTTTAGATTTTAATTCTGACACAAAAGTTTGCATGGCAACAAAAATTCCAACTACTTTTTGAATATGATGTTGAGCATAATCCGTCTCAGTTCGGATTTCCATAAGGACATAAACCACAGAATCATCAACAGTATTAAACCAAGAATGATTACTATTTAATTGATCTCCTAAAATTAATCGTAAGGTTTTCCTCATATTTTCTTTATCTTTCAGCAGCTTTTTTTTGGACATCGCAGATTTAAAATTAATCTACACAGTTTTTTGAAACCTTGCAGGAATTAATTTTATTTATTCATTCTACATTTATCACTACAATATTTTACTTCGTCCCAAACTTTTTCCCATTTTTTTCTCCAAGCAAAAGGTTTTTGGCAAACAACACAAATTTTATTGGGCAGGTTTTGTTTTTTTACTCCTCGCATTTTTTGGTTTATTTGGATTGGATACGTGTTTTTTTAAAATTCGAATTCCTTCTTGTTTTACTTCCTCTTTTTTTCTAAAACTCCACACAATTTCACTAGCATATTTTCTAGACTCTTCAATATCTACAATAGGTTTGGGATAATCTTTCCCAATTTGACAATTATAAAATTGTTGTTCAATAGCATTTAATCTCCATGGCTCGTGAATTAATTCTAATGGAATTTCAGCCAATTCGGGTAACCACTGTTTAATAAAAACACCATCTGGATCGTGTTCTTCTGAGTTTTTAATAGGGTTATAAATTCGAATTGTATTAATTCCTGTCGTACCTGATTGCATCTGCAATTGTGGGTAATGAATGCCAGGTTCATAATCTAAAAATTGTCTTGCTAAAAAGTGTAATTCCCTCCAATCTTGCCACAAATTAAAAGTAAAAAAAGAGACTACTAAAGCACGCATTCTAAAATTAAGATATCCTGTTGCAACCACACAACGCATGCATGCATCAACAATAGGAACACCCGTTTTACCCTCTTGCCAAGCCTTGATCAAAGTCTGATTTTTAGGTTTCACTAAGGAATCATAGGCACTATTTACATTTTCAAATTCCATTCGACATTCATCTTCAAATTTTTGTATAAAATGGCAATGCCAATGTAATCTTGAAACAAAATTAAGGATGGCTCTTTTATTTTTGGAGGATTCATAATGCTGGTTGGTGTACTGATAAATCATTCGCATACTAATATTCCCGTAAGTCAAATAAGGGGATAATCTACTACATCCTTTTCGGCTCAAACTAGGTTTAGAAATATGTTTGCTGTAATTAACATAACGTTCTTTAACAAAACTATCTAAATAGCGCCAAGCCCAATATTCGCCTCCTTGCTGGAAATTTTTATTGCGAGTGGTAATCTCTTTATGCAATTCAGCACCTTTTAATTTGGAGTATAAATTAGAATTTAACGTTTCTATTTTTAATGCCGAAATAGAAACTACTTTCGGATTGGCTCTCATTTCATTTTCCCACCGTTTGTCCCAATCGCTTCTTGATTTTAATTTTCTGATAACGCCATGCATCTGAGATTGATTCCATCGAATAGTATTGGCATCAAAAAAAGCTTGCATAGAAATATCTCTATCAAAACTGACTTTGTTGCCAATTTCTTGATGTGAAAAGACGGATTGAATTTCATATATTTTAAGTAATTCCTCAAAAACTACGTGCACCTCGCTATGAAAAAAAAAGATTTCAGCACATTTTTTTTCTAATGTGGATTGCATTTCTTGCAATGATTCATAAACAAAACGCCAATGTCGAACATCCGAATCATCATAAGCCATAAGTGATGGTTCGAAAAAATAAATTAATAAAGTTGGGATATCACTTTGTTGCGCTAAAAAAAGTGGTTCGTGATCAGTAAAACGTAAATCACGTTTGAACCAAACAATATTAATAGCCTTTTTTTTCAATTTGAAATTATGGAATGAAATGAATTAATTGGTTATGAGTAAATATTGATATTCTAAATATCAATAGTAGTTTTTTGCTTTCTCATTTATCTGTATCCACTTTTTATCACTATTAAGTTTAAAAGTGCCAATATGTTCTTTATTCCATTCTTGAGGCGAAATCAAAGAAAGAAAATTCACACCATCATCACCAGTATATAAATGATAAATCTCCCCAATAACAGGTTCAAATGAAAATTTAGCATTGTAAACTAATTCATTGAATTCAAATTCTTTCATCAAATTTTCATATTGATTTTTTAATTCCTTGAACTTATTTTCGAACTCTTTATTAACGTTACTTATGTTTCTGCTTTTCCATGAAACAACGTCATCAATTCTAATTGCTGGCGCTCCAACATTGGTAGAATAAGGCAATACACTAGCGTTATATCCATTTTTTTCAGAAAAAACTACATTATCTGGCTTCTTGTTTTCCATAATTATTAAATTAGATTAACGTTTTGCGATTTTATTATTTGAAATTGCTCTTTGTCGAGTACATTTAAATCTGTCAATTCCTTCATTTCGTTTTGCAACGTGTTTGGTTTTGCAATTTTCAACTCTCTTTCTCCACAATTTATAACTACTAAACTTTAACTGCTTTTTCATTAAAGCCTTAACATTATCTTCCGTTAAACCAAATTGGTATTCAATAGCATCAAATGGTGTTCTATCTTCCCAAGCCATTTCTATTATTCTATCTATTTGAATATCAGATAAAATATTATTTTCTAAAGGTGCAATAACTGTTTTCAAAATTTATTGTTTAACTTTTACTTATAAATATTAAACAAAATTAAACATAAATTTATTATAAATACAAATTAAAATCAAAAAAATAGTGATTGTTGCATTAACAGTACTAAAATAATATGTCTATTTTTGTTTAAATTTTAATATTTATCATGCAATCAATCCAAGCAAACGGCTATTCAATCTATTTTAATGAAAGCGGATATGAAGCGATCCAAAAAATAATAAATGAGAATAACTATTCTTCTATTTTTATTTTAGTTGATGAAAATACGAATGTATTTTGTCTACCTAAATTTCTTTCTCTATTAGCAACAGAAATTCAAATTGAAATAATAGAAATTGAGGCCGGAGAAGAAATGAAAAACATTACTTCATGTATTGAAATTTGGTCCATACTTTCAGAATTAGGAGCAGACAGAAAAAGTGTATTAATTAATCTTGGTGGCGGTGTCATTACCGATCTTGGCGGATTTATTGCTTCTACGTTTAAAAGAGGTATTGATTTTATAAATGTTCCCACTTCCTTATTAGGAATGGTTGACGCATCTATAGGAGGAAAAAACGGAGTAGATATAGGGAATTTAAAAAACCAAATTGGGGTAATATCTAATCCAAAAATGGTAGTATTAGATGTGGAATTTTTAGAATCGCTTCCTCAAATACAAATGCGTTCTGGACTTGCCGAAATGCTTAAACATGGGTTAATTTATGATAAAAAATATTGGAACCAATTTTTAAATTTAACTGACTTAAATTTTGATGATTTAGAAATTTTAATCTATCGATCAGTAGAAATAAAAAATGAAATTGTATTGCAAGATCCCACGGAAAATGGAATTCGAAAAGCATTAAACTTCGGACATACTTTAGGCCATGCAATTGAAAGTCATTTTCTAGACACCACTACCCCATTGCTTCACGGAGAAGCTGTAGCAATTGGAATGATTCTAGAAAGCTATATTTCTAAAGAGCAAAATATGCTAACTGAAATAGAATATTTAGAAATAAAAAATACAGTTCTAGGGCTTTTTGGGAAACATAGTATTTCAACAAATGATATCCAAAATATTACAGGTTTGCTTATTCACGATAAGAAAAATGAATATGGAAAGATTCAATTTGCATTAATAAAAAGAATTGGCGAAATTATAATAAATCAAGAAGCAAGTAATGAATTGATAATGAGTAGTTTTCATGATTATGAAAGTTAACAAAATTTTTAAGGAATATTTTACATTTCACTTATTTTATTTTTTACATTTGCTGTGATGATAAAAAATAATAACAACAAAAAATCTCCATTTTTTTTGCACGAAAACCTCATTAGTTTTCAAGCAATTAACTTATCTTTTAATAATCATAAAAGAACATTAGGGATTTCAATATTTAATATTATCGAATCAATAACCCTTGATTTACCTATTGCTTACGCGAATATTAGAGTTTGAATTTTAGATTAACCATTGTTTAACAACACTTTTTAATCTAATTAATTTACAAAAATGAACACTAAATATTTCGACTTAATTAATCAAACTTACTATTTTCCTCAAGAGGAATTTACTCTTAATAAAGAAAACGCACTTCAATTTCATCATATCGATTTAATGAAATTGGTAGAACAATATGGTACTCCATTAAAATTTACTTATTTACCGCAAATTTCCAATAACATTAACAAAGCCAAAAATTGGTTTCGTACAGCAATGGAAAAAAATAAGTATGACGGTAAATATTACTACTGCTATTGCACAAAAAGCTCGCATTTTGAATATATTATGAATGAAGCATTTAAGAATAATATTCATATTGAAACTTCCTCTGCTTTTGATATTAACATAGTTGAAAATTTACTAGAAAATAACAAAATAAATAAAAGCACTTACATTATTTGCAACGGTTTTAAAAGAGACCAATATATTTCAAATATTGCCCGACTTATTAATAATGGACATAAAAATACTATTCCAATTATTGATAACTATGAGGAATTAGATTTATTACAAGCAGAAATTAAAGGAAAATTTAAGATCGGAATTAGAATTGCTGCCGAAGAAGAGCCTAAATTTGAATTCTATACTTCCAGATTAGGAATTGGATATAAAAACATAGTACAGTTTTACAAAAAACAAATTCAAGAAAATGATAAATTGGAGTTGAAAATGCTTCACTTTTTTATCAATACCGGGATAAATGATAACGCTTATTATTGGAACGAATTAGTAAAATGTATTAGAGTATATATTGCCCTTAAAAAAGAATGTCCTACACTTAATGGATTAAATATTGGTGGTGGATTTCCTATAAAAAATTCGTTAGCATTTGAGTACGATTACCAGTACATGATTGACGAAATTATCCATCAGATAAAGATTGCATGTGATGAAGCCGAAGTAGAAGTACCAGATATTTTTACTGAATTTGGATCCTTTACAGTTGGTGAAAGTGGCGGAGCTATATATAAAGTTTTGTATCAAAAACAACAAAATGATAGAGAAGCATGGAATATGATAGACAGTTCATTTATTACCACTTTACCGGATACATGGGCAATAAATAAACGTTTTATTATGTTAGCTATTAACCGATGGAATGATACCTATGAAAGAGTACTTTTAGGAGGAATGACCTGTGATAGCGACGATTATTACAATTCGGAACAAAACATGAATGCAATTTATTTGCCAAAATACAACAAAGAAAAGCCACTATATATTGGTTTTTTCAACACAGGAGCATACCAAGAAACTATTGGCGGATTTGGGGGATTGCATCACTGTTTAATTCCGCAACCAAAACACATATTAATTGATAGAGATGAAAATGGAATTCTAGCAACCGAAGTTTTTTCGGAGCAACAAACTTCAGATGATGTTTTAAAAATATTGGGTTACACCAAAAAATAATTGTAAAAAATTAATTTTACAAATATAAATTCACTTATGCAAGACGAAGTTCTAAAACACACTGAAAAAATTAAGAACACGATAAAAGACAAAAACACAACTTTTTTTGAAAAATTTAAAGAAATTATAATAGAGATATTTATAATTGTTTTTGCGGTTACCTTATCCATTTGGATGCATAGTTGGAGTGAGCACAATCATCAGCAAGAAGCTGTAAATGAATTTATTACAGATTTAAGAAGTGATTTAAAGAATGATTTATTATCTTATCAAGCAGCAGAAAAAAATTTAAAAGGCACCTTATCAATGCTTGATTCCGATTCGATAAAAAATAAAAAAATAAATAATAAAGAAATTTATTTTCAAAAGATTTTCAGATCTTCATCAAGCGGAAACTATGAAGGTTTTAAATCTAGCGGCGACATTAGATACATAGAAAATAAGAAATTAAAAAAAATGATATTGGGATATTATCAATCAATATGTCCTTTAGTTCTAAATTTAGAATCGGATCTTAAAAATAAAATAGACGTTTTAAATAAAGAAACTTGTTATGAACCTATAATAAATTCGGAAGTTTTAAATAATTTAAAATATAAATTTTCATTTGAGGAATATCTTGAAAGTATAAAAAACAATATTACAATTTATGATTATGCAATAGATTTAAATAAAAAAACAATTGCGGAAATTGATAGGGAATTAAAAAAATAAAAAACTGTTTCAAGATTTAAAAAAAAAGTTTTTCTTTGAAATTCAAATTACAATAAAAAAATTAAACAATAAAAATGAGCAAAGGACCAATTAGTCAGTTTATAGAAAAAAATTATCTTCATTTTAATGCTGCTGCATTAGTAGATGCAGCAAAAGGATACGAACAGCATCTTCTTGAAAATGGAAAAATGATGATAACTCTTGCTGGCGCGATGAGTACAGCTGAGTTGGGAAAATCATTAGCTGAAATGATTCGTCAAGATAAAGTGCATATTATTTCTTGTACTGGAGCTAATCTTGAAGAAGATATTATGAATTTAGTAGCACATAATTCATATAAAAGGGTGCCAAATTACAGAGATTTAAGCCCTCAAGACGAATGGGATTTACTAGAAAATCATTATAATAGAGTTACAGATACTTGTATACCCGAAGAGGAAGCATTTAGAAGATTACAAAAACATTTATTTGAAATTTGGAATAATGCAGACTCTAAAGGAGAACGTTATTTTCCTCATGAATTTATGTATCAAATGTTGAATTCAGGTGATTTAGAACAATATTATGAAATTGATCCTAAGGATTCGTGGATGATCGCAGCTGCAGAAAAAAACTTACCTATTGTTGTTCCTGGTTGGGAAGATAGTACCATGGGAAATATTTTTGCTTCCTATTGTATTAAAGGTGAATTCAAGCCTACAACAATGAAAAGCGGAATTGAATATATGATGTGGTTAGCCGATTGGTATCCTAAAAACTCTACTGGAAAAGGATTAGGATTTTTTCAAGTTGGAGGAGGAATTGCTGGAGATTTCCCAATATGTGTAGTACCAATGTTATACCAAGACATGGAAATGCATGACATTCCTTTTTGGAGTTATTTCTGCCAAATATCAGATTCTACAACAAGTTACGGTTCTTATTCGGGAGCAGTTCCAAATGAAAAAATTACTTGGGGTAAATTAGACGTTCATACTCCAAAATTTATTATTGAATCTGATGCAACAATTGTTGCACCATTAATTTTTGCTTATTTATTAGATTTATAATACCCAATTTATGAAAAGAGTTATTGTTGATTATGCTAAACTTACAGGTGATATTTTAAACTTGTTAGTAGAGAAATTTCCTGACGGATATGACAATAGTGATATTATCCGTTTTAGAAATGCTAAAAATGAACTTATTGAAGCCGTAGAAGTTAGAACTGAAGACACAATTTATTTGGTAAAAGTTAGTACTAAATTAGCTAATCGAATGGAAAAATTTGATGAAGATGATGATTTAGCTTCAGTAATTGAGCCAATTTCACCTGTAAAAGGACTTGATTTAGATGATGATGACATGCCGAGTGATGATGACGATGAAGAAATTGATTTACTAAAAGATAAAGGCGGCTCAGATGAAGGTGATGATGATGAGACAGAATCAAATGATAAATATGAAGACGAAGAAGATGAAGATGAATAAACATAAGTTTTAACTTATATAATTAATACTCTTCTTTAAAATCGAAACATATAGAATATATGATACTAATCCCTAAAATTAATTTTTTAGGGATTTTTCGATTTATTTATATCCTTACTCAGTTAAATTGCTCATTTAATGAATTTATCTTTTTTAAATTATATGTCTAAGGATATAAAACACTATAAAATAATAAATTATATCTAATTACATATAATTTTGTTTACAACTTCCTCACTTGAACAAATTCATTCTCTTTAATTCAAACACAATTAAAAAACCCCTTAATAACTGAATATTAAGGGGTTAATTTGTAGCGAGAGGGAGATTTGAACTCCCGACCTCAGGGTTATGAAAATATCTTAAATATTTTTTCGAGCAATAAACCCCTTTAATATATAGGGTTTTTTAAAATCATAATTTAAAAAACTATCATTTCCTCACTTGATTTCCTCACTTGGATAAAAACATTTTTTGCCCTTACTGTTTTAATATATGATTTCATCCAAAAAATATTTAAAATCAAAGTTCTATTTTGATTTTAAATTAAATAAAAATAACATTCAATTGTTTTTTTGCAATATCCCATGAATTTTCTTTGGACTGCATATTCTGTCTGGCATTTGGATGAACTACTTTTATAACTTTATCACCGAATTGTTGATGTAAAAAAGTATACGTATCATTTCCTAAAGCAATAATATAAGTTGGATTTAAAATCTCTAATTCCTTTTTTAAAAATGATATGTTTTCAATATCGGCTGCTTTTTTCCAAAATGTTTTTCGAGCATTTACATCCGCATCTCCTTTTGATGATTTAACTTCATATTCTTTCACTACATCAGTAAAATATAGGTAACAATCGTCTCTTTTTATTAGATCCTCAAAGCACCTGTAATATTTATTTTTTTCAGTCCAATATTCAATTCCAAAGGGAGTACCAAACACAAATTTACCCGATCTTTCTATGTTGAATTTTGATTTTGAATCTCTTGGTTCTAATCCTAAAATTGCAATTCTATAATTACCATTTTTATGACCTAAACTTATAGGTAAATCTACCCGGACATCACCATTTTGGCATTCAAATTTATCCTTTTGCACCTTTTGATTACTTCCTTTATTTAATATTATATTTTCGTTGATTAATGTAGTAACAACTTCGTAGAAGTCATGAAAATTATATCTAGATTTATATAATTCTTTAATTTTTATATGTTCCATGATTTGTATAATTTACATTCTAATTAAAGAGTTGTCATAACTTTCTTTATCATTAATGTCTTCAGCCATTTTTTCATAGTCTTTTGAAAATTGATTCCAATCTGAATCATAATTTTCATCATTTATATCTATTCCAAAACAAAATAGAACATCTTCAATTGCCCACAATACATCGTCACCAAAGTTGTCCATATCTCCTAATGATTTTATAAAGTCTAACTCTTGGTCATTAAGAGGTGCAACTATTATTTGTGCAATTTCATAATTACTATATTCAGAAGAATAATAAGCTTTTACTAGAGTGGCATAAAGAGAAGTTCGAAGTAAATTTACCAAGCGATAATAAGGATCTGAACCCTTATCTTGTCCGATGAATTTAAAGGAATTTGTTAATTCAATTTTTGATATCTTTAAATCATCAAGCAACAAATTAAACAAATCATCTGTTTCTTCATTAGGTTGATAAGAAAAAGCCTCTTCATTCGTATCAAAATAGAGCGATTTATTTGAAAAAAGTTTTCCTGGTACTAACTCACAATCTTTTGACCATAAAAAACCATTAATACTTCCTGAAATTTCTTCGTCATCAATTTGATATTCAAATGATTGAATTATAGTGTCATAACATGGTAATAGCCACAAGTACTCTGTGTTTTTTCGTACAAAATTAAATAGTGCTTCTGAGAATTCTTTTTGTTCTTTTTGTGAAGCATTAATAAGTTTCAATACTTGAGTCTCAATATCCGACTTTTGAATAGATGATTCAAAGATCTTTTTTGGTAATACATTATCCATTTCAACGAACAATTTCCCTTCCCATTTACCTTTCATAGGCCCAGGTTCGATACCTTGTTTCCATTTCGCATCAAAGCCTTTTTCAAAGAAAGTAATTTCAATAAGACCAGTTGCATTAACTTTAGTATTGTGAAAAGTAGCTGTTAAAACATTTTCTTGTAAAGTTCCGTTTAAGTTACCTTCATTATAAGTTCCAGTAATTGTTCCTTTTTTACCTTCTGAAAACACGATTGATTTTGAACCGTTATCAAAGGTGTAGGTTGCATCTAATTGTATCATGATTTATATCTTGTTTTTTGTTTTTTTAACCTAACTGAAATTAAGTGTAACTCTTGTTCTTCAATCAGGTTTGCTGATGGTCTTTCAAAATATCTCTTCACGATAAGTGAATAATTTACCAATTAGCTAAACTATGATTGTAATATTAACGAGAAATAAAACAAGGTGGTTCGCAGTTAAAACAAACTACCTTAAATATTTATTAAAGTAAAGTAGTCAATAGATTTCCGTGACCAACAGTATTGTGGTTTTTGTCTCTTGTTATGTTGGTTTTTGGGTCATAATACCCTTTAGTGTTAAGATTTTTATCTTTAATTGTTTGATTACCGTTTGAGTCAGTGTCAATGTATCCTAAAGTATTGTGATTTTTGTCTTTTAAAATTTGTTGTGCCATTTTGTTTTTTTTTTAATCGTTTAGTCCTACTCGTTTGGCTTTTCAGAATACGCCCCGTTTTTTAGAGTGGGTTCTGAACTCCACTGTTTTTAATTTGAATTGTAAAAATAGGAAGTTAAAAATGGCAAAATCAGTTCAACTTAGTTCAAGTTAATTGTTTTGGTAGTGAAGAAGGAAAGCTCCAACGGCAATAATTAGTATTGCAACGATATTAAAATAACTCATTTTTTCTTTAAAAAATAGTAAGCCTAAAACTATAGTTAAAAGGGGAGTGGCTAAGAAGAGTATACTAGAAATTAATGGATTGGTAATTTGCAATCCTAAAAAACTAAAAAGTAAAGCAAGAAAAATTATAAATGCCATGAGTAAAGCAGTAAAAAAATAAACCTTAATGTCGGTTTTAATTTTAGGCATTTTAATTTTAGTGAGAGAAATACAAGTTGCTGTAATAAAAACTACTAATTCTTGATTTGAAATAATAAATATAGGAGGTACTTTTGAGTCTAAATTTTTCCAATGGATAAGCGATGAAACTCCAAAACAAAACGTCATTGCTTGTAAATATAGGTGTTGTGTCAAGCTTATATTAAATTCTTTTTCTTTATTGTGATAAATGTAGAATACAAATCCAATGATGATTAGAAACAATCCCATAAACGATTTAAAGATGGGTGTGTTTTCGAAAAAGTATAAATAAAAAGCAGTAAAAACAATGCCTACTAAATTATAAATTCCCAACCATTGTAGAGGTGCTTTTTTTATAACAATTAGCATGCAGAATAATCCTAAAACCCCAAAAATAGAACCTAATGTAATTCGAAATAGAGGTTGGTCAATAAGTATATCAAATCCATAAGTATATAGAAGAATTATTACAGCTCCTACACTTGTGAATAATGCTCTATATCCAATTAAAAAAGAAACGGAGCATTGTTGTAAGTTCTTTTTCCATAAAACATTGTTTAGTGCAAAAAACAGAATTGATAGTAAAATATAAATCATACAGGTAAAATATTTAATATGCCGTTTGCATTATGTAATTTATTAAATTCAATATTTTCGTTTTGTTGATTTTTTATTTTATTTTTAATTAGGATATTAACTTTATTTTTAAGGGTTTTTATGTTTAAATTTTGAAATACTTCTAAAGAGGTTTGATAGATAATATTTAATTCAATAATAGAATTTGTATTTTGAATTTCTTCGGTAATCCAATCAATATAATTTTTACTATAAGCTTTATGTTGTGTTTTGAAATCTTTTTTTTGGTTTAAATACCAAAACTTATAAGTCATAAATCGAGTTTTTGGGAAAATATGAAGATTTTTCAAGGATAAATCCCATTCAGTTTCTTGATAAAGTTTTTTACCATATTCTTCTGCTTTTTTGCTTCCAGTCAAATAGTAATGTCTAAATAATACCGATTGAGCAAACATAAGATCCTGAATATAATTTTCTGAATTTATATCAGATGTAAGTATGTAATTTTTGATTCCTTCTGCATAACCATCTATTCTATGTTGTGGATCATAAAGTGCTTCAATTAATATGTTTCGCACAAAAGAATGATACCCATACTCTTTTATGAATTTTGGAAATAGTTTTGACTTGTTAAAACTTAAAAAAGTTTTAACTCCAAAAAATTCTTTGGTTTTATAATTTTCATTTTCAAGTGTGTCGAAGACTCCTATTAATGCGCTGAAATTTTCGTTTATAACAAAATTCTCAACAACTATTTCAATTGATTTATTCAAAAATTTTGGCTCGTTAAATAGATAGTTTGAATCATAATATTTTAAAAATGCATTCCAATCGGGATATCCACAAAATCTTGCAAGTACATTGAAGGTGTTTTTATATGGTTTATTTGAATTTGAATTGTATAGAAAAAAACGATATAAAGTTGATTCTGATAAAAATCCAATTTTTTCAGCAGCTATAAATTGACTTACTGCACGGCAATCATTTTTGGTTGTTATATAAACTCCGGTCTTATTGTAAATAGCTTCAAGTAAAATATTTTTACTTATCATGATTTTTTTATAAAAATAATAAATAATATTTTATTTTAGTTCAAGATAGTTCATATTTAAATTTTATTTTAAATAATCCTTATTCTGTAATATATTCTAACCAAGATTTGATGCATCCCAAGAAATTAATTAGAACAATTATCAGCTAGGTGGATATCAATTATATATAAAACAATAAAATGTCACTACTGGTTTAGGTTTCCTCACTTGAAAAATCCTCCTTTTTTTAAGTGGTAGTAAGGCTTGGCGTGTCTATGGATCTCAAGTTCCTCACTTGAGCAAATCCATACCCTTTATTAAACACAATTAAAAAACCCCTTAATACCTGAATATTAAGGGGTTGTAGAGTAGCGAGAGAGAGATTTGAACTCTCGACCTCAGGGTTATGAAAAAAAATTTGATTACAAAACCTACTGATTTTAAAGGGTTTTACTAGTTTTTAGACGAATTTCAACTATTTCCTTACTCCATTTCCTTACTCCGTAATTTATGTTGTGTAAGTTTCTAAACTCGTTATTATTCCTACCGATTTTGAAAGGATAGGGGAATAAAATTGATAAGTCAAACGCTTTCTATTTTAACCCAAAACTTCATAAAAAAAATTCTGCTCCTTCGAGGAATATATTGCTCCGGCCTTATAAGATTTAATATCATATTCTTCAAGATAAATTCTTGATTCACTTATTGTGTTTGGCTCACAAATGATTGTCAGTTTATCATTAATGTCAGTGAGTTCAATCATATCCTTTGCACAGTCAATTAAAAAATGAGAATGGAAGTAATTGTCATTTGGATTTTTTTCGATGGAGTAATAGAGGGTTAATTGATTGTTCTCCATTTGTAGCGTTTTAAGTTGTTCAAATAAGAACCTCATCTTGCCTTTCAGTTCTTCAATGGTTGTGCTTTCTGGAACAATGTTTCCGATGAAGTTCCAATAATGATTTCTAACCCATTTTATTGTAAGATTGATTTCTCTTTTACTTAATCGTCTTCTTTTACGGAATAATTCATCCATTACAGAATGATGAATTAATCTGGTTTGGGAACTTGTTTTGGAAGTAGTGAATTTTGTTTTAAAGGAATCAATATTCTTAATTCTCTTTTTTATTATACCATTCTTTTGTTTGCATAATAAATCTATCTCTTTTTTAATTAATAGATAAAAGATTTTGAAAAGTCAACTGGTAATATAAAAATTATCTATCATCCTCCGGAATTATTTTATGCCTATAGGCTTTTTCGTAATTTTCTTTTGAGGTTCTTACTGAAATATTATTTCTTGGTTACCAAATGTATTACTTTCAATAAAAAAAAGACCTGCTAATTTGGAATTAAATAATTGAAATTTATCAACATTTGTTAGTAAAGCATATGGTATGTATTAATAAAATTACGCAAAACCTAATGGCATTTACGGAATTTTTCAAAGGATTTTTTTGCTGAGCTAGTGTTGATTTTTATACAATTAAAATTACCTCATCGCTACTAGCAATAGACAAACAATTGTTTTCTAAAAATTTGGTAGACACGTATAACAATTTGTTTTCAAGAATGATTTTATCTTCTAAAACTTCTATTAAGTTGAAATCTAAAAAAGTACCTTTACCAATCGCTTTAGCAACTGCTTCTTTACGAGTCCAAAGCTGAAAAAAAGTAGTAGTACTAAACGAACTTTGAGTCAGAAATAACCATTCTTTTGAAGTGAAATACTCTTTATACACCAAACAATCAATAGGTTTAATTTCTTCTACATCTACTCCTACTAATCCATTTTTAATAAAACCTAAAACGGTCGTAGTTTTCGAATAGGAAATACTAAAATCAAAATCATTACTAATAAAAGGTTTTCCAAAATCATTGTAATAAATAGAATGAATTTCTTTTTCATCCATTTGATTCTTTTTTAAAGCAATAGATAAGAGTTCTATACCTTCTATTCGCTGTTGTTTTTTTTCAGTACTAACATAGTTCGATATTTTATTTTGCAAGTAATCAGGAAGTAACGATAATTTTGTGTTAATTTCTTCGTTACTCATTAGAACATTAGAACAGTTTTTATAAATTTCCAATACTTATCAATTTTTAAAACAAATATAGAAATTACAATTAAACTCTATCAATTAAATAAAGTCTAAAAGACTTAAACATATTTATGAAAGAATTAAGTTTGATCATTGGCGACGAGCGTAAAGATTTTTTAAAAGAAGAAACTTTAGTTAATTTATTTAAAAGGAACGTTGAAAAACGTCCTACTAAAACGGCGCTTTATTTTAACGGCAAACAAATTAGTTATAAAATTTTAGACGAATGGTCAACTAATTTAGCCTGTATATTGCAAGCTAAAGGGTTAAAAAAAGGAAGTCCTTGCCTAGTTTGGTGGGAACGAGGCATTGAACTTCACGTAGCTATTTTAGCAATTCTAAAATGTGGTGGCACTTATGTTCCATTAGATTACGACATTCCTGAAGAGCGAGTGGTATCAGTTCTAGAAGACATTCAATCTAATTTCATCATTACGTCGCGAACATTCAATCATTCTTGCACAGTTATCAATGAAATAATTTTTGAAGAAGGTACGCATAATGTTTTAGAAACAGTAATATTAGACCCAGACACCTATGCTTATGTACTATTTACCTCTGGAAGCACAGGAAAACCAAAGGGAATTCCAATTACCAACAGAAATATATGTCATTTAGTTCGTTCCGAAAATTCACTTCTTAATGTAAATGAAAATGATAAGGTGTATCAAGGTTTTTCAGTTTCTTTTGATATGTGGTGTGAAGAAACTTGGGTAAGTTATTTAGTAGGCGCTACCCTATGGATTGCAGATAGTGTTACTTCAAAGTCCATTGACGAATTAAGTACTATTTTATTAGAAAATGAAATCACAGTATTTCATGCTGTACCGAGTTTATTGGCTGTGATGGAATCAATTGATTTGCCTAAGTTACGAATCATCAATGCCGGTGGTGAAGCTTGCACGCCACAAGTTTTAAACAAATGGGCCAAGGAAGGACGTGACTTTTATAATTCGTATGGTCCTACTGAAACTACTGTAAGTGCCACTTTTGCCAAATTAAAAAAAGGCGACCCTATCACTATTGGAAAACCGCTTCCAAATTATGGATTGGCAGTAGTAGATGAAAACATGCATCCAGTTGCTATTGGGGAATCGGGTGAATTAATTGTGTCTGGAATTGGAGTAAGTAATGGTTATTTGAATTTAGAAGATTTAACTAAAGAGAAGTTTCTTCCTAAAAATGATGCTTTACAAGAATTGCCGGGAGTTATGATTTATAGAACTGGTGATGCTACCTATATGGATAGTGATCAAAACATTCATTTCATAGGACGTATCGATAGTCAGGTTAAACTTAGAGGATTCCGAATTGAACTAGGCGAAATTGAAAGTATATTGAATGACCAAATTGGAATTCTTCAAGCGGCAGTTGCTCTAAAAAAAGACACCAATGATCAAGAGCAATTAACCGGATATGTAGTGATTAGTAAAGATTTTGTTTTTAACGAAGCTATTATCAAAGAACAATTGGCGTTGAAGTTACCTTCGTATATGGTTCCGTTAACAATCGTTAAATTGGACGAATTGCCCCGACTATCGAGTGGTAAAATTGACCGAAAGCAATTGCCCATACCAAGTAATTATTTTGCCAATACCTCCACTGAAAATAATATATCTGAATCGGATTCTATCAAAACCAAAACAATTAAAGTTTTAAAAAACATTTTTATAAAAGAAGACATCAATATAGAAAACGACTTCTTTACGGATCTTGGTGGGCATTCACTTTTAGCTGCTTCATTTGTTAGTAAAATGCGTGACGAAGGAAAAGTAACACATGCCTCTTTAAAAGATATTTATCAATCAAGACCACTTTCGGCATTAGTACAAAAATGGGAAGCTGAAGTCAAAAAAGAAGCTAAAAACAAAAAAGAATTTATTAAAGTTTCTAATTGGAACTACTACTGTTGTTGGTTGGCTCAAACCTTTTCCTTAGTACTTATTTTCGGATTTTTAGCGTCCGAAATCTTTATTCCTTATTTGGCTTATTACTTTACTTTATTAGAAAAAGAAAGCCATTTAATTGCCGCAATTGTGGCTTTTATAATGTTTTCAATTATTCCTCCTATGTTTATTGGATTGGGAATTGCTATTAAATGGATAGTTATTGGAAAATATAAAGAAGGAAAGTATCCGCTTTGGGGTAGTTATTATTTTAGATGGTGGTTTGTGACTACTTTTCAAAAGATTATACCAACCCAATTTCTTAATGGAACTCCATTGTATCCTATATACATGCGATTAATGGGGGTAAAAGTTGAAAATGATGCGCAACTGAGTAACATGACTATCGGAGCAGAAGATTTAGTAACTATAAAGAAAGATGTTAGCATAAGTTCTAATGTTGTTTTGGATAATGCAGTCATCGAAAACGGCTATTTTATTTTATCCAAAATTACTATTGGAAATCATGCTTACATTGGAAGTAGTGCTGTTTTAGAGGGAAATACTGTTATTGAAGATTGGGGCGAATTGCAAGATTTAAGTCTTTTAGAATATGGAAATACTATTGGTCATGCCGAAATTTGGAAAGGCAGCCCTTCTAAATTAGTGGAAACCCGAAATGAAAAAGACTTATTAGAACCTTTAACAATCACCAAGAGAAAACTCTTTTATCACAGGTTTATATATTCATTGATATTACTGCTGTTCCCTATTTTTATATTAATTCCTTTAATTCCAACCATTATTGCAATAACCGAATTAGATAATGCAGCTGGTGAATTTGAGTTTTATTATTTATGGGTAACTCCTTTTTTAAGTGCTGTTTACATTTTAATGTTTGCTTCGTTGAATATTCTTTTATGCAGAATGCTTCAAAAAGATGTTAAACCAGGCGTATATCCTGTTTATAGCAAATTTTATGTAAAAAAATGGTTTGTTGAACAATTAAATTCACTTACATTAATTGTATTACATCCGATGTATGCTACTGTTTTTATTTCAAAATATTTTAGAGCACTCGGCGCGAAAATTGGAGCTAATACTGAAATATCAACAGCTAGTAATGTAACTCATCCTTTGCTCGAAATTGGCAATAAATCATTTATTGCAGATGCGGTAACTTTAGGAGAATATGACGTAAGAGGACAACGCTTAATTTTAGAAAAAACGACCATTGGCGATAATAGTTTTGTGGGCAATAGTGCCTTAATTCCGCAAGGATATGAATTATCAAGTAACATGCTCATTGGTGTTTTAAGTGTTCCTCCTACTAAAGAACAATTGAACAAAGAAGCTTTCAATGATTGGTTTGGGTCGCCTGCCATTGGCATTCCAAAAAGGCAAGATAGTCAACTTTTTGATGCTTCAAAAACCTTTTCCCCTTCAAGAAAAATGTTTCTATCGAGAGCAATCATTGAATCCATCAGAATCATTCTTCCTCAAACAGTAATATTGATTAGTAGTATTTATTTCATTGCCTATTCAAGTGAATTGATGTATAATGAGTCAATAGGTAAAATTTTATTACAATTACCTTTTTACTATTTGTTCTTTATTGGAATTCCTGTAATGGCATTACCCATACTTATGAAATGGATTTTGATAGGAAAATACAAAGAAAGTAATCATCCAATGTGGAGTTTTCAAGTATGGAAAAGTGAAATGATAACGGCTACTTATGAAGCATTAAGTGTACCCTTTATATTAGAATATTTAAAAGGAACGCCTTGGTTACCTATTCTATTGCAATTGTTTGGTGTTTCAATTGGCAAAAGGGTTTTCTTAAACACTGCTGATTTTACCGAATACGATATGGTTTCTATTGGAGATGATTGTGCTTTGAATGAAGATTGTGGTGCTCAAACCCATCTATTTGAAGATAGAGTAATGAAAATTGGAAAAGTAAAAATCGGTGATAGAGTAACTATAGGTAGCCGAACAATTATTCTATACAATACTGAAATAAAAAATGATATCACTATTGGTGACTTATCACTAGTAATGAAAGGAGAAGTCCTTCAAAATAATACTGATTGGACAGGAAGCCCAATAAGTGAAAAATAAAGAAAATCAAAAAACTATGAAAATTTCAAATTCAAAAAAACTATTAAAGTTAATTCTATTCCTATCATTTCTAAATTTTAACCTAACTGCTCAAATTAAGAATGATGTTGTAAAAGATTCCCTTAAAAACGAAATTAAAGACAGTATAACTAAAAAATCGTACTTTAAATTCTCTGCTAGTTATTTATCCAATTATGTGTATAATGGAAGAAATGATTCTATAGCGACTCCTTATATTACGCCATCCGTTGGTTATTTTAATAAAAAAGGATTTGATGTGAGTTTTTCAGGGTATTATTTAAACCAAGCCAATGAACATCGTTTCGATTTCTTTTCGTTAGATTTGAATTACAATCATGAATTTACTGATAATTTTTCAAGTGGATTAGTAGCCAGTAGAACTTTTTACAATAAGTCAACTAATACTTTAAGTTCAAATATTAAAGGAAATATAGGTGCAAATACTGATTATGATTTCGGATTTATAGAATTATTTATCGAAGGAGATCTTTTATTTTCCCAAAAAACAGATTTTGCATTGGATATTGAATTGGAACGTGAATTCAGTTTAAAAAATGGAAAAGATGAGTTTAAAATAACACCAACATTTGACGTAAACTTTAGTACTTTAAATTATTATGAGGGGTACTTGAATAAAAAAATTGGGAAGAAAATTTTACACAACAATCCTAATATAGCAAATGTAAATGCTATTACAACAGTAGATGACAATCGGTTTACTCTATTAGATTATGAGTTTTCGGTCCTGATGAGTTATCAAACCAAACAGTTTGTGTTTTTTTTAACTCCAACTTATGCCATTCCTAAAAACACAATTTATACAACAACAGTAACCACTACTAAATTAGCAAGCGGTATTGAAAATGTTGTTACTAAAAATTCTACTACCGAATCGGAACGCAATTTAAAACAGAACTTATTTGTTGAATTTGGATTGTATTATAAATTTGATTTATAGGAAGCTAAGGAATCTTTTAAAATTAACTCTTAACTCTTTTTAATTAGTTTTACGCTCTTAAACCATGCACTCAGATATATCTTTGACCAAGAGCTTAAAGACCAAGTCTTTGATGATACCATTACCAAGTTTAAAGATTTTGAAAACTGTACGTTCATCAATTGCGATTTTAGAGAGTGTAAATGCATATAAGCTCTATCTGTATTAGATTTCAATGCAAGCTTTTCTTATGATAAAGATTTTTCTTTTCTTAATTCCAAAATCCGCAATCCTAATTTTTCTTTAATATTCATTTCTTTGTATTTAGAATTTGTAAAATTCCAATATTGGTGGAAATAATGTAACGGTCAATAAACCAAAATTTTAAATGTGATTGTAGAAAAATAATAAAAGTATTATAATGAAAAATATATTATTTGGTTTGACTCTAAGGATTTGAAATACAATCCAATATATAATGAAGTCCCGGAATTTTCTAATTGGGGGTATTCCTGTATGTTAACAGAAGTATCGGTATATGGCATAATTAAACCAATTGTAATATCAAAAACCAATGTGGTTATTGATGGAAATTTACGTTTACAAGCATCAAGAGAATTGAAAATTGGAAAGGTACCTGTTACCGAAATATGCTTCACACCAGGAACTAAATTCATGGCTTTATTTGGAATAAGCTATTTTTATTAACATTAAACTTCCTCACTTAAAAAATCCTATATTTTTGGAGTGGTAGTAAGGCTTGGCATGTCTATAGATCTCCAGTTCCTCACTTGAGCAAATTCATACTCTTTAATTCAAACACAATTAAAAAACCCCTTAATACCTAAATATTAAGGGGTTATAGAGTAGCGAGAGGGAGATTTGAACTCCCGACCTCAGGGTTATGAATCCTACTTCAAATACTTGACAATCAAGTAGTTAAGTGAGTAAATTGTGATTTGTGTCACAAAAGTGTCACAATGAACTACGAATTCAAACGATTAAAATCCTTTCTTCAAGCCGATTCCAGAGTGGGAATTTCATTCTTTTTCAATGGAAAAAGATACAGGTATTACAACGCAAAAATTTTGAATCTTGATCTGCAACCAAATCAATGTGAGGATCCAGAAAAACAAATCAAATTGAATGAAATGTTAATTGCATTTCAAAGCATGTTGGAGAAAGGTTGGAGACCAACCGATGCAATCAAAAATGATGTTGAAGTAAAAATTGAAAACATATTACTTGAGCATGCTGGACAACAAGCATTGAAACAAAAGCTGACAGTAAAGTACAGTTCTTATTATGTACGCGATTTAAAAAAGGCGGCAAGCTGTATTGACAACTTTGTCAAGATCCAACAATACAGAAATCTTAAATTTTCTGAATTTGATATTTCCAAAGCAAGAGAATTGTTGCGATTCACAAGTGATTCTTCAAGAGTACAATTCAATTTCAAGATTGTTTACTCTGCGTTACTTGGTGAAATGTTTGAAGCCTATAAGCTTCCGAATCCTTTCAAATCAATCAAACTTAAGAAGAAAGAAGAAGTCCTTCACAAACCAATCAAGGATGTGAAATCTACATTAGAGGAAATTTCACAATACAATATAGATTTACATGTGTGCTGTTTGATTACTTATGGTTGTTTATTGCGACCGCATGTTGAAATACGTAATTTGAAATGGGGAGATTTTGCAGATGATATGAGTTATATCAGTTTGTCAGGTTCAAGAAACAAGGGGAAGAAAAACAGAATTGTTCCGGTTCCTGCTTTTGTGAGAGAGTATCTAAATAGAGGGGAAGATGAAAACAACATCTTTTCAAAAAATCCGTATGCGTACAATGAAGATTATTTCAAGACACTTTGGTCAAGATATAAAAAGACTTCGAAGATTTTGAAGCAACACAATACACTTTATAGTTTCAGACATACTGGTGCAATTAAGGTGTATGAGAAAACAGGCGACTTAACAAAACTGCAGCAGGTAATGGGACACAGTACCTTGCAGGTTACACTTACGTATTTGAGAGGATTGGAAATAAAACAATTGTCAGTATCTGATATGCCAGAATTATGATGATGGAAACTGCATTTGAAATTTAAAGTTGATACTGTTAAATATGAAAGATTTAAACTTTAAAACTTGGCACAATCTCTTTGTGTAATCTCTAATAATTTGCAGGAGAAAACAATTCCAACAATTTATTGAAGTATACATTTCACTGATTTAGAAGATCGGATCAGTATAAGATATACCACAATTCCGTTTGTTGGTAAATTTTTTATTAGATGCGATTTACACCTTAATATTTGTGTAAATTTGTTAATCACAATTCACCAATTATGCAATACTTCGAACCTTATTTTATAGAATGTCCTTCTTGTGGTGGGAAAAACAAATTTCCAAGATTTAGTGTTTTTGGATATGAAAAAACAGAGTGGTCTGATGGAAAGATATTTAAAACTTTACCAAGTACTGATCTGTCAAAACTGCAGATGTGTACAGTATGTAAAAAATATTATTGGTACGATTCGTATTGTGGTATAAATTCATTTGATTTTTATGTTGAGGCTTTAAAACATTTTGAAAGAAAATATTCATTGATGAGTTTTTTTAGTTTTATTAATATTTTTTATTACAATTATGATTACAAATTGAAAAACAAGAAAGATTTGATTTATATAAGAACAAATATTATGAGAACTTACAATGATCAATTTCGAATTCATCCACTTTCAAAGGGTAAACTACCTAAAAACACAAACACAGTTGAGAAAAAGAAAATATTTATAGATAATGCGAAAAAACTCATTAAATTATTAAATGAAATCAATTCGGATGATTTATTTCTGCGTGCAGAATTGTATCGAAATATTGGTGATTTTGAGGAAGCAAGTCGAATTCTAAATCAATTACCCGATTCCAACAAAAAGGAATTGTTATTGAAAGAAATTGAAAATAAAAATTGTGATGTTTTTATAATAAATGAGATCACCGTTCCAGTTCCCCCAAAAAAAACAAATTAATAAAAAGTATGAAGGTAGGAAAACCACCAATTACAAAATGTTCTTTCTTTGGTCATTTGAAAGTAGGGCGTCAAGGAGATAGTTTTGTTAATGTATATGGATTAACTGAATGGTCGGATGGTAAACAGTTTAAAGAAGTCCCAAGTTTTGAAAAATCAGAACTACAATGGTGTGAAAATTGTAATCAATTTTATTGGTCATCGCAAATGTACGGTGGATTGGGTTTTGGTGGTTATGTTGAAGCAGCCGAATATTTTGAAAATAAATATTCAAAGAAAAACTTTTTTAATAATTTAAATAAGTTGCGAAACAAAGAAAGATTGATTTATATAAGGGTAAATATCATGAGAGAATATAATGATCGATTACGAGTACACCCTCTTACAAATCCATTGTATTGGGAACCAAAAGTAATATCAGAAGAAAGCAGGAACATATTTATCAATAATGCAAAGATTTTGATTGGTCTTTTAACAGACATCAATTCAAAAGACATGTTTCTGTTTGCAGAATTATATAGAAATATTGGTGAATTTGATGAAGCAAAACGAATTTTAAATCAACTACCTAATTCTCATAAAAAAGAGTTGTTGTTGAATCAAATTGAAAAGAAAAATTGTGATGTAATAACGGTAATTTCGCCTGATTGGAAGTTTACTGAATTAAATGCAGTTGAATATAAAAATAGATTGATAGATGCCATGCAAAAATTCAGAGAATAATTGAGTAAGGATTCAATAGAATGTTTAAGTATTACGTTTTCCTTTTGAAGAGTTTGAACAAGAAAAATATTAAATAAATCGATGCAGCAATACCAGAAATGGACAAAAGGAGCCTGAATGTACTTTCTACGCTTGGAATTTCTCCTGTAAGAGTTAATACTTTCTCTTTTATTTCTTCTTTGGATGATGCTTTAATAGAATCATTTACATGAGTGTAATTGTTATACAGTAAAAAACAATACACATTTGGGTCACTTTGGAAATATTCATTTCTTTCATACGATTCTTTTGAATAAACAGGTTTGTGGTATAAAATTGCACAAGTGATTATACTTAATAAGACAATTGGGATTATTACTTTTTTCATTTTCCTTTACTTAATTATTTCATTCATCGGATAAGTAATTACATACTTTGAATCCGAAATGTATTCAATTTTCATTATTACTTTTGGAGTAGAATCAATTTTGATTTTTCGATTATACAATGTGCAAAAGAGGGATGAGATTTTATGAATCAGAGTTATTGTTTGGCGGTTTTTCAATCGTCTTTTTTTAACAATGAATTTAAGATCCAATTCTTTCTTTTTTCCTGCAGGTTCTTTTGAAAGATTCCGAATACAAACTACATTTAATATGCAATTTTCATCTTTAAAGTTGGACAAATGAATTTTGATTTTATCATCGTTGTCATAAGAATATTGACTGTTGATTGTTCGAGGTTTTGTGGAAATTAAGTTGTTTGAATTATCAATCTTACTTTGAATCAAATGTTCTTTTGAAAGATGTTCATTCCCAAATGTTTTAACTACAAGAAATCTTCCATAATCATTTGGAGAACTTTCATGATCATTCAGAAAATCCGATACATCATTAAATTCTTTCAAATAATGATTTTGTCTTATTTCCAATTCTAATGTATAAAGGTTTGAAATTGTCATTTTTGATTACACTTTAAAATGGAAATTCTTCTGATGAATTTGTGCTGATTACAAGTCTTTCTTTTTTGTTGATATCTGTACTGTTTTTTATATTGAAACACTCATATAAATCAATGATTTCGTTGTTTTCTACTTCGATGAATAGATCAAGGTAGAATCCGTTTTTTGAATCCAAAAAAGTATATGCATTACATCCTTTATTGCATTTTTCACAAACACCTGGATGAACTTCTAATTCTTGAACATTCTCCCTTTTAAATCCTTTAAACAAATCTTTCAGAAGCAATATAAAATCCGATTTTGACATCTTCTCATAAGTATACTCGTCTTTCATGATTCGATCAATTCCTTGAACGTCGAGTTTTGAAAAACAGTTGAGAAAGTTGTTTGTTATATTGTCATTTTGCATTTTAATCTTTTATTTTTTTAATCCTTTATACATTATTTCATGTGCAATTGATTTAAAGTCAGGAAAATGTATTGAAAAAAATCTATTTCTAAAAATTAAAAACTGGTTGTTTGAATTTGGATCAGCTATATTTTTGCAATCAATAAAAAGTTGCACATTTTTTTGCATTTTTTCGGTCTTAATTTGGTACTCGGAGCATTGCGTTTCAGCCAAACTGATAAACTCTCCATCAATTTTCATTTTTCTGTTAAATTCTGTAGTTATTAAGTTTTGTTCCTCAAATGATAATACAAACGTATCAATTATTACAGAACAAATATCTTGTGCTTTTCGATCTTTGGATTCGAATAGTTTTTCACATAATCCTTGTAATTGTTTGTTTTCCAATATCCTTAAATTCCTTACTTGTTGCTTTATATGAGTCTCTACATTTTCTAATTCTGTTATTTCAGAGTCTAATGATTTATTTATAGTATTTCTAATATTACCTTCATGATCCATTAATTTTATCATTTCAGACCATTGTTTATCTGAAGAAGGTTTAAAAACATTGTACAATGATTCAAAAACTCTATCATTGATGCATTTAAGTTTATTTGCAGATAGAAGAACTATATGAAAAACCAAATTTGCTATTTCAGTATCTAAAAGCTCATATTCAATATGCAGTTCATTTGCAAATTGATAAATTAATGTTTCTTGTGAATATCTAATTGTCCTTTCAGCTCCTAAATATTTAAAATCATATTTATTAATTAAACAATATGTTTTTTTACTTTGAGATATTTCAAGAAATTTATTGCAATATGATATATTAACAGTTCGATTTATTTTTTTATTTTTTTTTTCCATATTTCAATTAATAAAGGTTTTACTTGGAATGAACAAATATTTCAATTCTTTTTTCAAAATCTGCATTTGTTTCACCGTTACTATAAATGACGTGTTCTTCATTGTTTGATAATTTGACAAGAGCTTTGAGTTTCAATGTGAGAATGTTTATTTCCATTTTTACAATTCCTAATTCTCTACCTGCCCAATTTATTCTGTATGATTTTACTTTAATGTACATTTTATATTTTTGGGAAATGATTATTTTACTAATGTTTTACTTTATCCGCATCCATATAATGAAGTGGTTCTGCTTCTTCATACGTCATTTTATCATATAAAGAACGTTGCTTTTTTTGTTCTTGTTGTTGTTGCATGCCATGATCAAATTCATGCATTTGTCTGTCAAAATCATTCGTAGGTTCTTTTCTGGGATGTAAACTTGCTGCAACTTTTGACATTGTTGGTTCATCAGTTTTATTAATTGATTGTGTTGAATTATACGTTGAAGTTCTCCCAGTTATTACTGTGGTTTTCGATGATGATGATTCATTATACATATTACCTTCTCCTCCAGAAAAAGGATTTTCAGAAGTATCTGTTTCAGAAGTATCTGTTTTAGGATCATATAATACTTCGTCTTTTTGTGGTCCTCCATTAGTAGATGAAACATTTGTTGTACTTTGGTTTGGTTCAATTTTATATTTCTTATCACATGAAATAATGATTATTGAAGTAACTATTAATAAAAAAGCGGAGTTTTTTGACATTGCTTTATAAGTTTTTCTCATGTTAAGAGTTTTTCAAGTATGCCTCTTACTTGGATACTACACAAAACAACAGCGTGAGACAATTGCCATTACTTGTACTTGAGGTGGTCGAATACCCGTGAAACAAAGTAAAGCAACGCTCACGCATGACGGTGAGCGTTTTACTTATACCTTCCTGTTTCACATCTGAAGTTTCGACCTTTCAAGTGCAGGATTATATAGCAAACGCTGTTATATCGATAAAATGTTTTCTTTCTTACGAAAGTGAATACAAATCTAACAAATTTTCACAGTGTTTGCATTTTTAATGTGATTATTATAAAGTGTAATTATTGCAGGAACCAGGCGTGTTTTGAATTTCTGTCATGTAATGCCTCTGAAACTCCAGTTGTAAAATCAAATGCATTAACACCTCTATCAAGGAATTTATCCAAGTAGGAAGACTTGTTGGATCCTGTGAGAAGATTGTAAAATTTCCAAAGATTAATATCTCCATTATCATTCTTGCAGAAACTTTCATCTTGATAATAGTCTTTTGCAACTGCAGTCAAATGACCATCATTAAGAAGTAACTCCGGCAGCAGCAACTTTTCTTTTTTAGGCAGGAAATTGTACAATCTTCCTTTTCCAATCAGTTGTGCAAATTGTGATTCCGTCAAGGAATAATTGGAAAGTTGCTCCATCGCATTCAAGTGTCTGTTCATATTGTAGGAACTAAACAATTGAAGTGTTTTGTCTTCCAAATCAATTGCAGACATTGCTTTGAGTTCTTCTTTGAAACCATCTGTACTTACGCAAAGATTGCAGCACACCATATTTTGAAACCCGATGAAAATCTTGAATTTTTCATACGTCTTTTTGTTATACAGATTTTCTGTATTGAGCGCACGAACACCACCAACAGTCAAAGCAAGAGTATTGCCATTGATAGTTTCTGTAATAGATGGTATTCTGATGATGAATGCCATTCTTTCATAGAAAATTGTCATTTGATGTTCTTGCATATCTTTTACAGGAATATTCATAGCATCTGGGGTTCTACCTTTGATTTGATGACTTACTCTTATCTCAGGTTCTTCAATTACCTCATTAGGAAATATGCTTTTTATTGCATTCCAAGTGGCATCAATAAACTCCTGATGAGACAATATAGCCTCTCCATCTTTTGAAAAATTTGGAATAATACATTTGTTTTTTAGAAATGAAAGGCTGACTTCCTCTGTATTTGCCTCTACAAATGGTTTTTTGTTGGTATTGATACTGCTTTCTACAGTAAATGTTGGTTGAAATCGAATGATTTCGGCTGTGTGGGTTTGTAATTCCATAATAATAAAGTTTTTGATTTGTGAATAAATAAAAATGACCTACCACGCAGATAGGTCATTTGATTGAATTAGAATAATCCCTCGTTTGACATGGAGAGATATTCGTTCTCGGGTGTGACTATTAAATGATCCAGAAGATTGATATCCATGTAGGACAATGCGGTTTTGAGTTTTTTTGTCAATGTGATATCTTGAGTAGATGCCTTGAGATTTGAACTCGGGTGATTATGAGCAATTATCACTCCTGTTGCCATCAAATTGAGCGCAGTTGCAATAATGATTCGTATATCAACAACAGAGCCAGTTAGCCCTCCTGTAAAAGCATTCGAAGATCCAATCACAAGATTTGCTTGATTCAGATACAGAACCACAATTTGTTCTTGCAAACCAATTTTGTCCATGTCCATCATTCTCATAATAATATCATGAGCCATTTTTACATCCGTAATTTTTGGTCGATTCTGCAGGGAAGAGTTGTATTTATATCCAACTGTGACCTCTCCCAAATTTGCAATATTCATCATACTGCTTGACCGTTAAGACTTGCACGATAATCTCTTGCTTCTCCTTTAATGACTGCTGCTCTATTATTGAGATAGGTTGTAAACTTTCTCACATAAGGTTGGTTCTTGTGTAACTCATTTAATTCGTCAAAGGTTTTACAAGCATTGATCATTTCGATTATCTCATTGTCTTTGTAACCCTCACCATCTTTACACCAATTCTTGATTTTTTTACCAACACTCTCATCAATTTTGAATGGAATACGTGAATTGAATAATCTTGTTCGATCCTTTGTACAGTTAATAAGATTGTAAATGTCCAATTCAAAGACAATTGTATAATCGTATTCAAGTCCATCTTTTTGGATTCCTTTCATACCGACCTTTTCTGGTACAGACTTACCATTCTTTTCAGTAATCACATAATCTTGTTTACTACGAATAGTAGCAATGATATGACTGCCTGAAGAAAGTATCTTCTGTACAAGTGCATTATGACGAGGAGTAACCTTGCTCCAGTTGGTGAAGGAATTTCCTGCCATTTGTGCGTGGATATCCAAAATACCACCATCGCCGTCCCAACAATGAGAGAGACTATCTATGATTATGACCTCCATACCTGCATTTTCGCAAGTATTAATTGCTTCTATGTACCTTTCTGGTGTGAAAGGTGCAGACAGATTAAGCACATTATATTCACCAAGATGCGAATATAAATGAGCAGATTGTGATTCGCTATCAATAACTGCAATTCTTTTCCAGTCTTGACAAATTCCATAAGCAAGTAAGAGTGATGAATACGATTTTCCGGATCCAGAAGGACCCTGCATTGCCACACGAATACGTGCTTGATTCCTGTTTGATTTTTTTAATTCCATTGTTGAAAAATTTAATTGTTAAACTGGATCAACAGGGGGATAGTGGTTAACTATGCAATCATCGGGGGTAGTTGCATAGGTACTTTTTGCACTCGAAAGCACACATACTTCAACTACAGCCATGTAGTGTGATTCTTTACCTTACAATACAGGAGGAAATGTTTGATGAAAAATGTGAGGGGGTGGGGTGCTTCTTCATGGGGAAAAACATAAAACAATAATTATCATATTGAATTTTTAATAAATTTTTCACTGCTTTTTTTGTCATGTTTTCATGTCAAATTTGTGTCTTTTTGGCGCATTATCATCTGACCTTATTTGTCAGAAATTCAATAACTTATGGCACGATTTTTGCTTTAATAATTATAAATGCGAAAACATTGTTTTCATTATCAAAAGGACTTGAGGCAGACTGAAAAGTCACAAGTGGAAGAGCTCAAAGGAATGCAATTTGTAAATACAAATGTATGCGCCTGAGGAAGGGTGTTATACGACTCACCCTGAGGTATGGAAGAGTAACAATTACTACTCCGAATCATTAATTGAAAGATATTTCTGCAAAATCCTCTAACGAACATGAACTGCTGAATGTGTTCTAAAATCAAAAGTCTACTACATGTCTGGATGATTGCGTTTTCCGATGTAGGGAGTGAAGCTGATTGTCTCAATGCATCAATTTACTCTTTTAAATGGTTCTCCAAATCACTTACTGACTTGATTTAGTAAGGGGGGTTTGGGGGGTACATTTAAAGGAATTCAGCATCCTATCTAATGCATCAATTCACATTATTACTTTTCATCAACACCCATGTTTATTCTTCAGTTCAATAATTCACAAAATTTCCTATATTTACTGATTAATACAAACGCTTTGGTGCAGTCAATTGCACTTCTACAACAACAATATATGATTACAGGAGAAATTAAGTCACAAGTTGACAAAATATGGGAGAGTTTCTGGACAGGTGGTGTTTCTAATCCGCTTACGGTGATCGAACAATTTACTTATTTATTGTTCATCCGACGATTGGATGAAGCCCAGTTACTCGAAGAGAAAAAGGCAGCCTTGATAAAGAAGCCAATCTCAAACTTCATCTTTCCACCTACTGCCACTGAACTGCGTTGGAACTCCTTCAAAAATAAAGATCCTCAAATCATGTTTGACTTGTTTACCAAGCCGATGGTTGATGGATTATCTGTATTTGAACACATGAAACAAGTAGGTGCCGAAAATGGTGTGTTTGCCAAATACATGACTGGCGCAACATTTATGATTCCTACGCCAAGATTGTTGGACCAAGTGGTGCAGATGATTGATAAAATCAAAATGGATGATAGAGATACCAAAGGCGATGTCTATGAA
Organism: uncultured Bacteroidota bacterium; assembly: GCA_903838055.1. Taxonomy (GTDB): domain Bacteria; phylum Bacteroidota; class Bacteroidia; order Flavobacteriales; family Flavobacteriaceae; genus Flavobacterium. The sequence continues at coordinate 25,861 of CAILWV010000067.1, read as the reverse complement.
TATTTACTTTCCAAAATTGCAACCGCAGGAACTAACGGACAGTTTAGAACACCAAGACACATCATTAGAATGATGGTCGACATGGTGCAGCCAACACAAGAAGATACTATCTGTGATCCATCAGCAGGAACTGCAGGATTCTTAGTATCTGCAGGGGAATATTTGCACCAAAATCACCCGGATTGGTTCCATGATAAATCATTCAGAGAACACTACAACAGTTCTATGTTCACAGGTATTGAATTTGACAATACGATGTTGCGCATTGGTGCCATGAACCTGCAATTGCATGGAATTGAAAGTCCAAACTTGATTGGTAAAGATGCATTGAGTGAAAGCAATGGTGATGTGCGGGATCGATTTTCCTTGATACTTGCCAATCCACCATTCAAAGGAAGTTTAGATTATGATGGGGTGGAAACTTCTATATTGAAAACTGTAAAATCAAAGAAAACCGAATTGCTGTTTTTAGGTTTGATGTTACGCATGCTCAAAACTGGTGGAAGATGTGCAGTAATTGTTCCTGATGGAGTATTATTTGGTGCTTCTAATGCTCACAAACAGATTAGACAAGAGATTATTGAAAACCACAAGTTGGATGCAGTGATTTCTATGCCAAGTGGCGTGTTTATGCCTTATGCAGGAGTAAGTACAGCAGTATTATTTTTTACCAAAACAGGAACTGGTGGTACAGATAAAGTATGGTTTTATGACATGGGTGCTGATGGTTATACTCTTGATGCAAAACGATCAGAAACCAAGAACAATGATATACAAGACATTGTTGCCAGATACCACAATCTTACTGCAGAAGCAGATAGAAAACGTACAGATAAAAGTTTCTTAGTACCATTTGCAGATATACAAGCCAACGATTGGGATTTGTCTATAAACAGATACAAGGAAGTAGTATATGATGAAGTGACCTATGCACAACCATCCGTGATTATACAAGATATTAAAAATCTTCAAGAAGAGAATAAACAAAAGTTACTAATCTTAGAAGAGTTGTTGAAATGAAATTAAAAGATGTACTTGATGGATGTTTATTTGCAGATGGGGATTGGATTGAAAGTAAAGATCAAGATCCAAATGGAAAGATAAGACTTATTCAACTTGCTGATATTGGTGATGGTTTTTTTGTTGATAAATCATCAAGATTTATTAATAGAGAAACTGCAAAAAGATTAAGATGTACTTTTCTTAAAAAGGGTGATATTCTGATTGCAAGAATGCCAGATCCATTAGGAAGAGCGTGTGTTTTTCCATTAGAGGAAAATGAAAAATATGTTACTGCGGTTGATGTTTGCATAATTAGAACAAATGAAAATTGTAATAATAGATATTTACAATATTGTTTGAATTCTACAGATATAAGAAATTCTATTGAGAGACAAAAAACAGGAACTACAAGAGAGAGAATAACAAGAAAAAAACTTGGAGAACTTGAAATCCCTCTACCACCACTCCCACAACAACAGAAAATTGCCAACATACTGGATGCTGCAGATGCATTAAGACAGAATGACAAAGCATTGATTGCAAAGTATGATGAACTTACACAAGCACTGTTCTTGGATATGTTTGGGGATCCTGTGAGTAATCCTAAGGGGTGGGAGAAAGTAATGTTGGGAGATATAAGTAAAATTTCATCTGGAAGTACTCCAAGTAGAGAAAATGATAGTTATTATGTTGGTGAAATTCCTTGGGTTAAAACTGGTGAAGTAAATGGCAAAGTGATTTATAATACATCAGAGAAAATTTCTGAAGAAGCATTAACAAATTCAAGTTGTAAATTATATCCAAAAGGTTCTTTGATAATTGCGATGTATGGTCAAGGAAAAACAAGAGGACAGATAGGTATGTTAGGAATTGATGCCACTACAAATCAAGCTTGTGGAGTAATACCACCATCAGACAAAATGAATTTCAACTTTCTATTTCAATTACTACAATTGAATTATGAAGATTTAAGAAGTTTAGGAAGAGGTGGAAATCAACCAAATTTGAATTCTGCATTATTAAAGAGTTACGAGGTAATAAATCCTTCAATTAACCTTCAAAACGAATTTGCAGAGCGAGTGGCAGTAATAGAAGAACAGAAAGCCATTGCACAAAAGAGTTTAGAGCAATCAGAGCGTTTGTTTAATAGTCTGTTGCAAAAGGCGTTTAAAGGGGAGTTATAAAAAAAGTATCATGAAAGAGAATAGTAGTTTAGATAAAAAGTCACTTTCAATAATAGATGGTAAAAAAGCAGACTGGAAAGAACTTGCGAAAGACTGCGTTTGTTTTGCCAACAGTGCAGGAGGTAATATTTTAATAGGTATTGAAGATGATCAAAATGTACCTGTTGCTTCCCAAAAAATTAATCCAGATTTAATTGAGGCAATTCAGAAGAAAATATCCTCACTTACTTTGTATGTTGGTATTGCACCTAAAATAATTACCGCAGATAATGGTGGGGAATATATAGAGTTAACCGTTTTTAGAAGCAGTCAATCCATTGCCTGTACTACAGATGGTAAATACTATATGCGAGTTTCTGACCAATGTAAACCAATACTTTCGGATGATATTGAACGTTTGTTTGCTGAAAAAAATGCATTTGTTTGGGAAGATAAAACAGTTAAAAAAATTCCTTTATCAGATTGTGATGTGACTAAATTAAACCAGTTCCTCAAAGATATTCGTTCTTCTGAGAGAGTAAGTCAGTTTATAAAAGACATGCACGATGAAGAAATTGTAGACCATTACTTTCTTACTAACAATGGAGTGCTTACTAATTTGGGTATTCTCTGGATTGGAAACAGAAAGGACAGAGCTGTTATTCATTACCCGCCATCTGTTCAGTTCATAAAATATGATATTGAAGAACGAAAAGTGTTTAAAAAAGTTTGGGATGATTTTTCCCAAAATCCTAAGGAGTTAATCAATGATATTTTGACTCAAATACCTGATTGGAATGAATTTGTAGAAGTTTCTGATGGTATTTTTAGAAAGAATATTTACAATTATCCTCCCGAAGTAATTAGAGAATTGGTTGCAAATGCTTTTGCACATCGCAATTATTCTATGCGTGGTGATATTTTTATCAATTTATATAATGATCGACTTGAAATACACAGTCCAGGATTATTGCCTCTTGGGGTTACTCCTGAAAATATTTTGACTAAATCGGTACAACGCAATCCATTGTTGGCAAAACTTTTCTATGATTTAAAATTGATGGAAAAGGAAGGAAGCGGTTATGACAAAGTATATGAGTTATTGTTGGGTAATGGTAAAGAGGTTCCAATTGTTTTAGAAGGAGATGATAGAGTTGTTGTTACAATCAAGAAACGAATCATGAGTAATGAAGTTTTAAGATTGATGGACAAAGCTTCAAAAGAGTTGCAACTTAGACAAAGAGAATTAATTACATTAGGTTTGATTGCACAAAATGATGGGATTTCAGCAATTGAATTAGCAAATCTATTAAATGTTGTTAATTCAAATGGCGTACAATCTTGGTTAGGGAGATTATTGGATTTGGAGTTAGTACAATCAAAAGGAAAAACAAAAGGAACGTTCTATTTTGTAAATCCTGAATTTTTGAGAAGTAGTGATTTCATTGAAAAAACAAATTTAAAAAGAATAGAACCTCATAGATTGCAAGAACTTATTTATGAAGATTTAAAGAATTATCCAAAAAGTGCTATAAGTGACATAAACAAAAGAATTGGTGAAGAAATAAAACAAAGAACACTTAAAGCAAAACTGGATGAAATGATTGATAGTAGTCTTCTTATTAAAGAAGGTGAAAAAAGATGGACTTTATACTCTATCAACATAAATCAATGAAATAACTAAAAAATGTTGATAGAAATGTTGATAGAAATGTTGATAAAGCATTTTGTGAAACACAATTTTCAATGGTAAATGCAGATAATTTCATGATGGTTTTTAATAAAATATACTAATGAGCAATTTTAAATTTCTTCAACAAGAGTGGCTGTCACTCTACAGCAAACTGAAAACTGCAGAGGAAAGGGTTTTTACAGAACCTGTTTCTTGCGCCAGTTACTGCCGTTTGGTATTGGAAGAATCCATGTACTTGATTTATGATTTAGAGCACATTGAAAAACCATTCAATACCGATTTGGTTCAGTTGATGGATCATGAAGAAATTAAAAGCATCATTCCTTTTCAACTTCGAGAGGGTCTTCGTATTGTTAGAAAAACAGGAAACAATTCAGTCCATTTTGGAAATAAAGTTGCTTCCAAAGATGCTTTAATCAGCATCCGATACATATATGATTTCACTAAATGGTTTGCACAAACTTACAGTAAAGCAATTCCAGATTTACCAGGTTCTTTTGACGATTCTTTTATTCCAAAATTGGGAGAAAAGCAAAGACAAATAAAAGAACAACAACAAGAACAAGAGAAAGCCTACCAACTTTTGTTGGAACAAATTGCAAAACTGCAACAAGAGAAAGATGTTATACTTGCCAAAGCACAAGAAAGCGAAACGGCTTTGTCAGAATTCAAACAGCAAACACAGCAAGCAGTTGTAAAACTGAAAAAACAAAAACAAGAACGATTAAAACCACTTTCATCCGAGTTCTCAGAAGCCCAAACACGTCAGCATTTAATAGATGTTGACTTGAAAGAGGTGGGGTGGAACAATTTGAATATAGGCAGAGAATTGGAATACCCTGTAACAGGGATGCCAGTAACTGTAGACAACCCAAAAGGTAACGGATTTGTAGATTATGTATTGTGGGATGATAATGGAAAACCACTTGCAATTATTGAAGCAAAACGTACAACCAAAGATATTGAAGTAGGAAAACACCAAGCGTTTTTGTATGCCAATTGTTTAGAGAAAATGCACCAACAAAGACCGGTGATTTTCTATACCAATGGATATGAAACCAAGATATGGGAAGATACTTTTTACAGTTCTCCAAGAAGAGTTTATGGGTTTTATACCAAAGAAGAATTGCGTTGGTTGATTCAAAAAAGATCCACCATAAAAGACATTCGTCAAGCAACCATTAATACTGCAATTGCCAACCGACCTTACCAATTTGAAGCCATAAATCGTGTTGCAGAAACTTTCGTTACAGATGGTGCCAATGGATTATGTGGTAACAAAAGAAGAGCGTTGTTAGTCATGGCAACAGGAAGTGGCAAGACTAGAACTGCTGCTGCATTAGTAGATGTTTTGTTCAAAAACAATTGGGTTAAACGAGTGCTGTTTCTTGCCGATAGAAATGCATTGGTTAGGCAAGCAAAAAATAATTTCAGCGAATATTTGCCGGATCTTTCCTCAATTAATTTGTCAGAAGAGAAAGAGAACGATACTACAAGATTGGTGTTCAGTACCTATCCAAGTATGATGAATAAAATTGATAGTATCCGTACTGCCGAAGAACGGTTTTATGGTGTGGGACATTTTGATCTAATCATTATTGATGAAGCGCACCGTTCTATATACAACAGGTATAAAGCAATCTTTGATTATTTTGATGCAAGTATTGTAGGATTGACAGCAACACCAAAGGATGGAATTGATCATAATACTTTTGAACTATTTGGTTGTGGTAATGAAGATCCAACTTTCTTGTATGAATTGCATCAGGCAGTACCACAATATTTGAATCCTTACAAAAACATTGATATTACTACCAATTTTTTGAGAGATGGAATCAAGTATAAAGATTTGACGGATAAAGAAAAAGAAAAATACGAAGAAACATTTGAAGATAAAACCACTGGACTTTTTCCTGAAGAAATAAGAGCCAATGCCATGAACAAATGGTTGTTCAACAAAGATACAGTTAACAAGGTTTTGGATAACTTGATGCACAACGGATTGAAGATTGAGGGTGGTGACAAGTTAGGTAGAACCATCATCTTTGCAGTAAACCAACAACATGCAAAATTCATTGTAGATTGTTTTACAGAACGGTACCCACATTTGCCATCGGGATTCATTTCGATGATACATAACGAGGTTTCACACGCTCAAAGTTTGATAGATGCATTCTGTGATAAGTATAAAGAAAACAATCCGCAAATTGCAGTTTCTGTTGATATGATGGACACAGGAATTGATGCAGTACGAGTATTGAATTTGGTATTTTTCAAAGTGGTTCGTTCGTATGCCAAATTCTGGCAGATGATAGGAAGAGGCACAAGATTGTGTGAAGATGTATTTGGACCAGGACAACCAAAAGATCATTTCTTGATTTTTGATGTATGCGGAAATTTTGACTTTTTTGAAGTACAGAAAAAGGGAAAGGAAACATTTATTGTAAAACCAATAACGCAGCAGATTTTTGAATCGAGATTGCATTTAAGTAGGTTGCTTGTTGAAGAAGGGGAAGAAGAAAACATAGAGTTGTCCAATACATTACGTGATATATTGCACAAAACTATAAAAGAGTTGAACAGAGACCGTTTTCAAGTGGCAATGAATTTGAAATATGTGGAGGAATTTGGAGAAAGATCAAGATGGAATTCTATCGACAGTAATGATGTTCATATAATTGAAGAACATTTATCAGAATTGCAGGTTCCAGAAACTGTAAACGAAATGGCAAGGCGATTTGATCTGATGATGTTAAAGTTGCAAATTGCCACTTTAATGATGTCAGGAACAAAGAAGAAATATGAAGAAAACTTGATTGATATTGCAGAGGGATTGAGTCAAAAGTATACTATTCCGGCTGTACTACGTGCAAAATCAATGATTGAGAATATCAAGAAACAAGATTTTTACAAAGGGATATCACAGAAGAAATTAGACAGCGTAAGAGAAGAATTGAGAGAACTTATTCAGTATCTTGATACAAGAGGGAGAGCAATTATTTATACTGATTTGAAAGATTCCGAAATCACAATGACTGTTTCAGAACCAATGTTGGCATCCAATTATGGAACTTCCTACAGAAGAAGAGTAGAAAGTTTTATACGGGAGAACAAACACCAATTGACCATTTCAAAATTGCTTTCCAATAATCCAATAACTGCAAAGGAATTGAAACTGTTGGAAGAAATATTGTTTGATGGAGAAGAAAGAGGAACAAGAGAAGACTTTGAAAAAGAATTTGGACACGAACCGCTGGGGGTTTTCATCAGAAGCATTATTGGACTGGAAACAAAAGCAGCACAGGATGCATTTTCCGAATTTCTACAAGCAGGAAATCTTCGTGCAGACCAAATGACTTTTATACAAAACATTATTACATATTTGACCAAGAATGGAACCATTGAACCAAGCATGCTTTTTGAACCACCATTTACAGACATGAATGATCAAGGATTGATTGGTACGTTTGACGACAGTGATGCACACAAAGTAATAAGTATAATAGAACGCATTAATGAGAATGCAACTGCATAATGAAAGAGTGGATATTAATCCACTTTTTTTTTTGACTCCAAAATAAATGGTGTTTTTTGAATAAAAACCTGCAGATTTTTGCTGTTTTTGAAAAGTGTGGCACTAATTTTCTCTCGTAAGCACCGAAAACCTTGAAAAGTTGATCAAGTTTGTGGCAGAAAAAGTGTCAAAAAAGGGTGTTTTTGATCGTTTTTTTGGATTTTTGAAGGAAGTTTGAAAGTACCAAAAATGTTGTATATTTGAAAAATAAATCAGACACAAAATCACTTTTATACTGTTCCAAGTATTTGATTTTCAGTATTTTTTAGTGAATTCATTCCAAAAAAAATCTTCACATTTCTGTGAAGATTTCTGTAGCGAGAGGGAGATTTGAACTCCCGACCTCAGGGTTATGAATCCTGCGCTCTAACCGACTGAGCTACCTCGCCATAATGGGCTATGCGCTTTGCAACGCGGGTGCAAATATAATACTAATATTACAGCATACAAATATTAGTTTAAGAAAATAAAATATTTTTTTCTATTGCTGTTTTTTAAATAAAAATTATATATTTATAAAAATTTATTATATGACGCCTAAAGTTCGTTACGAGATTGAATTTCCTATTAATTCATCACCTCAATTATTATATCAATATATTTCTTCACCTTCAGGTTTGCAAGAATGGTTTGCGGATAAAGTTAACTCCCGTGGGGAATTTTTTACTTTCGAATGGAATGATTCAGAGGAAAATGCTCGATTAGCTTCAAAAAAATCTGGAGAAAAAGTAAAATTCAAATGGATTGACGAAGATAAAAATGACACTGAATATTATTTTGAAATTCGAATTTTAGAAGACGAGATTACAAAAGATGTTTCGCTTATGATCGTTGATTTTGCTGAAGAAGACGAACTAGATGAATCTAAACAATTATGGGAAAACCAAGTTTCCGATTTAAAACACGTTATTGGTTCTGTTTAATCCATTATAAATCGTTTTAATAATTTATATTTGCCTTGTTTCTCTAACAAGAATTAGTATGATTAATTATAACGGTTCCTTCCTCCCATCCAATAGTTTATTATCGGCCTCAAACAGAAGTTTTTTATATGGTGATGGCGTTTTTGATACTTTAAAAGTAGTTAACAATAAAATACTTTTCTTAGAGGACCATTACTTTAGATTAATGGCTTCTATGCGAATTGTGCGAATGCAAATTCCAACAAACTTTACTTTAGAATTTATTGAAAATCAAATTCTAAATACAGCCATAAAAAATAATTGTGGAGATTCTGCAAGAATTCGATTTACTGTATTTAGAAACGATGGTGGATTTTATACCCCAGAAACAAGAACAATATCTTATGTAATTCATGCTTCCGCTTTAGAATCAAAAATTTATTCTATTAGCAATGCTGATTATGAAGTTGATTTATATAAAGATTTTTTTATCTCTAAGCAGTTGCTTTCTACAATAAAAACCACCAATAAAATGATCAACATTACAGGAGGTATTTATGCACAAGAAAACGATCTTCAAAATTGCCTGTTATTAAACAATGAGAAAAATGTAGTTGAAGCGTTGAACGGTAATTTATTTATGCTAATGGGAAATACTCTTATTACCCCTCCTATTAATGAAGGATGCCTAAATGGAATAATTAGAAAGCAAATACTAGCAATTGCAAGAAAGATTGAAGAACTAGAAGTGGTTGAAAAACCAATTTCACCATTTGATTTACAAAAAGCCGATGAATTATTTATTACCAATGTAATAACTGGAATTCAACCAATTACCAAATATCGCAAAAAATCCTATACTACTAATTTGGCTAATCAGTTACTAATAAAATTAAACGAACTAGTTTAAATTTGGATTTTCTGGAGCATTAGACCATATTAAATAGTCTCCTCCCAATTCAGTGATTTTTTCTTTCCAAAACTTTTTAGAAGACTTGCTCAATATTTCTTTATTATAATTGTTATTTGCAACAATCCAAGAATTATCATGTAGTTCAGCCACTAATTGATTGAATTCCCAGCCTGTATATCCAAGAAAAAAACGAATATCTTCTTTGTTTATTTTCCTTTCATTAATAAGACTTTTGGTCAATTCAAAATCTCCTCCCCAATAAATACCGTTGGATATTTCTATACTATTTGTTATAAGATTGGGAATAGTATGAATAAAATATAGATTATCTTGTTCAACAGGACCGCCATTGTATATCTTAAATGAGGCTTCAATTTCAGGAAGTAGATCACTTATCGTGTACTCTAAAGGTTTATTCAAAATAAAACCAACAGAACCTTCTTCATTATGCTCTGCTAACAATATTACAGATCTATTAAAAGAAACATCTCCCAGAATAGATGGCTCGGCAATTAGAATTTGTCCTTTGTTTAGTTTTTCTGAAATCATTTGAACAATTTTATTTAAAAATACAAATAATACCAATATAATCAAAAAAAAATCACGCAAATTGCGTGATTTTTATATTTGATAATAAAATTAGACTAGTTTACTGAACCTTCTAATTCAGCACCAGCTTTAAATTTCACTACATTTTTAGCAGCAATTTTGATAGTTTTTCCAGTTTGAGGATTTCTTCCATCTCTTGCAGCTCTGTTAGAAACTGACCATGATCCGAAACCTACTAAAGAAACTCTACCACCTTTTTTCAAAGTTGATCCTACATTCCCTAAAAATGACTCTAAAGCTAATTTTGCAGCAGCTTTTGTAATTCCTGCATCTGCAGCAATAGCATCGATTAATTCTGATTTGTTCATAATAATAGTTATTAATTGTTGGTTAAACATTGTTTTTAATGAAAACAAATTTAGTAGAAATTACACACTACACAAGTGATACCTATCATTTTAGGCGATTTTGTTGATAACTCATTTGTTTTGTTAATAAAACAAGGGTTTTACGGCTTTATTTGGGTTGTTTTTTCAATGATTTCAATACTTTACAAAGCTTTTGCAGTACTAGAAATCGTCATTCCATTTAATAATTCAGCAGTATTCATTCTTTTCTTGCCAGGAAATTGTAAACTTATTATTTCTAAGTAACCATCAACAACTGCAATCTTTAACTCTTTCTTAGAAATCAACAATTTTCCAATAGTTTCTGAATGGGATACTAATTCTAACTTTGCTTCATATATTTTAACTGCCCATTCCGTTTCGTCATCTTTAATTGTACACCACGAACTTGGATAAGGCGATAGACCACGAATAAGATTATAGATTTCTATTCCTTTTTTTGAAAAATCTATTTTACAATTATCTTTATCTAGTTTATATGCTGTTTTATCCTCACTAGATTCTTTTTGAATAGTAGTATTCGCATCTCCATTTTCTATTAATTCTAAAGTTTCTACAACTGCTCCACATCCAATATTCATTAAGCGATCGTGTAAGTCGCCGGCACTTTCATCAGCGGCAATTTGCGTTTCCCTACTTAAGATAATAGCGCCAGTATCAATTTTATCATCAATAAAAAAAGTTGTAACTCCTGTTTTGGTTTCTCCGTTTATGATTGCCCAATTAATAGGCGCTGCTCCTCGATAATCCGGAAGTAAAGACGCATGAAGATTAAAGGTGCCAAACTTCGGCATTTTCCAAACTACTTCTGGCAACATTCTAAATGCAACTACTACTTGTAAATTTGCATTAAGACTTCTTAATTCTTCTAAAAAATGTTCCTCTTTTAAATTAGTAGGTTGCAATAAATGCAAGTTGTTTTCTATTGCAAATTCTTTTACTGCTGAATATTTAATTTTTTGCCCACGACCAGCAGGTTTATCCGCAGCCGTTATTACACCAACTACTTCATAGTTATTTTTCAGAATTGTATCTAAAATACCTACTGCAAATTCGGGCGTACCCATAAAAACGATTCTTAATTTTTCCAAGGCAAGTATTGTTTATTTTTTTATAGAATATAAATTATTGGCTTGTACCATAATGGTATCGTTATCCAATAAATTTTGAAGCACAAAGATAACATCGTCTTTTGGATATTTAGATAATTTTTGAATATCTCTAGAATTCAATTCCTGAATTTTTAATAGACCAATAATTTTTTCAGCAAGGACAATAAAATCTGTTTTGTTTTTATTTTTAGATATACAGTAAGAGCAAATTCCACAATCATTAGTTACAACTTCTCCAAAATATTCCAGCAATAATTTACTTTTACATATAGAATCTTCTTTAATATAATGCAAAACCGATTTTAATTGGTTGGTCTTTAGTAAATTTTGGGCTTCTAGATATTTAGAAACTCTATTGATAGTTCTATCATCTTCTCGAACTTCATTAAAAGTAATTGAAGCATCGTTATTTTTAGCATTCAACTCAATTATTCCTTTTTCATTTAGTTTATGAAGAATTGCTAGAATCTGATTTTCGGGAGTATTAGATTTTTTTGCGATTAAAGAGAGGTTTAGCACCGATTGCGATTCATAAACACCCGGATTAGTTCTCAAAATAGTGAGAATTACCTCTTCGTCTTGTGGATTTAAACTAATATAACGCATCACTTCTTTGGATGGAATACAAAACTGAAGCGTGATTTTTTCTGAAAACTCTTGTGAAAGGGTAAGAATTCCTTGTCTGTCTAGAAACTGCAAAGCATTGTAAACTTTTAATACAGAAAATGAATATTTCGTACAAAAATGATTGATGTTGAAACTAAATTTTTCATCTATTCCTTCGCCATAGGCAATCTGAAAATAATTGCAAAGTTTGACAAATACTAAATTTAAAAATGCTTTATCTGATAGGATACTTAAAAATTGGGCTTCCACATGAATCACATCGGATGGATTTGTTAGTAAAACCGCGAATGCTTTTTCTCCATTTCTGCCTGCACGACCTGCTTCCTGGTAATAGTTTTCTAAATTTGGAGGGATATGTAAATGGATTACTGTTTTCACATTTGCCTTGTCTATTCCCATTCCGAATGCATTTGTAGCAACTATAATTTGCACTTTTTCATCCATCCAAAGCTGCATTTGTTTTTCTTTCTCTTTAGATGAAAGTCCGCCATGATAATAAGTAGCAGAATATCCTAGTGATTGCAATTGGTTAGCAGTTTCAGAACAAGCTTTTCTGTTATTTACATAAATAATAGAAGACTGTGGGTTTTTCTTCAGAATTTGCTCCATCAAATGGAGTTTATCTTCTACGTTAAAAACCATATAAGCTAGGTTTTCTCTTGCAAATGATTTGGTAAATATCTGAGGATTATTCATTTGCAATTGTACCAAAATATCTTCTTGCACCCTTTTAGTTGCCGATGCTGTTAATGCCAAAAAAGGAACTTTAGGAAAATACTCTTTTAGTTTTGCAATTTTTAAATAAGCAGGTCTAAAGTCATGTCCCCATTGGGAAACACAATGTGCTTCGTCAATTGTAATTAAATTTATAGGTAAGTTTTTTATTCGTTCTAAAACCCAATCACTTTGTAATCTTTCGGGAGAAAGATATAAAAACTTGTAATTCCCAAATTGGCAATTATCTAAAAGATCAATAATTTCATCGGAAGCAATTCCTCCTGTAAGTGCAATAGCTTTAATTCCTTTGTTTTGTAGGTTTTGAACTTGGTCTTTCATTAGAGCAACCAAAGGAGATATTACTAAGCAAATTCCATCCATTAGCATTGCTGGAACTTGAAAACAAACCGACTTCCCTCCTCCAGTTGGCATTAAACCAAATGTATCTTTTCCGTCAAGAACAGCTGCAATAATTTCTTCTTGCGGTGTTCTAAACGCTTCGTGTTTCCAGTATTGTTTTAGAATTACTAACGGATTGGACATTTAATATCAATTACAAATTAGAAATTACGAGGCTAAGATATCGTAAATGTAATAAAAACGAGATTATAATTGATTTATAATATAATGAATACGTTCTTCTACAGTTCCTTTAGGCACTTCAATTAAATTGTAGCCATATTTTTGATAGGTTTCTGTAAGATGGTTGAAGATTAGTTTGGCTTGTTCGAAATTTTCATATCGTTCGTCGTCACTAACATAAATTTCTTCCCATGGTGGAAGTAAAAATATCTTTGTATAAATATGATCGCGGCAGGCTTGATCAAAAAAAGCCGGATAACTATCGCCAATGTAATGCATATAAGCCAATACGTCAGGGATTCCTCTATCTAGAAATACAACTTTGTGTGATTCAGCTACTGCATTATGAAATTGTTTTTTCCTGCCTTCTAATAGTAGTTCGCTAAAAAGCAGTGGATTCTCAAGAAATAATTGTTCTATTCCTTGTTTTTTAGCTTCCATAGTTACCTCGCGAGAAATCTCGGGATAGCAACAATATCCTTTGGCTAACAAGCCGTCGATGATTGTTGTTTTTCCTGTTCCGGGACCACCAATAATAACTACAATTTCTTTATTCAAAATTTTTGGAAATAAGGAGCAAATTTATTGATTTGTTTTAGATAATTAGAGGTGTTTTTAATTTTTTTTCTAATGAATATAAATGCGAACAAGTACTTAAATTTAAGGATATAAAACTGAATAATTCATTATCATTAAAATAAAAAATTTCACTTATTGATTTTTTTGTTTATTTTTGAAAACAATTACTATTATATCCTATTTTTATTATGAAAAATTTTCTGTATTTATCCTTTTTATCTTTATTCTTATTTAGCTGTAGCAAAAGTGATTCTGTTTCAGGAACCAATAGTTCAATAGGGTTATTAAAAGTTCAAACCTATAGTGTGGAAAATATTAATTTCACAAATGCTAAATGTGTTGGAGTAGTAACTTATGGTCAAAATGCAGTTTCAGCAGCAGGAATTTGCTGGAGCACTTCTCCAAATCCTACTGTTTCTGGGTTACATACTACAGAAGTTGTTAGTGTAACAGCTACAAGCTTTACAAGCACACTTTCTCCTTTATCCGCTAATACAACTTATTATGCAAGAGCATATGCTACGGATAGTAATGGTACTGTTTACGGAACCCAAATATCGTTTAACACTTTAAATATATTGTATACAAGTGGAGGTGGCGTTACAGATATTGATGGTGGACATTATGATTCTGTAAAATTAAACGGAGTAGAATGGATGAAGAAAAACTTAGAGGTTACTAAATACAAAAATGGGGATGATATTCCGCAAGTAACAGACGTAACCCAATGGGAAGCTCTAACAACAGGAGCTTGGTGTTATTATGAAAACGACACTGCAAATGGCCCTATTTACGGAAAATTATACAACTGGTATGCAATTACTGATCCAAGAGGCTTAGCTCCTGCTGGATGGCATATTCCAACAGATACCGAGTGGTCTAACTTAGCAACTTTTTTAGGTGGAGAAAATGAAGCAGGAAGTAAACTAAAAGAAAATTCTGCTACTTCAACTTGGGATGTAACTACAAATTATGCTACTAACCAATCCGGATTTACTGCAGTTCCTGCGGGAACAGGTTATTTAAATTATCACTTACCTGCACCTGTAGTTCCGCCTGCCCCTGCTCCTGCTCTTGCAGATTTATTTAAAGGAAAAACTAAAGTTACTTACTGGTGGAGTGCTACAACAACAGGAAGTACCGCTTCTGATATTGTTTGGTCTAGAAATGTAAATAGCTCAACTGACCAATTGGTAAGAAGTGGCGCTATTAAAAGCAGCGGATTATCTGTTAGATGTGTTAAAAATTAAAATAGAATGCAATTTTAGAGACTATAAAACGAAATTATAAAAAAAATACAACTGTAAAAAGTTGTATTTTTTTTGTTTGAGATAATTGTGGGCACGGATTGCAAATCCGCGCCATCTGTCACGGATTGCAAATCAGTTCTATAGGAGCTTTGACGCCTGCAAGCTGTTAGCGGAAAACTTTATTTCATTTTCACTGAGCTTTTTAAATTTAAAGTGTTTTGAAATAAATTTTATTTTCACAAAAGACAAAACCTTTCTAGCCCTGATTGAAGCAAACCGCCTTGAGGTGCGAAAAGCAGGAATTACGTTTACTGAAATGCGCAAGCCATTCGCTCCTGAAAATACTCTCCTAAATCTTAAAAATCTAATAGGCTATATCTAATATATAATATCAAAAATGTATATTTGCGTATATTTTAATTATAGAATGGATAAAAAGACCGAAGAATTTTATATTCGCTTAAAAGAAGAATTAAATAATACTTCTAGTTGGCCATCAGAATACCTTTACAAATTCATTGTTCCAACGGATACTAAGAAAATTGAAGAGGTAGAAAATGCTTTTGATAATATGGGTGCTGTTATTAAAACCCAACAATCTAAAGCAGGAAAATACACTAGTGTCTCGGTTAATGTAACGATGAATTCTCCCGCAGATGTAGTTGAAAAATACATTGAAGTTTCTACAATTGAAGGAATAATTTCATTTTAATATGGTACCAAAATATATCAAAGAGAATGCTAACGACGTTGTTTTCAATTTAGAATACAACGCCGAAAGACCGCATTTAATAATTCCGGAATATGGTCGTCATTTGCAAAAATTGATCGATCAGGCTAAGGTTATTCCAGATAGAGAGGAACGCAACAAAGCGGCACGTTATATTATTCAGGTAATGGGTAGTTTGAATCCGCATTTACGCGATGTACCTGATTTTCAGCATAAGTTATGGGACCAAATTTTTATTATGGCCGATTTCATGTTGGATGTAGATTCACCTTATCCGATTCCGACACGCGAGGTAATTAACTTAAAACCCGAGCGTTTATCGTATCCTCAGAAAAACCCGAAATACCGTTTTTATGGTAACAATATCAAATATATGATTGAAGTTGCCAATAAATGGGAGGAAGGAGAGATGAAAAGTGCATTGGTGAAAGTTATTGCCAATCACATGAAAAAGTCTTATTTGAGTTGGAATAAAGACACCGTTACCGATACGGTTATTTTTGAGCATTTGTATGAACTATCCGAAGGGACAATAAATCTTTTAGGTAGTGAAGAAGAATTATCTACTACTAATGATTTAATCAGAACTAACAAAAAAGTAACTAACAAATCGTTAGTACCTGGTCAGAAAAATTTAAAAATACAAGGTTATAAAAAACCACCACTAGGCAAAAAGCCTTATGTAAATAAAAATGCAAATAAATAAAAGTGCATAGGATATATTGTTTTAAAAAACAATAAAATCCTTTGCTAAAATAAACTACTAACTTACAACCAGAAAAATGGGAACTTTTAAAATTGAAGGAGGCATTAGACTAAAAGGGGATGTTACACCACAAGGAGCTAAAAACGAAGCATTACAAATATTGTGTGCGGTACTTTTAACACCAGAAAAAGTAACAATTAATAATATTCCAGATATTATTGATGTCAATAAATTAATAACTCTTTTAGGAAATTTAGGGGTTAAACTACAAAAAAACGGACCAGGATCTATTACATTTCAAGCAGACGAGGTTAATGTAGACTACCTTGAAACGGAAGCTTTTAAAAAAGAAGGTGGCTCTCTTAGAGGTTCGATCATGATTGTTGGACCATTGTTGTCTCGATTTGGAAAAGGATATATTCCGAAACCAGGTGGAGATAAAATAGGAAGACGAAGATTAGACACCCATTTTGAAGGTTTTATTAATCTTGGCGCAAAATTTAGATACGAAAAAGAAGACCATTTTTATGGCGTTGAAAATGAGGGGAGATTAAAGGGCGCTTATATGTTGTTAGACGAAGCATCCGTAACAGGAACGGCAAATATCGTTATGGCAGCTGTTTTAGCAGAAGGAGTAACCACAATTTACAACGCTGCATGCGAGCCATACTTACAACAACTATGTAAAATGTTGAATTCTATGGGCGCCAATATTAAAGGAGTTGGTTCTAATTTACTAACTATTGAAGGCGTTGAAAGTCTTGGTGGTTGTGAGCATAGAATTCTACCGGATATGATTGAAATTGGTTCATGGATTGGGCTTGCAGCAATGACAAGAAGTGAAATTACAATTAAAAATGTAAGCTGGGATAACCTTGGCGTAATTCCGAGTGTTTTTAGAAAACTAGGAATTACTCTTGAAAGAAGAGGAGATGATATTTATATTCCTTCTCATGAAAATGGTTATGAAGTAAAAACAGACATCGATGGTTCTATTCTAACTATTGCAGATGCGCCTTGGCCTGGATTCACTCCTGATTTATTAAGTATCATTTTAGTAGTTGCAACTCAAGCTAATGGCGATGTATTAATTCACCAAAAAATGTTTGAAAGCCGTTTGTTTTTTGTCGACAAGTTGATTGATATGGGCGCTAAAATTATGTTATGTGATCCGCACCGAGCAGTAGTCATGGGACATAATTTTAAATCTCAATTGAAAGCTACCGTAATGAGTTCACCAGATATTAGAGCAGGAATATCTTTATTAATTGCTGCACTTTCTGCTAAAGGAACTTCTACTATTCAAAATATCGAACAAATTGATAGAGGTTACGAAAGAATAGACGAACGCTTAAGAGCTCTTGGAGCAAATATCGTGAGGGTTTAAATAAAATTCCAATATTTTAAAATTCCAAATTCCAAATTTATCTTTGATACCTTGGAATTTGGATTTTTTTTTGAATTTAGTTAGATTGATAAAAACAAATATTTCAACTTTATTTTAAGGAATTGGAATTTTATTATTTGAATTTAAAATATTTATGGAAACCTATATACTACTACTTCTTTGTTTAGCAGCATTTTTTGCAGGATTTGTAGATGCTATTGTTGGTGGTGGCGGGTTAATTCAAACGCCAATTGCTTTAGTTTTACTGCCTAATTTAGCGGTTTCTTCAGTAATTGGATCTTTAAAAATCCCTGCATTTAGCGGTACTGCTTTTGCTGCAAATCAGTATTTAAAAAAAGTAAAAATGAATTGGAAGCTACTTTCCATCATGGCTAGTATTGCTTTTAGTGCAGCTTTTTTAGGATCTAATTTATTGACTTTGGTAAGTAATGATTTTATGAAACCATTGTTACTTGTAGTTTTGAGTTTGATTGCTCTATATACGTTTGCTAAAAAGAATTTCGGATCGCATCACGAAAAGAATTTATCTCAAAAAAGACAATTATTACTTGCTATATTAATGAGTATTTGCATCGGATTTTACGACGGATTTATTGGCCCTGGAACTGGAAGTTTTTTAGTGCTTGGCTTTGTCGCATTATTAGGATTCGATTTTTTACATGCTTCCGCAAATGCTAAAATGGTGAATTTAGCTACAAATTTTGGTTCTATTTGTTTATTTATTTTGAAAGGGAAAATCATTTGGGCAATAGCAATTCCGATGGCTATTTGCAACGCTTTTGGCGGGTGGATGGGAGCCAAAATAGCTATAAAAAAAGGAAATGGATTTATTAGAATTTTCTTTTTAATAGTAGTAGTTGGTACTTTGATTCGTTTTGGATATGATGTGTTTTTAAAGTGATTTTTTTGACACTAATTTCACTAATTTTTTCTGCCTTTGGCAGTAATTATAAAAAAAGGTTGACACGAATTACACGAATTTTCACTAATTCATTATACTGAAATTGATTTCACTAATTTTTTCTTCCTTTGGCAGTAATCTTAAAAAAAAGTTGACACGAATTGCACGAATTATCACTAATTTTTTATTATCAAATTAATTCCACTAATTTTTTCTGCCAAAATTAATCAGCAAATAATTTGTGTGAATTCGTGAAATTCGTGTCAAAACTTTAAATGGAATAGCCTTATTATTCCAATACATTTAAAAATTTCAATCCGAAAATAACGGCGTCCCCTTTGTATCCATTTTGGTAGGAACGAACATAATCTAATCTAAAAAGTCTTGCTTTTCCAAATCCTAAATTATCCAATCCAACGGAAAATTCTTGATACGGATTTCTTCCTGGCATTGCCAAATTGTGAAATCCTAATACCAACTGCGATTGAAGTTTATTCAATAAAGGAATTTTATTCATCAAAAATCCTTTATCATTGTGTTCGATGTGGGTTTCAAAATAACTATCGTTGGTACTAGCTGAATAATACGGTAAGTTATTGAACTGATTAGTATAACTATCGCCACCTCCAATGTGAGTTTGGTTACCATTAAAGTGTTTGTAATCTACAAATGATATATTATTGGCATTAAAAAATTTACCCGCTTTAAGGTTAATTTTCATTTCTCCTTTGTTACCGAGAGTGAAATCTTTCTGTATTTTGGTAGATAAATGGGTGTATTCGTATTTCTTGTCGGTTGCAGCAAAAGTTTTTTCTAAGCCAACTGAAATAGTTGGATAGTCGTCATTACCGATATTGTATTTTCCGTCTGGTCTTGTCCAATAATGTTGACCAAATTTGATTACCGCAGCAATATTTGCTTTCATTAAATTGTGCTTTTCAAAAGTAGGAGTTACAAAATCATTCGGCATTATTGGGTTGTTTGATGAATAAATAGAATCTGTTTTGCTAATACTTTGATCTGTGTTATTCCACAATGGTTTCCTTTCAGAATATTCTAAATTGAAATTCATATTTAAACCGTTTACAATCTCTCTTCCAAAATTAGCAGCAACAAAATTCTTATCGTACAATTTCATGAAATTATTTTTAAACAACAAACTGCTAAAGGTATTAATAGTATTTGAAATCGGATTGCTTCCGTTGAATTGCTTTACACTGCTTCCTCCAATAATAGAAAGTGTGGAGTTGTTAATATTATTGAATTTACGAATGTAATTTCCTGTAGCGCGCAGTTTAGTTTCTGAAAAACCGTAATCAAAATTAGATCCAATTCTAGTAAAAGTTCTTTTTTCTTCATTTCGCTTGGTATATGTTAAACCAGCTTGTGTTTTCCAACCTTGAACCGTATTAAAAGAAGTTTTCATTAGAGGTCCATCATAATTAATAGACCATTTTTTATAAGAATTGGAATAATTATATCCCATAAGTACCTCTGAAAATCTAAATTTATTTCGTTTATTATCAATAGAATCTAAATAGACTTTGGATTTTTTCTTAGTTTGTAAAGCATCTTTCTTTAAGTAATCGGTGCTTTCCTCAATAGTTAAAGGAACAGGGCGAATGGTATTCCAAAAAGTGTCCTCTTTTTTATTTGCATTTGCTTCAAATTTTAAAACTTCATTAGTAAACGTTTTCTTTTCTAATTTTTCAGGGAAATCAAAATTAGAATATACATATGTAAACCTTCCATTGATGTTTATGCCAAACATTCCCGCTTCAAAATCTATAGTTTGTGTATTTTTTGCCCAAATATTATTTGTATTATTATAGCTAAAATTTTGTTTTAGAGTTAGATTATTTAGTGCCGGGTTTTGCATCTGACTTCCTTTAATAGATAAATCTACGGCATAAATAGCCCACGAATCATCAACAATATAAATATAGCCATTCATTACTGGTTCGTTTTCACGTTTGGCTAAAACTTTGATTTTATCTATAATCTTGTTGTTTTCATCTACAAATGAACCGTCAAATTTATATTTGTAATAATTAAAAGCATTGTCTGCAATAGGAGAAATAACTTTTACATTAAAATCTAAATAGTTTTCATAAAAATCGAAATTTACATCGGCAGCATTATTAAAACTAAAACCATTATCGTTTCCACTAACTTTAGAAGCAATAATAGTTTCCTTCATTTTATCCGGTTTTTGGAAAGTAATTTTAGAAACTGTTTCCGATAAATATAAAATACCACTTCGGGTAGAATCAATCATTTCATCAAAGAAATCTAATTTTTGTCCCAATATAGTTTTAGGAAGGTTTTTTACTCTGAAGATACCTCTAGAATAAAAATCGGCATTGTATCTCGCTGTTTTGATAGAATTATCTTTTCTCTTAGCAATAGCATTTTTTATTATTTCAATTGCAGGATTTACTTTTGAACTAATAACTACATCATTTAATTGGATTTCTTCCTCTAACAAATTAACATCAATATTAAGTGCTACTTTATCATATTCAACAACCTTCTTTCCGGTTTTATATCCCAAATATTTATATAAAATTATGTAGGTTCCTGGCGCTTTAATATTTAATTCATATTTACCTTGGTCATTGGTAGTGGTGCTAATATAGGTGTCTTTTACATAAACATTAGCAAAAGGGATTGGTTTACCTTGCGAGTCACTAACTACACCTTTTACTTGGCTGAAAGAAATAACCGAGAAAATTAAAAACAAAAGGGTTCCGATTTTTTTCATAAAAAATGTAATAAAGAAAACTATTAATAAAAAATATATACTAATTATTCAACAAAAAGGATTGTAAAGCTAGCTCATAACTTTTCAATCCGAAGCCAAGAATTACTCCTTTAGCATTAGGGGAGATAAACGATTGGTGGCGAAATTCTTCACGAGCAAACGTATTGGAAATATGCACTTCAATTACTGGGGTAGTAATTGCCTTTACGGCATCTCCAATTCCTATTGAAGTATGTGTGTAGGCAGCAGCATTTAGAATAATTCCGTTGTAAGAAAAACCTACTTCTTGTAGTTTATTTATCAATTCACCTTCCACATTACTTTGGTAGTAATCTAGTTCTATTGAAGGAAATTTTGATATTAAATAATTTAAATATTCTTCAAAAGTCTCATTACCATATACTTCGGGTTCTCGTTTTCCTAATAAATTAAGGTTTGGTCCGTTGATGATAATAACTTTCATAGAAAAGATTTTGGTAAAATTAATTAAACTTTGCTATAAAAAAAGGGTTTTAAGATATTTTTAGAGGAAATAAAAGTGATTATAAAATTCTTATAATTCAAAATCAATCAAAATCTGAAATCTTGAATTTTATATTTTAATAAAAAAAATCCCGTTCATTGCTTAGGATGAACGGGATAAAATTTATATTGATTAATAATTATGCTAACATTGTGACAGGATTTTCTATAAACAATTTTAATGTTTGTAAAAATTGAGCTCCAGTAGCACCATCAATAGTTCGGTGATCACAAGCTAAAGACAACATCATAGTATTTCCAACAACAATTTGACCATTTTTAACCACTGGCTTTTCAACGATAGCGCCAACGGATAGGATTGCAGAATTAGGTTGGTTAATGATAGAATTAAATTCTACTATCCCGAACATTCCAAGATTTGAAACAGTAAAAGTACTTCCTTCCATTTCGGTAGGCAACAATTTTTTTGTTTTTGCTCTTCCTGCCAAGTCTCTAACTCCTGCTCCTATTTGAGATAAACTCATAGCATCTGTAAATCGCAATACTGGCACAACTAATCCGTCTTCAACAGCTACTGCTACACCAATATTCACATGGTGGTTGATTGTAATTGCATCTTCCTTCCATTGTGAATTAATTTTAGGGTGTTTCTTCAATGCCATTGCACACGCTTTGATTACCATATCGTTAAACGACACTTTTGTATCAGGCACAGCATTAATAATAGTTCTAGATTTCATTGCATCATCCATGCTTACTTCAATAGTAAGGTTGTAATGAGGTGCAGTAAATAAAGACTCTGCCAGACGTTTTGCAATAATTTTTCGCATTTGCGAATTTTTTATTTCTTCTGTTACTACCTCGCCAGCAGGCACGAAAGGTTTAACAGCTATTGGAGTTTCTTGCTGTGCATTTGCTTGCGGCGTTGCAACTGAAGCAGATACTGTATAATTTTCAACATCGCTTTTTATGATTCTTCCGTTTTCACCAGAACCCTTAACTTGAGAAAGGTTAATTCCTTTATCTTTAGCAATTTGTCTTGCTAAAGGAGAAGCAAAAACTCTTCCGTTATCATTTGAAGTAGCTTCATGAGTGATAGCTTGAGATTGTGTCGCTGTTGCAGTTTCAGTTGGAGCAACTGCTATAGTTTCCCCTTTTCCGAAATTTTCTGCTATTCCTGAAATATCTGTTCCTACTGGACCAATAATTGCTAATACGCTATCTACTGGTGCAGATTCACCTTCTTGAATTCCAATAAATAAAAGAGTACCTGCATTGAAAGATTCGAATTCCATTGTTGCTTTGTCCGTTTCGATTTCAGCAAGAATATCTCCTTCTTTTACATCATCTCCAACTTTTTTCAACCAAGTTGCAACAGTTCCAGTAGTCATAGTATCGCTTAAGCGTGGCATAGTGATTACTTTTACTCCTGCAGGAATTGAAACAGCTGCTTGAGTTGGTGCTGGAGCAGATTCAACAGGAGCAGCTTCAGCTTTTGAAGTTTGAGGCGCACCTGATAATAAGCTTGATATATCTTCTCCTTCTTTTCCAATGATTGCTAGTAAAGAATCGACTGGAGCAGATTGCCCTGCTTCAATTCCGATGTGTAATAATACACCCGAATTAAAAGATTCGAATTCCATTGTAGCTTTATCGGTTTCGATTTCAGCTAAAATGTCGCCTTCATTTACTGTATCTCCAACTTTTTTAAGCCAAGTTGCAACAGTTCCTTCAGTCATTGTGTCGCTTAAACGAGGCATGTTTATTACTGTAGCCATAATTATAATCTATGAGAAATGAAAGGATAATTTTCTTGTTCGTAAACAACGTCGTACAATTGTTGTGCTTCTGGAAACGGAGATTCTTCAGCAAATTTTTCGCATTCATCAACCAAATCTTTTACTCTTTGGTCAATAACTTCAATTTCAGCATCAGTAGCGTAGTTGTTTTCTTTAATAATATCCAAAACTTGCGTTATTGGATCTATTTTTCGGTATTCTTCTACTTCTTCTTTTGTACGATATAATTGTGCATCCGACATAGAGTGACCTCTATAACGATACGTTTTCATTTCTAAAAATGTAGGTCCATCACCACGACGAGCTCTTTCAATTGCTTC
The DNA here is from genome assembly GCA_903838055.1 of uncultured Bacteroidota bacterium. Classification (GTDB taxonomy): domain Bacteria; phylum Bacteroidota; class Bacteroidia; order Flavobacteriales; family Flavobacteriaceae; genus Flavobacterium. The sequence goes on along the minus strand of CAILWV010000067.1, from coordinate 1,680 downwards.
TGTCATTGCTTCAGCAACTTTTACAGGATTCATTCCATCTACAGGTCCACATGGCATCTCATATCCTAAACCAAGTTTCCAAACGTCTGTATGATTTGCTGTTCTCTCTACAGAAGTCCCCATTGCATATCCATTGTTTTCACAAATGAAAACTACAGGAAGTTTCCATAACATAGCCATATTAAATGCTTCATGAAGAGATCCTTGACGAGCAGCTCCATCACCAAAATAGGTTAATGTTACTCCGCCGGTATTAAAATATTTATCAGCAAAAGCCATTCCTGCACCTACTGGAATTTGAGCACCCACGATTCCGTGACCACCAAAAAATCCTTTTTCTTTAGAGAAAATATGCATAGAACCACCCATTCCTTTAGACGTTCCTGTTACTTTTCCGTACAATTCAGCCATAACTCTTTTTGGGTCTACTCCCATTCCGATTGGTTGAACGTGATTACGATAAGCTGTTATCATCTTATCTTTAGATAAATCCATTGCATGAAGTGCTCCTGCAAGCACTGCTTCTTGACCGTTATATAAATGCAAAAAACCTCTTACTTTTTGTTGGATATAAACTGCAGCCAATTTGTCTTCAAATTTTCTCCAGAACTGCATATCTTCATACCAGTTTAAATAAACTTCTTTAGTAATCTCTTTCATTTTTAATGAATTACGTATGTTATTTTTTATTTTTTAATACAAATTTAAAGCAAACAATTAATGGTTAATTAATTTGCGAATGGCAAAAGTAAGATATTGCAAGTAGATGTAAAAATTAATATCTATGAAAATGTTATTTTTTAATAACTGATTAATCAAAAATATCAACTATATCGATATAGGTTACAAAGAATTTTTATTAAATGATAATGGCAATAAATTATTTATTGAATTTGATTTATAAATTTCACCTGTTTCGCCCATAAAATAAATTTCAATTGGAGTGTCTTGCTTGAATTCATATTCTGCAATTGATTGACGACAAGATCCACATGGAGGAATTGGAGACAAAGTCGGATTAGAATCTGAAGCTGCTGATATTGCAATTGTTAGCATTTTGGCTTCTGGATAAACTGCTCCCGCCTGATAAATAGCTACTCTTTCAGCACAAAGTCCCGAAGGATATGCCGCATTTTCTTGATTTGAACCCAATACAGTATTGCCATTATCTAATAAAATAGCTGCACCAACTCTAAAATGAGAATATGGGGCATAAGCATTCTTTCTTACTGCAATTGCTTGGTGCATTAAGGTCTGAATTTCTTCAGGCAAGTCGGCAATACTATTAAAAACTTCAAAAGTTGTGGTGATATTTATTTCTTTCATTTGCTTATTGAGGAAAAAAAATCCAAATTTCAATTATGAAATTTGGATTATTATTACTTTTTTTATTTACTATAAATCATCGTATTTGTCTCCGAAATTGAAGGTCAATGAAAAACGAAGCGTATTTTCTAGAGGGCTTTTTATTCTTGATGCGTTAAACAAATACGATACGTCCACTTTAACAACATTGTATTTGAATCCAGCACCTAAAGAGAAAAACTTTCTAGCTCCTTTCATTGGGCTTTCATGAAAATAACCCATTCGCATTGAAAAGGAATCTTCATAAGTATATTCACTTCCTACAGAATAGGTAACTTCTTTTAATTCTTCTGACATACCACCTGGCGCATCATT
>CAILWV010000066.1 GCA_903838055.1 uncultured Bacteroidota bacterium | reverse complement strand
ATCAAACAATATATAAGATATTACAATAACGAAAGAATCAAATCAAATTTAAACAAAATGAGTCCGATAAAATATCGAACTCATTATTATCAAAATTAATTATAAATTTGTCTAAACTTTTGGGTGCAGTCTAAAATCGGGCTTTTTTTTATAATTTAGTATTTTGAAATGTGTTTAATTATAACCCCTTCAAATAACAAATCAATTTTAAATTCTTCTGCTATTTTTATTAGAGTATCTATTTTTATTGATGATTTATCATTTTCTATGTTAGAATAGGTTTTTTGTGAAACTTCTAAAACCTCTGCAAGATATTCTTGTGAATATCCTTTTTCTAGTCTTAAACTTCTTATATTATTTCCAATTGTCATAACTTATTCTGTTATAATTAAACAATAATTTATTACGGTAGAATTGGGTGTGTAATATTACATGTTTTTTTGTTATAAAATATCCTATAGTACTAATTTACTAAATACCTTCTTTTTTTACTAAACAAATAACCAATAAGTACTTAACTTTATATAAAAAAATTGAAATAATTGCTCTCCTACAAGCCTATAAACTAAAACTTACAAATTAAATTGGATAATCAAGTAAAAAAACAGTACCACTTTTTATTAACCTAAATAATTAAATATGAAAAAATAAATACCTCCCTAAAAGAAAAAGCCATCTGCAAGGCAGACAGCTTTTCACAGTTAAAGAAACAGTCTCTCACAAAAGTTTAATTAACACCACAAAAATATGAAAAAAACCACATTTTAATTACAATTAAAACCTAAACATTATGAAATTTATTAAACTATTCTTTACAGCTATTTTATTTTGCTCTATTACTACTAATGCTCAAATTACCAAAGGAAATTGGATGGTGGGAGGGAATGCGTACTTTGACAATTCAAACGCTAATAACTCAAAAGGGGAGGAAATTCAAAGTAGCACCGGAATTCAAATTCAACCTAATATAGGTTATTTTTTTTATGACCATTTTGCTAGCGGATTAATTGCTAGTTATGGATACGGGAAAACCAAAGGAGGCAACTCAAATTCAGGTTTTGGTGTAGGCCCTTTTTTAAGATACTACTTCCTAAAATCAGATAAAAATTTAAATTTCCTTTTGGAAGCCAATTATAATTATGGAAAAAATTTTAATACACAAGATTTCACAACTAGTTATGGCATTAAAACTGGACCTGTAGTTTACTTTAATAGTAGTGTAGGACTTGAGTTATTGGCAAAATACCAACATGTTTTTTATAGTTCAGATTCATATACAACAAATAGTTTACAGATTGGATTAGGTTTACAAATACATTTAGAAAAATAATTTAAAATAAAAAAATGAGAAAAATACTATACATTTTAGCATTAATTGCTACAACATTTGCAAATGCACAAAATATTATTCCAACAGCTGAAACCGAACTTTGCCCAGGTCAGGAATATACATTTTCGGTTAATTTACCGGCAAGTTTCAATTCTATTATTTATAAGGTTTTCTCTAGATTTAGTCTTTTCGGATAATTGCTCTTCCGATAATTTAGAAAAGTATTTTTCTATAACCAATTTTTGTAGTTCTCTCGTGTGAATAGTTTCACCAGTACTTAAAATTTCTAAAATAGGATTGAAAGTTTCGTGGAATTTTAGTATATCTAAATTCATTACTTTTAATTAAATGTTTTTTATAATCTACAAAGTTTCCTTTAACCATTTGTAAAACTCACTTTGCCATACCATAGCATTTTGTGGTTTTAATACCCAGTGGTTTTCCTCAGGGAAATATACCAATTTACTTTTTATTCCGCGTAACTGCGCTGCCTGAAATGCTTCTTGTGCTTGCCCAATTGGAACACGAAAATCAATTCCGCCTTGGTAGATTAAAATGGGTGTATTCCATTTGTCTACAAAATTAATTGGGTTAAATTTTGTATAAGTTTTTTGAGCAATAGCGTTATCTTTTTCCCAATAAGCACCACCAAAATCCCAATTGTTAAAGAAAACTTCTTCGGTAGTTCCAAACATACTTTGGGTATTGAAAACGCCATCGTGAGCGATAAAAGTTTTGAAACGGTTGTTGTGTATTCCAGCCAAATAAAACACTGAATACCCACCATAACTGGCTCCAACGCAACCTAAACGATTTTTATCTACAAAACTTTCTTTAGCAACGTCATCAATCGCAGATAGGTAATCGTCCATTACTTGACCACCCCAATCTTTAGAGATTTGCTCGTTCCATTCTTGTCCGTGACCGTACATTCCACGACGGTTTGGCGCCACTACAATATACCCTTGAGAAGCCATTAATGAAAAATTCCAGCGGAACGAATAAAACTGCGTCAACGGACTTTGTGGCCCTCCCTGGCAATATAATAGCGCTGGGTATTTTTTAGTAGCATCAAAATTTGGAGGTAAAATCACCCAAACCAACATCTTTTTGCCATCGGTTGTTGTAACATATCTTCTTTCGTATTTAGGTAACGAAAGAGATGCATAGGTTGCCGTATTTACAGAAGTCAATTGCGTCCATGCATTTTTCTTTAAATTACAAGTGTAAATTTCAAGTGCATGGTTCATGTCATTTCTAGATAAAATAGCAGTATCGCCAGTAATATCTACAATGTCATGCACATCAAAATCTCCCGAAGTTACCTGCTTCACCGTGATTGCTGTTTTAGACAAGCCTGGAAAATTAACTTCAAACAATTGTTGTGTTCCATCAACAGGAGATAAAAAATATACTTTTTTTCCGTCTTTGCTCCATTTAAAACTTTCTACAGTTCCGTCATAAGAGGCGGTAAGATTTTGATATAATTTATCATTCACACGAACAATAATGTCGTTTTTATCGGCTTCATACCCATCTCGTTTCATTCGCAACCAAGTTAAGTTACCGGTTGGTGAAAATGTAGGATTTGTATCGTAACCCAAATTGCTTTCGGTTATATTTATTGTGTTTTTGGTTTCTAAATTATATTCATACAAATTAGTGTTGGTAGAAATTGCATATTCCGTTCCTTCTTTTTTCTTGCAAACATAAATTATGCTTTTGCTGTCTGGCGACCAAATATAATCTTCATCACCACCGAAAGGTTTCTGTGGTGCATCAAAATTTTCACCTTTCATAATATCAATAGCCGTTGCACCTTCTTTATTTTCAGCATAAAAAACGTGGTTATGCGTGCCATTATTCCAAGTATCCCAATGGCGATAATCTAAACCATTGTAAATTTGAACATCCGATTTTTCTAAATTTGGATAGTAATCTTTCCCTAATACTTTTTCGGTTTTAACTTCTTGTGTAGAAACAATAAATTTACCATCTGCCGAAATGTTCTTATCGGTAAGTAAATCTTTCACCTCTTTTACTTCAGTTGCTGTTCCTCCAGAAAGAGGTATTGTATAGAATTTAGAATCCGATTTATTAGCAGCCATGTTTGGAATAGATACTTTATAAACTACCAATTTTCCGTCTTTAGAAATTCCTAAAGGGTTTACCCTTCCTAACTTCCAAAGAAGTTCTGTCGACAAAACTTGTTGTGCGGATGCTGCTATACTCATAGTACTTAGAATAATAAAAAATAATTTTTTCATTGTGTTTAATGCTTATTAATAAAAGTTAAAAGTAGAAAATAATATTCAAAAAAAAGATTTGTAAATTTAAGATACAATTAAATCCCAAAAACACTTATTGAATTTTCGGTTGTTATTCTTGCTATTTCCTCAATTGGAAGATTATAAATTTCAGATAATTTTTGAGCAACTAAAGTAATATAACTACTTTCATTTCGCTTCCCTCGGTGAGGCAAAGGAGCCAAATAAGGCGAATCTGTTTCTAGAACAATATGTTGTAAATCTATTTCGTTTAAAAATTGGTCTATCTTTCCATTTTTAAAAGTAGCAACTCCTCCTATTCCAAGTTTCATACCTAATGAAATTGCTCTTTGCGCTTGCTCTAAATCACCTGTAAAGCAATGGAAAATTCCAAATAAATCAGTGGCTTTTTCGCTTTCTAATACTTCAAATGTTTCGTTAAAAGCATCTCGGCAATGAATATTTATTCCTAGTTTGTATTTTTTTGCTAATTGAATTTGATACTGAAAAGCATGTTGTTGTTCTTTCAAAAAAGTTTTATCCCAATATAAATCCATTCCTATTTCGCCAACGGCATAGAATTTTCTTTTCTCCAATTCAGTTTCTACATGCGCCAATTCATTCAGATAATTTTCTTTTACATAGGTTGGATGCAAGCCCATCATCAAAAAAACAGTATCAGGAAATTGACTTTCCAAATCATACATTTTTTGAGTATAACTTGAATCTATGGACGGCACAAAAAGTCGTGACACACCTGCATTTATTGAACGTTGCATCATTTCATTTCGGTCTTCTTGAAATTGCGAAGAATATAAGTGAGTGTGGGTATCCGTGAAAATCATTTTATTATTTTAAAGTTGTAAAGTTACAAACTTTATTTTCGAATTTTAATTTACTTTTGAAGTATGGAAAAACTACCAATTTTATTAAAAAAAGAGGGTTACAAAAAAATAAAGTTTAAAGTTTCTAAAACACAACATTTGCTAATTAAAGCAAGTGTGAATGGCATAAAAGGAAACTTTATTCTTGACACAGGCGCTAGTACTAGTTGCGTGGGTTTTGAAAGTATTGAATTATTTAAACTGAGTGCAGGAAAATCTAAAACAAAAGCATCAGGTGCAGGAGCAACGGGAATGTTAACGCAATTGGCTAAAGACAACTTATTACAAATTAACAAGTGGAAACACACATCATTTCATTTGGTGATTTTCGATTTATCGCATGTTAATGATGCGCTTATACAACACAAAGCTAAGCCGGTTCAAGGCATTATTGGTGCCGATATTCTTATAGATGGAAAAGCCATTATTGATTATTACAACCATTGTTTTTATTTGAAGAAAATTTAAAACAAAAATCCCGTTCAGTTTCCTAAACGGGATTATTTATTTTTTATATGATGATAAATTTACAATTCTAATGCTTTTTTAGCATCGCCATTCATCAATAATTCTAATGGGTTTTCTAAAGCTTCTTTAACCGCAACTAAGAATCCAACTGACTCACGACCATCAATGATTCGGTGGTCATAAGAAAGCGCTACATACATCATTGGGTGAATTTCTACTTTACCATCAACCGCAATTGGACGCTCAATAATGTTGTGCATTCCTAGGATTCCAGACTGAGGAGGGTTGATAATTGGAGTAGATAACATACTTCCGAATACACCACCATTAGTAATAGTAAAAGTTCCACCTGTCATATCGTCTACTGTGATTTGACCATCGCGAGATTTAATTGCCAATCTTTTAATTTCAGCTTCAACACCTCTAAATGTTAATAATTCTGCGTTACGAACAACAGGAACCATCAATCCTTTAGGTCCAGAAACTGCAATAGAGATATCGCAGAAATCATAAGCTGTTTTAAAATCACCATCTATCATAGAATTCACATCAGGAAACAAAGCCAAAGCTCTAGTAACAGCTTTAGTGAAAAACGACATATATCCTAATCCTAAACCACCATGTTTTGCTTTGAATGCATCTTTGTATTCATTACGAATCTTATTTATTGGCGTCATGTTTACTTCATTGAAAGTAGTTAACATGGCTGTTTCGTTTTTAGCAGCAACCAATCTTTCGGCTACTTTACGACGCAACATAGATAGTTTTGTTCTTTCTGAACCTCGAGTTCCACCTGTTGGAGTTCCCATAGAAGGAGTTGCATTTACAGCATCCTCTTTGGTAATTCTTCCACCTTTTCCCGTTCCAACAATATCCGTTGGGTGGATATTTTTCTCGTCAAGTATTTTTCTAGCTGCCGGAGATGGCGCTTGTGTAGCATACGTTTTTTCTGCAACCGGTGCAGCTTTTGGTGCTTCTGCAACAACTGGTTTTGCTTCTTCTTTTGCTGGAGCATCACCAGCAGGTTTTGCAGCGCTTGTATCAATTAAGCAAACTACAGCACCAACGGCAACTGCATCGCCTTCTTCTGCTTTTAATGTAATAATTCCACTTGCTTCTGCAGGTAATTCTAAGGTTGCTTTATCAGAATCTACCTCAGCAATTGCTTGGTCTTTTTCTACATAATCGCCATCTTTTACTAACCAAGTAGCAATTTCAACTTCTTTAATTGATTCTCCCGGAGATGGGACTTTCATTTCTAAAATCATTGTATTTATTTTAAATTATGAATTTATATTATTGTTATTGTTGTGTTCTATTTTCTATTCAAGACGCATTGAAAATCCTCTTCTTTTTTCTTTAAAAAAGAAAAAATTAAAACGAAAATCAGAAAATAGCTCCCGAAAAAATTATCTAAATAAATTTTTATCAAAAACCATTCTAATAGCGTCAGCGTGTCGTCTTCTATCTCGAGTGCTACTTCCTGCTGCTGGTGCTGCATAAGCTTTAAGCGATGCTAATCTCCATTTTACTAGATCAAAATTCATCAACATATAGCTATAAGCACCCATATTTTTAGGCTCTTCTTGTGCCCAAACGAAATCATCGGCATTTGGATAACTTGCAATAATAGCTTTCAACTGCTCAACTGGCAACGGAAATAACTGCTCAATTCGAACCAAAGCTACATCATTTCTTTCTAAATTTCCTCTTTCGGCAAGAATATCATAGTAGAATTTTCCGGTACAGAAAACTACTGTTTTTACTTTTTTCTTGTCTACTGAACTGTCATCAATAGTTTCTTGAAATTGTCCGTTGTACAAATCTTCTTGTGTGGAAACACATAGTGGATGACGCAATAAACTTTTTGGTGAAAATACTACCAATGGTTTACGAAAATTGGTTTTCATTTGTCTACGCAACAAGTGGTAGAAATTGGCAGGCGTGGTACAATCGGCAACATACATATTATGTCTTGCACAAAGTTGTAAATAACGTTCCATTCTAGCTGATGAATGCTCTGCTCCTTGCCCTTCGTAACCGTGAGGCAATAAGAGAACAATTCCGTTTTGATTGTTCCATTTGTCTTCACCACAAGAGATATATTGGTCTAACATGATTTGACATCCGTTAGAGAAATCTCCAAATTGAGCTTCCCAAATGGTTAGTGTTTTAGGTGATGCTAAGGCATATCCATAATCAAATCCTAAAACTCCGTATTCAGATAATAGGGAATTGTAAATTTGAAATCTTCCCTTGCTATTTTTTAAAGTATCTAAAAGAATTACTTCTTCTTCGCTATCTTCTACTTTAACTACGGCATGACGGTGTGAAAAAGTTCCTCTTTCTACGTCTTGTCCAGAAACACGAACATTATATCCTTCATATAGTAACGATCCGTAAGCCAAAGTTTCGGCAGTTCCCCAATCGATAACATTATTATCGTACATTGTTTTTCTGTCGGTAACGATTTTAGAAATTTTGTTGATGAATTTCTTATCGGAAGGCAAGGTAGAAACTACTCCTATAATTTCGTCTAATTGTTTTTTATCAAATTTAGTATCTACTTTTTGAAGCATCACATCATCGGAAACTTGCTTAAATCCTGTCCATTCATCTTGCATAAATGGCTTGATGATTGTTACACTTTTCTTACGAGAAGCTTGCAAATTTTCATCTAATTTTTCTTTATAATCGTTTTCTATTTTGGTCATATAGGCCGCATCTACGATTCCGTCTTTTATCAATTTTTCAGCATAAATATCTCTAGGATTTTGATGCTTAGCAATGATTTTATATAAAACAGGTTGGGTAAAACGAGGTTCATCCCCTTCGTTATGTCCGTATTTTCTGTATCCTAATAAATCTATAAACACATCGCGACCAAATTCCATTCGGAAATCTAATGCAAACAACATGGCGTGAACTACAGCTTCAGCATCATCAGCATTCACGTGTAGTACAGGCGACAAAGTTACTTTAGCCACATCGGTACAATACGTTGAAGAACGTGCATCTTGGTAATTGGTAGTAAAACCAACTTGATTATTGATTACAATATGAATGGTCCCTCCGGTTTTATATCCGTCTAATTGTGCCATTTGAACAATCTCGTAAACAATTCCTTGCCCTGCTACTGCTGCATCTCCGTGAACGGCAATTGGCAAAACTTTAGAAAAATCATTTGGAAAATGACGGTCTTGCTTAGCGCGAGTAATTCCTTCAATTACGGCACCAACGGTTTCTAAATGAGAAGGGTTTGGTGCTAAGTTAAGATTTATTTTTTTACCTGATTCGGTTGTTCTTTCAGAGGTTAACCCTAAGTGGTATTTAACATCTCCATCAAAATATTCTTGATCGTAGTCTTTTCCGTCAAATTCCGAGAAGATATCTTGAGTATTTTTGCCAAAAATGTTAGCTAAAATATTCAATCTTCCTCTATGAGCCATTCCCATTACAAAATGTTCCACGCCTTTTTCGGCAGCAGCTTCTATTAAGGAATCTAAAGCCGGAATTATACTTTCACCACCTTCAAGTGAGAAACGTTTTTGACCAACATATTTAGTATGAAGAAAGTTTTCAAAAGAAACCGCTTCGTTTAATTTTTCAAGAATGTGTTTTTTTTGATTTGCATCAAAACTAGGAAGGTTATCATTAACATTCAATTTATTTTGAATCCATTGAATAACCTCTGGTTTTCTCATGTACATGTATTCAATACCAATATGTTGGCAATACACATTTTTAAGATGAGATAAAATATCTTTTAATGTTGATGGTTGGTGGCCTAAAACTTTAGCTGCATCAAATACAGTATTCAAATCGGCGTCGGAAAGGTTGAAATTAACTAAGTCTAAATTAGGCTCGTAAGTTCTTCTGTCTCTTACCGGATTTGTTTCAGTAAATAGATGACCTCTAGTTCTATATCCTTCAATTAATTTAAGAACATTAAATTCTTTTTGTAATTTTTCAGAAACTTGACCATTATCGGTTGAATTAGCTACATAATTAGCAATTTGAGCTCCTGGATTTTCTTCATTATAGGTTTCCATTCCGAAATCGAAACCTTGAAAAAAAGCTCTCCAACTCGGCTCTACGCTGTCAGGATTTTCAAGATATTGGTCGTATAATTGTGCGAAAAATTCAGTGTGGGCTGCGTTTAAGAAAGAAAACCTATCCATGTTTTATTATATAAGTAAACGTGTAATTAAAAAATTTATGCAAAAGTAAAATATTTATAACAATCTTTCTATGTTTTTAGTACATTTATCTCGCTAATTAAATATATACCTCAATTTGAAAAAGAATTCTGCAAAAATTTTAACAAAATCAATCGCTACCGTAGTATTACTAATTTTAAATATTGGGCTTTACGCACAAACTGACACTCTTGCTCGGCGAAAAAGTGATTTTTGGGAACACGTGCAATTTGGAGGCGGATTTGGATTAAGTTTAGGATCCGGATTTACAGATGTGACTATTGCCCCAAGTGGTATTTATAATTTGAACCATTTTGTATCTATTGGTGCTGGATTGCAAGGAAGCTTTGTTTCTCAAAAAGATTTATTTAGTTCCACCATTTATGGTGTTAATGTCATAACACTATTTAATCCTGTGGAGGAAGTTCAAATTTCTTTGGAAGTAGAGCAAGTTCGTGTAAATAATTACTTTGAGATGGTTGGTGGACCAAACAAAAAAGTCAATTTTTGGAACACCGGATTATTTGTAGGTGGTGGCTACCGAATGGATAATGTTACTGTTGGTATGCGCTATAATTTATTATACAATAAAGACAATAATGTTTATAGTGATGCTTTGATGCCGTTTATTAGGATGTATTTTTAGTGATTTTTCCAAAGACAAACTTTAATATTATATATTTTAAAAAAATAATCTATTTAAAATCAATTATTTAACCGTAAAAACAACACGAACTACACTAATAATTTTGTTATTATTTTTTTTCTAATTAGTTTTGAATTAAATTTAGAAAGAAAAGTACCACAAAGAAAACTCTTAAACAAGAGATTTTATTGAAAGACTTATCTAAAAGACTTAACAAATTAAATTTAAAATAAAAGTCAAAAATCATGAAAAAAATTATTTTAATTATCCTATCATTTTTATCAATTTCAATTGTTAAAGCACAAGATAAAAAAACAAATAATATAAAATTTGGTGTAAAAGGAGGTTTAAATCTTTCTTATCCGCAAATAGGTGGCGAATATGGATTTGAGTATAATGAAATTTCAAGCAGAACAGGATTTCATCTAGGAGGGTTCGCACAAATAAAAGTAAGTAAAAAGTTTATATTTCAACCTGAGCTTTTAATAAATAACATTGGTATAAAAACTAGTTATTCAGAAAATGGATCAGGAGGATATCACTTCACTGATGACTCAAAGTTTAATTTAACATACATAAGTATACCTCTAATTGAAAAGTTTAGCATATATGATGGTTTAAGTCTTGAAGGAGGTCCGCAGTTAGGATTTATTACAAAAGGAGCTGTTGAAAGTCAATATTCAGAAACTCATCTTGGTCAAGTATATTATCATAGTGAAATTTATACTAATTTTAAAACAATAGATTTTGGATTAAATATAGGTGCTTCATATGAAATAGAAAATAATTTGGTTTTTTCGGCAAGATATTATTTCGGCTTGGAAGATGTATCTAAACTAAATAAAACTGAATACAACCCCTTCAACCCCTCTATAAGTTATAAAAATAATTCTTTTCAATTATCTGTTGGTTATTTGTTCAAGTAATATATTTAAAAGTTATGATCAACTGGTGTTTATACAAAAAAATATCTCGAAATATTTATCGAGATATTTTTTTTTAGTTTAAGATTTATGTCAAAGGATATAATAATCATTGTTTTTATATATAAAATATGAAATTTTTACTAATTGTGATATTGACAAAATAACTTAAGGAATTTAATAATAATAACATTAAAAATGATTTATTGAATAGTTGGGGGGTTTTGTGTTATTTTGAGGATTTAAATAGGGATAAAAAATTTGGCAAGGTTTTGAAAAAAATTAGTATCTACTACGAAACCAAACTTTCATCCATTCCCGTTTTAAAATCAAGAAAGAAACTTGTTGTGATAATTCCATTATATCCGAACCATCTAATTGCTTTACTTGATCTTCAGGAACATCTACAATATATAATAAGCTCAAATATTCGGCAAACTTGTATTGAATCAATCGGTATATTTTTTCATGAAGTTGGGATTTCAACTCTTCTGGAAGAATATCAAGTGACAAATCTATCGGTTCATTAGCAAAATTAAAATCCTTGTTCAACTGCTCAATCAGTTTTATATAAAGGTTTTCTTTTTCGGCTTCGGAAAGTAATAAATCGGTATTTATTGGAGAAATAAACATTTGTAAATTTATTCTAAAGATTTGTAAATTTGTAAAGCCCAATTATTTATTTTGCTGTACTTTTTTTCAAGTTTTCCATTACTCGCTCTAAACAATAATTTTGCTTCAGAATAGTCTTCTGAATTATCATATACATACAATCTATCTACAAATGTTGCAGCAACACAGCAATTCGAAATGGATTTTGAATATCTTGAAATTATTTTAGTTATTGGAACATCATGACCTCCCTCTAAAACTCGATGTGTAATTCTTTTAGCATTTATTGCAGGATGATTTGTGCCAACAAAAAAAAGACGAATGAAAAAACCTTGCCTTTTTGCATATTCTAAAAATTCAATTTTATCGAACGCAGAAAAAACAGTTTCAAAAATAATATTTTGATTGTTTTTTATACAGTTAAACCTTCTTTCTTCAGCAATTTTGGCTGCTTTTATTACATTTTCTAATTTATTCCAATCACCAAGTTCTTCTTGTGCAATGCTATCTGGATTAATATATACGCATCCTTCTATCCATTCATGTTTCAATATTTGGGAAGTTAAAGAAGTCTTTCCTGATCCATTTGGTCCAGCTACAACAATAAGAGTAGGTTTATTTAAATTCATTAATAAATTGCCTGTTATTAAAACGCTCTTTAGCCTCTTTAATTTGTTTTTTTTGAAGTTCTGCAAACTTTTTTTGAGCAGCATCCGACCGAACTTTAACATCCTCTAACACCGCTTTCATCAATAAATGTAATTGCTCATCACTAGGTTCTTTATCAGACAAAAAATTATAATCAGTAGTCATAAAAAGTGCTTTAAAATGCTAATTTAATCATTTATAGAAGAACTACACATTTCTATTCATTAAATTTTCTCCAAAAATTCTTAGAATTTCTTTTTTATCAGAGGAAATATTCATTTTTTCTAAAGTTTCAAAAGCCTTTAATGTGTACTCTTGAATTGCTTTTTGGGTAGCGCTTGAAGCACCTGAAGTATTGAAAATCTCTTTTACAGAGGTAATTTTATCCTTATTATCCGATGGATGAATTGAGAAAAGATGCATCAATTGATTTTTTTGATTTTCATCAGAAAATGCAATCGCTTTAAGGTACAAATAGGTCTTTTTATTTTCAATAATATCGCCTCCCACTTGCTTACCAAAAGTTTCAGGGTCACCAAAAGCATCTAAATAATCATCTTGCAATTGAAACGCCAAGCCTAAATTTAATCCGAAATCATAAATTAAATCGGCATTTTCATTGGTAGTTTCTGCAACAATAGCACCCATTTTCATAGCCGCAGCAACTAAAACTGCCGTTTTATATTCTATCATTTTTAGATATTCGGGAATGGTAACATCTTCTCTAGTTTCAAAATCGACGTCGTATTGTTGCCCTTCACAAACTTCTAAAGCTGTTTTACTAAATAATTTTGCTAATTCTCTAAATATCTTTGGTTCATATTCTTCAAAATGTTGGTAGGCCAAAATGAGCATGGCATCTCCAGATAAAATCCCTGTATTGATATTCCATTTTTCGTGAACCGTTTCATTACCTCTACGCAAAGGGGCATCATCCATAATGTCATCATGTACTAATGAAAAATTATGAAAAACCTCAATTGCTGTTGCTGCTGCTAATGCTTTTTTACAATCTACATCAAAAACCTCAGTTGCCATTAAAGTTAATATTGGCCGCATTCTTTTTCCGCCAATAGATAAAATATATTCTATTGGTTCGTAAAGATTTTTAGGGTCTTTAGTTAAATGTAATTCCGAAAAATAATTAGTAATGAGTTCCTGATAATGAGAAATTGAATGCATTTTCTTGTTTATGAGTTTAAGAGTTTAGAAGATTAGCTTATCGAAACTCAAAAATATTTGCTTCTACAAAAATAGATTTTTTTTATTACTCCAACCTAAACTTATCTTAAATGTTAAATTTATGTAAATACTTTGGAAACTAATATAGTATTTAAAGTTTCCAAGTTATCTTTGCACTCAAAACATAATAGAATTATGATTCCAAAAATTGCATTGATAACCGGTGGAAGCCGAGGTCTAGGAAAAAACATGGCTTTGCGTTTAGCGGAAGCTGGAAAAGATATCATTATAACCTACAATACTAATAAAGAAGATGCTCTGGAAGTTGTAAAAACCATTGAAGATATGGGCAGAAAAGCAGTTGCATTAAAATTAGATGTGAATATTATTTCAAGTTTAGATAGTTTTTTAGCTTCAGTTTCAGAGGTATTAAATGAAAATTGGAATACTACTACTTTTGATTATCTAGTAAATAACGCTGGAGTTGGTGCAACAATAGCTTATAGCGATGCTACCGAAGAGGATTTTGACAGGCTATTAAACATCCATTTTAAAAGTGTTTATTTTTTAAGTCAAAAAGCGTTGCCACTTTTAAATGATGGCGGAAGTATTGTAAATATTTCTAGTGGAACTACTAGATTTTGCAATCCAGGCTATTCAATTTATGCATCTATGAAAGGTGCGGTTGAAACTTTTACAAGATATTTAGCAAAAGAAGTTGGACCGCGAGGAATCACAGCGAATATTATTGCACCAGGACCTATTGAAACCGATTTTAATAATGCAGCAATACGAAGTAATTCACAATTAAAAGAACGTTTGTCAACGATGACAGCTCTCGGAAGAGTTGGAGAAGCCAATGATATTGGAGGGATTGTTGCTTTTTTATGTTCTAAAGATGGGCACTGGATAAATGGGCAACGTATTGAAGCATCAGGCGGAATTTCATTATAAATCAAAGAAAAATTGAAAGACAAAATCATCAAAAAAGCAACAGATATGTTTTTGAAACTAGGTTTCAAGAGTGTAACTATGGATGATATTGCTTGCGAAATGTGCATTTCTAAAAAAACAATTTATAAGTTTTTTAGCAATAAAGAAAGCCTAATTGAAGAAGGAACAGAGGTAATGCACCAAAATATTCATACTACAATTGACGGTATCATATCAAAAAATTACAATGCTATTGAAGAAAATTTCGAAATAGTAAAAATGATGAAAGATACTTTTAAAACGTATGAAGCATCTCCGGTTTATCAATTAAAAAAACACTATCCAGAAATATACCAAAAATTAATAGCTAATGAATTAGAAGATTGCACGGATTTATTCTCTCAAAACATAAACAAAGGAATTTCACAAGGATTATATAGAGAAAATATTGATGTTCTGTCATTTGTTAAATTTTATTACACTATTATTTTTTCAATAAAAGAATCAACTCAATTAGAAAGCGAATCTTTAAAACTAGAATTGCAAGCATTAGAATATCATACTAGAGCACTAGCTACTCCAAAAGGAATTACAGAACTTGAAAAACAATTACAAAATTACAATCACTAATGAAAAAACTTTTTTTAATCCCCTTATTCATTTTTGCCATTACGGCACATGCGCAAGCTACAAAGCAAAATTATAATTTTAGTTTAGATCAGGCTATTTCACACGCTTTAATAAATAACAGAAGTGAAATAAATGCTGGCAGAGATATTGAAATTGCTAAAAAGAAAAAATGGGAAACTACAGCAATGGGGTTGCCACAAATTAATGGTGCTGTTAATTATCAAGATAACTTTAAACTTCAAACTTCACTATTACCTGCGCAAATTTTTGGAGGTCCGGCAGGAGAATTTGCCGAAGTAACATTTGGTACTAAACACAATGGAGGTGCAAATTTATCGTTAACACAATTAATTTTTGACGGATCGTATGTAGTTGCTCTACAGGCATCTAAAACCTATCTTCAATTTTATGAAAATTATAAGTTGAAAACAGATTCAGAAGTTAAAGAAATGATAATCAATGCCTATGGTAACGTTTTATTAGCAGATGAAAGTGTTCAAATTCTTCAAAAAAATAAAGCAATTTTAGAAAAAACGCTTTTTGATACGGATCAAACCTATAAAAATGGTCTTATTGAAGAAGAAAATGTAGAACAATTAAAAATCACTTTATCCTCTGTAAATAGTAACTTAAATTATGTAACCCGACTAAAAGAAATTAGTTTGAAAATGCTTAAAGTTAATTTAGGTATTGACATTGATGATACACTTATCCTAACGGATAAACTAGAATTATTAGCACAAAATAATTTGGATTTGGCTTTAAAATCTGCTGACTTTGATCCAAAAGGAAATATCAACTACCTAATTTCTCAAAATTTTGTAGACCAACGTAATTTGGAAATGAAATTACAAAAAAGCAAAGCTTTGCCGACATTAGCCGCAGGGGTAAATTTTGGATACAACTCCTTCGGAAACACCTTTTCATTCTTTAATTCTACCCAACGTTATTTTAATTATTCCAATCTTGGTGTAAGTTTAAATGTACCTTTATTTAGCAGTTTTGCTAGAAGTGCTAGAACACAACAAGCAAAAATAGCATTAGAGAAAGCCAAAACTGATTTAACAGACGCGGAACAAAAACTAAAACTTGGTTATCAAAATGCAAAAAGCAATTATGAATACAGCATTGAACAATACAATAGTTCAAAAGAAAATTTAAAATTAGCCGAACGTATCGAGAAAAAACAACAAATAAAATTCAAAGAAGGACTTTCTAGTAGTTTTGATTTTACGGAAGCCCAACGTCAATTATACACCTCCCAACAAAGTTATTTACAAACTATGGTAGATGTAATCAGTAAAAAAGCAGCATTAGAAAAATTAATCGGAAATAAATAATATAGTTAAACTCTTTATAAAAATGAAAAAAATAATCCTAATTTCAACATTCTCAATACTAATCTTTTCTTGCGCAAAAAAAGAAAACAATCAATCAATTGATGATTTAGTAAAGTCTAAAAATGTTACCGCACTTCAAGCAAAAAAAGCTTTAATTCAAGCTGATTTAGCAAAAATAGACGATGCTTTAGCAACATTAGATGTAAAAAAAGACGAAGCATTAGTTTCAGTTTTAGAAGTTAACGATACTACTTTTACCCATTATCTTGAAGTTCAAGGAAATGTAAATACTAAAGAAAATATATTAGTTCAACCAGAATTTCAAGGAACTTTAGTAGCATTGAATGTAAAAGCAGGTCAAAGAGTTTCTAAAGGTCAAGTATTAGGGCGAGTGGACGATGCAGGATTAAGTCAGCAAGTGGCAAGTTTAGAAAACCAATATGCTTTAGCAAAAACAACTTTTGAACGCCAAAAAAATCTTTGGAATCAAAAAATTGGATCTGAAATTCAATATTTACAAGCACAAACACAAATGGTTTCTGCACAAAGGGGTGTTGCTCAAATAAAAGCACAACTAGCCAAAACGGTAATCAAAGCCCCATTTAGCGGAACAATTGATGATGTTTTTGTAGAAAAAGGTCAGGTTGTAGCACCAAGTCCTCAAGGCTTAATGCGAATCGTTAATTTAGGAAATATGTATGTTTCTACAACTGTACCAGAAACCTATATAGGAAAACTAAAAATAGGAACTGAAGTGGATGTTTTCTTAACTTCATTAGGAAAAACCTACAAAGGTAAAGTTCGACAAGTGGGAAGTTTTGTAAATCCTAGCAATCGTAGTTTTGCAATTGAAGTAAGCGTGCCTAATCCTGAGAATTTATTGCGTCCTAACCAAGTAGCAAAACTTAAAATTACTGATTATGTTAGTAAAAATGCTATTGTAGTACCTACCAATGTGGTACAAGAAGATGGCAAAGGAGACAAGTTTGTTTTTATTGCAACCGATATAAATGGTAAAACTGGTATCGCCAAAAAGGTGATTGTAACTGCAGGAAAATCATCAGATAATGTAACCGAAATTATTAGCGGATTAGCCGCAAAAGATGTTATTGTAACTGAGGGTGTAAACACAATCTCGGAAGGAATGAAATTAAACTTCTAAAACAGTTTAGAAGTTTAAAAGTTTAGAAGTTTAGACAATCCTGAACGCAAACTAAACTCTTAATCACCTAAACTCTTAAACTAAAATTATGAGTCACAAAAACAAAGAATTTAGCATATCGAGTTGGGCTGTAGACAATCGTGTTACAGTTTACATCTTGACCTTATTGATAGTTGTAACTGGAATTATTGCCTATGTTACAATGCCTCGAGAAGATTTTCCGGAAATTATCGAAAATAAAGTATATATCTCGTCTGTGTTTCCTGGAAACTCTGCAGAAGATGTTGAAAAATTAGTCATTAAACCTCTCGAAAAAGAGTTTAAAAATATTTCTGGAGTAGAGAAAATTACTTCTAGTTCGTTTCAAGATTATGGAATGATTGTAGTAGAATTTGCAGATAAAATAACCATTGATGTAGCCAAAACTAAAATTAAAGACAAGGTGGATGTGGTTAAAGCCGACACCAATTGGCCAAATTTAGACAACGGAAGCAAAGTAGAACCAAATGTTTTTGAATTGAATATTTCGGAAGAAGTGCCAATATTAAATATTAATTTACAAGGAAATTATACCACTCAACAACTAAAAAAATACGGAGAATTACTCCAAGATGATATTGAAGAAGTTCCCGAAGTAAAAAAAGTGGATATTCTAGGTGTAGACGATAAAGAGGTTGAAATTGCAGTGGATATTTTCAAAATGACAGCTGCACAAGTTTCTTTTGATGACATTCAAAATGCTATTAAATATGAAAATATGACGCTTTCTGGCGGGAATTTAGTTTCCCAAGGATCTCGAAACAACATTAGAATTGTTGGAGAGATTAAAGATCCTAAAGAACTAGAAAACATCGTTGTAAAATCATTTGGCGGAACCGTTTACCTAAAAGACATTGCAGTTGTAAGTTTCAAAGAAAAAGAAAAAACTACCTATGCTCGTGAAAAAGGAACCGAGGTGGTGATGCTTAACGTAAAAAAACGTGCAAGTCAAAATATGATTACTGCAATTGAGCAGGTAAAAGAAAAATTAGAAAAAGCAAAATCTACTTATTTGCCGTCCAATTTAAAAATGGAGCTTACTAACGACCAATCGTCGCGCGTTGAACACCAAGTAAATGAACTTTCAAACCATATTATATTCGGAATTGTATTGGTAATGATCGTTTTAATGTTCACCATGGGATTACGAAATTCGTTGTTTGTTGGAGCGGCTATTCCGTTATCGATGTTAATGGCGTTCACTATTCTTTCAGCTTTCGGTTTGACTTTAAACACGATGGTATTGTTCGGATTAGTAATGGGGTTAGGAATGCTTGTAGATGACGGAATTGTAGTTGTTGACAACGTATTTGCGAACATGAAAAAAGGATTGAATCGTGTTCAAGCTTCTAAAATAGGTATTGGCGAAATCGCTTGGCCAGTAATTTCATCTACGGCAACTACCCTTATGGCATTTTTGCCATTTGCACTTTGGCCCGGAACGATGGGTAAATTCATGAAATATTTCCCAATCACTTTAACTATTACTTTATCGGCTTCGCTGTTTGTAGCTATGGTGGTGAATGCTGCCATGACTGGTGGTTCTATGGATATTGAAGATAAAAATGTTACTAAGAGATCTGCAAAAAGATATACTATTATTTTCACTGTTATTGGTTTCATTTTTGTTCTTCTTGGAAATATTTACAACTCAACTTTTGCAAAAGCAGTCGGACATTTAGCAATAATTTCATTGGGATTAATGTGGTTGTATAAATTAAAAATATTCCAATGGACACAAGATTTTCAACATAGTTTTTTTCCACGAATGGAAGAAAAATACAAATCTTTTTTGGATAAAATTCTAACTGGAAAAAGAGCATGGATAGCACTTGCCTCTATTATTGGAATGTTGTTTTTCTCCTTTATATTATTAGGAATTTTCCCAAGAAAAGTATTGTTCTTCCCAGAAAACATCCCAAGACAGGTAATTACTTACATTGAATTTCCTCAAGGAACAGATATTCAAAAAACCAATAAAGCTACTCTTTTTGTTGAGAAACAAGTAATTTCCATTTTGAGCAAATATATAGATCCAAGTACTAATAAAAATTTCTTGGCTGAATCTATTGTTTCGCAAGTAGGAAAAGGTGCTGGAAACCCAAATGTAGATGCAGGATCGGCTTCCGAAACCCCATATAAAGGTAAAGTAACAGCTAATTTCTCGGAGTTTAAATTTAGAAGAGGCATCAATACAACAGATGTTCTAGAGGAAATTCGAGGAAAAGTGAAAGGAATAGCAGGTGCTAAAGTTACAGTAGAAAAAGATGCTAACGGTCCTCCAGCGGGATATCCTATTAGTATACAATTAACAGGAACTGATTATGATGTTATGCTTAATGAAGCAGCTAAAATGATCACGTTTATTGATTCTAAAAACATACCTGGAATTGAAAGATTAAATGTAGATGTCAATAAAGAAAGTCCCGAACTTGAAGTAAAAGTAGACCGAGTAAATGCTGGGAGTATTGGGGTTTCAACAGGGCAATTAGGTTTCAACTTGCGTCGCTCGGTTTATGGTCAAGAAATCTCTACCTATAAAGAAGGAGATGATGATTACAAAATAACAATGCGTATGCAAGACGACCAACGCAAGAACGAGAATATCTTATTCAATCAATCGTTAACTTTTAGAAATCAAAACAACGGACAAATAGTGCAAGTACCTATTTCTGCTGTTTCTAAAACCGAGAAAACGACTACGTATAATCAAATCAAAAGAAAAAACCAAAAACGAATAATGACTATTTATTCGAATGTTTTAACTGGTTATAATGGGGATGCTATTACCAAACAAATTCAGACCGAATTAAAAGGTTATGAATTAGCAAAAGGCACCACGTTTTCGTTCTCTGGGGTGCAAGAAGAACAAGGCAAAAATCAAAGTTTCTTGATGTACGCGTTATTTTTAGCATTAGCAGGAATTACAATAATTATTGTATTACAGTTTAATTCTGTTTCTAAAACCATGGTGATTTTATTTACCGTAATACTAAGTTTTAGTGGTGTATTTTATGGTTATGTGATTGCCAATATGGATTTCGTAATATTAATGACCATGATGGGAATAATCTCACTTGCGGGAATTGTAGTGAAAAATGGAATCGTATTAATGGACTTCTTTGTGCTTTTATTAGATAAAAAAGTTGCAGATAACAATCTTGAAAGTCACGATGATTTGTCTTTAGAAGAGATAAAAGAAGTAATTATTGAGTCTGGAAAATCACGTTTGCGTCCGGTTTTATTAACCGCGTTAACAGCAGTTTTAGGATTAATACCGTTAGCAATTGGGTTGAACTTTGACTTCTTTTCTTTAATAACCGAATTAAATCCTCACTTATTCATGGGTGGTGATAATGTAATGTTTTGGGGACCACTAGCTTGGACAATAATCTTTGGGTTGACTTATGCCACAGTTCTTACTTTAGTTATGGTTCCGGTAATGTTTTACTTGGTGAAAAGAGTAAAATATTGGTTACGTGATAAAAAACAAGCCAGACTTAGTACTGAAGAATAATCAAAATATTGGTTAAACTAAAAAGGTCGTTTCATTAATTTGAAACGACCTTTTTTATATATAAATATGACTAGTCCTAAATAATCGATACAGATTATTAGACAAAAATAGATAAATTAAACAGCATCAAAAACGTTTTTGGTGCTGTTTTTAGTTTTATAGGTTTTAATTTTTAATTTACTTTGCTGATGCATTTGGTTTGGCGTT
>CAILWV010000065.1 GCA_903838055.1 uncultured Bacteroidota bacterium | reverse complement strand
TAGTTTAGATACAAATCCATAAGAACGGTGCTCTTCTAATACTAATTTTACACATCCTTCTTTAAATGCGTAATCATACTTAACTTTTCTTTCCATAAAAAATGCCCCAAATAGCGTCTAACTTTTTGGGGCATGTTCATTAGGGTGTTTTTTTGCATTTTATAACTTACTGGTTAATATGTTTATAATATTTATTTTATTGGAAAATATAGTTTCCAACGATTTAATCTATTATGAATTAATTGTTTTAGAAATTTACAAAATAAAAAGGTGTTTTCAAATTATGAAAAATAAACAACAAAATAAGTACACTAAACAACTGATTGAATTCCTAGAACAAAGCATTAATAAAGTCAAAATACAATTAAAATTCCGCTTCAAAAAAGAGAAAGCATTATAATAGTTTTGTTATTCATCCAATTTATAAGAACTCGAAAATTGTTGCTGTAAATACAGAAAAAAGAGTTATGCCAAGCGATTCCTATTTATGTATTAAAATCTTCTAATATGTATTGCAATTATTATCTAATGCTGAAGAACAAACTCTGCAAAAAGGCAATGCGAGAAAATATAAAATGGGTGAATCTGGATTAGAAATTAGTACAATAGAATATGCAGTTGCAGAAAAATTTTATGATAAAAATATTGGACAAATTGCAAATAGAAGGACTTCTGTAATTTCAAATATTCTCATTGCTTCAAATTTATGTAAATCAAAACTATCATCTTTAAAACTAATCTAAAATTAATACAATGAAAAAAATTTCTACAATTTTAACTTTACTTGTTTTTACAAGCATTTTTTCTCAAATTCCACCTTATGTTCCTAATAATGGGTTAGTTGGCTATTGGCCTTTTAATGGGAACGCTAATGATGTGAGTGGCAATAACCTTAATGGTAATGTTATAGGTGCAACACTTACAAATGACAGATTTGGCAATCCTTCTTCCGCATATAATTTTGATTTTAACAATGTTAGTTATGGTCAACAAAACCAAGAGATATATGTGCCATTTTCTACTATTTTAAATGTGAATAATATATCTATATCATTATGTATATATCAAAGAGAATTTTATTGGTCTGGAAATTCAAACCCTCCTATTTCAACTCTTATTGCTAGATCTCAATTTGGATATTCGACTCCAAACGGTGAGGCTTGGATGATAAATTCAGGATCAAGTAATATTGGGGCTTTTGCAACAAGTCCTTCTCCTATTAATTTAAATCAATGGACGCATATCGTTAGTAGCTATGACGGAAATATTGGTAAAACATACATTAATGGTGCCTTAGTGGGAAGTGTAAATAATACTAATGGAATAAATATTAATGGTAATTCAGGAATTTCGATAGGCGAATCAAATCAAGCTAATGGATTTTGGTGGCCTACTAATGGTATTATTGACGATGTTGCTATTTGGAACCGAGCCTTAACCCAAGAAGAAATCACTAACCTTTATTTAGCAGATACTTCTTGTCAATCTCTGGTTATTAATACGGGTATTTTAAGTTTTAATCCGGTAACATATAACAACACCGTTACCATTTACCCTAATCCTGCTAACGATCACATCACTATAGATTGTGGTAATTTGGCTAATGTGGTAGGGTATCAAATTAAAATTGTAAACACGCTAGGGCAAGAAGTTTTTAGTGGCGCTATGAATACGCAACAATATGTGGTACCACTAAACACTTGGAGTGGCACCGGGGTGTACTTCGTGAAAATTTATGATGCATCAAATAATTTATTGAATACTAAGAAAATTATTTTGCAGTAAATTGTAGGTGCTTATTTCTTTGTGAAACTTCGTGCTTCTTAGAGTTTCTTTGTGAAAGAAGTTATACCGTAACACAAAGAGCCGCAAAGGCTGCACGAAGAAGCGCAAAGATTCTACTTTTAAAATAACAGAAACCATCAAAGGTAATTTTGGTGGTTTTTTTGAATTTGATTGAGATTCTTCCTGCGTCAGAATGACAACTTTGTGCATACTGACTACTTGTGTGGAATGTAAACTTTACGAAGAAGTATAGAACGCAAGACTTAATCAGTTATTCAATAGCGGATTTGCAAATCACTTTTTTCTAATCCTAGTCTGCTTTTTTGTAAAGTGAAAAATTATGGTTTAATATAAAAACTATTCCTTAGTGTATGCTATTTTTTAACAATAACCTTTACTTTGGTAGTTCTTTTTACTAAAGGTTTGGTTGATTTTTTTGCTGCAATAAATTCACTTATTTCAATTCTTTCTTTCTCTGTTAAAGGTGGGCTTTGAATAATAAAGTCAACTCCTTTAGGTTCTTTTATTAAATTCATTGTTTAAGATTTAAAATATTTTTTTACTAATTTTTTGGATGCTTCAGTTTCAATAATCATTCTATGGTTTTTAAAATGATATGCTCCTAAATTTTCTTCATAATGCTTGATTAAGTTTGTTTTAGCCGTAAAAGCAACAAATCCATCATAACCTTTTTGAAAAGAAAGTTTACAAGCAAAAGCAACTAAATTACCTGCAACGCCTTCATAAAGTTTATTTTTTCCAATATTAAAAGGAGCACTTTCCAAAAGATTCATGAAAATATGGTCTTGTTCTATTGTTATGCTCAAAAGACCTTGAATAATATTGGAGTTCTTTATTATGGATAATTTGTAAACTTCTTTTTGAATGTCATTAAATTCTGATTTCCAATCAAAATTCCAATTGTTTTTATTTGTGATAGTTTTTAAATCAATAGTCGTTAATCTACTAACTTCTGTTTGAAAACTATCTCCAGAAATAGTATTCAATATTGAATCCGTTAATTTATCAATAATAAAACTTTGTTCCATTTGGATATTATTACTAGCAAGTCAAAAATACAAAAATTTTAGATTGAAATAGACTTTAACTAATTCAATTTGAAATTAGTAGTTTTTCAAACTCTAATTTCACAAAAGACATAAACTGCTTAGCCCGGATTGAGCAGATATCCTTGCGTAGTTTACGGAGCAAGATAAAGGCGAAAGCGGGAATTGCCTTTTCTAAAATGCGCAAACCATTCTCTTCAAATAAAAAAATAACAGAAACCATCAAAAGTAATTTTGGTGGTTTTTTATTTATCAACAATTTCCAAAATTAACAACTGTTATTTTTCAATCTAAAATACGATTCTGTAATTTTACAAGATGTATGCTTTAGTAGATTGTAATAATTTTTATGCTTCGTGCGAGCGCGTTTTCCAACCCCATCTTAACGGGGAACCTATCGTTATTTTGTCAAATAATGATGGCTGCATAATATCAAGAAGTTATGAAGCCAAAGCATTAGGTTTTGCAATGGGGGCTCCTGAATTTAAAGTACGGCAAGAGTTACTAGAAAAAAAAGTGCATGTTTTTTCTTCTAATTATGCCTTATATGGCGATTTAAGTAATCGAGTGATGAAGATTCTAGAAGGATACACGCCCAATCTAGAAGTATATAGTATTGATGAAGCCTTCTTAAATTTTGATGGAATGCCAATTAGTGATTACCACGATTATGGATTGCAAATGAAAAGAAGGGTGCAAAAATGGGTTGGAATTCCGGTTTGTGTGGGGTTTGCTCCTACCAAAGCATTATCAAAAGTTGCAAATAAAATTGCGAAGAAATACCAAGATAGAACACAAGGTATCTATGTAATTGATACCGAAGAAAAGCGTATTAAAGCCTTAAAGTGGACCAAGATTGAAGACGTTTGGGGAATTGGCTTTCGACTTAGAAAAAAGATGGTGGCGCACCATATTCTTACTGCTTATGATTTTACCAAACCCCAACATGAAGCGTGGATACGCAAAGAAATGGGCATTTTGGGGATGCGATTAAAATATGAATTAGAAGGTAAATCGGTGTTGGATTTAGAACCAATTAAAGAACAGAAAAAAAGTATTGCCACTACTAGAAGTTTCCCAAAACAACTATCCGATTGGGATTCTTTACGGGAGCGCGTGGCTACTTTTGCAGCAGTTTGTGCTGAGAAGTTGCGAAAACAAAATTCGTGTTGCCATACCATTATTGTGATGTTGGTGATTGACAAACACAAATATGAATCACAAAAATATTATTTTAATAAAGCAATTACCTTGCCTTATGCAACCAATTCTACTTTAACAATTTCTAATGCAGCAATTGCAATTTTAAAGGAATTGTATGTTGGCAATGAAAACATTAAATTCAAAAAAGCTGGGGTTATTGTAACCGAATTTATAGATGAGAATAAAAAACAACTGCAACTATTTGAAGAAGAAAATCCGAAGCATTTAGCACTGATGAAAGCAATGGATGTTATTAATGCAAAGATTGGCGACCGAAAAGTAAAATTGGCATCGCAAGATTTAAAAGTAACTTGGAATATGAAACAAAATCATTTATCACCTAATTATACTACAAAATTTAAGGAAATACTAGAAATAAAATGTCTGTAAAAAAAGAACCTATTTTAACGTTTTATCGTCCCGATTTTGAAAGTGACCTCCGAATTCCATATATAAAAGAAGGGGTTTCTGCCGGATTTCCATCGCCTGCCACCGATTTTTTAGGGAATGATATCGATTTGAATAAAGAATTATGTAAAAATCCGTTAGCGACTTTTTATATAAAAGTGAAAGGAAATTCTATGATAAATGCTGGAATCAGCGACAAGGATATTCTTATTGTGGATAGAAGTTTGGAACCGCAAAATAATAAAATTGCAGTTTGTTTTATTGATGGCGAATTCACCGTAAAAAGAATAAAATTGGAAAACGACTGCTTGTATTTAATGCCCGAAAATCCGAATTACCAACCCATTAAAGTAACCGAAGAAAATGAGTTGGTAATTTGGGGAATGGTTACTTATGTTATTAAAAGTATGTAATGACAAAATATATTGTCGTATTGAAATATGGAATCAAATAACCTTAAATTAAAAATCACATAGACACATAGAAAAAAGAGTTCATAGACCAACTCTTGGTTTCACATCTCTATGATTTATGTAGTTAAAAAGATCATTTATATTTATTTTTTGTAAAGTGCAACCGCAATTTGGGAAGCTACTTTGGCATTGTTTTTTATTAAAGCAATATTTGCTTCCAAACTTTCGCCATGGGTATTCCCTGCGATGGCTTTTAACAAAAATGGCGTTACTTCTTTTCCTTTTATATGCAAACGATTAGCTTCTTGCAAAGCATCTAAAATGTGAACTTCTATTTCTTCTTGTTCCATTTCAAATTCTTTCGGAATAGGATTGGCAATCAACACCGAACCGTTAAGACCTAAGTCCCATTTAGATTGCAACAACAAAGCCATTTCTTTGGGAGTATCCATTCGTAAAGGAGATTGAAATCCGCTTTTGGAAGAATAAAAACTCGGAAAGGCATCTTGACCAAAAGTAACCACTGGAACTCCAGAAGTTTCTAGATATTCTAAAGTCAATCCAATATCTAAAATAGACTTTACTCCGGCAGCAACAATAGCAACGTTGGTATGTGCCATTTCAGTCAAATCGGCAGAAATATCCATTGTATCAGTAGCGCCACGATGAACTCCACCAATTCCGCCTGTAGCAAAAATTTTAATTCCAACCATAGATGCGATTCGCATAGTTGCTGCAACGGTGGTAGCTCCTGGCAATTTTTTCGCAATTACGTACGGCATGTCTCTAAGGCTTACTTTCCAAACGCCAGATGTTTGTCCTAAATAATCAATATCGTCTTCACGCAAACCAACCAAACATTTTCCGTCTCGGATTGCAATAGTAGCAGGAACTGCTCCGTATTTTCTAACTTCATCCTCCACCAATTTAGCCGTAACAGCGTTTTGAGGCCACGGCATTCCGTGAGAAATTATAGTCGACTCTAAAGCAACTATTGGTAAATTAGTATCTAGGGCATGTTGTACCTCTGGGCTAATAATTATCAAATCTTTATTAATCATGGTAGTACTTATTTTTTATGTTTTGAAGTAAATCTGCATTAATATCGGTTACAACTGCACCTTTTATTTGTACTACTTCCATAGCCAAACTATGGGCTAATTGAAGTGAAGTACGATTATTTTCTTGATTGCAATAGCCAAAAACCCATCCTGCTAATGCAGCGTCTCCAGCTCCTGTGCTATCAATTATAGAAATAGTTGGTACGGATAATTCAAGTGAACAAGAAGCATCAACTATAACCGAACCTTGATTTCCTTTTCGGATCCATACTTTTTTAACTCCTCTTGTTAACAAATGAGAAACTAAATCCGATTCTTCATCGGAATCTATAGCAGCAATAGCTCGCAATTCTTGTTGGTTTGGGGTAACCATATAAACACCATTTAAATCTAAAGTAGCTAATTTAGCTGCCTTAGAAACCGAAACGGGCTCAATGATTAGTTTTTTATGGTGCTTATAAGCGAATGAAATAATCCATTGTAAAGCTTCTGAAGTTATATTGGCATCCAAAAGAATTATATCAAAATCTTTTATATAATTGGCTTTCGATTCTAAAAAGGGTGCTGTTAAATATTCGGGAGTTGCATCTTGACAAACAGAAACGTATAGAGTACCATCAGGTTGTGCTATAGAAACATATTTTCCGGTAGAAGCTGCATCAAAATTAGATTCTGAAAATGAAATACCCAATTTGTTGAATTGTTTGGCAATGGTATCCCCCGCACTATCATTTCCTAAAGAAGTAATTAATGTTGGTTTCAAACCTAGTAAAGCAAGGTGTTGGGTAATATTACAAATTACACCACCAATGCTAGATGTTTTTTTCGCAGGATTAGAAGAATTAGGAATTATAGTATTTTGAGAGAAATACAATTCATCAATGAGAGTAGCACCAATACATAAAACAGATTTGCTCATGCAACAAAGATACAAATCACATAGGAAAAAAAATCAAGGTAATTTAAAATAGGGATTATTCATTAACAAAACATAATTTACATTCCGATCCATAAACATAAGTTTCTTCTTTTTTATCATACAAAATCACCACATTCATTTTTGTCTTCATGAAAACTATATAGTAATGAAGACTTCGTGGGGAAATTTCAAGTTTTTCTGCAAATTGTTTTGGAGTACCTGTTTGCCCAGCTTGAATTAACTCATGAATTTGCATTATAATTATTATGTTCATTTTAAAATACGTTTTTTATTATAACGATTAACAAAGGAAAAAATCCCAAAAAAATTTAAATAATTTATTGTTATAGTTTTTTATTTTGCTTTTTTGATTGAAAACTTAGCTTATTTGACAACTATTACGAACGTTTAATATGCAAATTAAACTAATTTAATTGTAGAAATTTGGTGCAAGTTGGTGCAAGTTTAAATAGTAGTTAAAATCGTTTATTACTGATTTATTTTCAATTATTTTGCTATTCCTAAATCAAACTTATACAACAAAAAAATCCCGTTCTTATCTGAACGGGATTTCTTCTTATTCATCTAGTTTAGACGAATATATGATTCTAACAAGTCTTACAACCTACTCATTTTCCTCCTCATCAATTTTTTTGTTTTGTTTTAACTGTTCAAGTTGTGTGCTTTGTATCTTGTTTTTAACGTAATATTTATAAAGTTCTTTTCCAATAAAAAAGGATGCAATAATAACACCTGAAAGTACTCCGATTAGGTAAGAAAATAGCATAGTAGGATTTATTTATGGTTAGTATGCATTACTATCACCTTTGATTGTAACGATTAGGGTTAAAAAGCAAATTTTAATATCCTTTATTAAG
Source organism: uncultured Bacteroidota bacterium (assembly GCA_903838055.1). Classification (GTDB taxonomy): domain Bacteria; phylum Bacteroidota; class Bacteroidia; order Flavobacteriales; family Flavobacteriaceae; genus Flavobacterium. The sequence continues at coordinate 66,428 of CAILWV010000065.1, read as the reverse complement.
CTCCAATTTTGAACATACAAAATATCCGCATTTACACGACGTTTCATATCTGAAACCTTTCTAGTTTCACCACGATAACCTGATACTTGAGCCAATCCCGTTATTCCTGGCTTTACATAATGCCTTACCATAAAATTAGAAATCAGATCGTTGTAATCTTTTGTATGTTTAAGCATATGAGGTCTTGGCCCTACGATACTCATATCTCCCATAAATACATTAAAAAATTGTGGTAATTCGTCTAAGCTTGTTTTTCTAATGAACTTTCCAATTGGCGTAACTCGAGGATCTCCTTTTTGAGCTTGTAGACTATCACTATTTTGGTTTAATGACATACTTCGGAATTTATAGCACCAAAAAGATTTATTTCTCTTGCCGGTACGCAATTGAACAAACAATGCGGGTCCTTTACTTTGGTACTTAATAATACAAGCTAAAATTGGGTACAACCAGGAAAGAATAAAAATTATAACCAAGGTACTAAAAGTTAGGTCAAAAAGACGTTTAACTAAACGATTGGAAGCATTTTGCAAAGGTTCATTTCTAGGCTTTATTACTTGAAAATTATTAAAATTGGCAGTTGAAAATGGTTCTGTAGAAATATTTGAAAAATCAGGAACGAATTTTAAACGCATGCAATAGTTATCTGCCAATTCAAAATAATAATTCAAATCATTAATATTTTCTGAAGAAGCAACGATATACAATTCATCTATTTTATCAGCATGTGCATTTGTAATAGCTTGCGTTAAAGATTTTTTAAAATCCTCAGGGGACGCAAAGTCCTCATCAGATTCTTCGTTCAGAATTCCTTTAAAGTTGATAAATGTTACATTTGATTCTAAAACGGATGCCAGTTCAATACTAGTTCTATTAAAACCCCAAATGGCTACTTTTAATAGTTTGTTCAAGCTATTTTTTATTTTGAATAATAAAACTGTTATAAAGGCCCTTGAAAGCACCAAATAAATCACCCAAAACGACACTTGGTATAAACTACATTGTAAACCAATATGATATTGTGTACTTCCTTGAAACAGAAAAATAAAGCTTTGCCATAAAATATATTGGGCTATAAAGGATCGCCAAGTATGACGGTAAAAGGCTTCTAAATTAAAAGAGGTTTCAATGCTGTATAACCTAAAATATAAACTAGAAATCATCCAAGTTATTACTGAAACAATAACCATATTGTTTAATACAAATTCATTCCAAACAACCTTTGACGTGCTGGTGTACTTTAAAAAAATATAAGTGCTAGCAATAATAGCTGAAAAATCAACCAGAATGCAACAAAAAAGAAAAGAAAATTTATGTCTGTTAAGCATGTTTAATCTTTATTACTAATTTAAAGGTTAAATAATAAAAGGCTATACTATAATAATGAACAATATATCAATATCATTTATCATAAAAAGTAGCTTAGTTCTTCATTAATTCAATATTAATTGTTTGTTTTTAAGTTTTCTAAATCTGAAGCCACCATTTCTTTAACTAATCCGGCCAAATCATATTGAGGTTTCCAGCCCAATTTTGTTTTAGATTTTGTTGGATCACCAAGTAATAAATCAACTTCTGTAGGGCGGTAATATTGAGGATCTACACGCACTACAATGGTTCCAATTTCTAATTGATAATCTGGATTATTACAAGCTTTAATAGTTGCAATTTCATTTTCATTTTCCCCTTCAAAATTTAATTCCATTCCAACCTCAGCGAATGCATAACGAACAAAATCCCGGATATAAGTTGTAACCCCTGAAGCGATTACATAGTCTTCAGCAACATCTTGTTGCAAAATCCGCCACATAGCTTCTACATAATCTTTAGCGTGACCCCAATCTCTTTGCGAATTCAAATTTCCTAAATACAAACATTCTTGTTTTCCTAAAGCAATAGCTGCTGTAGCCATAGTAATTTTTCGGGTAACAAAGGTTTCTCCTCTTCTTGGAGACTCATGATTGAATAAAATTCCGTTACATGCAAAAATATCATAAGCTTCACGGTAATTTTTTGTGATCCAAAATGCATAAATCTTAGCAACTCCATAAGGCGATCGAGGATAGAATGGTGAATTTTCATCATAAAATCCTTTTTCATTTTTATTTTCTGCCAAACCTCCATACAATTCAGAAGTAGAAGCTTGGTATATTCTTGTTTTCTTTTCGAGACCTAAAATCCGTACGGCTTCTAATATTCTTAAAGTTCCAATTCCGTCAACATTAGCGACATACTCTGGAGAATCAAAAGAAACCTTAACATGTGACATTGCCCCAAGATTATAGATTTCGTGTGGTTGTATTTCTTGAATTATTCTAATTAAATTAGTAGAATCTGTTAAATCTCCATAGTGCAATTTGAAATTAACATTATTTTCATGTCGGTCTTTATATAAATGATCGATTCTTTGGGTATTAAAAGAAGATGCTCTCCTTTTAATACCGTGAACCATATATCCTTTTTCTAGTAATAGTTCTGCAAGATAGGATCCGTCTTGTCCTGTTACTCCGGTTATTAATGCTACTTTTTGGGTATTACTCATAATTTTTTGGTTATGGGTTTAGAAGGTTAGGAGTTTAGTTAGAAGTTTATTTGCTTCAAGCTAAACTCATAAACTAAAACCTAACTATATTTCACTTCTTTAAAATTCTCAATATTCTCTAAAAACCAAGTATAGGTTTTTGCTATTCCATCTTCTAAATTTACTTGGTGTTTCCATCCCAATTCGTGCATTTTAGAAATATCCATTAATTTTCTTGGTGTTCCATCGGGTTTGGTATCGTCCCAAATTATATTTCCAAAATGGCCTACTATTTTTTGTATGATTTCAGCCAAATTTTTTATTGTTAAATCTTCTCCGGTTCCTACATTGTATAAATAATCTGGTAATTTATTTTCTAGTGCAAATACAACCGCATTAGCCATATCATCAACAAAAAGAAATTCACGCATTGGAGTACCACTTCCCCAAAGAACTACATCCGCATTATTGTTAAGTTTAGCTTCATGAAATTTTCGAATCATTGCTGGTAATACATGTGAGCTATTTAAATCAAAATTATCATGAGTGCCATATAAATTGGTGGGCATCAAACTTACATAGTCTTTATCAAATTCTTTTCGAAGTGCTTGACAAGCTTTCACACCAGTTATTTTTGCTAATGCATACCACTCGTTTGTTGGTTCTAAACTATCTGTAAGCAAATAATCTTCTTTTAAAGGTTGTGGAGCAAATTTAGGATAGATACAAGAACTTCCTAAAAATATAAATTTTTCTACTCCCAATCTATGTGCAGCATCAATAAGGTTATTTTGAATTTGCATATTTTCCATTAAAAATTGATATGGAAAATTATTGTTTGCCAGAATACCTCCTACTTTAGCAGCTGCATCAATGATAACATCGGGTTTTTCTTTGCTTATGAATTCTTGAACTGCATCCTGTTTTCTTAAATCGAGTTCTTTACTAGTAGCTCCAATAAGATTAGTATACCCTTTAGCAGAAAGCGTCCTCCAGATGGCACTTCCTACCATTCCGTTATGACCTGCAATGTATATTTTTTTATCTTTTGGCATCAATTAATATTTGGATATAAAAATAAGAGATTTATTAAATAAATTCCTTTATATTTTTTAGGTTAAAGGTGATTGAATGGCTTCTAAATTTTGATATACTTCTTTCACTGCTTGCGAATGTTCTTTTTGCAATATCATAATCGCATCGGGAGTGTTAATAAACAAACAGTTTTTCATTCCTACAAAGGTGGTGTGCATTTCAGTGCCTATAACCATATTACCATTGGCATCTACAGGATGTCCTTTTTGAGCCAAGTAATCATACACCGATTCGAAAGACCCTAAATCCGACCAATCAAAACTAGTAGGTACCACTTTTATGTTAGAACTACGTTCCATAACGGCATAATCTACACTTATTGAGGGGATTTTCATTGACAATTCTAAATCCAAAAAACCATTATTATTTGCTTCCCATGCTAGTTTAGAAGTGCGATAAACTTCAGGTTCTTGTTTTTCTAATTCGGATAAAAACAAACCAGCTTTAAAACAAAACAAGCCACTGTTCCAAAAGTAATTGCCACTTTCTAAATAAGCAGTTGCTGTAGCCAAATTTGGTTTTTCATGAAAAGCAATTACGTTTTCGCCTTCAAATTCAATATACCCATAACCTGTTTCTGGTTTTGTAGGCTGAATTCCAAAGGTCACTAAGAAATCTTGATTAGCGAGGGATATAGCTTGTTGCACCGATTGGGTATACAATTCGCTACCTTCAATTACGTGATCGGAAGGAGTAATAAGCAACACATCTTCAGGTTGAGAAGAAAATGCTGCAAAAGCAATTGCCGCAGCAGTATTTCTTGGTGTTGCTTCTACTATATGGGTAAAGGGAGAATCAAATTTAGTCATTACCGCATTACTCATTTGGTAATTTTCAATATTTCCTACCACTATTAATTGGTTAGTGGCATCGGCATTTCGTGCTACGGTTTTCTCAAAAAGAGACTGCCCATCAAAAAGCTCTAAATATTGTTTAGGTTGGCTTTTTCTAGAAAGTGGCCAAAGCCTGCTTCCTACACCGCCAGTTAGAACTACAAGAGTTACGTTAGATTTAGTAGACATATACGGTTTTTTGATTTGGGGACAAAAAAGGTTATTTCTGCACGTTAACTAGACCAATTAAGTCTTACTGTCACATTATCACTAATAAAACGCTAATATACAAAAAGAATTAACGGATTTTTCATGTTAAGTCACAATAGCACTATTTAACAATAAATTTAATTAGATCTAAAGAACATTTCTTTGTTATTAATTACTGCAAATTTAGTGCAGAATTTAATAGTATCACATAAATAAATTAGAAAAATTCACTTAATTGATTGCTCAAAATCATTCCAGTTAGATTGTGTATTTTATATATTACACAGATAAGTCTAAATAAATCTCTTGGATTTCATTAAGTGTTTGGAACAAAACCTCGGGATCTTCAATTGTAACCAGTTTCAAACGGTATTCTTTAAAATTGGCAATTCCTTTGAAATAATTGGTATAATGGCGACGCATTTCTACAATTCCAAGGCGTTCTCCTTTCCAGTCCATAGACCAGGTCAAGTGGTTGCGGGCTGCTTCTACCCGATTTACTATTGTTGGTTTTGGTAAATGTTCTCCCGTAGCAAAGTAGTGCTTAATTTCGTTGAAAATCCAAGGATAGCCAATAGCAGCACGACCTATCATCATTCCATCGAGGCCGTATTTATTTTTATATTCTAATGCCTTTTCGGGTGAATCAATATCGCCATTGCCAAAAATGGGCATGGTAATTCTAGGATTGTTTTTTATGCGTTGGATGTGACTCCAATCGGAATGCCCTTTATACATTTGGGCACGCGTTCTTGCATGAACTGTCAGAGCTTGTACGCCAATATCTTGCAATCGCTCGGCAACTTCATCAATATTAATAGAGCTTTCATCCCAACCCAATCGGGTTTTTACCGTTACCGGAAGATTGGTTCCCTTAATTACCGATTTGGTTAAACGCACCATCAAATCGACATCTTTCAAAACTCCGGCGCCAGCACCTTTGCAAACCACTTTTTTAACAGGGCAACCAAAATTAATATCTACCAAATCCGGTTGCACGGCATCTACAATTCGAGCAGACATTTCCATTGCTTCTTCATCACCTCCAAATATTTGGATTCCAACTGGTCGTTCGTAATCGAAAATATCCAATTTCATACGACTTTTTACGGCATCACGAATCAATCCTTCACTGGAAATAAATTCGGAGTACATTAAATCGGCACCATGCAATTTACACAATCTACGAAATGGCGGATCGCTCACGTCTTCCATAGGGGCAAGTAGTAGTGGAAAATCGGGTAATATAATGTTGCCTATTTTGGGCATTGGTAGTAATTTTTGGCAAAGATAGAGGTTTTGAGAGAATAGAAAAAAGAGAATATAAAAAAGACAAAATTCCAATGCTTTACGTGCTAATCTTCACGATGCAAGAAACAATTAATACTATCTATAAAAGAACGCTGGGCTTGTTCTACTTCGCAAAAAAGGCAATCTTCTTAGTATTTCATTTTGTTGTGGTACAAGAACACTATTTTAAGAAAACATAATTCATTTTTTAATATATCTTAAAAACAAAACCAAATAACGAAATTTGATAAAAATAAAACGCTAACTAACAATAAATTAAGTAAAATAAAATTAAGGCATCTTTAAATATCCATTTAGTGTTTGTTTGCTAAATCGTGTATCTTTTTTCTTGTTAAAATTTTCAATTATTGTTGTTTACTAAACTATTAAGCCTTTTTTCATCTAATTGTATTGTCGTTTAAAAGCAATATTATATCTTCGGTATTAATTTACGGCTATTTTTTTTGTTGTTTTGTCGAATTTAAACTTTCTAATAATATTAATATTAAGCATTTTTATATTATACAACTAAAACTAAAAAACTATGAAAAAAATTACACTCTTATTACTTTTACTTTTTTCAATCTTTGCGAATGCTCAGTTTTTTGAAGGCTTTGAAAATGGTGTGCCAGGCACAATGACGCAAACTTTTACTAAGGGAGAAACTACATTTATTGATTTTAGTATTGCAGCAGTTGGTGCTATGTGGAATTCTCCATTTACCAATCCTATCACTGGGGTTACTGACAATCACATAGCAGGTACCGTTAGATTGTCTAACGCAACTATGGAAACATACACTCAAGCCACTTCCTCAAGTACTTAGGTACTACAGACACTACAGGTGCAGGATTAAATTGTTTTAGTTGCCATGAAAGAAGTGGAGTTGACAGTGGAGCTGGTTTTGTCCCTCCTACACCAAAATTTCATCAAACAAGCCATGTTTTTGGTAAAACGATAGCTCCATAAAATTAATTTTTAAAAAAATTAAAAATTAGATATTTATTTATTTGAATCAATTTAACTTAAAAAAAATAAATTATGAAAAAAATGATAATTAAAAGTATATTTCTTGTTTTAGTATTTGGGGTTATCACCAAATCTACTGCCCAAACACAAGGAACACTTACCTTTTCTTTTACACCTACAGCGCATACACCTGCAAATCATGCTCTAGCAATTTGGATAGCAAATGGTTCAGGAGGATTAGGTTTAATGAGAACTTTAAATCGCTATTGTGATGCAGCAACTTATAATTATTTACCAACTTGGGCTAGTTCTGCCAATTGTGGTTTTCAAGGAATCACCCTTGATGCAACAAGTAATATCTGTCATACAGGTGGTGCTACTTTGGGTAATTCTCTTACTAATTATACTCCTATGAATATAGTTTGGGACGGTTTAAATAATTATGGTAATCTTCAAGCTGATGGTAATTATAACGTAGCAATTGAAGAAACATGGGGAATTGGCTCTTCAAAAACAGTAATTAAACAATTTAGTTTTGTAAAAGGTCCTGCAGTAGATGACCAAACTACAGGTATTGCCAATGATGCTAATTTTACTGGTATTTCATTAATATGGTTACCTAATTTAGCAACGGCTACTTTTGCAAATGCGGCTGCTACTATTTATCCTAATCCGTCTAGAAACGGTGTTTTTAACATAGATCTCCAAGATACAGTAAGTGCTATAAAAGTATATAATACCCTTGGTGCTTTAGTGTATAATGAAACGCTTTTGTTAGAAAAAAATACCTCCACAAAATTAGATTTATCCAATTTTTCAAATGGTATTTATATTGTAAACTTATCTAATGAAAAAGGAGCTTCTAACTATAAATTGGTAGTTGAGAAGTAAATACTAAAATTACTAAAATGAAAACTAAAATATTTAAAGCAGCTCAACTTGTTTTTGTTTTGTGTTTCTTTACACATTCAATTGCCCAGACACAAGGAACACTCACATTTTCTTTTACACCTACAGCGCATACACCTGCAAATCATGCACTTGCGATTTGGATTGGAAATGCAGGTGGTTCAACAAGAACACTATACCGTTATTGTGATGCCACTACTTATAATTACTTGCCGACTTGGGCAGGTGCGGCGTTTTGTGGTTTTCAAGGTACAACTTTAGATGCTATGAGTTCACCGTGCCGTATAGGTGGCGCTACAGTTGGTGGTTTGCTTACTACTTATTCCCCTATGAATATTAATTGGGATGGGCTAAATAATTTTGGTAATTTGGCAAATGACAATAATATTGGAATAACCATCGAAGAAACTTGGGGCACAGGTAGTGCAAAAACAGCGGTAAGAACATTTTATTTTGTAAAAGGTCCTGCAGTAGATGACCAAACTACAGGTATTGCCAATGATGCTAATTTTACTGGTATTTCATTAATATGGTTACCTAATTTAGCAACGGCTACTTTTGCAAATGCGGCAGCAACTATTTATCCTAATCCGTCTAGAAACGGTGTTTTTAACATGGATATCCAAGATACAGTAAGTGCTATAAAAGTATATAATACCCTTGGTGCTTTAGTGTATAATGAAACGCTTTTGTTAGAAAAAAATACCTCCACAAAATTAGATTTATCCAATTTTTCTAATGGTATTTATATTGTAAACTTATCTAATGAAAAAGGAGCTTCTAACTATAAATTGGTAGTTGAGAAGTAAATACTAAATAACATGTAAAAATAAAGATCCAAATTTTAAAGTTTTTAAAGTTTGGATTTTTTTTAAAAATTAAAAAAAATAAGATTATCAATTTTTAAACCATTAAGATAGTAGGGTTTATTAAGTCTTAATTTATTAAACCTCACCCCCAACCCCTCTCCAAAGGAGAGGGGAGCCAAGACGCAACTATTAATAGTGTTAATTGAAAAGAAAGTATTGTTATTTTATATTTTGTCTCGCAAAGACACGAAGGGGCAATTAATCACTAAATCCTTTGCGACTCTGAGCCTTTGCGAGAATAAAATATAAACTAAAGTCAAGCATTAATTTTTCTTAATTCCTTAATGGTTTAAAGAATTAGTTTCAAAAGTTTTACCTTATATTTGCAGATTAAATCCTTAATAATTGGGGTTTGCGTTAGGGATTGCAGCGGCATCCTTTTGTGCAGCGGTAGCGGAACAAAAGATACAGCGGAAAGCCCGACCAACAATGGAACGATAGTGGAATTGTGGTAACGCCCAAAAAATTGACAAAATTCGAGCATGAAAAATATAAGAAATTTTTGCATTATTGCACATATTGATCACGGAAAAAGTACGCTTGCGGATAGGCTTCTTGGGGCAACCCAAACGGTTACTGCCCGTGAAGAAAAGGCGCAGTTGCTAGACAACATGGACTTGGAGCGCGAGCGTGGGATTACTATTAAGAGTCACGCTATACAGATGGAGTATACTTATAAAGGAGAAGAATATATCTTGAACCTTATTGATACTCCGGGGCACGTAGATTTTTCTTATGAAGTTTCGCGATCTATTGCGGCTTGTGAAGGGGCACTTTTAATTGTAGATGCTGCACAAAGTATTCAGGCACAAACAATTTCTAACTTATATTTGGCTTTAGAAAACGACTTGGAGATTATTCCAGTTTTGAATAAAGTGGATTTGCCAAGTGCGAATCCGGAAGAGGTTAGCGACGATATTATTGATTTATTAGGTTGTAAACTAGAGGATATTATTCACGCATCGGGTAAAACTGGATTTGGTGTTGAAAATATTTTGGCAGCCATTATTGAAAAAATCCCTGCTCCAAAAGGAAATAAAGACGAACCATTACAGGCCTTGATTTTCGATTCGCATTACAATCCGTTTCGTGGCATTGAGGTTATTTTTCGTGTGAAAAATGGGGAAATTAAAAAAGGGCAAAAAATTAAATTCATGGCTACTGGCAATGAATATTTTGCAGATGAAGTGGGGACTTTAAAACTAAATCAGGTTCCGAAAAACGTGATTTCTACTGGAGATGTTGGGTATTTGATTTCAGGAATTAAGGAGGCAAAAGAGGTAAAAGTTGGAGATACCTTAACGGATGCTAAAACGCCAACAACGAATATGATTACGGGGTTTGAGGATGTGAAACCGATGGTGTTTGCTGGAATTTACCCTGTTGATACAGAAGATTATGAAGATTTGCGTGCTTCGATGGAGAAACTTCAATTGAATGATGCTTCGTTGGTTTTCACACCAGAGAGTTCGGCTGCATTAGGATTTGGATTTAGATGTGGATTTTTAGGTATGTTGCACTTGGAGATCATCCAAGAACGATTGGAACGCGAATACGACATGACGGTTATTACTACGGTTCCTAACGTTTCATATTTGGCATATACCAAAAAAGAACCAGATACATCGTTTGTAATTAACAATCCATCTGATTTGCCTGATCCATCTAAATTAGACCGAGTGGAAGAACCGTTTATTAAAGCAACTATCATTACCAAAGCCGATTATGTTGGAAATGTAATGAGTTTGTGTATAGAAAAACGTGGAGTTATTACGAATCAAACGTATTTGACTACGGAAAGGGTAGAATTGAATTTTGATATGCCGTTGGCGGAAATTGTATTTGATTTTTACGATCGTTTGAAAACGGTTTCTAAAGGATATGCCTCATTTGATTATTCGCCAATTGGAATGAGAACTTCAAAATTAGTAAAGTTAGATGTTTTGTTAAACGCTCAATCTGTAGATGCTCTTTCGGCATTAATACACGAAAGTAATGCGTATAACATTGGTAAAAAAATGTGTGAAAAACTTCGGGAGTTAATTCCGAGACAGCAATTTGATATTCCGATTCAAGCGGCAATTGGAGCAAAAATTATTGCACGTGAAACAATAAAAGCCCTTCGTAAAGACGTTACCGCAAAATGTTATGGTGGTGATATTTCGAGAAAACGTAAACTTCTTGAAAAACAGAAAAAAGGTAAAAAGAGAATGCGATTGGTAGGAAATGTAGAGATTCCGCAAGAAGCATTTATGGCGGTGTTGAAGTTGAATGATTAATTTTTTGACTTTTAGATAATAAACAAACCCAATGACGAAAGTTGTTGGGTTTTTTGTTGGGGTAGAAGTAAGAATTTTGAAGGATTAAATCATATGATTTCCCCAGTTGGTTTTTACTTTTCTTCGTGCATTACAAAGCAAGTTGGAAACCGTTTTTTGTGAAATACCCATTTGATTTACAATTTCTTCTTTTGTAAATCCTTCCATTGTCAAAGTCAATACTAATTTTTCCTTTTCAGGAAATGTTGCTAATAGTGCATAAAAATTAGATTGCGTGTAATTTGAATACGATTCGTTTAGAGCTAACTTTGGAAACTCCTTTTGAATTCCCTCTAGAATTCGGGTTCTATTTTTATTAATTTTTAGTACATCTAAACTTTGGTTTCTAACCATTAAAAAAAGTAATGCTTTTATGTTTATTTTATTTGAGATAAACTTTTGCATTCTTCTATCGCCGGGCATTTTTAATAACTTTTCAAAACAATCTGCTACGACATCTTCTGCTTCTGCCTCGCATTTTAAATATCTATAAGCAACTGCATGCATCTCGGGAGCCAATATTTTAAATAAATAAGCCAAAAATTGATTCTCTCCTCTGCAAAAAAGATTAAGTGAAGTAGGTTTTATGTAGTTCAAGTCCTGCAAAGTAAAGTTATTGTTGATTATTAAAATTTCTTATAAGGTATATTATGGGTATCATTTACGATTTTCTAAATAACTGTCTATTACATTCGAATCTTCTTTCCAAGGTCTGCAATAGCCTAAGACAAATGATGGTTTTGATGGTGATATATTACTCATGGTTTACATTTTTTAAAATTCAGTATATTCCATTTCACACTTCACTGAACAGAAATGACTTATTTGATTGGATTGAATAACTGAATTGCAGTATAAGCATTTTAACCCTTTAGCATTATGTCCGTTTCTATTAATTAACATTAGCTGTAATCTTAAGCTTCCTGGTTTTAAACCCATTTTTTTTGCATTTTCTTCCAACTTATCACTTTCGTCTAATGATTTATCAATTTCTCCATCTATTTCATCCATATTCTTTTTTGCAGATATTACTTTACGTTGTAAATCAATCCACTCCTCAGAGTTTTGAAGTTTATCAATATCTCGATTGACAAAAAAACCTAATATGCTATCTATTAATCCCATGGTTACTTGTTTTTAAATTCAGTATATTCCTTTTGACACTTCACTGAACAAAATTGATTGGATTCATAGGTTGAAATTGTTGAATTACAATACATACATTTTTCACCCTTAAATCCATTACTATTAATTTTTTCTTGACGTATTATTGAACTTATTTTCTCATTAGAATACAATAAATAAGGGTCTTTGATTTGAATTAGTTGATTTGGCGTGAATTTCTTTATTAAAAAATCCTCTTCTTCATCAATATCTAATTTTAGATAGGTAGAAAAATCTTCATCTGACATAAAATCGAATCCCAATCGATTTTTAATCTCTTTGGTTCTAAATTTTATGTAACTTTTAGTTTGGGAATGTTTATTGTTTTGTGTATTTAATGCTTTTTTTTCTATATTTTCATTTTTAGAAATTGAATTTAGTAGAATTTTCTTTTGCTCGATATGATTATTATCAGATTCAATTTTGCACTTATCCATTTCTAGTCTTGAATCATTTATTTTATTTACAATGTTTTTCCACTCCTCAGAGTTTTGAAGTTTATCAATATCTCGATTAACAAAAAGACCTAATATACTATCTATTAATCCCATGTCTTAATTTTCTAATATTTCTAAAAATTCTTTAGCTTTTTCTTTAATTTTATCAATATCCTTCTCTACATAAGGTAAACACAAAAATTTATTTTCATTGAAATCTACATTTATTCGTTCATTTTTATTAGTGTTAGGATTTATTTGATTTTGTTGGGTGATAAATCCCCAAAACCATAATTCATCCCAAATAATAAAATCAGGATTTTTAGTATGGTTTTTACTAAAAAACTCATTTATTCCATCAAAATCTAATTTGCATCCTTGATTGAGAAAATTATCTTTAAAAAGATGTGTAATTACGGCATCAACAGGAAGTTTTAACTCATATTCATTAAGACTAAAATCATCCCAAATTTTAAAATCTCTAAGTGAGTCTTCTTTATGAATTATATAAATATATTTGACAAATAAAGCGGCTGTTTTTGAACCCCATCCCTTTTGAGATTTCATTAATTCAAATAATGAATCCGAAGATTCTGATTCTTTTTTTAAAGTTTTTAAAAAACCTTCGTATGAAGTTAAATCTGAATCTTTTTGATACATTTTTGTAAAAAATGGACCTATCTTATCAATTTTTGGTTGTGACTGCGTGTTAACAACTCCATATAAAAGATTCAATACTTTCTGTTCTGGAGATAAATCTTTTATAGCAATACACGACTTTATAAATCCATCTTGGACTTGTTTGTTATATTGTCTATTTTCTTTTAAAAAATTGTATAATTTTTCAATTTTATCTTCCATGTTTTTTTATCTTATTGAAACATTATTTTTCTTCATCCCTTTTAGGTCTGTAACCAGCAAACTTCCCATGATATACTTTATCTAAAATTTCATCAGCTGCTTTTTTGCCATATTTCTTAACATATTCATTATATGTTTTAGTAGTAGTATCAATTGAATTTTTTGCAGCGGCTGTCGATATTTCAATTTTAACAACCGATTCTTTAAACCCTTTTAGAGCTTCTTGATATTCTTTATCGTTTTCCAAGGCATTCAAAAACTCTTCGGTTTTTCCTGTATAACTTTTTGTGGTTACAATATTTTCAACATTAGACCACAGCCCATTTGAGTTATTCAAAGCACTTTTATACATAAATTTATACGAATAGTAACCAATAACAGCCAGTATTCCAATTACAACAAACTTGTAAGTATCATATTCAACAGGAACTCTATCTGCAGATTTAAAAATCACGGTGCCTATAATTATTCCAAGTACCAAGCAAGTATTTGCCAATAGCAATTTGTGTTTTTCATTAATGCTTTTATAAAGCAAAAGGTAGATTATAACTGCAAATGCACCACCAACCATTGATATAAGTAGTGTTGCAAATATAATTGCTGTTACTAGCAATATTCCTTCTAGAATACCACCAGTACTTTTCTTTTTACCACAAATTGGGCAATTTGAACCATTAAATTTAATGTCACATTTTTTACAAGTTTCCATAATTTATTATTTTCCTGAATAATGCTTTCTGTCATCATCTGTCCATCTTCCCCATTTGAATTTATTTGCTTTAATATCTGCTCTCATATTGTCCGCTGCTGTTTTACCATATTTTTTAGCATATTCTTCATATGATTTATCAGCCTTTTCCTTTGCTTTTACTGCTGCTTCTCCATATTTATCGATTTCTTTAACAGCTCTTTTAACTGATTGAAGTTTTTCTTGATATTCTTTATCATTATGCAAAGAATTCAAAAATTCTTTTGTCTTTCCTGTATAACTTTTTGTGGTTACAATATTTTCAATATTATCAAACAATCCTTTAGAATTATCTAAAGCGGTTTTATACATAAATTTATAAGAATAGTAACCAATAACAGCTAGTATTCCTATTACAACAAACTTATAGGTATCGTATTCCACAGGAACTTTATCTAAAGATTTAAAAATCACTGTGCCTATAATTATTCCAAGAACCAAACAAGTATTTGCCAATAGCAATTTGTATTTTTCATTAATGCTTTTATAAAGCAAAAGGTAGATTATAACTGCAAATGCACCACCAACCATAGAAATTAGTAGTGTCGCAAATATAATTGCTGTTACTAGCAATATTCCTTCTAGAATACCACCAGTACTTTTCTTTTTACCACAAATTGGGCAATTTGAACCATTAAATTTAATATCACATTTTTTACAGGTTTCCATAATTAATCCGTTTTATCCTTATTGCCTAAAGCATGGTTGGTATATTTTCCACCTGCGATAGCAGCATCACGCATTGCTTTAATTGCACTTGGTCTTACACCATGTTTAAAACCATATTTTTCAGGATTCTTTTCTAAATCATCAA
The DNA here is from genome assembly GCA_903838055.1 of uncultured Bacteroidota bacterium. GTDB lineage: Bacteria > Bacteroidota > Bacteroidia > Flavobacteriales > Flavobacteriaceae > Flavobacterium. Next base: position 51,390 of record CAILWV010000065.1, on the reverse strand, counting down.
GATATTCTAATCGAGCTGGTAAGTTATCAATATATTTTTCCATAACTGCTCTGGTCTCATTGAGTTTACGAATATTCTGTTTCCATTCTGGAGAGTTTTTTAAATTATCAATGTCCTTATTTAGGTTTCTGAAAATAAAGCTCTTGGTAGTAAATACATATTCCACATTATCAAACAGTCCTTTTGAGTTATCCAAAGCGGTTTTATACATGAATTTATAAGAATAGTATCCAATAACTAGTAATATTCCTATTCCAATGTACTTGTAAGTTTCATATTCAACAGGTAATTTATCCGTGTACTTGAATATTGCGGTGCCTATAAAAAGCCCAAGTACCAAACAAGTATTTGCTAGCAGCAATCTGTATTTTTCATTTATTGACTTATAAAGTAAAAGATATATCAACCCAGCTACTATACCACCAGTAGCTGCCACAACTAAGGTGACAAATATAATTGCTGTTACCAACAATATTCCTTCTAGGATACCACCGCCAGAACTTGTTGCCTTTTTGCCACATACTGGACAATAGGTTCCGTTGAATTTAATATCACATTTTTTACAAGTTACCATAGTTTGGTTGATTTAAAAAATAATAGGATAAAAATAATAGCAAACAGCGTCAATAATTGACAATCCCAATTCATAAATTGAATTAGTTCAATTACTATTCATAAATTTGCGTAAATAAAGCAGCGATGATATCACCTCAAGAAATTTTAATTAAAATCTATTTTCTTTTAAAAGAGAAACCCTATACCGTTGAAGAACTCCACCAAAAATTAAGTTCATTAGACATTCAAATTTCCAAGAGAAGTACTTATCGGTATTTAGTGAAATTGGAGGTTTCTTTACATTATGAAAATGAAGTTTTAGAAATCGAAACCGAAGAAAATAATAAAAAGACCTATTTAATAACGCAACCTAAAAAAGAGATAAATTTTCCTATTGGAGAATGGATTAACTTTCTAAATAACAACTATATATTTCAATCCAATTTCAATTTTACCGAAACAGATAAAAAAATAAACACAAAAATATTAGAAATCATACAGAGTAAAACACCTCTGAAATCTCAAATTTTATCCTTGTTAAATTCAAATGGTAGTTTTTATGAGTCTACTAAATTTGGCGAAATAATACTCAATAACCATCTCAAAAAATTACTTTACAAATTCATTTATTATTTTAGCAATAATTGCTATGTAACTGTAAAGAAATATTCAAAATCAGTAATAGCCCAAAGTAATATTCCATTAATAAACAGTCCTTTGCTGCCTTTAAGAATTTGGCACCATCGGGGTAATTATAGTTTTAGTTTTTATTCAATTGACGAAAGTAAAGTTTACACATTAGAAATTGATATGATAGAGTCTATTTCCTATCATAAAGATAATGCCGATTTATTGCCTATTAAAGAAGATTTAATAAAGAGTATTGACCATAATTTTGGTTACCATTCACCAATAATTAATGGTATTAATGAGATTGTTTTACAATTTCCACCCAACCCAGGCGAACACATCATGAATAGATTTTGGCATAAAAACCAACGCTTTGAACGATTGCAAGATGGGACTATTCAAATGCATTTTGAAACGGAAATAAACATCGAACTAATTGGATGGATAAGTATGTGGTTGGATAATGTGAAAATCCTAAAACCAGAAGTTCTGAAAAACCATTTTATGGAAAAACTAAATAATATGGTATTAATTAATAACGGTAAATTAGATGCTATTAATAACGGTTAGGATCTCTATAAAAATAACAACCTAATAGAATTAATGTATTAGTAAGTATTCCAATAAAATTAGAAATTATTATTGGAATACTTTTAATCTCAAAGCCATAGAGCATCCAGATAAATGCGCCAAGTACAATTATTACATGGGTAACTATTGAAATATCTGCAGCACTTTTTCGAAGGTATATTTTATAAATTTGAGGAATACTTGAAAGCCCCATAGATACCCCTGCAACCGAAGCTAATATAGATAATAGAGTCATACATTATTAAATTATCAGGTAAATATATCAATAATTGTGAGAATTTTCTTGAATAAATTATTGCTTCATCCCTTCAAAAAATCTTTCCACATCTTCCGCTTTAAAAAGTTGTGTTCCTTCATTCATGGTAGCCGCAGTGCCACAACAAACTCCAATTTGAATTACTTCTTTAAGGGTTTTGTTTTGGGATAATGCCCAAACCATGCCACCAACCATGCTATCACCAGCTCCTACTGTACTTTTCTTTTCGGCTTTGGGTGCTGCTACAAATTCGGTGGTATCTTTGGTGACCAAAATTGCACCTTCTGCGCCAAGAGAAACTACTATTATTTCGGCACTTCCTTTTTCAATTAACTTTTTGGCAGCTTTTTCTACGTCGGAAAGTTCCAAACGTTCAACACCAATTAATTTTGCTAACTCCCCAATATTTGGTTTTACTAAATAAACGCCAGTTTCTAATACTTTTTGTAGGGCTTCTCCTGAAGTATCCGCAACGACTTTTACTCCAGATGCTTTTGCAATTTGGGCAATTTTAGAATAAAAATTTGTGGGAAGACCTTCATTTAAACTTCCACTAATTACTAAATAATCGGTTTGGAAATCTTTTATAGTAGCAAATAAAGTTTCTATTTCAGTTTCTGATAATTCGTTGCCAGGAAATCCAAATCGGTATTGGGATTTAGTGGCGTCATCTACGGCGATGAAGTTTTCACGAGTCCAATTTTTAGTTTTTAGAACTTGACTTTCTATGCCAGATTTTTTAATTAATTCTTCAAGCATTTCGCCTGAGGATCCTCCAGAAGTAAATACACATAAAGAGCTGCCTCCCAATTTTGAAATTGCTTTAGAAACGTTTATGCCGCCGCCTCCAGCATCGTAATGTGGTTTTTGACAACGCATTTTTTGCTCGGCAACCAAACCTGTAAAATGAGTTGATTTATCTAAGGACGGGTTTATTGTTAGGGTAATAATTTGGTGCTTTTTCATAGGTTAAATATAGAATTTTTTATGTTTACTTTTTAATAGAAGCCACAGATTAAAAAGAGTAAAAGAATTTTAAAATAAACTGAGAAATCCGAATAATCTTTGGCAAAAAATAATACTATTGACCCGTTGTTGGGGATAATTAAATTTAAGTTACTTTTTACCACATAGATTTTCATAGTTTAAAAAAAACAAAAGGCGTTTCACTTAATTAAAGATAATCATAGATATGTGAACCCATAAATTGGGCTTTTTAATACTTTTTTCTATGATTGTATGTGGTTCATTATATTAATTTATAAATATTCAAACTTTTCATTAATTGCACCCAATGGGTTACTATTCCATAAAGGTAAAAATTACTTGATAAGTTTCCTACACATCAATAAGAAGAAATTACTTATTTTTGTTAAAAATCTAAATAGATGTCTAAATCATTTACAACCATAAAGCTAATAAATTCTAAGGAACATTCTTGGGCAAATGTTACTATTCCTATTGGAACTGTAGTTGAGCAAATACCTGACACCAAAAATCTAATTAACCCAATTAAAGGTATTACGGTAGAATTTAATAATGAAATCATTGGCATTCCCTATGAATTTATCACTCCAAATTATGAATTCAAAACCACCATATTGTTATTACATGGCTTTAATAGCGCGCCTGGCAATAAAGAAAACAGCATTAAACAATGGCTAGAAGATAATAGATTGTCAAACGAAATAATTGTTGTTGCACCACAACTTAATTACAATCCTAATGAAGCTATAAAACAAATTGGCAAATTGATTCAAGATAATTATGGCAACCTATTTGTAATAGGCACATCGCTTGGAGGTTTTTATGCCAACTATGTTCGAGCGATGAATCCAACGGATGCTATTAAAGTACATTCCATAAACCCCAGTTGGTCGCCAAGTATTTCTTTGAAAAAAGAAGTTAATCAACAACAAAAGAATTATAAAACGGAGGAAAATTGGAATTTCACCGAAGCATATCTGAATTATTTAGGCAGTTTTGAAAAAAAATGTAAAGAAGAATTGAAGAACTATAAGGGAACTCATTTTACGTTTCACTTGGCTAATTCTGATGAATTATTGAGTTTTGAAGAAATGCTAGAATATTTAAAAGAAAATAAAATTCCTAACAAGCAGTTTTATTACGATACCGATCATAGATTTGGAACCGTAGTTGAAATGTTGGAGAATATTAAAAGTGAATTAGTTTAAACCTATAAACTAACAATACTAGTTTAGTGGCTTTGTGGCAAACAAAAATCCTTCGTACCTTTACCACATGATAGAAGAAAAAAATCCGCAACGTACATCGCTTTCTCAGTTAGGCGAATTTGGTTTGATAGAACATTTAACCAAGAATTTTACTATTCAACAGCCTTCCACAATAAAAGGAATTGGTGATGATGCTGCTGTTTTAGATTTTGCAGATAAAAAAGTAGTTGTTTCTACTGATATATTAATTGAAGGAGTACATTTTGACTTGTCTTACATGCCTTTAAAACATTTGGGCTATAAGGCTGTTGTGGTTAATATTTCAGATATATGTGCCATGAATGCGAAGGCTACTCATATTACAGTTTCGGTTGCCGTTTCTAATCGTTTTCCATTGGAGGCCTTAGACGAATTATTTGAAGGGATTACTTATGCTGCAAATGAATATAAAGTAGATGTTATTGGTGGCGATACAACATCTTCTCAAAAAGGATTGATTATTTCTATTACCGCTATTGGCGAAGCCGAAGAAGAGGAAATTGTTTACAGAAGCGGTGCACAACAATCGGATTTATTAGTAGTTACTGGAGATATCGGAGCTGCTTATATGGGATTGAAAGTGTTGGAAAGAGAGAAAGAAGTGTTTCAAGTGAACCCAAATTCGCAACCAGATTTAGATGCTTATACCTATTTAATTGAACGCCAATTAAAACCCGAAGCCCGAAAAGATATTCGCACTTTATTACATGCTTTAGAAATAAAACCAACTGCTATGATTGATATTTCAGATGGATTATCATCAGAAATAATTCACATCTGCAAGCAATCGAAAGTTGGTTGTAATTTATACGAAGACAAATTGCCTTTAGATCCTCAATTAATAAATGTTTGTGAGGAGTTTAATGTAGATAGCACAACAATGGCTATAAATGGTGGGGAAGATTATGAGTTACTTTTTACTATTGGCATGGCCGATTTTGAAAAAATAAAAGGAAATCCAAATTTCACTATTATCGGACATATGACACAAGAAAGTGAAGGAATCCATTTAATTACTCGTGCCGATACCAAAATCCCATTGAAAGCAAGAGGTTGGGATGCATTAAGCGAGTAAAAAACTATTTCTTATTTTTAGAATACATTCTATAGACTACCACTCCAACAACAGCAACTAGAACATAAGGAATTACCATAAGATAAACGATGCCATCATTTACAGCTTCGGCTTTGGAAGTGTTGCCTTCACTTTCAAGAGAAGCACGACACATAGCGCATTGGGCTTGACTACTTAGAGTATATAATAAAGAAAATAGAATAAAGATTCCCTTACTTTTAAAGAAAAACAGTCCCTTTTCTATAGGTACTTTACTCATTGCTAAATTAATTTTAGACATAATATGGGGCAATCATAAGGTAAACTATAACGCCTGTTACTGCTACATATAGCCAAAGGGGAAAAGTAATTTTAGCTAATTTTTTATGGCTTTCGAATTGTCCTGACAAAGCACGAACATAAGTAAATAATACTAACGGAATAATAGTTACCGATAATACAATATGGGTAATCAATAGGAAAAAATAAATATATTTTATTATTCCTTCACCACCAAAGCTGGTAGGTTCAGCGGTCATGTGATAGGCAACATACATCAATAAAAAAACTACAGAACAAGCAATTGCCGATGTCATTAATTTGTTATGTAAAGCACGATTGGCTTTCTTAATTGCAACTACCCCTAATATCAATAATAAAGCGGTAATTCCGTTTATTGTAGCATAAATTGGAGGCAAGAAGGAAAGTGGCTCTACATTTATTCCGAAATCTTTTAATCTAATGCTAAAAAGCAAAACCACTGCAAGTGGGATTACAACGGAAACAATAATAATTGGGGTTTTAAATTTATTTTCAACAGTTGTATTTTCCATGATTATTCTTTTAATAGTAAATTAATATCTTCTTTAATAGCGTCTACTCCAGGTTTTTCTAATCCATCATAATATAAAATTGGGTTTCCCTGTTTGTCTTTTCTACAACGGATATTTCCATTTTTATCAATAAGGGCAAAAAGTCCAGAATGTTCAAAATTACCTATTGCTTTATTGTTTTCTCCAACATAAAGATTGAATCCTTTGTTGGCTAAATTAAAAATATATTCTTTATTTCCAGTAAGAAAATGCCAATTTTGAGAAGTAATACCTAGTTTTTCAGCATGTGCTTTTAAAACTTCAGGTGTGTCATTATCTGGATTAATAGTAACAGATGCAATTCCAAAATTTTTCTCGTTTGCAAATGTTTTCTCTACCTCAATCATATTTTTATTCATAATTGGACAGATAGAAGGGCATGTAGAAAAGAAAAATTCCATTACATATACTTTACCTGCATACTCTTTATTAGAAATTTTTATGTTGTTTTGATCGGTTAATTCAAATTTTGGTGCAGGACCAATTTTCACCAAAGCATCTGTTTTCACAATTTCATTTGAAAGACTCATTCGGTCATTTTGAACTACCGAACCGTTTTTTATTCTATCTATTATTTTAGGAATAAATATAATTCCAAATATTAGAACGATTAAGGAAATTCCTATGTACGATTTATTTTTCATTGGAAAGGAGTTCTTTAGTTGCATTATGATTTTTCTTTAATGCCAAGCGATATTCAGCAAGGATGATTTTTACATCGTCTGTCATTTCATTGTAAAGTTCGGAAACAAATTTAGTATTATATCCTTCTTTATATTCTGATTTGCCTTTTTTGTCGTGCCCTTTTCTACCGCGTAAATTCCTTTTTTTATCAATAATATAAACATTTGGAGTTGCCAAAGTGGCGTCTAATCTTCCTACTAAATTCAATTTGTTATAGAAACTATTTATTTCTTCGGGAGTTCCAAAAACAAAATTCCATCCAGCTTGGGTACCTAAGGTCAATACTACTTTTTGTAATTCTTTCACTTGGTCTTGCGTTCCATCGGGAACAATCATTACCATTTGGAAATCTTTAAAATTTTTATTTCTATCGAATATTTTTTCATATAAATTAAAAATATTGCCTTTGCGTTTCAATACATCTTGTCCCATAAAACCTAAGATGGTAATTTTACCAGTTAGCGTCACTGGTTTATTATCTAATGTTTTCCAGGAATTAATATCGGGAATGTTTTTAGTTATGGTAGGAAGTTTAGCGAAACTGTTGATTCCTGACGCAAAAAACAAATATGCTACAATAGGAAGGATAAATAATACGAAAAGGACTAAATTCTTTTTCATTAGAATTAAAAGTTTTGTTAGTACAAAAATAAAAAAAAGGTACGCAATGCGTACCTTTTTTTTGAATTAATATAAAATTAAAAATTCCATTTTATTGTGGCATTTTTAAAAACCCCATAGATGTAGTTACCTTCGGTTAACAAAATAAATGTTAAATATAAAATTAAAAAAATCACAGTCCAAACAACTGCTCTTCTTAAAACAGGAGTTTCACCTTCCATGTGCATGAAAGCCCAAACGATGTAATATGCTTTAAAAATAGTTAAGATAATGAATATCCAATTAAGTAAATTCATGCCTAATAAATTAGTCATGTGTAAGAATTCTGGTTTAATAATTCCTAAGAATACCTCAACAGTAGTTACAACTGATAGTATTCCGAAAACCAACCAAATTCTTTTGGTATTAGAAACGTGTTCGTGTGACATAATATATAATTTCTAAAATATTAAACTAAGTAGAAGAATGTAAATACAAATACCCAAACTAAATCGACAAAGTGCCAATAAAGTCCAACTTTTTCAATCATTTCATAAGACCTTCTTTTTTCGTAAGTTCCTAACAATACGTTGAAGAAAATAATGATATTGATCATCACTCCAGAGAATACGTGGAAACCGTGAAAACCTGTAATAAAGAAAAAGAAATCAGCAAATAATTTACTACCATATTCATTTCTTTGTAAGTTAGCACCCTCAACAACCAAACGAGCATCTGCTAATCTTTTTTCAGATTCTGCTCTCGTTAATATAGTTTTGTGTTTTGAATGAAACTGGAAATCATTTAATGTTGGATTAGCTCCTACTGCTGTTTTAGAAGTTTCTGCATCAAAGATTACCTCTGTTCTTATTAGATAATCAGGGTGTTTCTTAAAGCCTGCTTGAATTTGTTCTACAGAATAAGTTGGCAAAGAACTTTCTTCCATAAACCATCTTCCTTTACTACGGGTAAGTTGCTCTCTTTCTTTAGGAACACTAGTATCTGCTACATCCGCTAAAGTAATATGTTTCCCTTTAGAATCAACAAATTGAAGTATACTTCCTCCTTTAGTTTCAACCGCACCATATTCGCCATGGATAAAGTTTTTCCACTCCCAAGCTTGAGATCCAACGAATATTAATCCTCCAATAATAGTTAAAAACATGTAGAATGCAACTTTACTTTGTTTCATTTGATGACCTGCATCAACTGCTAAAACCATCGTTACAGAAGATCCAATTAAAATAAATGTCATTAATGCCACATAATACATTGGCATAGAAACACCATGCGCGAATGGGAAGTGTGTAAACACCTCATCGGCTAAAGGCCATGTTTCTATAAATTTAAATCTTGAAAAACCGTAAGCTGCTAAAAAACCAGAAAAGGTTAATGCATCAGAAACGATGAAAAACCACATCATTAATTTTCCGTAACTTGCTTTTAATGGCTCATTTCCGCCATCCCAAGTTTTGCCTTCAGTGTTTGTAGTAGTACCTTTCGATCCCATAAAAAGTTGTTGTTAAAAAGTCCCCAAATTTACATTTTTTTCTTATTTAAAGAAATATAAAAACAAAAATAAATAAATCCACAAGAAATCAAGAAAGTGCCAATACATTGCACCTAGCTCAATACCAAGAAATTGGGATGAATTGTACTTTTGTTTAAAATGATTATAAATTATAATTAATAGTGAAATTATTCCTCCTGACAAATGCGCAAGGTGTACATAAACTAAAACATACAAGAAAGAAATAGTTATAGAACCCGATCCCCCAACTGGATACATGTGATTTTGAAACAATTGAGTAAAGCCTTGAAACTGAAAAAATACAAAGGTTAACCCTAGTGCTAAAGTAGCTCCCAAAAAATAAGAAGTTGCTTTTCTGTTGTCTTTTTGAATTGCTTTTTTCGCCAAATGCATTGTAATACTACAAAGAATTATTGCAGCCAAACTAAAGAAAAAAGAAGAAGGTAGTTGGAAATCTTTCATCCAATCAGGTCTTGACTTACTAACTACTAATGCACTAGTTAATCCAGCGAACATCATAGTCATACTAATCATTGCAAAAATCAACAAGAGCTTGTAGGATCTTGCTGATCGTAATTTATATTCTTCATTTGTCATCATAACTATCTTAAAAATTTATCTGTTATATATATTATTTGTAATAATGTAATGTAAGAAACGCTAACTAACATTAATGCACGCGCTGCTTTAGGAGTTCTAGCGTGGTATAATTTTACCGCATAAAGCAACATCCACAATCCTACAAGAAATACTAAAATTGCAGAAGGAAGACTAATTTGTAACTTTCCTGTATATCCTAAATAGGGAATTAAGGATGTTAAAATTAACCAAAGCGTATATAAAATTATTTGAGTGGCCGTTTTGGTGTCTTTTTTACCTGTTGGAAGCATAAAAAAACCAGCTTTTTCATAATCTTCAAACAAAAACCAACCTATAGCCCAAAAATGTGGGAACTGCCAAAAAAATTGAATTAAAAACAAAGTTCCTGCTTCAATACCAAAATGATTTGTAGCGGCAACCCAACCAAGCATAAATGGAATAGCACCTGGAAAAGCACCTACAAATACCGAAAGAGGAGTAATGGTTTTTAAAGGCGTGTAAACACTTGTATATAAAAATATGGATATCGCTCCAAACATTGCTGTTTTAGGATTGATAAGATATAACAAAATTATTCCTATAATAGTTAGTAAACTAGCAATAAACAATGCCATATTGGGAGACAATCTACCTGAAGCTACAGGGCGATTCTTTGTTCTATCCATCAATGCATCTAGATCTTTCTCGATAACTTGATTGTAAGCATTAGATGCGCCTACCATACAATATCCCCCAACAGCTAACATTAAAAGCGTTAGAAAACTAAAAGGATGCTCATCATCAAAGCCTAATAAATACCCTGCAATAGAAGAAAAAACAACGCTAATTGCTAATCCTGCTTTGGTAATTTGTTTAAAATCGTGGTAGATTTTGAGGGGCGAAAAATTAGATTGAATTGTTTTCAAAAGTGTTTTACTATTAAAACTAATGCAAAAGTAGTTTATCAAAAAGGATTTGACAAAAAACATTTCATAAATAGTGCTTTTAATACTAAATATAGTAAGATTTGATGATTAATTCTTTTTTCTAATATCTACAGTGAAATATTTGGTATTATATTAATTTACTAATAATCAAAATACCAATTAAAAATATCACATCGCAATCCTAAAGAAATCCATGTAGTGCTTTCCTTTTTAACTAAATCTGTTTCTACTGTTGGATTGAAATTTCTGTAAATTAAACTTCCAAATAATTTCATGTTTGTAGAAGGATTTATTAAATAACCGGCTTGTAAATCGGTCATGAAAATAGAGGTTTTATTTCCTTGTCCAACAACAACCCCTATGTCATAAGGGCGATTATCAGAGTAGCTTAAGTATATATTTCCTCCATAATTATTAGAATCTGATACGGTATTAAAATCTAATCCTCTAACACCTAGAGTTACTTTAGCATCAGCAAAATATCTACCTTTATGGTATCGTGCTATAGCAACTAATTCTTTGGCATTTCCTCCCCAAGGATGTCCCATACTCTGGTTGTAATTTCCATAATTTGTCAAAACATCGCTATGAGAATACACATAAGGGCGAATGTGATTGTATTCTAATTGCAATAATAAATTTGGAATATTTAGTGCATTAAAATATTTCACCCCAAGTTGGTAAGCAAACTTATTTTTCCAACTATTATTTTGTGCTTTAACCTCGCTAAAAGAGAATTCATCAATTAAAAATTGACCATAAAAATTAAATTGGTTGTTCCATTTGTATTTATAAGTAAGTCCTAAAAGTGCATTTCCACTTTTGGATGAAGAAGCAAATTCTACAGATCGATAAAAGATTATCGGATTCACAAAACTCATATCAAATCCACGGTTGTTTTGGTTTGCCCAAACCACAGATTCAAAAAAACCTAAATTAAAACGCTTGTTAATATTCCAACTTAAATAGTGGTTTGCCATGAATTTAGTTGCATAAGTTTTATCTACCATTGCATCTTTTCGGACATCTTTAAGCCACATATAAGTATTGGTGTATTTTACTTTCCAAAAAGTGGTGTTTAATTTTATATAAGGATACGGAGTTGTACCATCTCCTAAAAGTAAAGAACGATAACCATCTCCAATGAAATTTCTGCCATATCCCATTTGCAAATCGAAAAATTTGCTTGGCGCATAGTTTAAGTTAGCTTCCGCAGAAGGAAAATCAAAGGCATCGATTTTAAATCTTTTGGCAATGCCAATACCTGGAACTATGGCTGGATCTCCAACTGCTGGATAATCTGCAGGAACTAATCCTATTGGGTGCAAAGATTCGGCATAATTGTTATAATAATCTGCAAACCTGCCTTGGCTTTCATAAATAGTAGTCGTAAAATTTAACTGACTTCCTAATCCACCTCGAATTTGAAGTCCACGTGTATTCACAAAAGTATATTTGGAAGTGCTTGGAAAACTTTTTCCCATTTGGGTATCAAAAATTGGATTCATGGTAAACCAATAATCCTTAGTTTGAATAGCAACTGTATTTTCATTCCAAATTTTCTTTCCCCACCAAGTTGTTTTGTTCTTCATTAACTTCTCATTTTCGGCAGACAAATTATAATATTTAGAAACCTCAGCATAGGTAAAGGGCTTGGAAGCGGTGTGACTGTTACTTCCTATTTGGTTTAATGCCCCATCAAATTGAGAATAATAACTATGAGAAAAAGGTATATTTAAATGACTTTCAAATTGTGGATTAGTGAATTTTTGATACGAAATACTGTCCAGTTCGGTAAGTTCTTTATTTCGATTGGCTTTTATTATGGCAGCCGAATCGTCTTTGATGCTATTTTCTATTTGTGGCTGCGAAGGATTTTGTAATGGCACCGAAATTTTAATAGTATATTTTGCATAAGTTGGAGTCCCGTTAAAAGTAGCGGGGGTCACTTTAGGCATTTTTTCAAAAATGCGTTGGCTCTCACTTTTTAATTCGGTATCATTAGCATCAACATAAAGAACTTTAAAAATTCCTTTACTATCTACTTCAAAAAGCAACAGGATAGATCCTTTATAATTGGAATCTTTTAACTTTTGAGGAACTTGAAAATTATTATAAATAAAAGTTTGAATTTGCTGGTAGAAACACGATTCTAATTCTTTGTTTTGTAATTTTTCACAAGATGAAAAAATAGGCGTTTGCTCATTGCTTTTTTGTGCATTTAAAACAAACAATGGAAACAATAAAAATGCTAAATAAAATTTCTTTACCATACTACTACTATAAATTTAATAATTTCCTTTTGCTACTTGACCGTTAACAATTGCTTTGGCAGAGGAGGTTCCAATTCTTTTCACTCCCAAGCGGATCATTTCTACTGCTTCATCATAGGTTCGTACTCCACCCGCTGCTTTAATAGAAAGTGGAGAAGCGTTTTCAAGCATCATTTTAATAGTTGGAACGGTTGCGCCATTTGGCATTCCTTCTTCAGTTTTATAAAACCCGGTAGACGATTTTACAAAAACTAAAGGATAGTATGCTTCTTTAAAATTAGACATCACTATATTTTTTATCAATGCCGAAAGTTGAATTATTTGTTCGCCATTAAGCGCAGCTACTTCTATAATCCACTTTACAATTTTATTATTTGATAGTCCCAATTTGGTGCCTTCCACTATTTCTTTTTTAACCAATTCAATCTCTCCTCTTTTAAATGCTTCGTAATTACATACAAAATCTAAATCATCCGCACCGTCTTGGATTGCATTATGGGCTTCTGCTAATTTTTCGTCTATAGAATAAGTTCCTTCTGGAAAACCAATAACGGTACCTATTGTTAGTTTAGAGTTTGACAATTTAATCATTTCTTTAGCCCTTTTAACCATATCAGGACGAATCATGATTAGTTTAAACCCCTCATCAATAGCTTCTTGAATAAATCCTTCTACTATTTTAGTATTTTCTTTAATTGAAAGACCAGCTTGTTCTGGTGTTTTAAGATAGGTAGAATCTAAATATTGTTGCACTTTCATATATTGGAAATTATACAAAAACCACTCAAGGAGTGGTTTTATGTGTATTGAAAATAATTTTTAAAAAAATCAATCCTGTAATAGCTCCAAGGCTATTTGCAAGAGCATCCATACTATCTGGCGTTCTAGTTGTGGTAAAAACACCTTGGCAAATCTCCATTATTATTCCGTAACCAATTGCCAAAAACAAAATAATCCATTGGATATTTTTGTTACTAGTTGCCTGTCTTACATACAAAGACCAAAGGATTACAAAAATAAAATAGAAAGTAAAGTGAACGTATTTATCTTTATTAGGAATAGGAATACTACTCCCAATAGAACCAATAGTGACTAAACTCAAGACTGTAACAATACAAGTCCAAAGTAAAGCTAAACCAAGATATACATTCTTATTATGCACCTATTAGATTGCCATAAGCTTCATTATCCAATAGTTCATCCCATTGAGAAAGATCCGAAACTTTTACTTTCACCATCCATCCTTTTCCATAAGGATCTGTGTTTACAGTTTCAGGGTTGCGCTCTAAATCTTCATTAAATTCAATAATTTCACCAGACATTGGTAAGAACAAATCAGAAACTGTTTTAACAGCCTCTACCGTTCCAAAAACTTCATCTTTATCTAAAGTTTGATCTAAAGTTTCAACCTCTACATAAACTATATCACCTAATTCGCTTTGTGCGAAATCTGTAATTCCAATAGTTGCAACATCGCCATCAATAGAAATCCATTCGTGGTCTTTAGTGTATTTTAAATTTGCAGGTATATTCATTATATTCTTGTGTTTTATTATTAGGTCAAATGTATTGTTTATTATTAAATTTTGGAAAGGATTTTACTTCAATTTTTCTTAATTTCCAAAGTTATATCTTATAGTAAATCCTCCTCTAATATTAGTCATTGGAAATGATGTTGAAATAACTGCTTTAGAGAACGAATGATCATAATATAAAATTGCAGTTAAATTTTTGCTGAAAGAATAATCCGCAGATAATTTAAAAGTCCAGATATTTTGTCCGCCTCCTAATTGGTTATTGTTATAATCTAAATAACGTACAATAGTTTTATTATTTCTATAGGAGAAGTCTATTTTCAAATTGATATCACTTTTAATAACTCCTGATGGACTATCCGCTAATTTACTTGAAAAAATAACATCTTTAAATCGATATCCTGTTCCAATAACATATTCTATACCTTTTACTTCTGTCAATAAATTATTATCAAAACTTAAAGATAAAGCTCGGTCTTTTTTTAATTCAGCTAAAATTTTAAACGAACTTTTGGTTTCAAAATCAACCCTAATTAATGGGTTAAATTGCTCAACTAAGTTAACGTTGCCTATAATTGTTTGGCTATAGAAGTTCCCATTTAGTGGGTTTAATTCATTAGCATGCAGATTATAATCTAAATTAGAACGATAAGAATTAACGGTATAAGATGCCTTATACGCATGCTGAATTGAAAATCGTTTAAACTTCTCTTTAAAGAAATTATATCGCATTAATCCATTGTATTTAATATTCCAGTTTGGTATAGGGATATTTTTAAATGCACTTAATGAAATCTTATTAGCTCTATCTTCAGGGCTTTGCGCCAAACTTATTCCAACTACTTTTAATGCAGGGATATCAAACCCAGTATATGCAGCTAGGAATGAAGGTAATAATACTTCTGGACTATTTTTTCCAAATCCGGTTGGAAAACCATCTGCATTGACTGGAAAATTAGGCGTGCCATAATAATCTGTAGCCAATCTATTAGCAATTGTAATTCTGTTATTTCTAAATTCTTCGAATGGCAAAGAGAAAAATTCATCGCTTTGTTTAAATGAAGATTTTAACATCACAGTGGATATTGCAAAATTACCGGTGTTATAAGGTGATCTGGAATTATATACCCCATCTAACACATCGTATTGCTCGGAATAATTATTTGCGTAAGACCTATTTGCTGTAAAATCAACTTTGAAATCTGGAAATAAATCCATGTTAGCTGTAAAGTCTAATGTTCTAGTTAATACGTGGGTGTAATTTTGATTAAAATTTGGATAATTAGTTAGCCATCCATTTTTTGCTGCTTCAAAACGAACATCATCCTGACCACCAAATGCAAATCCTAACGATGGCTTTGATGTACCAAAGAATCCTACCCCTGGCAAGAATCCTGGTAGTGCAGTTCCTTGATTTTCGGTATAATTAATTTGAATATTCTTAATACTAGTAACAACTCCTATTAAACCATCTAAAAACAAATTAGAATTTTTTGCTGGAGTAGCTTTTATATTAGTAACTTTTTCTCCTGGTTTTGGAATGCCAGCAGGTGCGGTCTTTGTAGGTGTTTTTTGTTTAGATAATCCTATATATTTATAAAATGAATCCATGCTTAGTGATGTGTTCAGTTTATGAGAACCAGAATTTTGGATAGTATTTCCTAAATTATAGTTTATTCCTGTATCCGAATCCAAAACCGAAGACATAGCTAATGACGAACGTTGCCAACTATAAGTTCCTGCATACGTGTAAGTGGATTTCACAAAACTCAAAAACGGTATTTTATTTACAGGCAATTCATAATTAACTGTAAGTTGTTGGTTGTGTAAATTTGGCAAACCAATATTCCAATAATCTGACCAAATAGTATAAGAATTATCCGGTTCATTATTATCTTTCATGTAATTTCTAACTATATTATTAGAAGTTGCATTCAAGTTAATTTTTAAAGATTTTGTTAGATTATAATTAAATCCATATTGATAATTAAACAAGAAATTTCTCTGGTAAAGTGCATCTAAACCTATTCCTTCTACATCTACCAATCGGAATTGTTGGCGGTTGAATTGTCTTGTAATATTAGAACTAAAAGAAACATTTGTTGGTTTATAATTGAAATTAAAATCGCTTAATAGTTTCCAATAACTGCTCTTTTTAAAGACTTTAACTGACATAAAAGGCTCAACAGGTTTTGGTTGAAAAGCAAAAGTATAATCGGCAGTAGTACTAACTCTTTGGTCTGTATAATTCTCCAATTCGTAACTATGACGATCAACTTCATTATAAGAATAAGAAAGCGTTACATTCTCTGGATCATAAAAATGCGGTACTGCCTTTTCTCCTTTTGATTTTTTTACACCAATAAAGTTAATACTTCTTCTTTTGGTGTAATCCATAGCTCTATTTTTTAGATTTCTTTTTTCAGCTGCATCAGCAGTTTCATTAATCAATTGTTTTAACTCAATATCTTGATTAAAAGGATCGTATTTAGGAGTTATAAATTCTTCGCCTATACCATAATTAAAAGGCAAGTTGACTCCCCATTTTTTTGGAAGTAATTTACCTAAACTCATATTAGTTACAATATTATATTGCAAAACATCTTCTCTACTTCTTTCATTTGGTCCTTGCTCTAAAGTACCAAAGCCAATGGTACTCATTTTCCCTGTAGCAGAAACATTAGCGAAATCAGCGAAATTTGCATCCATATTTGCTACAGCTGCCATACCACCTTTATTATCCATCCCGGCTAAACGAAGTTCGTTATACCAAACCTCTCCTTTAAGCCTTCTTGGATTTAAAGGATGCTGAGGAGTGCTTAACTTATTGGTTTGATTTTTCACTCCTAACATTAAAGTTCGCACCATTCCAAAATTTGGATTTCCTCGAATTCCTAGTCGTAAATTTGGATCACCGTCACCATCTGCAATAGTAATATCATCATCTGGATAGTAAATTTCGCCAGGTGTATATACATGACTCATTGCTTTAATCTTCATTCGAGTTATTAGCTCCAAAGAAAGATCTAAATTATTTGCTTCAGGCCAAACACCAATTTGACTATTATCTCCAAATTGTGTTTTCTTTAATGGTTTTTCAATTTGATAAAAGTTATCTGTAAAATCATTTCCAAAACGAATGAAACCAATCAACTCATCATCTTCAATGGAACTTGAATTGGATGCTATTGCCTCGGCATGTATAAACATTTTCAGTTTTTTATACTGACGCATATCCACATTTACATTTTTAAATACAGCTCTAGAATCTCCTGGCTCTAGACCATAATCGGCATTACTTCCTAATTTTATTGATAACGATTGTTCGTTTTGAGGAATTAATGTATTGTTATTGTACAATTGTTCAAGCTCTACTCCTGGAGGAACTACATAATGAATTGGATCTCTAGTACCATTTTCTTGAACGTTTACAGCTGCTGAATCATAATCTGTATTATCATCGGAAGTATCCGTATCTGTAGGGTCTAAGGTGTAGTCATATTTTCTCCAATCCCCACGAACTAAATCTAAAGAACCAAATCGAATTGTCATTTGATTAGCAAATTTTGTCATGAACATTCTCATAAAACGTATAGAACGAAAATCAGATATACTTCCAACTGTATTTGTAGGTTGGTTAACTGGAATTTTAAATTGAATCCATCTTGCAGTTGTAGATTCCCCATTAGGGAGAGAAACCGTAGTAGGCAAAATATTTGTTATATAATTAGTTCCCACTTGTGATAAATCGGCTGGACTAACTTTAATGCTATATTCATAATAGGCATTAATAGTATTCATTGTATTGTCGCGGTTAATATCTTCTACATCTGGAACTGTTGTAGATCCTCTATTAGTATCTGTCACATTCACAGGAGAGTTGCCTTCTGTACCATTATAATATTTATAGCGATCAAAAATAGTTCCTGGGGTATTCAAGAAATACTTATAATCATCTTCGGCAGGATCAGGAAAGGAAGCAAAAGCTGGAAATTTTACTGCTTCTTGGGAATTATTTAAACCATTATATCCAACATCTTGAGAAGTTCTATTTCCTTCATTAGAATCAAAAGCATAAATTAAAGATTGTGAAGCAGGAGTATCTCCCCAGATAGTAGGTGCCGCAAGGGTTTGATTATTTCCTACTCCATTTTCATAAAATTTTCTTCCATCTTGAAGAACGTCTTCCGATATTTCTCCTAAGTTAAAATAGATTCTTCCAGTGTTTCCAGGATTGATTGGAGAAGGCGAAACTCTAGAATCAGTGTAAGGATCAAGCATCCAAAACTGAATGTATTCTATATTAGATTGCTCGAAATTGGTAGTATTTAGAGCTCTAAAAATTCCCGCATAATTATTTTCTGGATTTGGTAATGTATTATCCGTTGCAGTAGCTGTATTAAAATTAAATGGACCTCTTTCTTTTGGAAAATACGTTAAATCTAGTGTGTTTACTACCTGAGATTGTCCAGCTGCAATTGTAGTAGCAGGATATAACTCTTGGCTGTATATTCTTCTTGTGCTATTTAAAGATAAATCATCATCTGAAATTCCGGTTGGTCTTTGAGCATAAAAAATTGGATCAATACTATACCAAGCTAATTTTGCTCTTTTAAAACCATAATCTAAGGCTGTAGAATTTCCTCCAAAATCTAAATAATCCGGAATAACCCCAGTCGTTGGACGAATTGGAGTAGAAGATAAAAACCAAGAATAAGGCGAACGTAAATCGATATTAGTTTGAGACCCCTCAAAATCTTCAACATAAACGGTAGATTCACCATTAAATTTATCCGCTGTAGGAGAGTCTGGTTTTAAGTAGGCAACTTCCCCTCGAAAGGAAACGTTAGAAGGCACATCGGTATCAACGTTTGGTAGTTTATTAACCAAACGGGTTAAAAAAGGAACCTCAGTAGAGAAACTAGTATTTAAACCGTAAATAGTATTATTTACTGATTCTTGGCCGTAATTGGTTTTTTGAGTAAATGGGCGTTCCGACATTTTTAACATTGTAGCGCCCACCAAAAATTTATCTGAAAATTTATGCTCTACATTAATTCCGTAAAAACGTCTAGTCTGTCTTCCAAAAGTAGAATTATTTTCCACCGAAACTTGAATTGGAGTATTAGATGCTGACAATGCAGGATCTAAAATTTGTACTCTACCCGCTTGGTAATTAACGGTATAATCCACTCCTTCGACTAATTTTCTTCCGCCAGCAGTAACTACAACTGATCCTTTTGGCACATTAAATGCTCCTATTGGAATACCATCACCTCCAGAAGATTTGAACTTACCTTTTAATTGAAATTTGTTTTTTGAACTGTTTTGTAATGCGGCAGCTTGAGTAGATTTATACAAAGTAGTATACACATATTTCAACTGGTTATCGTTGTATGCACCTGGTGTTGTCTCTGGCAAATCGTAGTTTTCTATTGCGCTTCCAGATCTCAATTTGTTAAATAAATACCTACCAAATGGCTCTACCGAAGTAAATATTATTCTACCATTTTGTTGGTCTACTGTTAATCCTGGAATAAAATCAAAGAAACCATCACCACCATTTTGAGGATCGTTACTATAATTCAATCTATCCAAACCAAAAACCTTTAATAAAGGTGTATCTGTAATACCTGTTGGTAACGGAGAAGTTGTATTTGCAGCGGTAATGTAATTTAAAGGAGATGGATCGGTGTATAAAATATTGAATTTAAATTCTTCCTTTTGCATTTGAAAACCTTGAGGAATTTGATAAATATTCTTCATCATCAAGCCCCAAATTGGTTTTTGAACGTTGGTCAAACTACTCTTAAGCATTTTCAATACTAACGATTGAGAGGATGGAATTCCAGAAGCACTAACTTGGGTTGCCTCCACACCATCAGTACCAAATTCTCCAACTTGATAAACATCTGAACCAATTGTATATTGGTAAGCTACAGCAAGTACTTCATCATTTGCCAAACGTTGTTGCAATGAAATATATCCCAATTGTGGGTGAAATGTAAACTCGTTTGGTAATAATTTTCTTGCGTTTTCCAATTTGGAATAATCAGTTCCTTCATTTACCGTAACAGAATTATTAAACCCTTGACTTGAAGTAACAATTTCTCTAATATTAGGATTCAATAAACCTGGATAATTAGGATTTGGAGGAGTTGACGGAATTATTAATGCCGGATCGTATCGGTTATTATTATTGTTTGGAGGAGTGTCAATAGGTTTCAAAAAGAAATCATTTGCTTGAAATGGATGAATATCCGCAGCATCAATTGCGACTATTTGACTATCATTTATTGCTGTAGAAGTAGATGTATCTGTTAAACGGGCTTCACCTAAATCTTGAAGCGCAATAATATTTCTTAAATTATTATTTGTCGTACTTACACGGTTTTGTTTGTTAGTAATCCAAACTTCAATTCTTGTAATTTGCACTCTACTATCAATTAATGGATAGTTTAAAAGCGCTTTATCATAACGATTTTTGAAATATTGAGATAAGAAAAAGTGTCTGTCTGCATCATATTCTTGTGCAAAAAGTTCAAAGTTTTGTATTGTTCCGCCTCCTTGTGCCGTTACCGTTTTGGTTTGAGATTTTTGTTCTGCAAAAACTGCATTTACAGATGTTCCTCCAAATTGCAGTTGGGCTTTAACCCCAAACAAACTTTGTGCACCTCGAATTAATGTGCTATTAAGTGGCATACTAACATTACCAACTTCTATTTTTTTAATAATTGAATCTTCTCCCCCAGATGCAGAAGGATCGAACGATAATTTTATTAAATTTTGAAAAGCGAATGTAGATTGTGTATCGTAATTAGCATTAACATTTAATCTTGTTCCAACTTTTCCCATCAAACTCATGCTGATTCTTTGGTTAAAATCAAAAGTTGTACTTGATCTATTTCTTGGAGAAAATGAAGGATTATCTTGTTTGGTATGTCTAAATCCTAAGTCGATTTCTGCAGACCCTGTTGGTTTTACATCAATAGTATTGCTACCAAAAATAGCTTCAAAGAAACTAGAATTTACATAGTATTTAGGTAATAAATTCTTTTTTGCTGCTACAGCTGCTGCTTTTTGTCCTGAAACAGCATCCGCTTTTTCCTTAAAATAATCGTGTATGGAATTTTTTAATACCAATTGTTCGTATTCTTTTGGAGTAAGAATAATTGGGTAATTTATATCAACACCTGCAAAAGTTGTGTTTAAAATATAACGATCCGTTGCGGGATCATAGGTATAAGCCTTAACTATACTTTTTGGATTTTCAATTACAATATGCCCCTTATTGTAGGTAGTATCATTTACTCTTTCTTGGGCAAAAGAATGCTGATTAATAAATAGCAACGCTATTACGAAGGCTATTTTTTGGGCAATGGATATATATTTTTGGTGCTTTGTTTTCAAAAATTATAAATTTTTTAATGCTTGCTTAATAATCATTTCTACTGTAGCATCTGGATTTTGACTAATCACTTTATCTACTATTTTTTCGGATGTTTTTCTAACAAAACCTAAAACCTCCAAAGCAGATAACGCTTCATCTCGATTTGTATTGCTTTGAAACATAGAAACTTCATCTAAATCGTATATTTTTAATACTTTTTCCTTTAAATCTAGTATCGCGCGCTGTGCAGTTTTACTTCCAATACCTTTAATAGATTGGATTGTTCCAACATCACCACTTGCAAGTGATTGAATAATTTGTTTTGGTTCTAAAGAAGACAACATTGTTCTTGCAATACCTGCTCCAATTCCGGAAACGGTTAATAACATTTTAAATATTTCCTTTTCTGATTTTTCTACAAATCCATATAACGAATGGGAATCTTCCTTAATAATCAAGTGCGTAAACAACTTTACGAAATCGGTTTTAGGAAGTAACGTATAGGTATGTAATGAAATATTTATATGATAACCAACACCATTACAGTCAATAACAACTTCTGTTGGTGTTTTCTCTACTAATTTTCCTTGAATGTGTGCTATCATAATTTATTTTATGCAATTTCAAATATAACAAAAAACTTTATACCAGAGTTTTTAAAGATTTTACTAATTGGATTTCTCTTTATTTTGTACTCTTTTGCTTTTTTCTTGGGCATCTACAACTGCAACTGCAGCCATATTTACCATTTCTTCAACACTAGCACCTAATTGAAAAATATGAACAGGCTTATCCATTCCTAGCATAATTGGACCAACAGAATCTACTTTGTATAATTCTTTTAATAATTTATAAGTAATATTAGCCGACTCCAAATTTGGAAATATCAAAGTGTTTACTTTTTTTCCTGCTAATTTAGAAAATGGAAATTTCCCTTTTAGCATCTCTGGATTTAAAGCAAAATCGGCTTGTATTTCACCATCTACTATTAAATCTGGATAATATTTATGCAAATAAGCCACCGCTTCTCTTACTTTAGTTGCACTTTCTACTTGGGAAGATCCAAAATTAGAAAAGGAAACCATGGCAATTACTGGCTCAATTCCAAACATACGAACTGTTTTTTCGGTCATTAAAGCAATTTTTGCCAAGTCATCTGCAGACGGATTTGGATTGATTGCCGTGTCGGATAAAAACATTGGTCCGCGATTTGTCATCATCATATTGGTTGTAGCAATTAAAGATATTCCTGGTGCTTTACCAATTAATTGCATTAATGGTTTTACCACGGCTGGATAACTTCTAGAATAACCAGACACCATAGCATCGGCATCCCCTTGATTAACCATCATTGCAGCAAAATAATTCCGTTCGCGCATCCATTTTTGAGCATCTAATAATGAAATTCCTCGACGGTTGCGTTCTCTCCAATAAATTTCGGCATATCCTAATCTGCGACTGTCTTCCTCATTGGTTTTTGGGTCAAAAATTGGCACATCAGCATCAAAACCAATCTCCTCTTTTAATTCTAATATATCTTCTTTTCTTCCTAATAAAATAGGATGTCCTATACCTTCTTCATATACAATTTGGGCTGCTTTCAAAACATCGAGTTGATCTGCCTCGGCAAAAACAATTCTTTTTGGATCTGTTTTCGCGCGATTGGTAAGTAAACGAACCATTTTATTATCCGAACCCATTCGTTCTAATAACTCCTCTTCATATTTTATCCAATCGGTAATTGGATTTAACGCTACACCACTTTCCATAGCTGCTTTTGCTACTGCAGGAGCTACCATAGTAATCAGTCTAGGGTCAAATGGTTTTGGAATAATATACTCTCTACCAAAATTTAACTTGGTCTCGCCATACGCAATATTTACTTGCTCTGGAACGTGTTCTTTAGCTAAAGCTGCTAATGCTCTAACGGCTGCCATTTTCATGGCTTCGTTAATTTTAGTTGCTCTTACATCTAGTGCACCACGAAAAATATATGGAAATCCAAGTACATTATTTACCTGATTAGGTTGGTCAGATCTACCTGTTGCCATTATTATATCATCACGAGTAGCCATTGCTAAATCATAATCAATCTCTGGCGTTGGATTAGCCATAGCAAAAACGATTGGATCTTTTGCCATTCCTAAAAGCATTTCTGGGGTCAAAATATTCCCTGCTGAAAGTCCTAAGAATACATCGGCATTAATTAATGCTTGTTGCAATGTTGTTCCTGGAGCACCATGGCTGTATCTTTTTTGTAAATCAGATAAATCAGTTCTATCACTACTGATAACCCCATTTACGTCGAACATTATTATGTTTTCTATTTTTACACCAAGTAAAACATATAAATTTGAACATGCTAAAGCAGCTGAACCTGCACCAGAAACAACTAATTTTACTTTGCTTATTTCTTTTTCTGCCAATTCTAATGCATTTAATAATGCTGCCGAAGAAATAATAGCTGTACCATGCTGATCATCATGCATTACCGGAATATTTAATTCCTCTACCAATCGTCTTTCAATCTCGAAAGATTCAGGTGCTTTAATGTCTTCTAAATTTATTCCTCCAAAAGTTGGCGCAATATTTTTAACCGTTGCAATAAATTCTTCTATATCTTTTGTACCAACCTCAATATCAAAAACATCTATATCAGCAAATATTTTAAATAACAATGCCTTTCCTTCCATAACAGGTTTAGATGCTTCGGGACCAATATCACCTAGGCCTAATACCGCAGTTCCATTAGAAATTACTGCAACTAGATTTCCTTTAGATGTATATTTATAGACATTGTTCACGTCTTTAGCAATTTCTAAACATGGCTCAGCTACACCTGGTGAATATGCCAAAGATAAATCTCTTTGTGTAGCATATTTTTTTGTTGGAACAACTTGTATCTTACCCGGAGTAGGTTTGGCATGATATAATAGTGCTTCTCTACGTTTACTAGATTTATTCATTTTGGTCTTTTTACATTCTAACTTACAAAGGTAAAAGTATCCAACGAAAATAGAAACTTTTAATGAGTTTCTTTTAAAGAAAAATTTATTAAATTGAGATTTTGACAAATATTAATCTGAAATTTAAAATTCATTAGAAAGATTTTACTTTTATTTCTGTCTTAATTAATATTGAAGTTTCGTTTTATTATATTTGCTATTCTAAGTTTCTACTATTGAAAAAATTAATTTCCTTTTTTTCTTATCTTTTCCATCCTATCTTCATACCAATTGTTGGTACCCTTTTTTATATTTATTACAGTGCTAATTATTATTCTAATCAGCAATATTTGTTAATGCTTGTTCAAGTTATTATAATAACTTTTTTGTTGCCTCTTTCTTTTTTTTATTTGCTTAGAACATTTGGAAAAGTAGACACCATAATGCTTTCGGATATCTCACAAAGAAAGACGCCGCTGTTAATGCAAATTATCCTAACAATTATTTTAATCAGTAAAAGCATTACAATAGATCGCTTCCCCGAATTATTTTACTTTTTTCTTGGGGCAATTTGCAGTACTAGTGTAGCTTATGTTTTATTATATCTGAAAATAAAAGCAAGTATTCATATGATTGCAATAAGTGCCTTATGTTTTTTTGTTTTTGGATTAAGCATGCATTATGAGTTGAACAGCATTTTCATTATTGCCTCTTTATTTCTCCTTAATGGAATTATAGCAAGTTCTCGATTGGTAATGAAAGCACACAGCGGAAAAGAATTGGTAATTGGATATCTTGCTGGAATGCTTCCTCAAATTTTTATGTGGTATTTTTGGTTATAGGATATAAAACTGTAATCCAACATTAAAGCTCGTAGTATTTATTTTATCACCATTGATTTCACCAGTTTTAAAAATGGGTTTTATACCATAATAAGCATACAAATTCAAGGTGTTAAAACCAGCTGCTAGGTAACAGCCATAAACCAATTTATTGAAATCTGGATTCGAATTATTGATTGTTGACTCACCATCATTAACATATTTATGGTAATCGGAAATCAAGTAACTCAATTTAAATCCAGAATAAACCCTCCAAAATTCATGAGAATCTGGGGTAGAAGTTCGCCATCTTATCTCAATAGGTAATTCAATATATTGATGAACAAACTTGTTTTTATCGAAATTAGTATTGGAAAGAAAACTATAATCGAAAGTAGAATTAGCATTAGTTGTATTCCTTAATTCTTGTAAATTATTATTATAAATAGTAATCGAATATCCTAAACCAGCTGCAACAGCAATTGTTCTAGTTTTGTTAATAGGCATATCTCTTAAAAACCCCATACTTATTCCAGGAGAAAATTTAGTTTGACTTAATCCTTTAAAATTTTGTAACTTGTTATAAGTGAAGTTAATATAAAATTGATCTTCTCTATACAAAGAATCTACGGCCTTAACTGGAACCGTTATTTCTTGTGCAAAAGCAGTAAAAATGTAAAAGAAGAAAAATAATATTAAAAGTTTAAAACGCATAAACTGTAACGTTAAGAAGAAATTAAAATATATAAAGACTTCTTTTCAAATCGAATAACAGAAAATCTTAGAAGCTTTACTAAGCAAATATAATAAAAATCTTCAAAATAAATTTAGATAAGACAGGTACAAGTAAATCTAAAAAAACTGTTAGATTACTTAATATGGATTTTCATAAAAGTAAACTGCATGAAAATCATTGGTTTCTATTAGCATTAATTTTTTATTGCAATTTGGAATCAATTCATTTTTTATTCAACAACAAAAGAAAAAATTATGTATTTTTATTTTTCTAAAAAGAAAATATAAAATGCAACTTAGTTATTGGGAGATAAAAAATTGGTTTACTAATGTTGACTATGCCATTGTTGGTAGTGGGATTGTTGGATTACATTGTGCCTTGCAACTTCGAGAAAGGTTTCCTGATAGCAAGATATTAATCTTGGAGAAAGGAATTTTACCACAAGGAGCAAGCACAAAAAATGCAGGTTTTGCTTGTTTTGGGAGTCTATCAGAAATTATCGATGATTTAAAAAATCATACCGAAGAAGAAGTAATACAATTGGTGCAAAAACGTTGGAATGGGCTACAATTACTAAGAAAAAGACTTGGTGATCAAGCAATTGATTTTAAACCTTATGGCGGTTATGAGCTATTTTTAAATGACGATGATGCAACTTATAACGAATGTTTGCAAAAACTTCCGTTTTTAAATGAAATACTAAGACCTCTTTTTAAGTCGGATGTGTTTTCAAAAGAAATAGATCGTTTTGCATTTGAAAACATAAAAGAATACTCTATTTTCAATCCGTTTGAAGGGCAAATTGATACCGGAAACATGATGCAGGCATTGCTAAAAGAAGCAATTTCGAAAGATATTTTGATATTAAATCAAGTGGAAGTCACCTCTTTTAATGACACTAATAATTCGGTAGAAGTGGTTGTAAATGACTATACTTTTCACACCAATAAATTACTCTTTGCAACCAATGGTTTTGCAGGATCTTTGACTAATAATGCTGTAAAACCTGCTAGAGCTCAAGTATTGATTACCGATCCAATTCCAAATTTAGATATTAAAGGAACCTTTCATTTAGATAAAGGCTATTATTATTTTAGAAATTTTGAAAATCGTATTCTTCTAGGAGGAGGAAGAAACTTAGATTTTGAAGGAGAAACTACCACCGAATTATCGCAAACAGAAAAAATTCAGAATAAATTGGAAGACTTATTAAAAAATGTAATTTTACCAAATCAAGAATTTAAGATTGCTCAAAGATGGAGTGGCATCATGGGAATTGGTACTCACAAAAATCCTATTGTTACCCAATTATCTGAAAATGTATATTGTGGAGTGCGCTTAGGTGGAATGGGAGTAGCAATAGGAAGTATAATCGGTAAAGAATTAGCAGATTTAATATAAATGGCAACAATAAAAAGCAAATCCAATCAAACTTTTTTTCAAAAATTAAAAACCTTTCTTTGGAAAGCCTTTCTATGGTTTTTAGGAAGTTCTTTCTTTTTTGTACTTTTATTCAAGTGGTTACCTGTTCCTTTCACACCTTTAATGGTGACAAGAGCCATAGAACAAAAATTTGCGGGAGAGGAAATGACCTGCAGTCACAATTGGGTTCCTTTAGAAGAGATATCTTCCAACATGCAAAAAGCAGTTATTTCTAGTGAAGACGGAACTTTTTTAACGCATCATGGTTTTGATTTCTCTGCAATGCAAAAAGCATTTAAAAATAATGAACGAGGAAAAAAAATAAAAGGAGGAAGCACTATTTCGCAACAAACTGCCAAAAATGTATTTCTGTGGCAAGGCAGGAGCTACCTTCGTAAAGGTCTGGAAGCTTATTTCACCGTATTAATAGAAATTATTTGGGGTAAAGAACGTATCATGGAGGTATACCTAAATTCTATAGAAATGGGGAAAGGAGTTTATGGTGTTCAAGCGGCAGCCGACTATTGGTATAAAACTAATGCGAGTAGTTTAACTAAAAATCAAGCTGCTGGTATTGCTGCAATATTACCAAATCCAAGAAAATTTAAAGCCTCTAATTCCTCAGCTTACATTAATAAAAGGAAAGGAAAAATTATGCAAAACATGAGACATATTGGCAAAATAAAATACTAAAAAAAGCGTCGGAAATTTCCGACGCTTTTGATTTTCTATAAAAATAAAGATTTAAAAGAAGACCAATATTTATATATTAATATCCCATTTAAAACGGCTACAATTAATGCCCCTGCAACCCCCGAAGCATCTAAAAAGAAATGGAACAATAAAATATTTAATGAGATTGGCGCCAATAATATCAAAGAAAATGCTACCCATTTATTAAATAATAATAATGATCCGATAAGAATTTCTAATAATGCAACTGTTTTTAACAAATACCCGGTTGCTGCCAATGAAGACATGAATGCTGCTGCACTTTGAGGAAGCTCTGGCAAGGGGATAAATGGATGTGGAAGTAAAATATTTAATCCAAATAATAGAAGAATACAACCCAGTACTCTTCTTACAATTTTAGTAAACATGGAATTCATAAGTGGTTGGTTTAAAGATTAGTATAAAGTAAATTTATAAATAATTTTTAATAATAGCCAATTATTTTTTGCAAAATATTTGAAAACTAAGCATTTACGGGATGTTCCGACTTAGATAACAAAATTAATTCCTAACACTAAATTTCTTCCAATATTTGGTATCCCATCGTTTTTTAGTCTCGATAAATGAGAAATATAGGTTTTATTCAATAAATTATTAGCATTCAAATTAACATCAAAAAGCATTTTGCCTAATGTAACTTTTCCTCCAAAACCTAAATTTATCAAACTATAATCGTTGGATTTAGTTTCAAATGGACCTGGATTATTTTGATTTAAAGTATGTTCTACATTCAAAACCGCATAACTTTCTTTTAAATATTTAGTTAATTTGAATTCAGTTTTAATAGAATTATTCCATTTGTTTGCAGGTATCAAAGGTAAATTATCACCACTTTGTTTTTTTCCAATTACACTTTCAAAACTACTTGTAATGTGCAACCAATCTAAAGGATGCGGATGAAAATGAATTCCTGCTTCACCTCCATATAAACTTGCATTTTCTTGAGCATAGGTGTAAGTATCAAAACCATTTATTTGAGTACCATTTGGAGCAATAAAAATATAATTATTAATGTGGTTATAAAAACCATTTACAAACAATTCAAAATGCGGATTTCGGTATTCTAGATTTAAATCGGTTTGGAAATTTTGTTCCTTATACAAATTTACATTCCCAATTTCATAGCGGTTGCTTCCTTCGTGGACGCCATTTGAAGTCAATTCTGCTAAGTTTGGAGCTCTAAAACCTGAAGCAAAATTCAATCTTAATATAATATCTTTCTTAAGATTAGTTTTGAATCCCAACGATGAATTAAAACTTTGAAACTTCTTGTCTACCGATTGAAAATAGCCTTCTTCGCCAATAATTCCGTGTTGAGTAGCTGTTACATTTCTATTGTCAAATCTTATTCCTGCTTGTATTACATTCTTTTTCCATTCATAATTTGCAGTTCCAAAAACCCCAAAATCATTGGTCGTTGCATCTGGAATTAAATATTCTAGCCCTAAATTAGTATTAGTTTGGAGCATTCCTTGTGTGCCAATAATCGATTCCAATTTTCCGAATTTTGGCAAATAATATTTTACATTATAATTGTAGGTCTTCAATTTCATATGTAAATTGGCAACATCACTATCTACAAACTCACTTCTATTGTTGGAAATATATCCTAAATCGGCATCTAACTTAGAGTTATTAAAGAAAAAAGTGTTGTTTATACTTACAATATTAGCAAAAACAGCTTGCTTTGGATAGTTAGTTTTCTTAGTAGAAGTTTGTTCAATTATGCCATTTTCTGGAATTCCTATGTCTAATTTGTTGTAATTGTATCGTAATGTAGACGTGAATTTAGAATTAGAATATCCAAAAGCAGTTTTAATATCGGATTCATTATAACGGGTATTAGTAACTCTATTTCCGTTAGGAATTTTATAATCGGCATGGGTATTATAACTTCCACGCGCTATAAATTTGAAATTATCCGAAGACTTTTTTACTCCCAATGATGTGGAACTTCCGTTGGTATTGTAAAATAATTTCTGACTAAAACTACCATCCACTGTATTGGGAGACGCAAATTTTTCGGGATTAAAATACAAAACACCACCAATAGCATCAGAACCATATAACAACGAGGCAGGACCTTTAATCACCTCAACGCTTTCAATTCCGGCATCGTTCAAACCAAGACCATGCTCTTCTCCAAATTGTTGATTTTCAAGCCTAACTCCCTGTGAATAAACCAAAACTCTACTCCCACTCAACCCCCTTATTACAGGTTTGCCAATTGAAGTTCCTGTAGAAACTTGAGAAATTCCTGGGATAGTAGCTAACCCTTCAATTAATGTAGAAGTTCCTTTTTGCAAAAGCGTCTTCATAGATTGGTGCTCAACTTTCATCACGTTTTGTGATTGCAATTTATTGAATGCTGTAGAAACGATAACTTCTTCCATTTGGTGTAAGGATTCTTCCATAAGGATATCTATTTTTTGTTCCTTCAAATTAGAATTTATTTCTTTAGTTTGGGCAGCAAATCCAATATAGGTAAATGCAATTTTAAATTTTCCATTAGGCAAATTGTTGAAAATATAATTTCCGTTTTCATCGGAAATCGTTTCCTTATGAATTTCGGGAATTGAAATAGTTACGCCAGCCATTGGCTTATTTTGAACCTCTTTGATAGTTCCTTTAATTTTGTTTTGCGCGCTAGAAATCATTGAAATCCCTAAAAATAGGGCGATTAAAAAGTATCTCATGTGAAAATTTTTTATTGTTAAATACAAACAGTATCCGAAATAAAACGGATTAAAAATGATTTAAACAATAAAACTTGGTGGTGCTCGAAGTGCAAATAGACTACCTCGAAAATATTGGGATATTTCCTTAGAATAGAAATAAGAATAAGAAACTGGGATTGCCAATTTCTTAAAAGTGAACGAATAATTATCGGATTTTAAAGAAGTACTAAAAGCAAATTCGCAAACAAAACAATGATCTAAATTGTGGTGTAGATGCGTAAATTGACTTTGGTTTTTAGTATTTTTATGGATGCACTGCTTTTGGGTAAGTTCTTTTTCTAAGTGTACAAATGAGTGTGTCGACTGAAGCACTATTGCAAACAATACTGCCAATCCAAACACAAAACTTAGTAAAGAATTCTTATTAATCATCGTAACAAAAGTAACGAAACTAAAAACAAAAACCATTGAAATTAACAAACAATATAGTTAACTTCAATGGTTAATTTTTATTTAAAAAATAATTTACACCAATTTGTGTGCTACTAGATATTCAGCTATTTGAATGGTATTTGTAGCAGCGCCTTTTCTTAAATTATCAGCAACGATCCACATATTTAGTGAATTGGCCTGACTTTCGTCACGACGAATTCTTCCTACAAAAACTTCGTCTTTTCCATGAGCAAACAATGGCATTGGATAAGAAAAAGCATCTAAGTTATCCTGTACGACAACTCCATCGGTTTGTTGTAATATGGAACGAATTTCATTTACTTCAAAATCATTTTCAAATTCTATATTCACCGCTTCACTATGTCCGCCAACAATTGGCACACGAACTGCAGTTGCAGTTACGGCAATTGAATTATCACTCAATATCTTCTTGGTTTCTTTCACCAATTTCATTTCTTCTTTAGTGTAGCCATTGTCTTCAAAACTATCACATTGTGGAATAGCATTGCGGTGAATTTGGTATTTGTAAGCCATTTCTCCTTGCACTCCAGCATATTCATTTTCTAGTTGTTGTACTGCTTTAACCCCTGTTCCGGTGATAGATTGATAAGTAGAAACAATTACACGTTTGATTTTATATTTTGCATGCAAAGGCGCTAAAACTAAAACCATTTGAATGGTGGAACAGTTAGGGTTTGCAATAATTTTATCGTCTTTTGTTAATTGGGAAGCATTGATTTCAGGAACAATTAATTTTTTTGTTGCATCCATTCTCCAAGCGGAAGAGTTATCAATAACAGTAGTTCCTGCTTCTGCAAATTTAGGAGCCCAAGCTAAAGACGTTTCGCCACCAGCAGAAAACAAAGCAATATCTGCCTTCATATCGACTGCGGTTTGCATGCCAACCACTTTATATTTTTTGCCATTATATTCGATTTCTTTTCCTACTGATTTCTCTGAAGCCACCGGAATTAACTCGGTTACCGGAAAATTTCTTTCTGCTAAAACTTGAAGCATTACTTCGCCTACCATACCGGTAGCACCAACAACAGCAACTCTCATATACAACTATTTAGATTTTAATAAAATTTATAAAAAACAAAAGTAAACAGAAATTTGATTTTAACTGCAGTATTGAAATAAAAATAGTACTGTCTTGATTGTGGGAACGTATTGCAAATCCTCTTATCGGTATAAATAACTTTTGAAAATTGCACTTACGCATCACAAATTAAGCAATACTTCTTTTTGAAGGATTAAAAACGTTGACTAAATCTGCCAAATATTAGCTTCAAAATGGGCAAAAAAATTATTTTTCTTTAATATGTAAAACACGCTTCCTTTTTTTTACTTTTGCCGTGAATTTAACATTCGCTTAACGCAATAAAAAAGGGTTTCGCGGACTTTATACCCAAACGAAGGTTGATGAACCATAGCAAAAAAGTTATTACCCTAATTTTAGTTGTCACTAGCATTCATTTGCTATTGTCTATATTCTCAAAAGAGTTCATTGGGTACTATCCTTATTTTAAGAATGTAAATTTACTTTCAGATATTTTGGTGAAAGAAAAAGCCAAAAAAGGAGCCGTTAAAACAAAAAAAGTTGGGAGTTCTATTTCTGCAGATAGTTTGCCGAAAAATGAATTTGAGGCGTATGAAAAGAAAGATGCTCTCATCCGTTTTAATGCGGATACTTTGGCGCCTGCATTACCTAAACTTACTCAAAAATTAATTGCTTTATCAGAAGGTAAAAATGTAAAAATCCGAATCGCTTGGTTTGGTGATAGCCAGATTGAAGGCGATTTTATTACCCAGGACGTAAGGGAGCAACTTCAAAATTATTTTGGACAACAAAAAGGGGTTGGTTATGTTCCTATTTCCTGTATTTCGTCTGATTTTAGGAGAACTGCAAAAGTATTTACAACTGGTGATTTTAAGGTTGATAATTTCAAAAAACAAGAACATAACAGTGGCTTATTTTTATCTGGTTATTCTTTTTTTAGTAATAATCTTGACATTGATTTTAGAGATAACGTAAAGAAAGGAACCACTCAAATTACTCAAAAATGGTTGCTTTATGGCAAAGGTGATTCTATTTCGGTTAAGATTAACGATTCTGTTAGAAAATATCCAGCTAATTCCGAATTCAACAGAATATTGCTAGGAAGTGGGGTTTCTAATAAAGCAAAGTTTACTGTTTCGGCAAGGAGAACTCCTATTTATGGCGTAAGTTCGGAACCAAAATCAGGAATTGTACTAGACAATTATTCCTTTAGAGGAATTACCGGTGTGGAATTGAAGAAAATAAATAGTAATTTATTGGCAGAAATTAGCAGATCTGGATATTATGACTTGATTGTTTTTCAATATGGAGTCAACTTAATGTTCCAGCCCAATGACACCAACTATGATTATTACTATCGTGGCATGCGACCAGTTCTTAAAAAGTTCCAAAATAATATGCCTAATACTGAGTTTTTATTGTTTAGTTGTTCGGATAGAGCATTTGATTATGATGGCGAATGGAAAACTGCTGTTGGAATTGATTCATTGATTCATACTCAAGCAAGATTGGCATATGATACTGACATTCCTTTTTATAATTTTTATAAATCGATTGGGGGTAAAGGTACAATTGTAAAATGGGCTGACAGCACCGTTCAATTTGCCAACAAGGATTATATTCATTTTAATTTTAGAGGTACTAAAGTAGTAAGTAAAATTATTTTTAAGGCGCTTATGCACGATTACCAAAAAGCAATGTTGCTGAAAAAAGGAGGCAAAGAAATTGTTGTACCTCCAGTGGTAGTTCCTAAAACGCTAGTAAAAGAAACTGTTCAAGTAAAACAAGACACTCCAAAACCGGCAACTCCAATAATAAAAGTGCAAAAAACCAAAGTTGAAAAAGAAGTAGTTCCTAAACCTCCAGTTAAAAAAGGCGATTCTATATGATACAAATAGATTGGAATAGCGTAAAAGAGCAGTTGTTGTATGATGCTCATAGTCCGTTGTTGTTTAACAATGGATTTTTCGTGTATTTTTTATCGGCGTTTATCGTGTTCTATTATATTTTCAGAAAAAACTACAAGCACAGAGCGATGGTTCTTACCTTATTTTCGTTGTATTTTTTCTATAAAGCGAGTGGTGGATTTGTGTTAACCGTAATTCTATCTGCTTTTTTTAACTACGGAATTTCCAATTGGATTTTCAAAGTTAAGAGGAAGGGTGGTAAACAATTTTTGCTTTTTTTAAGTGTGCTTTTCAATCTTGGATTATTATTTTACTTCAAATACACCAATTTCTTTCTTGAGGTATTGAATGATTTTACTACTTTAAAATTTGATGCTTTACATATTTTATTACCTATTGGAATTTCCTTTTTCACTTTCGAAAATCTAAGTTATACGATTGATGTTTACCGTGGAGAAATTGAACCTGAAAAAGGCGTAGTAAATTATATGTTGTTTCTGTCCTTCTTTCCAAAATTGGTAATGGGACCAATAGTTCGTGCTAAAGATTTTATTCCACAATTAAAGAAAGATTATTTTGTAAGTGACACCGATTTTTCCAAAGGATTTTACCTCATAATTACAGGATTAATTAAGAAATTAATTATCTCAGATTATATTTCAGTAAACTTAGTAAACTATGTTTTTGATGGACCTCATTTACATAATGGTTTAGAATGTTTAGTTGCATTATACGGTTATGCCATAGTAATTTACTGCGATTTTAGCGGTTATAGTGATGTTGCAATTGGTATTTCTAAATGGATGGGAATTACTATTCCAACTAACTTTTTATCGCCTTATCAAAGTAAATCGGTAAGTGAATTCTGGCGGAGATGGCATATTTCATTGTCAAGTTGGTTGCGCGATTATTTATATATTTCTATGGGTGGAAACCGAAAAGGAAAATTCAGAACCAATTTGAATTTATTCTTAACGATGTTAATTGGCGGTTTTTGGCATGGTGCTAGTTGGAACTTTATTATATGGGGAGCAATGCACGGAATGGGTTTGATGATTAATAAACTATGGACATTTATTTTCGGCAAAATTAAAATTTTCCCATCCGCAGTTAGCAATTTTTTCTTTGCTATTATTACCTTTCACTTTGTATGTTTCTGTTGGATATTCTTTAAAGCAAGTAATTTAGATACTGCATTGCAATTTATCCATCAGATAGTATACCAATTCACTTTTGACGGTGCTTATGAATATGTTGAAAATTATAAATACGTTATTATTCTAATTGTAATTGGATATTTAATTCACCTTATTCCAGATAGTTTTCCAGAAAAGATTATAGAACGACAAAAACGTTTTCCTATGATATACTATGTTGTCGGAATGTTTTTATTTATTACTTTATATTCTTTCTTTAAAAGTGCGCAACCTGTAATGCCAATATATTTACAGTTTTAATAACATAGTTTAGTAATTCTTACACAAAAATTCGTTCCAAACTTTAGTGAAAGCATCTACAAATAAATTTCCTTGCAATACATAACCTTCTCTAGAGAAATGCACTAAATCTTGACGTAGTAGTTGTTTTTTCTTCCATATTTTGGCGCCTTCCAATCCTTTGGAGACATTAAACAGATCCCAACAAATCAAGTTATTGGAATTACAATACTCTATTAAAGCGCAAGTAATAACTTCTAATGAAAAATTAGGATTCTTTTTTTTATAATAAGATACTGGGGGAGTTGTAAGAATAATACAAGCATCAGGAGAAGACAATCGCAATTTAGCGACCATAATTTTTACTTCCTTAATAAAATCTTCGGCAGTTAAATTTGGATCTTGTGCTTCGTTAGTCCCAAGGGAAACTATGTAGCAATCAGCACGCAACTTATTTAATTGTTTCCAAAATTGTTTGGTTTTATTATAATCCGAATATTTAGCTCCATTAGCCCCAATACTGTGGTAAATTATTCCGCAAGAGGCATTTTTTTCAAGTGATGCACCATAAAAACGAATAGAATCATTTGTTGGAAAAGTCAAATGGAAAGCAGAAGTTGGTGATTTTAAATGAAAAACAGAATAATCGGGAGACAAAGAAAAACAGCTATTTTCAGCTTGCGAATCATTGTACTCTAGATACAATTCTGAAACTGGTCCCCCCATAAATAAATGTACTTTATCAAAACTATCTCGAATACCATTTATTGATTGAAGTTCCAAGTTAAATTCAGGATTTATACTTTGAGACAGCATCCCAAATCCAGAAATACCGCAAGTAATTAAAGTATCTATTCTCGCTAATCTGTTGCTTTTCCAACTGCTTTTTGAACTCGAAATAATATCATAAGGGGCATTTGATTTTCCAACTTGGTACGGAAAAACTAAACCGCGGCCAGCATTGCCAAAATAACTTTGAAATTCATTTCGGATTACCGAAGTAGCCACATCTGCTTGAATATGTGAATCTCCTATATGTACAAAGACAGCATTCTCTTTACTAAAATGTTTAATCTTATACAATTTAGCCAACAACGGAAAAATTGAATTAGTGTTTTCAAAAATGTTCTTAGAATAATCAATACTATTTAAAGCAGACGAATCTATTTTTTTAAGCATCCAATCGTCAATTTTTTGTGCTTGAATAGGAGTCGCTAATAGCGATACCATTACAATTGCAGTAAAAAATTTAATTGAGGACATAGATTTAAGTTTTGGGCTTTAGAATATTAAAAGCTATTGCCAAAGAGGTTTTGATTAATTTTTTAAAAACAAAAAGCCATTCTCTGCAGAACGGCTTTGAGAATAAAATAGTATAAAATTACCTTCTATTTAATTTTGATAGTAATCGTAAAAATTCAATGTAAAGCCATACTAAAGTAATGATTAATCCCATTGCGCCATACCATTCCATATATTTTGGCGCTTTTTGAGCAGCTCCTCTTTCAATCTGATCAAAATCTAAAAATAAATTTAAGGCTGCGATAACAATTACAAAAAGGCTAATACCAATACTCATCCAAGAATTGCCATAATGTACTGGTTGGTAACTGATAAAGAAAGTCGTAACCCAAGAAAGCAAATAATAAATAGCAATAGCAGCGGTAGCAGCAATAACTACAGATCTAAATTTTTCGGTTACTTGTACAATTTTATATTTATACAATCCTAGGCAAACAAAGAATGTTACAAAAGTACAACTCACTGCTTGAATTACAATTCCAGGATACATTCTGTCAAAAATTGCAGAAACACCACCAATAAACAAACCTTCAGCAACTGCATAAGCAGGAGATAAATAAGTAGAGAGATGTGGTTTAAAAGTAGTAATCAATACTAATATCAATCCAACAATTGCTCCTCCAATAATAAAAACTATAGGGTTTTCTTCATTAGAAACCATATTCCAAGTTCCAAAAGCACCGGCTACAAGTAACAATAAAAGTATAAAACTTTTGTTAATTGTACCCGCAACAGTCATCGTTTGATTATAATCCATCACTACCGCATCATGGGTAATTGAAGTATTATTAAAAGTGTCGGTTTTAAAAAACGGATTTTTAGACATAATAAAATTAATTTTTAGTTCATCAAATATACTTCTTCTTTTTAAATGAAAAAATATTTAAGAAAAATTTTAACCTAATTTATGATTTCATTGTGAGCTGAACTCAGATATGAAATACAAGGTTTTTCCTGAGTGAATTTGCACTATCGGCACTCCATAACACAAAAAACCTCGTTCCATTTAGAAACGAGGTTTTGTATAAAAAATGAAATAGAGAACTATTCTA
The DNA here is from genome assembly GCA_903838055.1 of uncultured Bacteroidota bacterium. Classification (GTDB taxonomy): domain Bacteria; phylum Bacteroidota; class Bacteroidia; order Flavobacteriales; family Flavobacteriaceae; genus Flavobacterium. The sequence continues at coordinate 13,112 of CAILWV010000065.1, read as the reverse complement.
TTTCTGAAATTCTCAATGTATTTACCATTCCTTTATCTACAACAGGCATTGCTGCTAAGTTAATAAGGATATCTCCTTTTTTTACATAACCATTTTCTTTGGCAGTTTGGTTAATGTCATCAACTGTATCATCTGTGCTTACAAATTTATCATAAAAAAATGCATTTACTCCCCAAAGTAAATTTAGCTGAGTTAAGATTCTTTTATTAGAAGTATAGACTAAAATATGTGCAGATGGTCTCCAAGCAGAAATTTGGAAAGCAGTATATCCACTATTAGTTAAAGTACATATTGCTTTTGCTTTAATATCGTTTGCCATTATTGCGGCGTGGTAACAAATTGATTTTGTAATAAATCGTTTAGTTCTCACGTGAGGTGGGTTTTGAGGTACCGTAATTAATGGAGAGTCTTCAACAGCTTCAATAATTTGAGTCATTTTTTCAATAACTTGAACAGGATAATTACCAACGGATGTTTCTCCTGAAAGCATCACAGCGTCTGCACCATCCATTACCGAGTTAGCAACGTCGTTAACCTCAGCACGTGTTGGCGTTAAACTAGTTATCATAGTTTCCATCATTTGTGTTGCCACAATTACAGGAATACGAGCAGTTTTAGCTCTGTGAATTAATTTCTTTTGAATTAAAGGCACTTCATGTGCTGGAATTTCAACTCCAAGATCTCCACGAGCAACCATTAAACCATCGCAAAAAGCAACAATTTTATCAATGTTTTCTACAGCTTCTGGTTTTTCGATTTTTGCAATAATCGGAATTTTATGATCTGAATGTTTTGCAATTAAATCTTGTAATTCTTCTAAGTCCGCAGGAGTTCTTACGAAAGATAGAGCAATCCAATCTACTTGTTGTTCAATTGCAAAAATGGCGTCTTTAATATCTTTTTTTGTTAATGCAGGAAGAGAAACTTTAGTATTAGGTAAGTTAACTCCTTTTTTAGATTTCAAAGGACCTCCTTGAATTACTTTACAAACAACTTCAGTGGTTCCATTAGTTTCTAATGCTTCAAACATTAATTTTCCATCGTCCAATAGAATTTTCTCTCCCGGTTTTACATCTCTAGGAAATTCTAAATAGTTCATGTAAACTCTATCTTTGGTTCCAGGAACATCCTCTGCAGTTTGAAAAGTAATAATATCACCAGGATTTACCACAACATCTTCTTTCATTACTCCTACACGAAGTTTTGGGCCTTGTAAATCTCCTAAAATAGCGGTAGTATAACCATATTCTTGGTTCAATTCTCTAATGATATCTATTCTTTCTTTTACATCGGCATAATCTGCATGCGAGAAATTGATACGGAATACATTTACTCCAGCATCAATCATGTCTTTAATTACTTCTTTTGAACTACAAGCAGGACCTAGCGTTGCTACAATTTTAGTCTTTTTTCTTGTTGACATTTTATTAAAAAATTAAATTATTTTTCGATTTTATTTTATCTTTAGCTATACTATATGCTAGTTTAATAGCTTCTATTTTGCTAATTTTTGAAATTACATTATCAAGATCAATTTCATTTGCTGTATTTTCAATTTTTACAAAGAAATCTACTTTTTTATATTCAGGCAAAAGATATGCTGATGAGGAAAATGAATTTTTTGAATTCGAAAATAAATCGGTAGTGTTTATGTTTTCTATATTCTCTACTTGATTTTTATTTTGAACCAAATCCCATATTATTACTTTTTTTTCATCTTCAAAAGTGAACCTAACAAAGGAAGTTTTCACTTTTTTAATCTGCAATGGAATATCAAATTTGCTTTTATATAATCCAATTCCAAGTTCTTTATTTAAAAAATATGCTAATCTATAATCTTCTAATGGAGTATGAAGTGCAATTAAGTGATAATCTTCCTCCTCAAAATCTTCAATATAAACTTTATGGATAGCCATTTATTGCCAAAATAAGTTGTAAATATAGTGTTATTAAAAGCTCAATATACCTATGTTGCATTACATTAACGTTATTTTATCAACGAAAACGTTATAGGTTTTTATGAATTTAAATTAAATAGTGTTAATTTTTTCTTGAAATGCAAAATAGGCTCTTTTAGACGCAATTTCTTCTGCCTTCTTTTTGGAAGTAGCTCTAGATTTGGCAATTACTTTTTCGTCAATACTTAATTTTACTCCAAAAAAACGTTGCCCATCTATGCCATTATCATCAAAAACATCATAAAAAAATTGTTTTTTCTCTTTTTGGCACCATTCAATAACCAAACTTTTATAGCTTATTACTTTACCTTCTAAACGTGCAATATCAACGTATGGAATTATAACTCTTTTTTGGATAAATTTTTCACAACCTTCATATCCTTTATCAAGAAAAATAGCTCCAACAAGTGCTTCAAAAAGATTACCGTGAATATTTTCTCCAAAATGTTGAGGAGGAACCTTACTTTCAACAAATTCAATAAGATTTAAATCTCTACCTAGTTCATTCAAATGCTCTCGACTCACGATTTTAGAACGCATTTTGGTTAAGTAACCTTCATCACCTGTTGGAACAACTTTATATAAATGTGCCGCAATTACGGAGCTTAACATAGCATCCCCAAGAAATTCTAATCGCTCATAATTTAATGGAAGTCCATCTTCATCTAGTATATTAGAAGATCTATGAGTGAATGCTTTTTTGTAATATTTTAGGTTTATTGGCTTAAAGCCAACAATATTTTGGATAGTATCAAAAAAATTCCCGCCTTCTTTAGGACGGGAATTCTTATAAAATATTTTATTGAAAATTCGCATTAAAGCTTAGTTCTCTAATTTTTTAAATAAAACACAAGCATTATGACCGCCAAATCCAAATGTGTTACTCATTGCAACTTTTATCTCTCTTTTTTGAGGAAAATTTAGAGTTAAATTCAAAGATGGATCTATGTTCTCATCTATTACATTATGGTTAATAGTTGGAGGCACAATACCGTGTTGCATAGCCAAAATTACAGCTATTGATTCTATTGCTCCAGCTGCACCTAATAGGTGTCCGGTCATGGATTTAGTAGAATTGATATTTATATTTTTTGCGTGATCACCAAATACATGGCTAATTGCTTTTAATTCAGCTACATCTCCTAGAGGAGTTGAAGTTCCGTGGGTATTAATGTGGTCTACCATTTCTGGTGTCATTCCAGCATCACGTAACGTGTTTTCCATTACTGCTATTACACCGATTCCTTCCGGATGTGGAGCAGTTAAATGGTATGCATCAGAAGACATTCCGCCACCACCAATTTCGCAATAAATTTTAGCACCACGTGCTTTCGCATGTTCATACTCTTCTAAAACAATAGCTCCTGATCCTTCTCCTAGAACAAAACCATCTCTTGTAGCATCAAATGGTCTAGAAGCAGTTTCTGGACTATCATTTCTTGTTGATAAGGCATGCATTGAATTAAATCCGCCCATACCTGCTATAGTTACTGCTGCTTCTGAACCACCAGTAATAATAACGTCACACATTCCTAATCTTATATAATTGAAGGCATCAATCATTGCATTAGCTGACGATGCACAAGCAGAAACAGTAGTGTAATTAGGTCCCATATATCCATTTCGCATAGAAATGTGAGCTGGTGCAATATCAGCAATCATTTTTGGAATAAAGAATGGATTGAATTTTGGTGTTCCATCTCCTTTAGCATAATACAATACTTCTTCTTGAAATGTTTCTAGACCTCCAATTCCTGCTCCCCAAATCACTCCAACACGATGTTTGTTAACATTGTCATGAGTAATTCCTGCATCTTTTATTGCCTCATCACTTGAAGCAATGGCATAATGCGAGAATTTATCCAAGCGACGAGATTCCTTGCGATCCATATAATCTTCAATGTTGAAGTTTTTTACTTCACAAGCAAATTTTGTTTTATGCTTTTCTGTATCATAATAGGTAATCGGGGCAGCACCACTTTTTCCATTAATCAATCCATCCCAATATTCTTGAATGGAATTACCAATAGGAGTTAATGCTCCAAGACCAGTTACAACAACACGCTTTAATTGCATATATTTTTTTTTAAATAGTATTTAAATAAATAATACCCTGTTTTCTTTATTATAATTGATTAAAGAGACAAGGGTATTTTAATATCTGATGATTGAATTCAATCAAAAATAGTTTAATTTTTTGAATAATAATAAAAACCCGCATACAATTAATGTATACGGGTTTTTTTGTTATTATTTTTTTGCTTCTTCAATATAAGAAATAGCTTGACCTACTGTAGCAATATTTTCAGCTTGGTCGTCTGGAATTTGAATATCAAATTCTTTTTCGAACTCCATAATAAGCTCAACAGTGTCTAATGAATCCGCTCCTAAATCGTTTGTGAAGCTTGCTTCTGTTACAACTTCATTCTCGTCAACGCCTAATTTGTCTACGATAATCGCTTTAACTCTTGATGCAATGTCTGACATAATCTTTAATTTTAAAATTTAAATTGTTGGCAAAAATAAAAAACTTTATCTTAATACCACCTTTTAGTTAATAAATATGAGTACGAAATTAAAAAAATTATTTTAGAAAGAGCTATTTAATGTTATTTATTATTCTTTTTTTTACTTTTTCAAGTGATTTCAAGGTAAAAAATAGAGCGTTTATAGATTGTTTAGTAAGTCTTTATTTATATTAAAACTTCCTTATTTTTGCACAAACTTATTAATTACTAAAATGAAAAAAATAATATTGTTTGCTTCTGGATCTGGTTCAAATGCCGAAAAAATAATTAGACATTGTCAAGAAAGGAAAATTATTGAAGTAGTTAGAGTTTACACAAATAATCCTACTGCAAAAGTTATTGCTCGGGCAGAAAGTTTACATGTTCCTGTTGAAATATTTAATCGGCAGGATTTAAATGATGGAAAAATTGCTGAAAAAATCTCTCAAGACGCACCTGATTTAATCGTTCTTGCCGGTTTTTTATGGAAATTTCCCGAATCAATTATTAAAGATTTTCCAAATAAGACAATTAATATTCACCCAGCGCTTCTTCCAAAATATGGAGGAAAAGGCATGTATGGAATGAACGTTCACCAAGCGGTTCTTGCTAATAACGAAAAAGAAACCGGAATTACAATTCATTATGTTAATGAACATTATGATGAAGGAGGAATACTATTTCAAAAATCGGTAAACATTGAAAATTGTTCTTCTGCTGAAGAAATAGCTGAAAAAATCCATATATTAGAACATCAATACTTTATTGAAGTAATTGAAAACCTTCTAACTTAATAATTAATTTCGCAACTCAAATGTCACATCAAGTTCATATTTACACCGATGGTGCTGCTAAGGGAAACCCCGGAAAAGGAGGTTATGGAGTAGTCATGGAGTTGGTTGGCACACCGCATAAAAAAGAATTCTATGAAGGTTTTAGGCTAACAACTAATAACAGAATGGAACTTTTGGCAGTAATTGTTGGATTAGAAAAACTAAAGAATCCTGAAATGACAGTATTAGTTATTTCAGATTCTAAATATGTTGTAGATTCAGTAGAGAAAAAATGGGTAATTGGCTGGGAGAAAAAAGGATTCGCCAACCGCAAAAACCCGGATCTATGGAAACGATTTCTAAAGATATACCGCCAACACAAAGTAGATTTTAAATGGATAAAAGGACATAACAACCATCCACAAAATGAACGTTGTGATGAACTTGCAGTATATGCATCTGGTTTAAAAGATCTTTCTGTGGATACTTTTTATGAAAAAGAAGAAGAAAAGTTATTGTAAAAAAAATACAAAAACTAATCAAATATTTTCTCTAGTTTTCGGATGAATTGATCTTTTCTTTCAATAAAGCATTGTACTCCTCTAACAATTGTAAATATTTGTTTTTCCAGCTTTCCCCAGAAAAATCTGAATTGTCTGAATTGTTAGAAGATTTATCAAATGCTTTTTTTATAGGCTCAAATTCTTCAATATCTTTAGTAAAATTATGATGAATGATAGTACCTATTTGTAAAATAACATCTAAAGATACGCTGTTATTTTCAAACATTAAATAAACCCATCTTCGGCTTTTGCCAATTCGCTTTGCCAATTCTGTAATTGAAAGCCCGCTTTTATAAACTGCTTCCTTTATTATTTCTCCTCTATGTTGCATACAGCAAATTTTAGTGTTTTAGTGCGAAACATTTTTTATGATAAATACACTAAATCGTGTATATTTATATATATTTTAAGTAAATAAGGGGGATATATACAAATATAGTCAATTATTCGTTTGCAAAAAAATAAAATTTCATTTAAATTTCAAAAAAATAATGCATAATTTAACACTTTTTAATGCGATTTTTATACTAAATAAAAACTCAATTAATTTCAAAGTAAACTTTTAAACTTATAAACTAAAACATATCTTTGCGTTTTTAATTTCATAAACACGTAATGAATAAACTATTAATAGTAGGAACAGTCGCTTTTGATGCAATAGAAACTCCATTTGGAAAAACAGATAAAATTCTTGGTGGTGCAGCTACTTATATTGGACTTTCAGCTTCTCATTTTAATGTGAAATCTGGAATAGTTTCAGTAGTGGGAGAAGATTTTCCACAAGAATATTTAGATATGCTTTCGGCTAGAAATATTGATATTTCTGGAATTGAAATCGTTAAAGGAGGAAAAACTTTCTTTTGGAGTGGTAAATACCACAACGATTTAAATTCTCGTGACACTTTAATTACTGAGCTAAATGTATTAGCAGATTTTAACCCCGTAGTACCTCAAGAATTTAAGGATTCCGATGTTGTTATGTTAGGTAACTTGCATCCATTGGTTCAATCAAGTGTATTAAATCAAATGACTTCTAAAACAAAACTTGTAGTATTAGACACAATGAATTTTTGGATGGATTGTGCATTACCTGAATTATTAGAAGTAATAAAACGTGTGGATGTTATTACAATTAATGATGAGGAGGCGCGACAATTATCCGGAGAATACTCACTTGTTAAAGCGGCGGCAAAAATCCATACCATGGGACCTAAATATGTAGTGATAAAAAAAGGGGAACATGGAGCTCTATTATTCCATAACAAAGAAGTTTTCTTTGCTCCAGCATTACCTTTAGAGGAAGTTTTTGACCCAACAGGAGCGGGTGATACATTTGCGGGTGGATTTTCGGGATATATTACTCAAAGTGAAAATATTTCTTTCAACAATATGAAGAACGCAATTATTCAGGGTTCTAATTTAGCTTCGTTTTGTGTAGAAAAATTCGGAACCGAAAGAATGGAGTCTTTACAAAAAGAAGAAGTTCAAGAAAGATTACAACAATTCAAGTTATTAACACAATTTGATATAGAATTACTATAAAATTATGCCTCGAATTCGGGGCATTTTTTATTAAAAACAATCGCAAATTTGCGATAAAAATAAGCACACAACTAAACAACTACTACAAAAATGAGTGATGCAATCAAACACGAATGTGGAATTGCCCTTTTACGATTAAAAAAACCGTTAGAATTTTATAAAGAAAAATACGGTTCTGCATTTTATGGGATACAAAAAATGTATCTCCTAATGGAAAAACAACATAACCGCGGTCAAGATGGCGCTGGTTTTGCTTCGATAAAATTAGACGTACAGCCGGGGGAAAGATACATTAGTAGAGTTCGATCTAACGATGCACAGCCGATTCAAGATGTTTATGCTCAAATTAACGAACGTATCAATCAAGAGATGGCTTCCCATCCTGAATATACAGATAATGTTGCGCTTCAAAAAGCCAATATACCCTATATAGGAGAACTATTTCTTGGCCATGTTCGTTACGGAACTTTTGGCAAAAATAACATAGAAAGCGTACATCCGTTTTTACGTCAAAACAATTGGATGCACAGAAATCTTATTGTTGCCGGAAATTTTAACATGACTAATGTTAAAGAACTATTTAATAGTTTGGTTGAATTAGGGCAACACCCAAAAGAAATGGCCGATACGGTTACTGTCATGGAAAAAATTGGCCATTTTCTTGACGATGAAGTAACCGATTTATATTTAGAATGTAAAAATAATGGCTTAACTAAAAGAGAGGCTTCTCCTGTAATTGCTGAAAAATTAGATATTGCCAAAATATTAAAACGTGCTTCTCGCGGATGGGATGGTGGGTATGCCATGGCAGGTTTATTAGGCCATGGAGATGCATTTGTTCTTAGAGATCCTGCAGGAATTAGACCTGCTTATTTTTATGAAGATGATGAGATTGTGGTAGTAGCTTCTGAAAGACCTGTTATTCAAACAGTATTTAATGTGGAGTTTGAAAAAGTAAAAGAATTACTACCGGGAAATGCTTTAATTATTAAAAAAAATAATACCGTTACTGTTCAAGAAATTAATACGCCTACACTAAAAAAAGCATGTTCTTTTGAAAGAATCTATTTTTCTCGTGGTAGTGATGCTGAAATTTATCAAGAAAGAAAAAATTTAGGAAAACTTATTCTTCCTGCTGTTTTAGAAGCAATAGATGAGGATACGGACAACGCTGTTTTTTCTTATATACCGAATACTGCAGAAACTTCTTTTTATGGAATGGTGGAAGCGGCAAATGATTTTTTAAACCAAAGGAAAAATCAATTTATTTTAAATAATTTAAAAACTCTAACAAAAGAAAAATTAGAAGAAATTTTATCAGTAAAAATTAGAACTGAAAAAGTTGCGATTAAAGACGCTAAACTTAGAACTTTTATTACTGAAGACAGTAGTCGTGATGATTTGGTTGCCCATGTTTATGATGTAACCTATGGCGTAATAAAACCAACTGATAACTTGGTAATTATTGACGATAGCATAGTAAGGGGAACTACTTTAAAAATGAGTATTCTTAAAATGATGGATAGATTACATCCTAAACGAATTGTTGTCGTTTCATCAGCACCACAAATTAGATACCCTGATTGTTATGGAATTGACATGGCTAAGCTAGAAGGACTAATTGCTTTTCAAGCGACAATGGCATTGTTAAAAGAACGAAATATATACCACATTGTTGATGCTGTTTATGCCAAATGCAAGTTACAGGAAAACATAGCAGATGCTGAAGTAGTAAACTATGTAACCGAAATATATGCACCATTTACAGATACTGAAATATCAAATAAAATTGCAGAATTATTAACTTCAGAAACAGTTAACGCAGAAGTTAAGATTATTTTTCAAACTATAGACAATTTACGACAAGCGTGTCCAAACAATTTGGGAGATTGGTATTTCACTGGAGACTATCCAACTCCAGGCGGTAACCGTGTAGTTAATCGAGCATTTATTAATTTTTATGAAGGAAAAGACGCTAGAGCCTATTAAAAAAACGATAAAAATGCATTTAATCGATTTTTGCTGTAGTTGAACAACTTTAATTTATTTAAAAGTAATTTAGCAATATATTTGTTCAACCATGAGATTAGTAGGATAAGTTTATGGTAGATTTGGGGCAAAAAAGGTGAAAGAAATTTCACCTTTTTTATTTTATTATTGATCAGGATTCCATTTAAAATGTTCTATTTCCTTCTATTGAATTTTATACTTAAATATTTGATAAGAAATCTCCTATTTTTCATACCTGATTAACTACTTGTTTATTACAAAAAAAATTCATCAATTTTAGCATTTATTTATCGTGAATTAAAAATTTAAAGCTTTCGAATTTTTATAATTAAAAAATATTTTGTCGAAAAAAATTAAGTTTTAATATAGATTAAAGAACAAAAATAAATACTAAATATCGATAATTATGCATTTTAACGATTTTAACTGTAGTTGAACAATTAAATTTTGAAATAAGATTCCTATGAGGTTATATTTGTACCACCATGAGATTAGTAGGTTAAGTTTATGGTAGATTTGGGGCAAAAAGGGTGAAAGAAATTTCACCCTTTTTATTTTTAATACATTCTCTTTCCTTTAGATAAAATCACATCTTCAATAGGAGCCTTTATTTTTACAACTTCGTCGGAATTATCATTCGGAATGGTCATTGAAAGCACATACTGCTTAATCTTCCAATTATTATTAATTTTAACTAAAATACCAGATCCCCTACAAATTTTCATATGGGTATCTAATAATTCGTCGAACCAAGCTAATTTACCATCTTCTGAAAAATATATATGCCTTTCAATTGGAGTGAAATCCCATGCTTTTCCTTTATCAAAATAGGGTTTTGCAAATGCTTCAAATGCTGTTTTATTCCAGTTTTCTGTCGCATCAGTACCTATAAAGATAACATCATCGGTTAAGTATGAAAAATATTCTTTATAATTGGCAGCTGCTGCAGCTTGGTGCCAATGATTTAAAGCGGAATTTATTTCGGCTTTTGATTTTTCTTGTGCTTGCAGGCTACTATAACCTATAATAAGTAATAATAAGAAGAATTTTTTTGGATTCATAAGAGTAAATAAATTAGTAATTAAAGGATTTTCGAGGGTAAATATAGTAACTTTAGGTAAACATAACTAAAAATGGAAAAAACTCAATTTACAAATTTTATATATATCACCTTTCTGTTTTTATTAAGTATTGCTAATGTTTCTTGCCAAAACAAAAAGTCGAACACGATAGTGTTGCAATACGCTACTTTAAATAAAGAGAAGGTAATGAAATTTACTCCATTTGACTCTACTTTGGTAGTTAGTTTTTTTAAAAAATACCCTGAATTATTGCCTTACAAAAAACAAGCAGTTGCAATTTACCGACAACAACAATACAATTATATTTGGTATGATGGCAATGGAATTAAAGAGAATGCATCCGTAATTTGGAATAAAATAAACAATTTACTAGAAGAAGGTATAACTTCAACTGTGCCATATAAAAAAGTGTTTGAATCTAAATTTACTTCTAAAACTCGGACTCCTGATTTGGAATTGGAAATTGGTTTAACATCTTATTATTTATTTTATGTAGACAAAGTATTTCACGGAATGGATGTCGCAAAATCTAGAGAATTAGGTTGGTATTTACCACGAAATAAACCTACCTATATAAATTATTTAGATTCTCTTTTGGTTGAAACAAATAGTACAGAGGTTAATAAATTAATGCCTCAATATTATAAATTAAGAGATTTATTAAGAAACTATCGAAAGATTGAAAAAAATGGAGGTTGGAGACCAATAACTGTTGAACCTAAATTCACATCCTTGGAGCCAGGTGATACTTCTATAGTTATCTCACAAATACGAACCCGATTATTTAAAGAAGGTGATATTAATAATGATTCTAAAAGCAACTTTTATGACGAAGAGCTAAGGATAGGGGTATTAAATTTTAAAAGTCGAACAGGTTTCAAAGCTGAGGATGTTATTCTTCCAAAACATATTGCAGAGATGAATATTCCAATTAGCGATAGAATAATAACAATTATGGTAAATATGGAACGTTGTCGATGGGTTTCTATTGGATTAACTAGTTCAAAAGAATTTATTGTAATAAATATTCCGTCGTTCCAACTTACATTTTTTAAGGATAAAAAAGCTGTTTTAATTTCTAATGTGGTAGTTGGAAAGGTTATGAATGAAACAGTTATTTTTAGCGGTAAGATGAGTTACATTGTTTTTTGTCCGTATTGGAATGTTCCAAACAGCATTCTAAGAAAAGAGATTTATCCTGCATTACACAGAAACAAAAATTATCTATCAAATCACCAAATGGAATGGCATGAAGGAGGTATTAGACAAAAACCAGGTCCTAATAATTCGTTGGGATTAATAAAGTTTTTATTTCCTAATAATAACAATATATACTTACATGATACACCGTCTAAGAATTTATTTAATGAAGAAACAAGGGCATTTAGTCATGGATGCATTCGTGTTGAAAAACCAGTAGAACTAGCAAATTTAATATTAAAGGATGAACCTAATTGGACTTCTACAAAAATAGAGGAAGCAATGCATAATAATAAAGAATCTTGGTATACATTAAGAACTAAAATCCCTGTATATATAGGCTATTTCACTGCTTGGGTAGATAACAATGGCAAGATAATTTTTTATAAAGACATTTACCAATATGATGACAGGTTGCTAGAAATGTTAGCAAAAGAATAACTAATATTTATTGCTTTGATCTTTATAAACAATCGATGAAATTTCGCAAATTAGTTTTGAAAGAGAAGCATTATCCTTGCCTTTAGTCATTACTGTAAGTAAATAAGGTTTTTTATCAAGATAAACTATGGCTGATTCATGTAATTGTTTATCTACTGGGGTTCCTGATTCTCCAAATTTATGTGCCATTTTAACTGAAGCTGGAACTCCTTTTCGAATACCATCCTTGAATTCACATTTGCTTAATAACTCAGCGGCATATTCTGAATCGTGAATAGTTAAATAGGTAGCATTGTAAATAGCTCTCATAAATAAAGAATATTGCTTAACGGTAAAGAAATATTGTTTAGCATTAACATTAGGCAATTCTAGTTCTAAATCCTTAAATAATTTTAATAATACCTCTGGTTTTAAATTATTATTTAGCAAAGCTGTAGCATTATTATCCGAATAAGAAATCATATATTTCAGCAACTCCCTTACTTTATATGTTTTTCCTAATTGAATCCCATTAGATTTATAAGCCACATTTTTATCAATATTAAAAGATTGATTAAATGATAATTCTTTATCTAAAACACCTGGATGTTCTTCATTCATTTTTAAATAAGCAATTAATATTGGCACCTTAAAAAGGGATCCTGGCTCGTAATTTTCCTCTTCATTAACCGTCATCCATTCATTATTGCTATATGCTTTTAAATATACTGATGCAGAAGTAATTCCTTGGTAGTTTTTATAATTTTGAATTAGGTCAGAAATTTCTTTTTTGATATTTGCCAAACCATCTCCTTCACATACATCATCAACAAATAATATCGGTCTAACATAAGGATAACCATCAAGTCGTTCAATTTTATAAACACATGCGTTTTGAGTTTCTGAATATTCTAAAATTTTGTTTTTTTCTTTATTATCAACATAACTAGTTAAAGTATATGTTATTACTGTAGTTAATACAATAAAGAGTAGAGCGTAGACTAATGGTAATTTTTTAGAAAATAGGGAATTCATTTTATTTAATAGATAATAATAT
>CAILWV010000064.1 GCA_903838055.1 uncultured Bacteroidota bacterium | reverse complement strand
TTAGTTTAGATACAAATCCATAAGAACGGTGCTCTTCTAATACTAATTTTACACATCCTTCTTTAAATGCGTAATCATACTTAACTTTTCTTTCCATAAAAAATGCCCCAAATAGCGTCTAACTTTTTGGGGCATGTTCATAATTGCAAAAACATTGAGGTTTTTTTATGATATTCATCAAAAAGGCATTAATAATTTATCATATTTTCTTATTTCTTCATTAAAGTAAGAATAATGCACTAAAAATAATTTTGTTAACATTTAATTAACACTTACAGAATAATAAAATAAGAATTTTGCATAAAATTTTAAATAAATAAAACAACATGAAAAAAAGTACAATTAATTTATTTTCAATGCTTTTTCTTTTAGTGGCTACAACCATGTTTTCTCAAGGAAAAATAAAAGGAACGGTTACGGACAGTGAACTTAACGGCGCTTTGCCGGGTGTAAATGTTATTGTTAAAGGTTCTACAACAGGAGCTTCAACTGACATGGATGGTAAATTTTTATTAAATACTACAGCAACCTCTGGTCAAGTAGTTATTTCTTACGTTGGATTTAAATCTCAAACAGTAAGCTTTACAGTAAAAAAAGGTGAAACTGTAGATTTAGGAACTATTAAATTAGCTTCTAATTCTAACCAATTAGAAGATGTTGTTGTAAAAAGCAATTTAATTGACGTTGCTAAAGACAGAAAAACTCCGGTTGCTGTTTCTACAATTAGAGCTTCTGAAATTCAACAAAAATTAGGTAACCAAGAATTTCCTGAGATTTTAAGAAGTACTCCTTCGGTTTATGCAAGTAAATCAGGTGGTGGTTTTGGAGATTCAAGAGTTGTAATTCGTGGATTTGATCAAAAAAATATTGCGGTAATGATTAACGGCGTTCCTGTTAACGACATGGAAAATAGCTCTGTTTATTGGAGTAACTGGGCAGGATTGTCTGACGTAACTTCTGCAATGCAAGTACAAAGAGGTTTAGGTGCTTCTAAATTAGCTATTTCTTCTGTAGGAGGAACTATCAATGTAATTACAAAAACTTCTGATATGAAAGAAGGTGGAGCTGTAGCTACTTCTGTTGCAAATAATAATTATTTAAAAACACAAGCTTCTTATAATACAGGACTTATGAAAAATGGTCTTTCTGCATCAGTTTTAATAAGCAATACTTCTGGAAATGAATATGCAGATGGAACGAGATTTCAAGGTGGAAATTATTTCTTTGCTTTAGGATATAAATTAAATAAGAAAAACAATTTCCAAGTTACATTTACTGGAGCTCCACAATGGCATAACCAAAGATCTACTTCTACTACAATTGCAGATTATATTAAATATGGTAACGGAATTGATGTACCAAATATTAGATATAATGCTGACTGGGGATATTTGAACGGTAAACAATCTAGTTTAAAAACTAATTACTACCACAAACCAGTTGCTTCTTTTAACTGGGATTATAAAATTAACGAAAAAACTGCTTTATCTGCTGTAGTTTATGGCTCTTGGGGTCGTGGTGGTGGAACAACTTCAACAGGAGGAATTATGGGAAAAAACCCATATTCAACTGGTGTAAATCCTTTAAGAGATGCTAATGGTTTAATTAATTTTGATTTAATTAATTCATGGAATTCAGGACAAACTACTTCAATGGGAACAAGAACGGCTTCTAGCGGTGGTTTTAATAATAGTTCAGCTTCAGGTTCAGCAACAGATTTAAGTACAGGTATTACAGAAATTGCTTCTGTAAATTCTCATAACTGGTATGGTGGTGTTGTTAATTTGAATAAAAAATTAACGGACAACCTTACTTTAGATTTTGGAGTGGAAGGAAGATTGTATAAAGGAATTCACTATCAAAACTTAGTAAACTTGTATGGTGCAGATACTTATAAAGATAAATCAGATGCTAATCAATTAGGTTTTTACAACTATTATTCAACAGTTTATTCTCCTAAACCAAGCGGAAATCCATTTGTAAGTACTGATTACCAACAAAAAATTAATTATTACAATATTAATAGTGTAAATTGGTATGGTGCTTTCTCTCAATTAGAATATTCTAAAAATAATTTAACTGCATTTGTTCAAGGAGCAGTTTCACAACAAGGATTTAAAAGAGATGATTATTTTAAATATTTAGCTTCAGATCCTTTAGCTAAAACTGGTTATAAAAATTTAATTGGTGGAGATGTAAAAGCAGGAGTTAACTATAACTTGAATTCTAAAATGAATGTGTTTGTAAATGCTGGAATGTACTCTAAACAACCATTTTTTAATGCAGTTTATCCAAACAATGCATCTATAGTAAATGATAATTTAGTTAATGAAAAAATCCAATCAGCAGAAGCTGGTTACGGATACCACTCTTCGGTATTTAATGCTAACTTGAACGTGTATTATACAACATGGAAAAACAGATTTACAACAGGAACCGAATCGGATCAAGCTACAAATCCTGGTGGATATTATACTTTTTCTGGTGTAAATGAAACGCATACAGGTGTTGAATTAGATATGAATGCTAAACTATTAACTAAATTAAGATTGAACGGAATGGTATCTGTTGGAAATTGGTATTATAATGGTAATGCAACTAGTAATAGATTTGACGTTTCTAATAACCCAATTGCTGGTGGTACTGCTCAAACATTATATTTAGATAAAGTAAAAGTTGGTAATGCTGCTCAAGTAACTGCTGCAGTTGGCGCTTCTTATGAAGTTGTTAAAAGAGTTTCTGTAGACGCAAACTATAACTACTATGATAAATTGTTTGCTAATATTTCTCCAAATAGTTTCGGTACAGAAGTAAACAAAGGAGCGTTACAATTACCAAATTTTGGTGTTGCAGACGCTGGTTTCTCATACAAAATGTTAGTTGGAAAAAATAAAGCAGAATCAGTAAATTTCAGAGTTAACGTAAACAACGTTTTTGATAAAGTTTATATTGCGGAGTCTAGTACAAACGTTTTTGCAAGTGATATTAAATCAGGAACACAAACTTACGAACAAGCTGGAGCAACTTACAATGGTGTTGCTACTGCTAACAAAGTTTTCTTTGGATTTGGAAGAACTTGGAACTTTGGAATTTCTTATAACTTCTAAGAAAGTTTCTTAAAATAATGGAGGCCGTTTCACATTGTGAAACGGCCTCTTTTTTTATTCAAAAAATCCTAAGATTTATATCCTCAGAAAATTATATCCAAAAAAATTAAACAATTTTTTGCAACCAGTTTTTCATAGAAACTTCATTTTCTATTATGGTTTTTAATTCAGATATCTTCACTCTATCTTGTTTCATAGAATCTCTATGGCGAATAGTCACCGTTTGGTCTTCTAACGTTTGATGATCTACGGTAATACAAAAAGGGGTTCCTAGAGCATCTTGTCTTCTGTAACGTCTTCCTACTGCGTCTTTTTCATCATAGGTTACATTAAAATCCCATTTCAATTCATCTATTATGCTATGGGCAATTTCTGGAAGTCCATCTTTTTTTACTAATGGAAAAACAGCTGCTTTTGTTGGTGCTAAAACCGATGGTAATTGCAATACTGTTCTAGTAGAACCATCTTCTAGAGCTTCTTCTTTTAAAGCAGTAGCGAAAACGGCTAAAAACATACGGTCTAATCCTACCGAAGTTTCCACAACATATGGTGTATAATTTACATTTTCATCGGTATCAAAATATTGTAATTTTCTACCTGAGAATTGTTCGTGTGCTTTTAAATCGAAGTCGGTACGAGAGTGAATTCCTTCTAGTTCTTTAAATCCAAATGGGAAATTAAATTCAATATCGGCAGCAGCATTAGCGTAATGAGCTAATTTTTCATGATCGTGAAAACGGTAATTTTCTCTTCCTAAACCTAGTGATAAATGCCAGTTCAACCTCGTGTTTTTCCAGTATTCGTACCATTTCATTTCTTCGCCTGGTTTAACAAAAAATTGCATCTCCATTTGTTCAAATTCTCGCATACGGAAAATAAATTGACGGGCTACAATTTCATTTCTAAAGGCTTTTCCAGTTTGTGCAATACCAAATGGAATTTTCATACGTCCTGATTTTTGAACGTTTAAGAAATTCACAAAAATCCCTTGAGCCGTTTCAGGACGAAGGTATAAATCCATTGCAGTATCTGCAGAAGCACCTAATTTAGTTCCGAACATTAAGTTAAATTGACGTACTTCGGTCCAGTTTCTAGAACCAGTTTCAGGATCGGCGATTTCTAATTCTTCAATTAATGCTTTCACATCTTCAAGATCTCCAGCACCTAAAGAACGTCCCATTCTTTCTAGAATCTCTCTTTCTTTTGCAAGATATTCAACCACTCTAGTATTGGTGGTAATAAATTCTTGTTCGTTGAAAGCATCCCCAAAACGTGCTTTTGCTTTTTCGATTTCTTTTTTGGCCTTCAGATTTAATTTTTCGGCATAATCCTCAATTAAAACGTCGGCACGGTATCTTTTTTTAGAATCTTTGTTGTCAATTAATGGATCATTAAAAGCATCTACGTGGCCAGAAGCTTTCCAAGTGGTAGGGTGCATCAAAATTGCGGCATCAAGGCCAACAATATTTTCGTGCATTTGCACCATTGATTTCCACCAGTATTCACGGATGTTTTTCTTTAATTCTACTCCATTTTGTGCATAATCATAAACTGCACTTAAACCATCGTAAATTTCGCTTGACGGAAATATATATCCGTATTCTTTTGCATGCGAAACTACATTCTTAAATAAATCTTCTTGTTTTGCCATAGTGATGCAAAAATATAAAAAGTGTGTTTATATTTTCTTGCTATTTGCATTTTTATTATATTTAAGTATAAAATATTACAGTTGATGTTTGAAAATCTCATAAATCTATTTTTTCCTAAGGCATGTTCCGGCTGTAATTCGTTTTTATTGGCCAATGAAAATGTAATTTGCACCGTTTGCCGTCATGAAATTCCACTTACCAACCATCATAAAATTGAAAATAACGAAGCGGTTGTAAAATTTTATGGGAGAATTCCTATAGAATTTGCAGCAGCATTATTTTATTTTCACAAGAAAGGAATTGTACAAGAGATGATTCATAAATTAAAATACAAAGGACATCAAGATATTGGAACCGTAATTGGTTATTGGTATGCCGAAGAATTGAAAACTATAACAGAGCTAAATTCGGTAGATTATATTATCCCAGTTCCTTTACATAAAAAAAGATTGAAAGAACGTGGTTATAATCAAGTGGAGACTTTTGGCATATCGTTATCTAAAAGTTTGAATATTTCCTATAATGATTCGGTATTAATTCGGAATGTATATTCTAAAACCCAAACCAAAAAAACTTTCTTAGGCCGAAGTGAAGTCGTTGGAACTATTTTTAGCGTTTTACAAAACGAATCACTCCACAACAAGCATTTTATGCTAATTGACGATGTAATTACTACCGGATCCACTCTTGAAGCTTGTGGCAGAGAACTACTTAAAATTCCGGGTGCAAAATTGAGTATCGTTTGCATGGCAATGACTCAATAAATATTTTTAGTTAATAATAAATAAAAACATTTCGTTACCTCTAAATATAGTTGTTATTTTGCGATTAGAAAACCTTCAAATGATGCAGAAAAAGTATTATAACTATCTAATGATTTTAATGGCATTATCCATAATTGGATGTGCAAAAAGAGGTTCAATAACCGGAGGAAAAAAAGATACTATTGCGCCAATATTAATTAATAGTTTACCAAAAAATCTAACTACTAATTTTAATGGAAAGGAAGTCAAATTGACTTTTGATGAATATGTGAAACTTAAGGATGTGAGTAAACAATTAATTATTTCGCCTCCTATGAAATCGCAGCCCGAAATTTTGCCAGCCACAGCAAGTAAGACCCTTACAATTAAAATAAAAGATACTTTACAGCCCAATACTACCTATAGTTTTAATTTTGGAAAAAGCATTCAAGACAATAATGAAGGGAATCCTTACCAACAATTTAAATATGTTTTTTCAACTGGAAGTTATATAGATTCTTTGACTTTAGGAGTAAAAACCAAAGACGCTATTGGCAAAAAAGTAGATAATTTTGTTTCTATATTATTGTATGAAGTCAATGAAAAATACACCGATTCTGCTATTTTTAAACAAACTCCAAGATATGTTACAAACACTTTAGATAGTTTGAAATTAGGAAAATTTGAAAATTTAAAGAAAGGTAAATATCGATTGATAGCTTTGAAGGATGCCAATGGAAATAATAAATTTGATCCTAAAACAGATAAAATTGGTTTTCAAAAAGATTTTATAACAATCCCGAACGATACTATTTATGAATTGGATTTATTTAAAGAAGAAGCCCCTTTTAAATCTGTGAATTTCACACAATCCTCTGCATCCAAATATACAATGGGTTATGAAGGGAAAGCGAAAGATGTAAAAATTGTAGTTAAAAAAGGAGACGAATCTATTCCGTATATTGTATCACAGTTACCAAAAAAAGATTCGCTTCAAGTTTGGTTCAAGGCCATTAAAGGTGATAGTATTAGTGTTTCGATTTCTAAGAATAAATTCAAAAAAACCTATTTACTAAAAGTTAAAGACCAGAAAAAAGACAGCATTAATTTTTCTGCTGAACCTATAAGCACTTTAAATTTCAGAGATACATTTGCAATTAATTCGAATACTCCTATAAATAAATGGGATATTACAAAAATGAAATTGATTAATAAAGATTCTGCTGAAGTGAAATTCACTACTGAATATGATGAATTTCATCAGAAATTGAAATTTTTATTCCAAAAAGAGCCGTTAGAAAAATACAATTTAAAATTGTTGCCCGGAGCATTACTTAATTATTATGATAAAAAGAACGATACTTTATCGTATAGTTTTGCCACCAATAATCTTTCCGATTATGGAAATTTGAAAGTTACTTTAGAAAATGTAAAGAGATTTCCAGTAATTGTGCAACTTCTGGATGAAAAAGAGGAGGTTGTTGCAAGTGAATATTCCGATAAAAGCAAAGAAATAATCTTCGATTTATTAGAGCCAAACAAATATTATTTAAGGTTAATTTATGACGATAATAAAGATAAATCGTGGACACCAGGAAATTTTTTAGAGCTTCGTCAAAGTGAAGAAGTTATTTATTTTCCTAAAGAATTGGATGTTCGTGCCAATTGGGATGTCGAACAACCTTTCGATTTAGGTAAATAGTTTCATGTGTAAAGATTAAAGCTATCTTTATCGTTTAGGAAATTTAATTTTTTTCGAGTTTCTAACAATGCATCTTTATTTATTGAAACTATAAATATTCCATCGTTTTCTGATGGTTCAAAAAGTGGATATCCTAAAAAATCAATGGCTTGCGAATGACCAACGTATTCGTGATTGTTATTGTCTAATCCTATTCTGTTTACTCCAATAACATAACTCATGTTTTCTACAGCTCTTGCTTTTAATAAAATATCCCAAGCGTTAATGCGAGGTTTTGGCCAGTTAGCTATATAAATCAATACATCATAATCTTCTACATTTCTTGAAAAAACAGGAAAACGCAAATCGTAACAAATAAGTGGACAGATTTTGAAGTTCTTATATTCTACAATCAATTTTTTGGTGCCTGAAGTATATATTTTATCTTCTCCTGCTAAGGTGAATAAATGTCTTTTATCGTAGTGTTGGATTTCGCCATTCGGAAATACAAAAATCAATCGGTTATAATAGTTGCCGTTTTCATCTATAATTAAACTTCCGATAATTGCCGAATTTTTTTCTTTTGCTAACGATTTTAACCAAGAAATAGTTGCTCCTTGCATCGTTTCAGCACAATTTTGCGGAAGCATGGTAAAGCCTGCAGTGAACATTTCGGGAAGTACAATTAAGTCAATAGCATCTGGAATAGAATGGATCTTTTCTTCGAGATTTTTTCGGTTTTCTGTGGGGTTTTCCCAAGATAAGGCAGTTTGTAATAAGGCTATCTTCATGGTAAATGGCACGCGGATAAAACGGATTCACTTCGTGAAAACGTAGATAAACAGATTTTATTTAATGGTTATTTCGTCTATAAAAATAAAGGCATCTCCACCAAAACCTTGATGCCAATCGGGAAGTTTACCAAAATTTTTTGCTTTCACTTTGATATATTTCGCATTTATTTCTTTGTCTAATTTTAATTGAAAATCTTGAATTTTGTTTTCGTTTTCTTTTTGGTCTATTGAATTAGTAACAGTTCCAACTAAAGTATAATTTTTATTATCCATTGAAGCATAATATTCAACTTTGGTAGGCATCAAGATCCAAGAGCGAGAATCTTGAAGATAATTTGAAGTAAACGAACTTACTGCTTTTTCTTTTTGTAAATCAATGACGGCTTCAAAATCTTGACTTTGATACCCTTGCCAATCGCCTTTTCTCCAGTTTTCTGTTCCGTGAATTCCGTCAATCAATCCCTCTGGACCTCCTGCATGGTATTGCGGATTGTATTTGGATTTAATGTCGATAGTATAGTTGTTTGGTTTTTTGAAAAAGGTTGCCGATATGGCGTTGCTTTGGTTTTCATCGTTTTTCACATAAGCCGAAATAGTTGAAGTTTCTAAAATCTCAAAAGGTTCCGTATAAACAACCACGGGAAGTTTTTTTGCCAAATAATCGTTCGTATCACTTATATCATAATAGATTACATCCTTTGGATTTTGAGCAATAATGGCAACTTTCAATTTATCTTTAAACGATTTACTTTCTGCTTGAATTACGGGAACTGTTATAATAGAATCAAATAATTTTGGTTTAATAAAATTATATTTTGTGTCAATTATTCCTATGCGACTATCATTTGATATTGCTGTTATTTCATTACTTGTTCCATCTTCAAAATCAACTTTTACTTTTTCAAAATAAGGCTTCGTCTTTGTCCATTCAGCGTTTCCGGGAGTTACAGCATAAATACCCATCGAACTCAAAACATACCAAGCGCTCATCTGTCCGCAGTCTTCGTTTCCTATCAATCCGTCTGGTGCATTTTTGTAGAAATTATCTAAAATAAAATGCACTTTTTCGGTCGTTTTTTCTGGTTTGCCAACATAATTATATAAATACGCCATGTGGTGACTTGGCTCGTTTCCGTGTGCGTATTGCCCAATTAATCCTGTAACATCTGCTTGCTCTCGACCTGTAGTTTTACTTTCGCTGCTAAACAATTCGTCTAATTTGGCTTCAAATTTTTCATTTCCTCCATAGGCAGCAATCATTCCGGAAATATCTTGCGGAACAAAAAACGAATACTGCCATGAATTGCCCTCGGTGAAATTATTATTGATTTCTCTTGCATCAAATGGTTTATCCCAACCACCATTTTTTTTAGGATGCATAAAACCTGTATTCCAATCAAAAACATTTTTCCAACTTTGGGAACGTCTCATAAAGTAATTATAATCTTCTTTTTTATCTAATATTTGTGCCATTTGTGCAATACACCAATCATCATAAGCATATTCTAAGGTTTTAGAAACACTTTCATGTTCGTCATCCATCGATATAAAACCTTGTCTTTTATACGCTTCCAATCCTAAATGATCTAACATCGCGCTATGTTTGGCTGCTTCAAATGCTTCGTTATAATCAAATCCTGTAATCCCTTTTGCCATGGCATCGGCCATAACCGAAACGGAATGATATCCAATCATACAATCAGTTTCATTAGAAGCCAACTCCCAAACAGGTAATCTACCGCCTTGTTCATATTGTTTTAAAAAAGTATTAATAAAATCGGAGGTTCGCTTTTTTTCTATTAAAGTATACAATGGATGTGCTGCACGAAAGGTGTCCCAAAGGGAGAAAACAGAATAGTAATCAAAACCTTCTGTTTTATGAATTTGGTTATCACGACCTCGGTAGTTACCATCTATATCTTGTGCGATATTTGGTTGAACCATAGTATGATAAAGTGCAGTATAGAAAATAGTTTTTTTATTTATATTTGATTCGGTGATTTGAATTTTAGATAATTGTTCGTCCCAAATTTGCTCTGCATCCTTCTTAACCCGTTCAAAATTCCAATCCTTAATTTCCGAACTATTTAATTTTGCTCCTTCAAAACTTGTAGGAGAAAGCGATACTTTCACTAATATTTTCTCTCCTTTTTTTACTTGTTTAGAGAAATAAGCAGCTACTTCAGTTCCGGAAAATAAGTTATCCTTTTGTGTTTGATTTCCATTCCCTAAAATCTTCATAGGAACATTAAACTCTATGCGCGCAAACACATATTGGTCTTTTGCCCAGGCTTCACTTCTTCTTAAAACTTCAATAGTTTTATCATTTATTATTCTAATTTCACCATAAAGTAATTTATCTCTATGATTTAAATCCAATACAATAGCTGCTTCGCCAGTCTGATTAAAAGTATATTCATGAAAACCAACTCGTTTTGAAGTAGTTAGCCGAACATCGATATTGTTTTTATCTAATTTAACAGAATAAAATCCTGCGGAAGCTTTTTCATTTTGATGTGAATAAGTAGAAGAATAATTTTTAGAATTAACTATTTTCCCTTTTCCCATTGTTGGCATTAGCATAATATCACCAAAATCAGAGCAGCCAGTTCCATTCAAATGTGTGTGTGAAAATCCGTAAATAGTTGAATCATCATAATGATAACCCGAACAACCATCCCAGCTACCATCAATTCTAGTATCGGGAGAAAGTTGTACCATTCCAAAAGGAAGCGACGCGCCTGGATAGGTATGTCCGTGTCCTCCAGTTCCAATCATTGGGTTTACCAATTGGTGGTAATTTTGACCGAAAGATTTTATCGTAAGCAATAAAACTATTATGTATACTACTTTTTTCATTTTGTTATTTTATTTCAAAGATAAAAAAAACGCATTCAAGTTAATGAATGCGTTTTTAAAATGTACTTGTTATTTATTTTACTGTAAAATATAATCAAAAGATCCTGCTAATGTATGGGTGCTAATAGATAAATCTACACCGTTATTAGTACTAAAAGAAAAACTTCCTTTTATTTCTTTTGTAGAAGAATTATAGCTTGTAACATTTACATAGCCGCTTGTTGTAGTAACTGTTTCTGCCGGAATAGGTCCTGTAATATCAAAGTCCGCATAATATGCACCCGGAGTAATTGCACCAGTAAAATTATGTGTTCCAACAGATAAATCACTTTTTGGAACTGCTATTTTAACAGTATAAATAGTACTTCCTACTTTATATTTACCCGCTGAAATATTTTTATATCCGTTTAATAAGAAATAGGTATTTCCATAAACTCCTCCGGTAATATCGGCAGAATTTCCTCCTGCTTGTGGTGGCATTTCGTATACTATTCCGTCAATTCTAGTTGTCATAGCAACCGCTGGAGTTGTGCCGCTTCCTATAATAGTTTCATTTGAATTTGTACTAGAGCTACAAGAAAAAAGAGTAGTTAGTACTAAAGCGGAAAAAATAATTTTTTTAAACATACTATTATTATTTAAGGCTTGCTGATAAATATTCTCTATTCATACGAGCAATGTTTTCTAATGAAATTCCTTTAGGGCATTCTACTTCACATGCTCCTGTATTGGTACAATTTCCAAATCCTTCTTCGTCCATTTGACGCACCATATTTAAAACTCTGTTTGTAGCTTCTACTTTACCTTGCGGTAATAATGCATATTGAGATACTTTAGCACCAACGAATAACATAGCGGATCCATTTTTGCAGGTAGCAACACAAGCGCCACAACCAATACACGCAGCAGCTTCAAAAGCTTTGTCAGCATCATCTTTTGGAATAGGAGTTGAATTAGCATCAATAGTTTTACCAGAAGTATTTACCGATACAAATCCACCTGCTTGCTGAATTCTATCAAAAGCACTTCTATCTACCACTAAATCTTTGATAACTGGAAAAGCAGTACTTCTCCATGGTTCTACAAAAATAGTATCGCCATCGCTAAACATTCTCATGTGCAATTGACAAGTTGTTATTCCTGTATCTGGTCCGTGAGCACGACCGTTTATGTAAAGAGAACACATTCCGCAAATTCCTTCACGACAATCGTGATCAAATGCAATAGGTTCAATTTTGTCATTAATTAATTGCTCGTTCAATTGGTCTAACATTTCCAAAAATGAACTTGCTGTAGAAACATTATCTAATTTATAAGTCTCTAAATTTCCTTTAGCTTTGGAGTTCTTTTGACGCCAAATTTTAAGGGTAATATTGATGTTTTTTGCTGTACTCATTTTATTCTATTTCTTTAATTAAATTATCTATTTGAAATTCCAATTCGTCTAAAAATTTAGTGATAATTTCCCAGACTATTTCATAATCTACCCCTGTATAATCGTGTATCATTCGATTTCTAAGGTTTTTCATGTCTTCCCAAAATATTTGAGGGTTTTTAGTTTTAAAATCCTTATCAATGTTTGAACTTGCTTCGCCAATGATTTCAAAATTACGAATAACCGCATCAACTGTTTTTCTGTCATTTTCAAAATCATCAAAAGAATAACCTTTGGTATATTCTTGAATTCTTTGAGTGCATTCCTGAATGTCTTGCAGTAATAATTTTAAATCTCGTTTAGACATAAATTAAATCGGGTTTAATAAATTCAAAATATCTTGGCTTTATTCCGTTTTTTGAAGCTACATCGGTTTTTATTCCTAAATAATCTTCAATTTCATTAGCCATTCTAAAAAATTCTATTCCCATTTTTCCATTCAACTCAATCATAACATCTACATCGCTATCTTCTGTTTGCTCATTTCTGGCATACGAACCAAACAAAGCAATTGCTGCAACAGGATATTTCTGCTGCAAAATTGGCTTTAGTTCGGTTAGCTTTGTTTTTATGTACTTTTGCGTTTTCATTTAAATCTTTTAGAAATCTGCCAAAACCTATTTACATTAAGATATTTATATCCGATTAATTCAATTTCGCAAACTACTATTTGTAATTTCTAGCTGCAATTTTGATAAACTCGTATTTTAATTCTTCTTTATGAAGTTCTTCTTTGCTGATGTCGTTGCCTTTGTATTCCCAAGCACCTACAAAAGAGAAGTTTTCATCATCACGAAGTGTTTCTCCTTCAGAATCTTGATATTCTTCACGGAAGTGACCTCCACAAGATTCATTTCGTTGTAATGCATCCATTGCCATTAATTGTCCTAAATCAATAAAATCGGCAACACGAAGTGCTTTTTCTAATTGAGGGTTAAACTCATCTGCGCTTCCTGGTACATTTACTTCTTTGTAGAATTCTTCTTTAAGAGCAGCAATTTCGGCAATAGCTTCTTTTAAGCCTGCTTCATTTCTACCCATTCCAACTTTATTCCACATAATTAATCCCAAACGTTTGTGAAAATGATCCACAGATTTAGAACCTTTATTATTTAAGAACATAGTAATTGCTTCTTTAACTCTATTTTCTGCGTCCGCAAATTCTTGAGTTTCAGTAGAGATTTTCCCAGTTCTGATTTCATCTGCCAAATAATTAGAAACGGTGTATGGCAACACAAAATAACCATCTGCTAAACCTTGCATTAAAGCAGAAGCTCCAAGACGGTTAGCTCCGTGATCAGAGAAATTAGCTTCCCCTGCTACGAAACAGCCTGGAATAGTAGACTGAAGGTTATAGTCTACCCAAACACCACCCATTGTGTAGTGCACTGCTGGATAAATTTTCATTGGAGTTTCATACGGATTTTCATCAGTAATCTTTTGATACATAGTAAATAAGTTACCATATTTTTCCTCCAACCATTGTTTTCCTAATGCAGTAATTTCTTCTGGAGTTGGATTATGATTTCCTTTAGCGTATGCAGTTTGTTTTCCTTTATTTTGAATTTCTGTAGAGAAATCTAAGTAAACACCTTCATTAGTATCGTTCGCTTCTATTCCGTGACCTTCATCGCATACTTCTTTTGCAGCTCTTGATGCAACATCACGAGGCACTAAATTTCCGAAAGCTGGATATTTTCTTTCTAAGTAATAATCTCTATTTTCTTCTGCAATTTGAGTTGGTTTTAATTTACCTGCACGAATTGCTTCTGCATCTTCTTTAATTTTTGGGACCCAAATACGACCTGAATTACGTAAAGATTCCGACATTAAAGTCAGTTTTGCCTGATTTGTTCCGTGAACTGGAATACACGTTGGGTGAATTTGTACAAAGCAAGGGTTAGCAAATAAAGCTCCTTGTTTGTGAACTTTCCATCCTGCAGTTACATTACTTCCCATTGCATTTGTAGATAAGAAATAAACGTTTCCGTATCCTCCAGAAGCAATAACGACAGCATGTGCAGAATGTCTTTCTAATTCTCCAGTAACTAAGTTTCGTGCTATTATTCCGCGTGCTTTTCCATCTACTTTAACTAAATCTAACATTTCGTGACGGTTGAACATTTTAACGCGTCCTAATCCAATTTGTCTTGATAAAGCAGAATAAGCTCCTAATAATAATTGTTGTCCTGTTTGACCAGCAGCATAAAAAGTACGTTGTACTTGTGTTCCACCAAATGAACGGTTGTCTAGTAATCCTCCATAATCTCTTGCAAAAGGAACACCTTGAGCCACACATTGGTCGATGATGTTTCCAGAAACTTCTGCTAAACGATGCACGTTTGCTTCACGAGCTCTGTAATCTCCACCTTTAATAGTGTCATAAAACAAACGGAAGATACTATCTCCGTCATTTTGATAATTTTTCGCTGCATTTATTCCACCTTGAGCTGCAATAGAGTGTGCACGGCGAGGAGAATCTTGGAAACAAAATGCCTTAACATTGTACCCCATCTCTCCAAGAGAAGCTGCCGCCGAAGCTCCAGCTAATCCTGTACCTACAACAATAATATCAATTTTTGGTCTATTATTAGGGGCAACCAATTTTAAGTGGTCTTTATAATCTGTCCATTTCTGAGAAATGTGTCCTTCTGGTATTTTTGAATCTAATATCATTATACTGTAATATTAATTTTTTAAAAAATGATGGAATAAAGCAATGAAAATAAATCCGAAAGGAACTACAATTGCAAAAGCATATCCTAGTTTTTGAACTCCTTTAGAAAATTTATTGTTAAATCCTACCGATTGAAAAGCAGAACTGAAACCATGCCATAAGTGTATAGAAAGCAATAAAAACGCTAAACAATACAAGCCTGTACGGATTGGGTTTTCAAATTTCGCAACCAACTCACCATAGTATCTTGTTGGTTCAACCGGATTTACATCTACATATTTGTACATGATTTCTTGAAACCAAAAATCGTACATGTGTAATCCTAAAAATGCTAAAACAACAAGCCCTGAAATAATCATATTTCTAGAAGCCCAAGAAGCATTTGCTGCTCCGTTGTATTTTGCATAAGCAATAGGTCTTGCCTTATTATTTTTTACTTCTAACACCATTCCCATAACAAAATGGAAAACTACTCCTGCAACAAGAATAGGTTGCATCACAAATTGAATTAACGGATTGTAGCCCATAAAATGAGAACAAGCATTAAAAACATCTTTGCTAAAAACAGAGGTTAGATTTATAAAAAAGTGAAGTGCTAAAAAGGTAATCAAAAAGAGTCCCGAGAGTGCCATTGCGACTTTCTTTGCAATGGAAGAACTCAAAAATGTGGATTTTGCCATAGTTGTATTAATTTATTTATAAAAATCAAACAAAAATACAGCAATTTCAAATATACTACAACCTTTTCGCAATAATTTATAATCAGTTTAAAGTGCGTTTAACAGTTGTTGATTGACAAAGTAGTGAAAAGGACAATTTTAGAGTGGATTGGTTAAACAAAACTAATTTTCATACGAAGGAACTAATCCACGCAATCCCATGTCTACGACAGTTTCTCCAGCTGATGGTTCGTATTTTCCGTCATTGTTTAGGTCAATCCATTCAAAACTATTATTGGTAGAAAGTGAAACTGTTACCACAATATTCTTTTTTTCATAGCCTGTAATTGCCAATGGCGTTGCAAATTTTCCAGTTACTACACAAGATCCGGCTGGAATTGGAGACGTTGCCGCAATTGGGTTAGGAACTGTGGTAGCATTTGCGGGTGCTTGCCCTGAGGTAGAATAAGGCAAATCGTTTAAGGCAAATGCCCAGTATCCTTGCGCTCTGTTTCCATCTACTTGAAAAAATGCATTGCCAATAGAATGAGAACTTATATAGGTATTGAACCCTACAAAACTAGCCAAAGTTCCTTGGTAATCTTGTCCGGAATGTCTAACACTTATTTGATAATTTTGATAAGATAACGAAACTCTTAACCATTGATAATTGCCAGAAACTATTTTTTTTAATGGAATTTCTATAAAGGTTTCCCCTTCAGCAACAATTTTAGATTGGCTAAAATCAATTGCATTTGCACCACCAAGGGTAGTTTCGGGAGCATGATATAAAATGGTTCCTGCTCCTAATTGTGTGTTTGCATCGGGCGCCAATTCTACATAATGAGAAGAAATCGTATTGAAAATTGGAGATTGGGCTCCATGACCGGTAGGAACTGTAGTCGGCAATCCAAAATTATTTAATCGTTCTTGCGTTGGATCAAATTTAAATTTCACGATCAACATTGGTTCTATAGGCTTGTCATCTATATCTTCACATGAAAAAATAGAGAAACTGACTCCTAATACAATAGCAAATAAAAGTAATTTTTTCATAAAGACAGGATTACAATATTTATAGATATCATTTTAAAAACAAATTCTAAAAAATTATTTGACGAATTTAATAGGTTTTTGTTACATCTTCATCTATAACGATAATAAAGTTAGCTTTATTGTGGTTTTCAGTTTCTAATTTAGTTACTTCTTTTTGTTCTACCGATGATATTGTTACTATTTTGATGTTTGGATGGTAGGTTTTCAAGTACCAACTAATGGCTTCAAAATTATCCGAATGGTAACTTCCGTTATAATGAATAAAGGTCGTTCCGTCTTTTAAATTTTTATTAATAAAGTAAGCCATCGTAGCGTCTTTGATAGCTTGGGCCTTTGGCATGTTAGGACTAGTGTGTTCTCCCATCATCTTTAACATTTCTACATAACCTGGCAAAGAGGCATCATAAGGAATAGGTAAAGGTGCAACCCAATTTTTTTCTTCATCGGTTAATTTATCTAGCGCTTCAAAGCCATTTTTAGAAACCAAAGAAGCAAATCTCCTAGGAATATTGGTTGCTATAAATTGCAATTTATTTTCCTTAGCAAAATCTACTAAGGGCTTATAATCCGTTTTGTAGTTAGGCCAAAGTCGTGCTGTTGAATCTAATTTTTTCTGATTGATATCGCCATTCAGGTATTGGTTTACTTGCTTTTGATTGTCGGCTTCCAGCATTTCGGCACCAAGAACCACTTCTTTATTTTTAGCAATATCTTTAGTTAATTCTAATTCCAACCAATGGGAAATAGCATTGTTGTGAAATTCTCCAAATAAAACAACTTGAGCTGCTCCGGTTTCTTTTAATAACTTTTTATAGGAAACTTTTTTTCCGTTTTTATCAAAAAGTTGGTATGCTTTTTTGTCTTGGGCTAAGGAAACTATCGTAAAGAAAAGTAAAAGAATTAGGCTTTTTTTCATTGTATTTGATCTATTGTGTAATGGGTTTGATTTTGTAGTGCTGGCAATTTTCTCCAATTTATTGCTCTTGAAACAAGATAATAGTTTTTGAATTTGAGTTTAAAAGTACTGTCTTTTTTCACAAAATCATAATTAACGCAATTAATATTTTTTTTATAATCTTGAAGTAGCAATTGCTTTTTTAGGGTATCAATTTCAAAATGATAATCTGTCATTTCATTGTTTTTGTCCTGAAAAATTATATAATTATTCCTATGAATAAATATTTTCTGTATCGGAAAATCAGAAGTTTTTAAAGTATCCATATTAACTATGAATTGATTTACTTGATAAGCACCATGCAAAAAAGGTCGTGATTGCAGATCATCATTAAAGTTTTGAGATTCAAAATAAGGAAACAATACCTGAAGAAATAATAAACCAACTATAATTGTTTTCATCCAAATTTTTAAAAAAGGATTGATTATTATAGATTGTTTGGTTGGTATTAATTTTTCATTTTTTTGGAAAACAAAAAAACTAATTAGCTTTTTTAAATTTGGATAAACCGAAAATAAAGTAGCCAAAAGAAGGAAAACAGAAAATGTTTTTACTGAAATATCAAATCCAAAATTGATTAAAATAATATTGATAAGAACTCCTATCGAAACTAACAACCCTAAAATCCGCGCGCTATTAATGAGAATTAATATTGCAGTAATAACCTCAATAATTCCGAGGGAAACGGAGTAATTACGGGAGGTTCCAATAGTACTCCAATATAAAATATCTTTAGATAAATTGCCAAAGGGAGTATATAATATGTTAGGTTCTGGCAAATAAAATTGTGCTTTAAAAACCTTATCAAAACCATAGCTTAAAAGAATAAGACCAATATAATAACAAGAAATAACTCTAGAAAAAGTAATGATATTGTCGGTTTTTATTTTTAAAAAATTCAATAGGAGTAGGGCTATCATTGCAAGTAAAAACAATAATAACAATAGTAAATTTAATGCAATTGTGTCCGAAGAGAAATCAATTTTATGCAATGCTTCTGGGAAAAAAAGTCTTTCAATAATTGCAATTGGTCTAGAAAAAATAAATTTTGTAAGTTGAAATTGCCAATCTTTTCCGTTTAATGTTATCGGAATAAATAGAAATCCAAAAACAAAAAACAAGGCACAACTTTTTTCAAAAAAACTTTTCATTAATTGGAAATTAAAGTTTTATAAGTTGCCGTTTTCCAAGTGAAATATACTACAATAGTTGAAAGTAGTATAAGGCATAAAATTAAAAAAGGTTTCGTTGGAAAATCTGTATTGGAATCTGTGTTCAAAATTGTTTCTGATTTTTTCTTTCTATGTTTCTCTGATTTATTGTCAAACCCTATAAATATAACATTATCAATATCGTTTTTAAAATGGAATTGCTTTTTTAAGACATCTTTAATACTGTCAAGCGAATGTTTTTTAGAAAATAATGGATGATTAAAAACGGTATCGGTCCCTTTTTTCCAGAAGTCGCCTAATGATTTGTCCTCATTTATTCTGTCATATCTATTTTCAATTTTACAATATTCGCTAGTTATCATTACCGATTTTCCTTTAGAAATATAAATTACAGTATCTAGTTTTGCATTTTTAACTTCTCTATAAGGCACATCCCCAAGATTGGAATCTCCAATATCAAATAAATTTTCATCTAATGCAATTCTGAAATTTGCAGTAGTCCCGCTATGGCTTTTATGGGATATTAATTTGGTTTGCGATAAAGAAATAATCGAAAACAGACTGAAAAAAAACAAGGATAATCTTCTCATTTTTATAATTTTATTTGATAAAGATAAAAAAACACTAAAACATTGTACTTTTTTATTGCGCATTTAACAACTATTAACATTTATCTTTCTAAATTTGAACTTATAAATTAATAAAAATGAAATACCATCAAATAGACCGCGATTTGTTTATTAAAAATAGAGCAAAATTTACGGCAAAAATGAAACCTAATAGTGTAGCTGTTTTTAATTCAAATGATATTTATCCGGTTTCAGCCGACAGTACTTTGCCATTTGCACAACACCGCGATATCTTTTATTTATCGGGAGTAGATCAAGAAGAAAGTATTTTGTTGCTTTTTCCAGATGCACCATATGATACTTTGAAGGAAATTCTTTTCTTAAAAGAAACCAACGAACATATTGCAGTTTGGGAAGGAGAAAAACTAACTAAAGAACGTGCATTCGAAGTTTCGGGAGTAAAAACAGTAATATGGTTACAAGATTTTCATAAAACCTTAAAGGAAATTATGACCTATGCTGACACAATTTATATAAATACTAATGAGCATTACCGTGCCACAATTGAAACAGAAACACGCGAAGCTCGATTTATTAAATGGTGGAAAGAAAATTACCCAGCGCACAAAGTGGAAAAATCAAATCCAATTTTGCAACGCATTCGATCTATAAAAGAAAGTGAAGAGATAGATTTGATTCAAAAAGCGTGTGATATTACTGAAAAAGGATACCGCAGAATTCTAAATTTTGTGAAACCAAACGTAATGGAATATGAAATTGAAGCAGAATTTGCGCATGAATTTCTTAGAAATAGATCTAAAGGTTTTGCTTACACACCAATAATTGCATCGGGAAACAATGCTAATGTGTTGCATTACATTGAAAACAACCAACAATGTCATGCGGGTGATTTATTATTGCTAGATGTTGGAGCTGAATATGCTAATTATTCTAGTGATATGACTAGAATGGTTCCCGTTTCGGGACGTTTTAGTGATAGGCAAAAAGAGGTTTATAATGCTGTTTTAAGAGTGAAAAAC
Source organism: uncultured Bacteroidota bacterium (assembly GCA_903838055.1). Classification (GTDB taxonomy): domain Bacteria; phylum Bacteroidota; class Bacteroidia; order Flavobacteriales; family Flavobacteriaceae; genus Flavobacterium. The sequence goes on along the minus strand of CAILWV010000064.1, from coordinate 16,653 downwards.
GAAGCAACTAAAATGTTGGTTCCAGGAACACTATGGAAACAATACCATGTTGAAGTAGGAAAAATAATGACTTCTGAACTTTTAGGTTTGGGGTTAATTGATAAAGCCGATGTGCAAAATGAAAATCCAGATTGGCCAGCCTATAAAAAATACTTCATGCATGGAACGTCACATCATATGGGATTAGACACCCACGATTATGGATTGTTGCATGAGCCTATGCAAGCAAATATGGTATTCACGGTAGAACCTGGAATTTATATTCCGGCTGAAGGTTTCGGTATCCGTATTGAAGACGATATGGTAATTCAAGAAAAAGGGGAAGCTTTTAACTTGATGCGAAACATTCCGATTGAGGTGGAAGAAATTGAGAGTTTGATGAATTCTTAAATTTAGATAAGAATAAAGACAAATGAAAATAGACGGCTTACAGAAGTAAGCCGTTTTTTTTATAAATTGTTTATTTTATTTAAGTGATTGTTATTTAGGTAATCAATTAGCGACTTCATAATTTTTTTTGATTTAATTCTTGCGACTTCAATATAAACTTCTCTTTCCTATTCATTATCAAAATCGAAAGTTTCTTCCAATTAGTAAATTAAAGTTATAGTTTTGCAACCATGAAAATTTTCCATTACAAAAGCACTAAAATCTCCTATACTGACCAAGGAAAAGGTACGGTTGTTGTTCTTTTGCATGGCTTTTTAGAAAACAAAAAAATGTGGGAAGATTTTGCCCCTGAGTTTTCTAAAAAAAACAGAGTAGTAACAATTGACTTGTTAGGCCATGGTGGTTCCGATTGTTTGGGATACATTCATTCAATGGAAGACCAAGCGGATATGGTTCATGAAGTGTTGCAGGAATTAAAAATTCGAAAAGCAATTTTAGTAGGACATTCTATGGGTGGTTATGTTGCTTTAGCTTTTGCTGAATTGTATCCAGATTCTATAAAAGGATTGGTTCTCTTAAATTCTACATCCCGAGAGGATAGTCTTGAACGCAAAAAAAACAGAGATCGCGCTATTATTGCTGTAAAACAAAATTATTCCACTTTTATCAGAATGAGTATTGGAAACTTGTTTAGTGAAGATAACCGCGAACGATTAACACAAGAAATTGAAAAAGTAAAAATGGAAGCCCTAAAAACTCCGATACAAGGAGTTGTTGCCTCTCTTGAAGGAATGAAAATCCGGAAAGACCGTCAATTTATTTTGCACTTTGCTACCTATCCAATATTATTACTTTTAGGGAAAAAGGATGAGGTATTAATTTATGAAGACAACATCCAACAAATTGAAGGGACAGCTGTAAAACTAATTTCTTTGACAAACGGACATATGAGTACTATTGAAAATAAGAATAAATTATTGAAAGAATTACTTGAATTTTTTAAAAGCATTTAATCTTAATTTTGGTTAATTATTCAATATTTCATTTAAAAAAGCTTTTTTATTATAAAAAACATCATCTAGTTTTAAAGAGAAATTCATCGCTTAAAGCAGAGTTTACATTTTCTTAACATTAAGTTAATATTAAAGAATTTTACAACTAAAAATCCCCTCTTTTATTTAACATTTTAATAATATGCTCTAGTATTTTTAAAGGTATTTTTGCGCTTTAAACCTACTATAATTATGAGACAAAATGTTTATTTAACTTTATTGTTATTATTTGTAATTTCTTTTTCAAATGCCCAGAATTCTGGAATAAAAGGAACTATTATTGATGAAAAAACAGGACAAGCTGTTCCAGGGGCAACTGTAACTGTAAAAGGAACTAATAAATCAGATGTATCCGATTCGGAAGGAAATTTTCTAATAAGAGTTAATGCTGGAAATTATTCGGTTAAAGTAACTTGTTTTTCTTTTTCACCTAAAGAGGTAACAGATATTGCGGTTGTAAAAGACGATGTTAATTTTATTAGTATATCTTTAGCTAGTAAGGCTAATCAACTGGATGATGTTGTATTTAAAACAACTAAAGCAAAACAAGAGTCTGTAAAAGGATTACTTACAATGCAAAAAAATAGCGCCAATGTATCTGATGGTATTTCATCAGAAACCATAAAAAGAACTCCAGATAAAAATACTTCGGATGTATTAAAAAGAATAAGTGGTGCTAGTATTCAAGATAACCGCTTTGTTATTATTAGAGGTTTAAATGATCGTTATAATTTTGCTTTAATAAATGGAGCGCCACTACCGAGTTCAGAACCGGATAGAAAAGCATTTTCATTTGATATATTTCCTTCTAATATGTTAGATAATATTATGATTACTAAAACAGCTTCTCCTGATCTTCCTGGAGAATTTGCTGGAGGAGTAGTACAAATAAATACTAAATCAGTTCCGGATAAAGATTTTCAATCGTTAACAGTTGGTTCAGGTTATAATACCGTTACTACTTTTAAAAACTCTAGAACCTATAAAGGTAGTAGTACTGATTTGTTAGGGTTTGATAATGGTACAAGAGATTTACCTAGCTCAATTCCAAGCACTGAAGTAATGCAGGGAAATAACCACGAATTGACAAATCTTCAAGTTGCAAAAAGTTTTCAAAGTGATTGGTCAATAAATGATGGTAAGTTTAAACCTAATACTTCATTTCAATATTCTATTGGAAAACATTATGAATTTGGAAATAAAAAGTTTGGAATGTTGTTTTCATTGTCTCACAACATAACTAATAATTATACCAATGTTTCAAGAAATGATTTTACTAGTCCTGGTGATTTACATTCAAAATACAATGATAATAATTACAGCCAACAAGTTTTAACAGGAGCTTTAGGAAATTTTTCACTAAAATTTAATGAGAATAATTCTATTACATTTAAAAACATACTAAGTTTAAATTCTACTGATTTAGTTGTTGAAAGATCAGGGCAAGCAGATGTTACGGGGACTTATATAACGAATTCAAACGTAAGATGGTTTACTAGTAATAAAATTTATTCAGGTCAACTTAACGGAGAGCATTATTTTACAAAATCTAAAATTAAAATCAACTGGAATCTTAATTATAGCGATATTCAAAGAGCCATTCCAAATTTAAGAAGAAATTCATACACTTTAGATACCGATCCAGGTAGCCAATTTCCTAATACACCTATATTAAATATCGCTACTAATGAGGCAGGTAGTAATAGTTATGCAGGGGCAATGTTTTTTTCTGAAAATAAAGAAACTGTTAAAGGTGGTAGAATAGATCTTTCTAAAAAGTTTACTATTGGAGAAAACTCAAATGAACTTAAATTTGGGGCATTTATTCAAAATAGAAATAGAGTATTTTATTCAAGAAGTTTATACTACTATAGGCTTCCGGATCCTTTAAATACCCAACCAAACTTGCTTTTCCAACCAGAATCTTCTGTATTTTCAACTTCTAATATGAATTCAACTGGATTCAGTATTTTTGAACAAACACAAGACAAGGATTCTTATAATGCAAATTCTAAATTAAATGCTGCTTATGCTATGATGGATAACAGATACAACAAATTTAGATTGGTATGGGGAGTTCGTTTAGAGGATTATTCTCAAACATTATCTACAAAATACCAAAACATTGAGTTAAACAATAAGCAACAAGATATCTTGCCTTCTGCCAATTTAATTTTTTCAATTAATAAAGAACAAAATTTACGTTTAAGTTATTCAAAAACTTTAAACAGACCTGAGTTTAGAGAGTTGGCTCCGTTTGCATTTTATGATTTTACAACACAATTTTTAACAGAAGGAAATCCGGATTTAAAAATCGCAAAAATTCAAAATGTAGATTTAAGATATGAGATATACCCGGGTAAAGGGCAATTGTTCTCCGTTTCTTATTTCAGAAAAAAATTCACGAATCCTATCGAGTTAAAGCAAACCAATAACAAAAACATCAAATACGTAAACGCAGATACTTCTGAAAATAGCGGTGTTGAGTTTGAATTTAGAACGCTATTAAGTTCTGTTATTAAGGTAGAAGGGACTTCAATATTAGACGATATTACTTTATTTTCTAACATCGCTATTATTAAATCTAAAGTAGATATTTCTAGCTTTAATGAAATTGAAAAATTTAGACCTATGCAAGGTCAATCGCCTTATGTATTTAATGCAGGTCTTCAATATTTAAATAAAGATAATGGTTGGGCAATTTCTGCAAATGCAAACCGAGTTGGAAATAGAATTGCTATTAGTGGTAATGACAATAATCCATCTATTTGGGAAAAAGCAAGAACTTTTGTTGATATGCAATTTTCTAAATCATTCAAGGATAATAAATTTGAAATTAAGCTTAACGTTCAAAATATCTTAGCTCAAGATTTGATTTTCTACCAAAACAATACTCCGCCAAAGACTGTTAATAGTGATCCTGCTATTGTTACTTTGTCTAATATTATTTTTACTGGTGACGGTCATAATGATAATGGTTATAAAGCAGGAATTGATGATGCAATTTGGATTACAAAATTTGGAAGAACATTCTCCTTATCTGCTACCTATAATTTCTAAATAAATTAAAATGAAAAGAATATTAATTTTTGGGTTTCTAATTTTTATTACTTCTTTTCAAGCACAGATTAAAAGCACGGGTTTAGTTTTATTAGACAATTCAATGAGTCTTCAATTGGATTTAGATACAGTAAATTCAAAAATATATTTAACTTTAAGTGGACCATCAGACAGATGGTTCGCTTTAGGTTTTAATTCAACCACAATGTCAGCAAATGTGGACTGTGTAGTTATGACTTCCGATGCAAATCTTACAGATTCTTATTTTCCTGGAGGTTATTTTGCGCCAATTGCAGATACTCAAAATAATTGGAATTTAACGGATAATACCGTTTCTAATTCTATTAGAACCATTAAAGCTTATAGAAATTTTGTTTCGTCAGATATTTCTGATTATACTTTTACAAGTTCTTTAAATTCGCTTGATGTGATTTGGGCTTATTCTTATAATCCAATTTATGATTTATATGATCCAGTAAATTCTGGACATGGCGGAGATAATTATGGTCATTTAACTCTTGATTTTTCCGCTTTAAACACCGCTCAAAACAATATTACATCCTACGAATTAGCAATGTATCCCAATCCAGTAAAGCATGATTTAATAATAAATCCTAAAAATATTTCAGCTTCAGAAATTGAAATTAAAATATATAATTCAATTTTTCAATTAGTTTTTTCCAAAAAATATTCCTCTACTTCAAGTGAAATAAATATTCCATGTGAAAATTTAACCGATGGTATTTATTTTGTAAAATCAAAGATAGATTCTTTTGAATCCATGAAAAAAATAATTGTAAAAAAATAGTATCCTATTTTACAATTCTACTAAATTTGTTAGTATTATTTTACAAATTTTCTACTTTAAATTTTAAAAGAAATAGCACTTCTTTATTTCTAACCTTTTTTGACTTTTTAAGAAGAAAAAATATAGATTTTTCTTACAAATTATAGCAAGAATTTCAATCATTAACCTTTTTCAAACCTTGAATTAACATTATGTTAATATTAGATGAAATTTTGATGGATTTTGTGTTGTAAAATTAATAATTTGATAATTTATCTTTTACCTCTATAAAAGGACTCAAGTATAAATTTGCGGAAGTATAACCTAAAACATTTTTCAAAATGAAAAAAATTTATTTAATTGCATTACTAGCGTTTGGTTTTCAATTCGCAAATGCACAACTTCAACCAGTAGCTTACCGTGGTGCTTTTGCTCCGGGTGTTGCTATGTGGACTAATTCTTGGACAAATTGGAGTCCAAATGCTGAAGCGTATACAGATGCTGCTACTGTAGTTACTGTATCTGCTAACATTACTGCTAACACAACTTGGACTGCTGGTAAAACTTACAAGTTATCTGGCACAATTTATGTTACTAACAATGCTACTTTAACAATTGAACCAGGGGTTGTTGTTAAAGGTATTTATTCTAACACCGGTACTGCTTTAGTAATTACTAAAGGTGCTAAAATTAATGCTGTTGGAACACCAAGTTCTCCAATTGTATTTACATCTGACAAAGCTGCTGGATCTAGAGCTGCTGGAGATTGGGGTGGAATCATTCTTTTAGGTAAAGATAAATTCAACCAAACTGGAAGTTTAAACAATATTGAAGGTTTAGCTGCTAATGCTTTAACTGAGTATGGTGGTGGTTCTACTCCTGATGTAAATGATAATTCAGGTATTTTAAAATACGTTCGTATTGAATTTGGTGGATTTGTATTCTCTCCAAACAACGAAATCAATGGTCTAACAATGGGTGCTGTTGGTGCTGGAACTACTATTGATTATGTTCAAGTTTCTTACTCTGGAGATGACTCTTTCGAGTGGTTTGGTGGATCAGTTAACTGTAAACACTTAGTAGCTTACAGAGGTTTAGATGATGATTTAGATACAGATAATGGATATGCTGGAACTGTTCAGTTTGCTTTATGTATTAGAGATCCACAAATTTCTGATAACCCTGCCATTTCTACTTCTGAAGGTTTTGAATCGGATAATAACCCTGGTGATGTTGAGCCAATTGCTGGAACAACTAATACTTCTGCTATCTTCTCTAACTGTACAATGGTTGGACCAAACAGAAGAAACACTGGTGTTTTAGCTTCTGGATACCAAAGATCTTTACGTTTAAGAAGACGTACAGAATTAAAAGTAATCAATACTATCTTTTTAGATTGGACTCATAACTATGCTGGTTTAACAGATGATTCTACAATTGCTAAAGCGATCAAAGGAGAATTAAAATTAAACAACAATATTTTTGCGGGTTTAACAGCTTCTGATTTAGCTGCTTACCCAGAAGGAATCAACCCAAGAACTAAAGTGGTTAGTGCTGCTATGGTAGTTATTGCTCCTAATGCAACTTTAGGTTCAACATTTAACTTAGGTACTTGGATGACTGATCATAATAATTCTGTTGTTGCTTCAAGTGATAATATCGTAACTAAAGCCTACAATACAGATTTATCTGATTATTCAGGTTTAGACTACAGACCAGGTACTTTAGCTGCAACAGGAGCTGATTTTACAGATTCTAAAATTCTTCCTTTTGTAACTAACCCTCTTGCAGGTACTCAACCATTAGCTGTTGATAAAAATATATGCGTTGGTGATATCGCTACACCATTAACTGCTACATTAACAGCTACAGGTGTATCTTTAAAATGGTACAAAGCGTCTACAACAGGTGCATTAACTGCTATTGTTGGTAATGCTGTGCCTACTACTACAACTGCTGGAACACAAATTTTTTATGTGTCTCAATTAGATGCTAATGGATTCGAAAGTACTAAATCTGCATTGGTTGTTACTGTTAATGCTAAACCAACTGCTACTTTTGCTGGTATTTATAATGTAACTACTGTTGACAATACTACTAATGTAACTACATTTGCTGCTGCTCCTTATGTTGGAACAACTACTGCATTTACATTTAAAGTTCCTGCTTTAACGGATAACACTTTATCTTACTTATGGACTGTACCAAATGGTGTTAACATCATTTCTGGTGGTACTTCTACAAGTAACACAATTACTGTAAACTTTGCTGGTGTAACTCCTGATTTTGTTGGAACATTTGGAACAATTTCTGTTCAAGCTAAAAATGCTGGTGGATGTGCTGGAACTGCTAAAGTAATTACTATTGCTACTGCTTTGCCTGTTGCTCCTGCTGCAATTAAAGTTACAAACGCTGCACTTACTGGTACTGCTGCTACTACAGCTATAACTAATATTGGTGCTTATGCTGGTACTACAACTAATTTAACAGTAACTGCTACTGCTTCTGCTTCAGCATCTTCTTATGTATGGAATATTCCTGCTGGAGTTAATGTTGTAGGTATCTCAGGAACTCCAACTTCTTCAGTTGATAAAGTGTACTATGCATTTCCTTTCTCAGGAGCTGGTGGTGTAGGTAATACTTCTTCTGGTGCTCACAAATGGACAGTAACTAATAAAACATATACTGTAGTAGTTAATGGTGTTTCTACTGTTATTACAGTATCTACTGCTAAACAACAAATTATTAATGGTAATACAATTGATTCGTTCTTGCCTTATGGAACTGTAATTTCTTCTGATAAAAACGCAATTTTAGTTAACTTTGCTGGTGTAACTAGTTCTGCAACTACTACATTATACATTGGTGCTAAAGCTCATAATGGAGCTGGAGATTCTTCAACAAATAATGCTACTAATGCTGATGTTGTTGCTAACCATACTTCTATACCAGGTTTATTCAATAGAACATACACAGAAACTTATGTTGCTCCAGTTAATGGATGTACTTCTCCTAACTGTGGTTCATCTTCATGGGCTGCTACAGGTTATGCTGCTACAACGGCTATGTTATTAAAATTAACTGCTACTGCACCTGCTGCACCTGCTGCTGTTAAAATGACTAATAATGCAATCAGTACAGCTACTGCTGTAACTGTATTAAGTAAATATGTTGGAACTTCTACAGTTTTAACTTTAACTGCTACTGCTTCTCCATTAGCTGTATCTTATTTATGGACTTTACCTGCAGGTGTTAACCAATTGTCTGGTGGTACATCTAATGTAATTACTGTTAATTTAGCTGGTGTTGCTACTGGTGTTACTTCATTACCATTCTCTGCTCAAGCAGTAAACGTTTATGGAACTTCAGTTGTTAAAACTTTAACTGCTACTGCTACAGCTCCTGCTGCAGTAACAGCAGTAAGTAATACAGCTACTTTGATTCCTACTTCTGGTTCAACTCAAAATTATACAATTACTGCTTCTGTATTAGCTAATTCTTATGTTATTACAGCACCAGAAAACTGTGTTGTAACCTCAGCAAGTAATTCTTCTAATGCTACTAACACTTTAGAAACTGCTGATTTAACTTTTACAGTTGTTTATCCTTCTGGATATGTTTCAACTACTTTAGCTCCTAAAACTCTTTCTGTAGTTGCTAAAAATGGTGTAGGAACAAGTGCTGCTAAAACTTACACAATTAAATCTACTACTGCAGCTAAAGTTGTAGTTACAAGAACTGAGATTTATCCAAATCCAGTTGCTGAAACATTAAACATTGATTTAACAACTGAAACTAAAGGTGATTTACAAATGACTATCTACTCTTATGATGGTACAATTGTTTCTGAAACTAAAACAATCAACCTTGAAGAAGGAACAAATTCATTAAACGAAAATGTTTCAACTTTAAACAAAGGTATTTACTTTGTAAGATTTACTAATTCATCTAATGAAGAAGTAATCGTTAAAAAAGTTATCAAAAACTAAGTTTTAAAAATTTAATTTTAAACCGTCAGGCTATTTAGTCTGACGGTTTTTTTTTGATTCTTACTTATCCATACACAAGATAATTAAGCTTAAATTTAATTTTTTTTAATAAAAAAGGTTAAAAATTTTGATACAGCAGTTTTTTTATTAATTTTACAATCTATGAAAATTGATTTGACTAAAATATTTTTGTTTTGTTTTGTTTTGTTGGGTTGTAATGATAGTATTGCAAGTTCTAATCCCCCTCAGCCAGCATCACCTCTACCACCTCCTCCTATGCCTATAAATGGGAGTATTTTGCTTTTAGTTACAATCGCAATTGTAATAGCTTTTTATAAAATATATTGGAAAGTTAAAAGAACCAATTAACTTATTATTATAGCTTTTATATATTTTATTATCCTTACCGCATAAATTTTATTCTTTAAGTAGTATACATATTTTATATTTATACATACGATCTATTTTAAAACTATTTATTATTTGCCGTTAACTTTCGTGTTTGCATTGAAAATTAGCAAAGTAGCTTTCCTGTCTACAAAAATCTAGTATATCTTATTCTTAATATTTGCATAAATAAAAAAAAATTCACAAATTTGTTTTTTTAAAAAAAATACAAACCAAAAACGCGCAAATTATTTTATTATGCAAAATAGAGGAGAGATTATTAAGCAAGCTGTAAATAAAAGTGGAATGTCAATTACTCATTTATCTAAAAGCATTGGTAAAAGCCGAAAATGGGTGTATGATATGTTTGAAAATGAAAGTGTTTCTCTAGATGTAATTTTGCAAGTAGGCGAAATCATCCATCATAATTTTACAACCGAAATAGATGATTTATATTCTTTACAAAAAGGAACAATAGCAACCTCTTTAGATAATGAAAACAATAGTAATTCTGTTGAATACTGGAAAAATAAATATTTAATCTTGCTAGAAGAGTACAATACTTTTTTAAAAGAAAATAATAATCTAGCAGCACAACAGATTTAAAAAATAATAATCTAATGTTAATCTGTTTGCTCAATAAAAGTATTTTTTGAGTTAGTTAGAATTCATAATTTTGAGCTTCTTTTTCGTAATCAAAGTTCTTTAGATCCATTATCATTTTTTCAATTGTGGTGTTTTTAAAGTCATCTCCAAACCATACAATATTCAAATAGCTGCCATCGTAAAGTCCTTCTTTATCATTAACTGGGCCTGATACTAATTGCGCTGAAAAAAAATGGGTTTTAATAGTTCTTCTGAAACATAGGCATCTTCCAGTAAAACCAAAACTTTATTAGAGTTGAATGTTTTGACAAAATTTGCTATTAGTTTTTCGTTTAGTTCTTTGCTTGGCTTGCCCAAAAGTATGCCATCATACACAAATTGCATCCTGAAATCTTCCAAGGTTACAATTTTGCCGTTGGTTAGTTTTATTTGTCTGTAGTTCATAAATCAAATTTAAGTCTTTTTGTAATAAATTAAGCATGGGTTAAGTAATAACCTCATTTTCGGAACCACAAAAAAAGCCTTACATTGCTGTAAGGCTTGGTATTACTGGTGGAGAATACCGGAGTCGAACCGGTTACCTCTTGCCTGCCAGTAGAATCTATATCTCAAGAAAGCCCTATTTTACTGAGGTTTTCGTTTTTTAAGTAATGCAAAATCGTTCATTTTCTAACATTTTCCCACTTAGAAAGTACACTTAGATTAATGAGTTGTAAATTTAGATAACTATAAAAAATTATTGCTAATTAAAATCTATTGTTAGCCAAATGTCAATATTAATTTATACATTTGGCTGATAATAAAATACTTTTATGAAAAAAGTTATAGGAAGAGAAAAGGAAATAGAACTATTACATAACGCTATAAATTCGGATAAGTCGGAGTTAATAGCTATATATGGAAGAAGACGTGTTGGGAAAACTTTTTTAATCCGTGAGACCTTTTCTAAAGAAATGATTTTTGAAGTTTCAGGAATTCCTGATGGAAGTTTCAAAGAACAATTGATGAACTTTCATATTGAACTTTCTAAAAAATATTCGCATCCAACAAATACTACTGTGCCCATTAATTGGATGGAAGCTTTCGCACTATTAGGGGACTATATTGACACTTTAAAAAAATCAAGCAAAAAAGTAATTTTTATAGATGAATTCCCTTGGATTTACACTCACAAGTCAAAATTTGTACAAATGTTTAGTCACTTTTGGAATAGCTATTGTACAAAACGAAATGATTTGATTGTTGTGATATGTGGTTCTTCGGCTTCGTTTATGGTTAATAAAGTAATTAATGATAAAAAAGGCTTACATAATAGGATAACAATTCCTATAAGATTGTTGCCTTTTAATCTTTATGAAACTGAACTTTTTCTAAAATCCAAAAAAGTTAATTTAGATAGATATTCCTATCTCCAATTGTATATGGCTATTGGAGGCATTCCTCACTACTTGGAAAAAATTAATCCAGGGGACAGCGTTCCAGTAGCAATTGATAGGCTTTGCTTTCAAAAAAATGGAGTTTTAGTAAATGAATTTAATCAAATATTTGCTTCTTTATTTGAAAATTCCGAGAATCACATGAAAATAGTTGAAGCTTTAGCTTCAAGCCAAAAAGGAATGTTAAGACAAGAATTGATAGATAAATCAAAGGTTCCTTCTGGTGGAACACTATCAAATACGATTCTAGAGCTAATCGAATCTGGGTTTATTTCTGAATATCATCCCTATGATAAAAAAACAAAAGAGACCCTTTATAGACTTTCAGACGAATACTCTCTTTTTTATTTGAAGTTTATTAAAAATAATTTGAGCACCAGTTGGACAAGTCTTTTTGCATCCAGGAATTATATCTCATGGGGTGGCTTTGCATTTGAAACGCTGTGTCTTAAACATGTTGACCAAATATTAAAAAAACTAGGATTACTTGGTATCTATACTAAAAGTAGGAACTGGAGAAATAAAAATGCTCAAATTGATTTACTTATAGCAAGAAATGACCGCAGTATCAATATCTGTGAAATGAAATTTTCTGTTAATGAATTTGTCATTGACAAATCTTATGCTGAAAATATACGAAATAAGAAAAGTGAATTCATTAAAGAAACATCAACAAGAGATAATTTATTTGTCACATTTGTCACAACTTATGGAGTTAAAAAAAATGCCTATAGCAATGAGGTTATGGATAATGAGGTTACAATGGATAGTTTGTTTGAAAAATTATAGGATTTAAAAAATTTATTGGTAGCCAAAAGTAATAATTAAAACCTGCTTTTGGCTGCTAATAAAATACATTATCATACCCACTAATAAAGTCAGCACACCCTACATCACCACCCAACGTCCATAAAAAAAGCCCTACATCGCTGTAAGGCTTTGATAATCAATGTGGAGAATATCGGATTCGAACCGACCACCTCTTGCCTGCCAGGCAAGCGCTCTAGCCAAATGAGCTAATCCCCCAATACTTAGCAAATATAAATGTAATAATAGTTTAATATTATTTATTTGAATATTTTTTATAAATATTGTTGTATTTCTTATAAAAAGAAGAAAATAATTCCTATAATTGCATTATGAATCAATAAATTACAAATAATTACTTAACTCTATGAAAAAAATTACTTTACTATTTTTATTTTTATTTGCATTACAAAGTCAGGCGCAAACCTATTATTCTGAAAACTTTGAATCAGGTCTTAATGGCTGGATTTCAACTGATTTAGATGCGGATACCCATTTATGGGATGTATTAAATGCTTCTTCATTTAGTACTAGTTTAGGAACGGGATCTTTAGTATCCTTTTCTTATGATGATGCTACTTCTGCTCCATTAACGCCGGATAACTTAGTTACTTCTCCAGCGATTAATTTAACAACAGTTACCGCAGCTAATGCATTCTTGTTATACGATCAACTTACTAATTCTAGTTGGCCAGATGAGCATTATGCAATATATATTACTACATCTAATGATCCGGCTGTAATTACTGCTTCTGCACCTATTTACGAAACAGATGTTACGGAATTGGTTTACACTAATAAAGTATTTGATATTTCAAGTTTTATCGGTCAAACTGTTTACATCAGTTTTAGACATTTTAGTTGTACAGACAAATATTATTTGATATTAGATAATATAGAAGTAAAAACGTTACCACTTAATGATGTTCAATTAGTATCATCAACTATTAATAGATACGGACTAATTAGTGTTGCAAATAATCTTTCTTTAACTTTTAAAAATAAAGGGAGTAACGTAGTTAACAATGTAACTGTGAATTGGAATGATGGAACTGACCACATTGCAACTATTCCTACAACAATTGGACTTGGCGAAACAGTTACAATTAACCATCCAACAGGAGTTCAATACGCATCAGTTGTTGAGAAAACATTAGCAATTAATGCGTCTCAAGTTAATGGAAATGTTGATAGTGATCCTAGTAATAATACAAGTTCTAATCAATTTAACACTATAAGTCAAGCTTCTGTTAAAAATGTATTGTTTGAAGAAGGTACAGGAACTTGGTGCCAATGGTGTCCAAGAGGAGCAGTAGCAATGAATTATATGGATACCACTTACCCTAATCAATTTATTGGAGTTGCAGTACATAACAGCTCTAGTGACCCAATGCGTCTTACTGCTTATGATACAGCAGCAGGAATAACAGGTTTTCCTGGTATGAACGTGGATAGAGTGGTGAAAAATTCTGGAGTTTCTCAGTCTTTAATGGTTTCTTATTTTAATCAAAGAAAAGTTCTTGCTACGCCGGTAACTTTAAATGCTTCTGGAACTGTTGCAGGTTCTGCGATAACAATAAATGTAAGTGCTACCTTTAGAACTGTATTTGCAGCAGCTAATTTAAGATTAGGAGTTATTATCTCTGAAGATGGTGTTCACGGAACAGCTACAGGATATAAACAAGCTAATGCTTATGCTGGTGGAGGTAGTGGAGTAATGGGAGGTTTTGAGTCATTACCAAACCCGGTACCTGCTGCACAAATGACTTATAATCACGTTGGTAGAGCTTTATTAGGAGGTTATTCTGGACAAACAGGTTCTGTTCCTGTAACAATTACAGATGGTCAAACTGCAAATTATACTTTTAATTATACAGTTCCAAGTACTAGTGTTGCGGCTAATATGCATGCAGTTTTAGTTTTAATTGATCAAGCTACTGGTGAAGTTGTAAATGCTAAATCGGTTGTATTAAATACACTTGCTGTTGATAGTAATAATTTCTTAAATGATGCGGTACAAATCTATCCAAACCCTGCAAAAGATTATTTCAATATAAATAATTTAAAAGGTGGCGATTATACAATTACTATTTATGATATGTTAGGAAAAGCAGTACAAACTGTTGATTCTAAAAATGTTATTGAAAATGAAACAGTAACTGTTCCTGTTAAAGGAATTTCTGCTGGAGAATATATTGTAAACATTGCTTCAGGAACTAGTTCTACTAGTTTGCATTTGTTGGTAAAATAAATTAATAAGGCATTTACCAATTTATTGGTAAATGCCTTTATATAAAGTAATTATTATGAAAAAAATTCTACTTTCTGCAATAGTAGTTTTGTCCTTTTCTATTAGTGCTATTGCACAATTTACAGTTTCTAGAACAGATGGCACTCCGGTTGCTAATGGTGAAACTCTTACTTTTAACTCTATAGTATATGCACAGTCCTCTTTGGCTTTAAAAATTAATAATACCTCATTAGGTGCTATTAATGTTAGAATGATGTGCCAAAGTCTGACAAATACTGACGGGCAATTAATGGAAGTTTGTTTTGGCCCAGATTGCTATGCTACGACTTCAGTAAACCAAGTTTTTCCTGCTATTAATGTTAGTCCGGTGAATATTCCTGTTGGTGGCATAGACGCTTCTTCTCATTTTTTTAATAATGATTTAGGAATTTCTACTAGCGTGCCAGTAGATTATGTTTTTAAAATATACCAAGTAAATACTTTTGGAACGCAAATTGGTACTCCTTTTATATTTACTTATCGTTATGACGCTACCCTTTCTAACAATATTGTAGGCCAGTTAAACACAAAAAGTGTAACTCTAAAATCTACTACAGTAAATAATTATTTAGATTTAGAAGTAAATTCAAAATCTAATATTTCAATTTATGATTTGAATGGAAGACTTGTTTTAGCAAATAATTTAGATTATGGAACACAAACTTTAGATGTTTCTAATTTAACTTCTGGATTATATTTGATTAATGCTGTTGATGAAAAAGGAGATACTTCTACCTTAAAGTTTATAAAGAAATAAATTAGTATAAATTCTTAAAAGTTCGCTTCATGCGGACTTTTTTGTTTTAAATCAAATAGTATTATCAGAATTAAAACTAATAATATTCTAAAATTAAGTATTTTTATGCTTTAAATTAATTATGTCTGTACAAGCAATAAAAATTCTCCATCTAGACAGCAACCATCCCTTGTTGTGGAAACAACTAGAAGAAGCTGGATTTCAAAACGAAGAAGATTTTACTTCAAACAAAGAAGAAGTAGAAGCCAAACTACATAACTACCATGGAATTGTCATTCGGAGTCGGTTTAAAATAGATAAAACATTTATTGATAAAGCTACTAATTTACAATTCATTGCTAGAGTAGGTGCCGGTTTAGAAAGCATCGATTGTGACTATGCAATTGATAAAGAAATCCAGTTAATTGCAGCTCCTGAGGGTAATAAAAATGCGGTAGGTGAACACACTCTCGGCATGTTACTTTCTTTAATAAACAAACTAAATCGTGCCGATAAATTGGTTCGAGAAGGAAAATGGATTAGGGAAGGCAATCGCGGCTATGAGTTAGAAAATAAAACAATCGGAATTATTGGTTATGGCAATATGGGTAAATCCTTTGCAAAAAAACTAAGAGGTTTTGATGTAGATGTTTTATGTTACGATATTCAAGAAAATGTAGCTGATGCTAATGCGACTCAGGTTTCCCTTAAAGAATTGCAACAGAAAGTAGATGTATTAAGTTTACACATTCCTTGGACACCAGAAACAGATAAGATGGTTAACGCCAATTTTATTAATTCTTTTGCTAAACCTTTTTGGTTTCTTAATACGTCTCGTGGAAATAATGTGGTAACTGCCGATGTAGTAGAAGCATTAAAATCCGGTAAAATTTTGGGTGCGGGATTGGATGTTTTAGAATATGAAAAACTATCCTTTGAAAATCTATTTATTGATACCGAAAAACCGGAAGCCTTTCAATACTTATTAGATTCAGAAAATGTTATTCTTACTCCCCATATTGCAGGATGGACCTTTGAAAGTCATGAAAAATTAGCGCAGACTATAGTTGATAAAATTTTTAGATTATATAAATAATTTTTCTATTTTAGTAA
>CAILWV010000063.1 GCA_903838055.1 uncultured Bacteroidota bacterium | reverse complement strand
CGTTCCTATGTAAAGCACCATAAAGTTATTAACAACTTTGAGTAAGGGTTATATTTCGTTTTTTTTTCGAGTTAATAATTCGCAACACGGCTTGTTGGTAAAGTTGGCAACTAACTTTTGTCCGCCAAAGGCAAGGACATAAAAAGTTAGGCTAACTTTATCAATGATGCCACGAAAGATGTTACTCTTTTACTTCATATTTCATCTTTTTAAATCCTTAAAGCTCAGGCTCCTATATGTGGTCTATTTGTAGCCACCAGCATCGGTGTGATTGTAAGAATAAATAAAATAGCTACCTGCTTCGCGCTGTGGCTTCCGACAATCGGAACCACCACGGCTGTTTTGTAGTCTATTTCTCTTGTATGGTTGAGCTTGTTAAGAAAATTTTACTTTTTTATTGTTCTATAACTAAATTACGATTTATTTGATAAGGTGTTTCCGTTTTGATGACCGATAATATTCTTCGTGCCATTTTGTGGGCTACTTTAACAATAATACTCTTCACGTTTTTTCCTTGATGTTTGCGATAATATTGTTGCATTTCGATATCTTTTCTAATGGCAACCCAAGCCGCTTCTATCAAATAACTCCTAAGTTGTGAGCGACTTCGTGGTGTAATTCCCAAACATTTTTCACTATCTCCACTATTATAAATCCCAGGAACTAATCCAATGTATGAACTAAATTGTGCTTCGGTATTAAATCGACGTAAATCACCACATTCGGCTATAATTACACTGGCTAAATAACCGCCAATTCCTGGTATGGATTTTAAAAGATAATAGTCTTTTTTGTTGTTCTTTCTACAATATAATCGCATTTGATTCGCAATTTCTAAATATTCGGATTTAATAAATTTATAGAGTCTTATTTTACCTTGTAAAGCCAAATCGCCACAACTTGTACTAAACTTTAATTCTTCTAACCAAGAAACAAAATCCTTGCTCCAATTCGAATTATCAAACTGCTCTGGAACTTTAATACCATGAAAAAGCAACATACTTTTAATATGTGATTTGGTTTGTCGTAATTTCTTAGTTACTTGAGTCCGATGTCGTGCCAAAGTAGTAAACTGTTCGTGTTCTTCTGTGGGAATGTAAATTCCTTTGAGGACACCAGCTTTTAATTGATTAGATAAGTTTTTCGAATCTAAAGCATCCGTTTTTTGATAACGTTCCTTATCGCCAGTCTTCACATCTGCTGGATTAACAACCAAAACATGCCAACCCAAATTTAAAAAATAACGAGCAACTGAAAAACCACAACATCCAGCTTCATAAACCAAATGTACTTCATGATTGGGAAAGGTTCGTTCAACATATTGATACAAATCCTCTGAAACGGAGGGTAGAGAATACGTTTTATGGAAAAATAAATCCGTTTGAATAGAAACGGTCCAACTTTTTTTGTGAATGTCTAATCCAATGAATATCTTTGGAATTGTTAAGGCATCATGTAATTGCATAAACTTCGTTTTTAGGAAACTCAAAGTTATGCTTTTACATAGATGCTT
>CAILWV010000062.1 GCA_903838055.1 uncultured Bacteroidota bacterium | reverse complement strand
TATGTCCTTGCCTTTGGCGGACAAAAGTTAGTTGCCAACTTTACCAACAAGCCGTGTTGCGAATTATTAACTCGAAAAAAAAACGAAATATAACCCTTACTCAAAGTTGTTAATAACTTTATGGTGCTTTACATAGGAACGCTTGTTGCACGATGCCTTATTTTATGTTTTGCAAAGTTAAAAATAAAATCAGTTTTGAATTTTCAAAACTGATTTTATTTATTTTTACATTATATGTAAATTAAAACTATTATTTAATAATCTTGATATAATAACCCGGATTAACATAGTCTGTTGGGTTAATTAATTTATTATTATACCATACTTTATCTAAAACAACATAATTTTGTCCGTTTGAATTTCCTCTGCTAAAGTGAGCTTTAATAGTGTCAGTATCAGCTGTATTCCAATAAACATATGTTATTGGATATTCTTCCGACGAATCATTGTTTAAAAAAAACCGAATCCTTTTTGGGAGACTGTCATCTGATAAAATTGGTTGAGAACCTTGATATGGAGGGTTAATTATACTATTATTTACTAAATATTTTACTGAAACACTATTAAATGGATATATGGAATTATTAATTAAATAGTTCCCACTATTATCAACTAAACAGATATCAATTTTTGTATCAAAATTGTCTGCGACTTTATTATTTGGTGAATCTTTACTACAAGATATTAGTGTTAAACTAACAAATAAAAATAAATTTTTCATAATCTTAGATTATTTAGGAGTTATATTGTAAATTATTTCTCTATTATAATTAAATGTTGATGTGCCAGGATTAAAATTATTAAAAGCAAACCAACTATTGAGGTAACCTCCCCATCCCCAATTCATATGAAAAAAAAGATAGCCCCAACCTCCACCTGTGCAATTATTCATATCATCTCTTTCAAAAATTGTATAAGAAATATAACCATCACAAACCCAACAATGACCATTATATTCATAATTCCATGGCCAAGTAAGTCCACTCCTTTTTGAAGCTCCTGTAAGAATAACAGGTCTGTTCCAATCAATATTTTGAACAATTGTGTTATAATTTGATAGAAAATCTTGTGTTCGAGTTGCATTATATCCTAATTGGTACATAAATGCAGGTACAATACTTTGATTAGTTGCTCCAGAAGAAGAACATCCGTAACTCATATTTACAGAAGCACCAACATCTTTCATTAAATGTTGTGTATCAATTGTACCATATAAATTAGGCATATTATTTCAATTATAAGAATTGGGTTTGTGCCAATATTTCATAACTTGAGCCATTGCCGTTGCAACACATCCTGTATATACTTTATTACAACTGTTGGCATTTGAACAATCAGAAAGTAAATTATTATAACTACAACCTTGATCCCAATTAGTTGTTAGTAATGGACCTTTCTGGATTACAATATCATCACACGGTGCTGGATCTGGGGGTGGGGGAACTGCTTTATTACTAGCAAAATCCCAATCCGCCTTAATAGGCTCTGATTGTATTAAATTTTCTTGGTCTTTTACATATTTTACCCAATCAATCTCATTCTGCAACCAATCTGCAACTGGAGGAGGTAATTCGTTTAAGTCAGACTTGAAATTATCAGTTTCGGAAAAGGCTAAAACAGGGCTTATTCTATTGTCTGCAGATATTAGAATAAATCCCCCTTCATTATAGTTAATTACATACAAAGCATTGTCTTGATTTTCAGTTTTTAAAACAGAAACATCTTTAATTGTTTTAAGAACGTCAACTGTAATCTTAGAAATGTTTGAATTTGAAAGTTTAATTTTATTAAAATACACTTTAGCAATTTGTATTGCCATTTCTTTTGAAACATCACTTTTATTATTTTTTATTTCTTGGTTTTCACAACTTGAAAGAAATAAAATACTAAATAAAAAGAGTACCTTAAAATACATAGTTTTCTTGTTTTTCATTGTTTTTTTATTTTGCACCTTTTCATTTTACAATTGTTGGGAAGAAAAGGATTTGTTAGCTCCCGTTATTAATACCCTTGCTACAATTAAACTGGTTAGTGCATTCTTTTTTTATGCGTAATTTTGGCAAAGGTATCGTGCAACGTTCGGCGGCTTGCTTTCAGTGGCAATGATTTGACACTGAAGCTAACAAATATACCGAAAACTTTTGAAACTCCTGACGTCATTCCGAAGGAATGAATTTTCTCACCAAGCGCTTGCTGAAAAAATCCAAGCCTTTGCCATTGAAGCAAACCGATGTGCTTGTTGCACAACTCCAACAAATATAGCAAAAAACACTTGCAAAAAAGCACAAAAAAATGTATTTTTAAACCATGCAAGGAAGAAAAGAACTCATGCCAAAAATGCTCTATCAAGTTCATTTACAGGACTTGATTCC
>CAILWV010000061.1 GCA_903838055.1 uncultured Bacteroidota bacterium | reverse complement strand
TATGTCCTTGCCTTTGGCGGACAAAAGTTAGTTGCCAACTTTACCAACAAGCCGTGTTGCGAATTATTAACTCGAAAAAAAAACGAAATATAACCCTTACTCAAAGTTGTTAATAACTTTATGGTGCTTTACATAGGAACGGCTGTTGTGGGCAGATTTTTATTTTTTTATCCATTTTATATCTCTTTCATCTATATAACTTAAAATTCCAATATCAGTATTGAAAGTAAAGCTTTTGATGCCTTTTTTTATGTTTACCCATTTTGCAGTTGCATTCAAACTATCAAATTGATACGTATTTATGTTGATTTTTTTAGCTTTTTCTATTTCATCCTCATTAAAAAGTAAACCAATAAACGAAATTTCCATACTGCCAAAACCCGCAGATGACTTTTCAATACTTACAAAGTCTTGCTCAGTTGCACTAGTACCATCAAAATCAAATTGGTGATAACTTCCTTTTGTAAACTCATATGGTATGCTCAAGTAATTAGATTTATAGAAACCTCTTTCTAAATCATTTACAGTTTCATTACTCAGAATAACTTGCTTATAGATTATTGTATCAACTTCCCCTTTTTCAGAAGTAAATATAATTGTTTGATTTTTATTGAAGGGTTTTGTCCATTTCAATTCTTCTTTGGTAAAATCATCAACGCTATACATACAACTATTTGTTATAAGTAATAGTAATATGAAAAGGGGAAAAAGTTTTTTAAAGTTCATTAACTTCTGATATTTTTCCTCCTTCGGTTTGAAACCAAAGACAAGGAACTGTTTTATTATCATTCATAGATTAATTTTTTTGTCCAAATGTAAGTAAGTTATTGTCTGGGTCGAGAAGCGAAAACTCTATTTGTCCCCAAGGTTTATGTTGCAATTTTCCATTAGGATGAATAGTTGTATTAGTATCAAGTAAAGACTGATAAAGGTTTTCAATGTCATCTGTTCTAATATAAACTTGACCGTAATTCTCTTTTGGTTTTAGTGTTTTATATTCAAAAAAGTGAATTTCTACGCTATCCTTTCCAACTATTAAGTAGTCGTCATATTCTCCATGTAACTTAAAATTTAATTGTGTTAAATAAAAGTTCTTAGTAATTGTTTTGTCACGCATTGGCAATTTTGGATTAATAGCAGTCAGCATTTTATTTTTTTTATATAACGATTTTACAATTTGTATATCTATTAATCATTTATCAAACATTGCTAGTGCGAGCTTCAAACTCGTACCATCAAAAAATAATCATAAACCACAATTTCGGTTTATTTTTTATTGATTAATGCTATTAACCACCCTAATAGGAATAATTTCAATTTTCATATAAGGATAATAGGGCAAAGTTGAAAGTTTTGAATGCACATCTTCAGAATCAGTAGCCATCATTACAATAAAAATTCCAGACATATCAAGTTTGATAAAATTATCTACGATAGTTCCATTTTGTTCCAACTCTTTTACAGCCGCCTGTTCTTTTGGTAGTAATTGCATTCTTGTATCGTTATCCAATCCTTCTAATTGGATATTTATCATAAATTTATTCATGTTTAGACTTTTTGTTTATATATGATTACTGTTAGGTTACGAGTTAGAAGTCCGTAAATGGGTTTTATATTATTTATAATGCCTAATAATTTTTGATATTTAATTTTTCTTTAATATGAAATTATAAATAAAAAATAAATAGGTACCATAGTTGCCTAATTATCTAATAATCTTCAATGCCATAAGTGTCATAGTAGTTATAATGAAATGGTTTGTTATTTGGCAGAGGTCCATTATTTTGGGGATATATGAAATTTTTCAAATCATCATTTTGTCCATCATAGGTTAATCCTAATGATAAAACTAAGAGATTGATATTATTTATATTTTCAAAATTTATTATGTTAACATGTCCGACATAATTAGTTATAGGTACAGCCTTCATTGGTTCTTTATCTAGATGAATGTTGTAACCACCTGTATTAAATCTATATAAGTTAGAACCTCCTCCAAATACAATAATGTTACTTTCGGATAATTTATTAAAAATATTTAATGCACCTTCTCTTTCATGTTTTGTTTGATGATTCCAAAATTTATAAAAAAGTGTTTTTCTTACAGCAAATTCTATACTTTGGTCATTTCCTTTCAATTTTAAATTAAAAAAACGCACTTTGTAAGCAATTTTTTGATAATTGGAATCATTTGGATTTTGTCTAATAAATATTTCTGCTTTTTTTATACCATTAAATGTATTGTCGTTAAAATGTTCTATTGAAAAATTTCGATAAACATCGTTTGATGCTACTTCAACAGATTCTGAACATAGAAAATTAATTATTCTATTATTTACTACTTGAAAAAATGCTATATCTGATGTTCCTGCTCCAATATCCAACGTTGAATAATATCCATTTTCTAATCTTTTTGTTTTAAGTAAGTAATTTACACCCGCAGCGGATTCAGGAAACACAAATAAATTTAATTCATTCAACCAATTATTTACTAACATCGAATTTTCTTTTTGTGTTTTGCCTTTTAATTCAGTTAAATAATTTTCGTTAATATTTGAAATTCTGTTTTGTAAATCAATTTCATTAACTTGAAGATAATTTTTTAAATTATCAAATTGATTTGCTAAATTTATTGCAACTAACAATAAACATTGAAACTTGATTTTTCGATTTATATGACTTGGATTATTCCACTCAGTTGGGATCCCTAAATTTATGGAAAAGGTGTTTTGAATATTAGTTTTATTTCCAATTAACCGACCAAGAAGACCTCCAACATTTGATTTGTTTTGAGTGTTTTTCTGTGATTTAATATATAGATATATATATGATATATAAAGTATAACCAAAATATCCGGTTTAATATCAAAATCAGTAGAGTACTTTCTGAAATTTTCAATATTACCATTCAATATACCATTAAGATCTTCATTTGTAACTTTAATTAAGTCTTCATCTTCGGCAACTGCCATTTTAAAGTATCTGTATTTAATACCATTTTCTGATTCATCTCCATATGAGAAAGTATTGTCATTCTTTTTTACAATTAAACTTGGCAGAAAATAAGTTCCATTATTAAAAGTTATAAATTCACGAACATTAGAATCCTGGTTTAATAGACATACTTTTGTTTGAGATGTTCCAAAGTCAAGCCCTATAAAATAATTAGCCATATATATAAACGAAATTTAAAGAAATCAATTTACTTTTTACTGAGATTTTTGATTCTTGGTTTAACTTTTCTAATTTCTCTTTTCTTTTTCTTAGTTCTTCAATAATTGATGTTATTGCACTAACCAAGTTTCTGTTTTTATTTTCAGTAAGTTGAAATATTCTTAATTTTTCTTTATCAAGTCGTTCAGTTTCCTTAATTATTTTTTTATCAATGTCATAAATTTCTTGTTTGGTTTTACGCGCTAATTCAGAATCAAATTTTAATTTTTCGTTATGTTCTAAAATATCTTTTTGATTCATCACAAAGTCTGTAAACATAGTTTTAATTACATTAATCAAATCAGCAGAAAATGAGATTATTCCTTCTTCAGGAAGATATGTTTTGTGTTGCTGGCAAATAGAATTAAAATAATCACTTTCTTCATTTTCAAGAGCAGTAAATTCGTTTCCGTTTAAATCTAATGTCAATGATTTTAGATGTGTAAAAGTTGACACTCTCCCATTAAAGTTTTTCTCTATTTCAAAATCATATTTAATCATAAAGTAGTAACCACTTTTATACTTATTTTTGAAATCTGTTTCAGTAATTTGATTTCTGTTTAAAGCATATCGGAATATTGTATTTTGGTATAATTTTTCTCCATAGAAGTAATTTGAAATTGCATTAATTAAAGGGTGATATGCAGAGACGTATTCGATGTTTTTATGATTAAACGCAAAATCTTGATTAAATGTAAATTTAATTAACTTTTCTCTGTTTTTTGTTTTGAATGATTTGAAAATATTGAATAATTCAGCATTGTTTCTATCATAAAAATCTTCAATAAAATCAAAAATCGTGTCCTCTTTAGGTTGAGTAATTTCAAAAATTAAATTATTTTCTTTATTTTGAATTAAAGTCAAAGTAGTTAGTTTATTGGCAATTATTCTTTCAATGAATTCTGCTAAATCTGTATCAGTTAAGTATTGCTTATTTTTTTCAATAGATTTAATCTCATTCTCAAAATACAAATCATTTGAGAATGAATCTTTTAATCCTTCATCAATTCTATGCAAGTCTAATTTATTTCTTTCTATAGCTGAAGCTATTCTGTTTAATCGTTCATCAATTTCTACTTTTGATAAATTTTGCTTGTATATCTTTTCGATTTCTCCTTCAATATACAATTCTGTTCCACCCAAAATTTCATCTAAATTTCCAAGCGCTTCTTTAAACAGTCCTATTCTGTTAAATAATCTATTGTAAATCTGTGCTTCAATGGTGTCTTTATATATGAAATTGAATATATTAATAATTTCCGATTGTTGTCCAATTCTATCAATACGACCAATTCTTTGTTCTATAACCATTGGATTCCATGGTAAATCATAATTTACTATTCTGTCGCAGAACTGCATATCCAAACCAGTACTTCCTACTTCTGATGATAAAAGTATTTGAAAATCATTGTTTTTGAATCTTTCTATAATCATATTTCTTTCGGTCATATTAATACCTCCAAAAATTAAACCTACTTTTAGTCTATCATTTTCAAGTCGGTTTTTTAAATATAATAATGTTTTTCTGAAAAATGCGAAAACTATTATTTTGTTATTTTCTTGCTGACTAATTATTTCAAGTAACGCTTTATATTTCTTATCATCAAAACTTATATCGTTTACTCCTTTAAAATATTCATCTTCAGTGTAGTTGTCGGCAAATAATGAACTTGCGTATTTTCTCTTAATTTGTATTCCTCCAATATCTTCATTTACCTCATTCATTATTGAATTGTAAATTTCTTCCTCATTCTCATTCATCTCAATTTCAACAACTTTTGCTTCTCTTATAACAATATTTCCATCTGTTAAAACTTCACTTTTTCTTGTTCTTGTGTAAAAATGGTTAAGAGAGTTTAGATTAATGAGCATTTCTTGTAGATGTACTTTTTTGTATAACGTTAATGGCTCATTACTATCCAATTCATTAATAATGCTATGATATAAATCATCATCAGATAAAATTTCACTCAAAGGAACATTTGAGGTAGATTCGTCTTCTCCATATTTAAAAACATTTGCAACTTCAACGATTTTTAATTCTGCTGCAATTTCTTTTGTAGGAATTCCAGTATTTAATTGATTGTATGCTCGTATAAATGGCTTGTTGATATTTATTGCATTTTGAAAAATCTGATAATTTGAATACTTATCTTCGTCCAAAAGTCTTACCAAACTATAAAGATTTTCCAAACTTGTCATAATTGGAGTTGCAGTTAACATAACTATTGAGTTTGCAATTTCTGTAAATGATTTTAATGATTTTCGAGCATTAGTATCATTTCGCAAAGTATGAACTTCATCAAAAATCATCAAATCAAAACTTATAGCGTTATTTTCAAAATATTCAACGTTTTTTCTTTGTCTAAATTTGTCATAATTGATTACACCAAAAATTTTTTCATTATGTTCTTTGGAATTAATTAATGCATTTTTAAAATCTTGAATTTTTTCAAACCTTTTAATTCGAACATTGAATTTATTTTGTAATTCATCAATCCATTTTTCTTGAATTGAATTTAGGCAAACTACCAACAAACTATTTAATTCACCTCTTGCAGCTAATTCTATTACTATGTGTCCAGCCGAAATTGTTTTACCTAATCCAACTTCATCTGCAATAATAATTCGCTTGTTTTCAGAATTTAAAAGTTTTAATAGTGGAATAAATTGATATGGTTTAAAAATGGTTTTCGAAGCTTTCAGTGTAGAAATAGTATTTGCACTAGTGTTTCTTACCTTGTTTATTATAGTTGAAATATTAAAATCCCTGTAATCATCAAATTCATTTTTGGAAAGTCTTTCCCAAGGTGTCTGAATTATTAACTCGTTTTGAATAATCTTTTGTCTTAATGTTTCAATATTTCCATTATCCCAAATAATTTCATAAATTCCATCTGAAGGAATGTCGTTTACACGTCCTCTTATATTACTGTCTGCAATTAAGCAAATTCGTTGTCCTATTTTAAACATAAATTTTGTGTTTTTCAAGTAATTTTATTAGTGACTTTTATAGAATTATAATTAATAGTTTTCTTACAAGCAGAAAAGTAATTAAAAACATAACAATTTATTATTTCTTCTTTGTCATTAAATAAGTTTGAGACCTGGTATTCCCTTTTTCTTTGCCTGAAACTAGAATAGATAGACCTTTGTTTTTTAATAATCTATATTCAATTTTTTGCGGATAATCGTGTTTTGGATTTTCAAAAATCAATAAGCTATCCTCGTCTTTTGTCATTTGAAACGGAATTGCAGTATCATTGTTTTCGCCTTTAACAGTAGCCGAATAAATTAAATGCTCCTGATCTTGCATTAATTCAATGCTTTCAAAGTGCAAGGTGTCTTTTTCATTTTGAAAATAATAAGATTGTCCTATAAAAGTGCTGTCATTCTTGCTAGTCCATATTTCTTTTAAGGTGCCTAAACTGTCTGTTTTTTCCCATTCACCAACTAACCAAGTCGCTTTTTGTAATTCGTCATATTTTTTTATCAAATTTCCTTTAGCATCATATTTGTTACAGGAAACACTTGCCAAAAGCACCAAAATCATTAATGAGAACAAGATTTTTTTCATAATTTTTATTTTAATACTACAATATTATAAAAAAACTACCAACCGAACACTGCCAACTGAACACTATTTACTATTTTTGCACTCCAAATAAAGAATACAAAATGTTAGATAGACTTCAATATGTAAAACAACGTTTTGATGAGATTTCGGATTTGATTATACAACCCGATGTTATCTCTGATCAAAAACGCTATGTTCAACTCAATCAAGAATATAAGGGAATGAAAAACCTTATGGAGAAACGGGAGGAATATGTTACTTTAGATGCAAATATTAATGAAGCCAACGAGATTATTGCCGATGGTAGTGATGCCGAAATGGTGGAAATGGCAAAAATGCAATTAGATGAAGCTAAAGAACGCTTGCCACAATTAGAAGAAGAGATAAAATTTCTTTTGATTCCAAAAGATCCAGAAGATGCTAAGAATGTAATGGTCGAAATTCGTGCTGGTACAGGTGGAGACGAAGCTTCTATATTTGCTGGAGATTTGTATAGAATGTACACTAAATACTGCGAAACACGTGGATGGAGAACGTCTGTTGTGGATATGAATGAAGGTACATCAGGTGGTTTTAAAGAGGTAATCTTTGAAGTTACCGGTGAAGATGTTTACGGGACTTTAAAATTTGAAGCTGGCGTACATCGTGTACAACGTGTTCCTCAAACCGAAACACAAGGTCGAGTACATACATCGGCTGCAACGGTTATGGTTTTGCCAGAAGCTGAAGAGTTTGATGTTCAAATTGACATGAACGATGTTCGTGTGGATTTCTTCTGTTCATCAGGTCCTGGTGGGCAATCCGTAAATACTACTAAATCGGCAGTTCGATTGACTCACATTCCTACAGGTTTAGTAGCGCAATGTCAGGATCAAAAATCGCAACATAAAAACAAAGATAAAGCTCTTGATGTATTGAGATCCCGTTTGTACGAACAAGAATTAGCTAAAAAACAAGCGGAAGATGCTATAACAAGAACTTCTCAAGTGAGTTCAGGTGACCGTTCGGCAAAAATTAGAACTTATAATTATTCGCAAGGACGTGTTACCGATCATAGAGTTGGTTTAGATGTTTTTGATATGGACGGTGTAATGAACGGAAAAATCCAAAAGTTTGTAGACGAGCTTCAGTTAGTAAACAACATGGAAAAACTGAAAGAAAGCGAAGTTTTGTAAAAACAGAGAAAAGATAATAGATGCCATACTAGTTTTAGTTTGGCATTTTTTTTTTTTAAAATTCCAAAAAAAACCACTAACTTAACCCGTTGGGTGAAATTAAATTAATTGATTTTTGATGTTGTTTATTGGTCTATCAAAGATAAATTTATTGACATATTGAACTAGAGTTAATGCTGTTATTTTGGCTAAAATTCTAGTTTTAAATCCTTCAAAAGTTTTAG
>CAILWV010000060.1 GCA_903838055.1 uncultured Bacteroidota bacterium | reverse complement strand
GCTACCGGAACGGAAGTATTGGTAGAATTCTAATTCGTTATCGAAAAAAGCTTTTAGTTTAAGAAGTTCGTTGTTGTAATACTTTTTAAGTACCCGATTGCCTCCATTTGGCTTTTTCATTTCTATTTTATAGACTCTATTAAAATAGATTAGTTTGGAGGTGAATTGTGGCTTGATTTCTTTGAAGAATTGGATTTCCTCTGCTTCTGCTTTGAAGTTGGATTTGGTTGTGACTTTTTTGAGTTCGTTTATGGACTTTAGAATTATAGTAATGGCTTGCTCGCACTTCTTGATTTGATCGTCTATTTCTAAATCAATGAAGTTGAGTTGCTCGTTGAGTTTGTTTAATAGTATGTTGTATTTTGGGTTCAAGAGGAATGAATTAGCAATAGAGAATTTTGAATTACAAATTGGGAATTATGAGTTATGAAGGTTTTAGATTTATACTTTGTTTTCTTTTTAATATATAATTGAGTATTACAGGGTTGGGTGGTGCAATAGTTATATTAAGACGAAGTATTTTATTTTTTATTTGACATTCTCATTTTGTCTATTATTTCAATAGTTTTTTCTATTATCTTTGGATCATAATCAGATACAGACTGATTGGAAAAATTATTATTTTGATTATTAATATTCCAATCTCTAAAAATTTCTTTAATTTCTTCTGGGTTAATCCTATCATTAAAAACCTGTAAATAGAATTTTCCAAATGAAATTGCATGTATTCTATCCGCAATTTTTAAAGATTCACTCATGTATGATTTTGCGAGTGTAAATGAATATTTTGAGGCTGCTATCAATAATACTATCATAAAAATACTTTTTAAAGCGTAAAATGTTGTCAAGCTCCAATTTTCTTTATCTTTAAAAATAGTCAATGTGATGTTAGAAAACCAATATGCGACTCCGACTCCAATGATTATTGCTAAAAAACCCAATATATACCAAAAAAGAGCAGTATACCTTTGATATTTCTCACGTTTATTTAAATCAGTTATAGTTTCTGAAATATATGCTGGTGCAGTTTTTTCTATTTTTTCTTTTATCTCTTGTGCCTTTTCATCACTTGCGATTTTCTTTCCCAAGAAAGAATTTATAGATTCATTAATTTTTTTTACAACAACTTCAATTTCTTTATTTGAGAATTTATTTTTAAGTGAAATAAAATTTATACTGAATAAACTTTCTGGCAAATTTTCAAAGTTAACTTCCCCTGCAACAATTGGTATTAAAAGTTTATCAGCTCTATGGATAGTGTAATTTCTTAATTGTACAAGTTCATTAAAAAAAACATTATTTGTCAATGAATGTTGAGTTATGATAGGAATAATAATATCAGCACCTGAAATTCCTTTCTTGAATGAATAAACTTGTTCTTTTCCATAATCACTTTCCTCTTGAAAAATGTCATGACCAAGTTCTTTCAATTTATAAACTAGTTCATAATATAAGCTTACATTCTTATCAATTTCTATTTTCTCACCTAACAAATATATTTTTGCCATTTTCTATTTTTTATATTTCGCCCAACTTGTTTATATCTTGAATATTAAAATTTTACAAATTAGTATTTCTGTAAAGAAACAGTATTAATCTAAATTAATCCATCAGTGTAAATACTGATTTTGCTTAAAAAAGCATGGATTGTATATCTGAGCTATCGGGTTTATTATTTTTTTGTTGCAATTTTTTTAGCTTCGTTAATTGATTTCAGAATATGAAATCTTGCTTCAGCTCTTTTAATGATGTTTTCATATTCATGGTTTGAACGGCACCATTTATTGAACAATAAAAATTTTGATTTGACTGCATCAGGTGTTTTGCATTCTGTTAGAAAAACAAGTTGGACGTGTGTGTTTTGTTCCCAAACGTAAAGACCAAAATCGTCACGTATTGCACTGATATCAGGAAATCCAATCAAATTTTTAACTTGAATTTCAGTAGCATTACCATAAACTCCTATGAAATGAATAGGTCCAAACTTAGCTGATTTTGTTTTAATTGGTGTTGGAATAATATCTTGGTCTTTAAGAAATGGTCTTCCGGTAAATGATTTTGCGTCCTCAACGGACATATTATCAGGAATAGAAAAAGCTTCGCATATAACTTTTTTAAAATCTGGACTTAATGAAATTAAGTTTCTCAGAATAGTTGTAATGTTTTTGTCTCTATCGCTATACTTTAATTTCTTCCAGTCTAAAGATATTTTTGTAT
This sequence comes from uncultured Bacteroidota bacterium, assembly GCA_903838055.1. Taxonomy (GTDB): domain Bacteria; phylum Bacteroidota; class Bacteroidia; order Flavobacteriales; family Flavobacteriaceae; genus Flavobacterium. The sequence continues at coordinate 37,670 of CAILWV010000060.1, read as the reverse complement.
TTCCTCTAAAATTGAAATAAATATTTGATAATTTAATTCGTTCGTTTAAATGTTTGTATATCACATTTTGAATTGATGCCAGAAGTTCTATTTTAAATCCTTTATTGTTTTCATTTGCTTTAGAAAGTTTGAGCGGATTATTAAATGTATCTTGTTCTTTGAGATATTCTCTGAATAATTTGTTGCGTTTTACTTCGTCTCTATCAATAGTGTTAATTAAACAGTACTCTGAAATATCAATTATAGCCGTTTTATGAGTAGAAATATTCATTGCATAATCTAATTCTGCATGACATATACCTAAATCAATTCCTGATGGAGCCCAACCTGCTGAGCCACTGTATAAAGCAATAACAAAATCTGAATCACCAACTTCTTGTAAGCATTTGTTATAACTATCTGTTGAGGTACTTGCCCCAAAATCTTCATTGATTTTAATTTCAAAGAAATCTTTGCCGAAAAACTTAGTGTCTTCAAGTTCTTTTTTGATAAACTTTCTAATTTCAGTAAGATTGTCTCCTGATATGCCTTTAATCAAAATATTATCGTTGTTTCTACTTGATAGAAATATTTTTAATTTCATATTTATTTTTAGATTTATAAAATTATAGCCAATTTAATTATATTGACCAAAATAAAAAATTATTCATTTTTAACTTACCTAAAATATAATTCTTTAATTAGGAGTTGCTATTACTGATTATAGGATATTTGTTAACTTAATCTTAGTATAATGAATATTTCCTTTTTAGCTTTATTCTTTCACTTCAAAGTGCATCCAGTCGTAGTTTTTTTCTACTCCTAATGAAACGAATCCATGTTTGTAAAAAATGTCTATCATTGGTTTGTATTCTGGTTTGGCAAAACGAGCTGTGGTGCTGTTTTCTTTTAATTGGTTTCGTTCTGGGTCTAGGTCAATAGCTACTCCCCATGAATGTCGGCTCCAATCGTTGCCTCCTCTCATTTTTCTGTAGCTGAAGCATCCGCCATATAGGTCAATTCCTAATGCTTGAATTTTTTCAAGTCCATATACTTCAAGGATTTCAGTAAAGATTTTTTTTAATTGGTCTTCTAACAATTTGTGACAAGTAATTTTAGTTACTTTTTTGCTTCTGTCCCAGGATAATACCATTGGGTATGGTAGATCTAGTTTTACTAAATAGGGTGAACCATTTTCTGTTGGAGTACCATATTTTTTGAGTAAGGTTGAGGTAGTTATCATGTTTTTATTTTTTATTGAGTGAAGTCTTACTAGTACAATAATTAATAAGTCAGACTTCGTGAATAATGTTTAGTGTTTTTTAAGGAATTATTATTCTTAATTGGTTAATAATTGATAGAAATCTTGCTATCTTATTATTATCCTCCGTACCTTTTTTAATTTCTTTAATTAATGATTCCAATTCTTCTATAGAAATGGTATTAGCGATTTCTATGGGAGCATTTTTTAAAATGTTAGCAACTATTTCTTTACAATTACTTAAGTCCTTAGTGAGTTCTAATCCCTCTATAATATTTTCGGCTTTGTATTTTTGTAGCATCTTGTTTAGCGCCATGATTATTTTTTTAAATTATTAATTATTTCCTCGATTGTATTTTGGTCAGGGAGATTTTCAAAATTTATAGGTATTGGGATGAGTTTTTCTAGTTTTGATTTTATTGATTGTGCTAATTTGTCTTGAGCCTCTTTTACATGAATTAATGATTGCATGTATTCGTCAACAGCATTGTTTAATTGTTCAATATTTTCAAAATTTTTATTTAGTAGATTTATATTTTCTTTTCTTTTTTCAATATCCCTTTTTACATCATTTCTTAACTTTGTGAAAGTATTTTGAATTTCTTCTAAATGTGCCATGTTTATGAAATCTATATTTTTATCTCCTGTTGGGTCTCCATTTTTAAATTGATTGTTGACCACATTTGGTGCGTGTGTATATTTCTGAATCATTTGTTTTTCATATAGGTCAATAAACATATACTCGTATTTTTCTATTGTTTCTAGTTGATTCATCAGGTTTTTGAAATACACCAATTTTATATTTGCTATTTCTGTTTTTTGCTTTTGAACTGCATCAACTACTTGTTTAGGTATAGCGGCACAACTTGTTATTAGTATTGTTACTATTCCTAAAAATATTTTATTTTTTATGTTCATTATTCTATTATTAGTGTTTGTTTTTAAACTTTAGTACTTTCATTTTTTTTTGAGCCTCTTAACTGCATGAGTTTGTTTAATATATCAAACCAAAAAGGTGCTCCAAGCGAAATTGCAAGGGCAGTTATTAAGCATCCTAATATGCTTTCACCTATGTTCTTTTTCTCCTCCTTTGTCCAACCTAATCCTAAAATTGCATTTGCATTTTGGATTTCGGTATTGTTAGCAACGACATTTTGCGTTTTAATGAAAACTATTTTGATTTGTTTATTCGTTTCTTTATCAGAAATTAAGTTTGGATTGGCTTTACTGGCTTTAGCATATTTATTTGCCATTTCTACCACTTGCGAGGCTAATTTTGGATTTTTAGACAGATTTTTTATGATACCAATAGTATTCACATTAAAAGAGAGCGCTACTACTAATGCTATAATCAAAGTAATTTTTTGCGTTTGTTTTTTATACCATCCCGTTGCTCTATCCATAGTTTCATTGAACCAGTGCTCTATTGCTTTTTGAAATTCCTTGATGTCTCCTTGTGTATCTTGGTATACTATTTCTAAGTATTTACCAGTTTCAGGATTTACTTCTTTTATTTTTTGAATTCCCACCCACAATTGTTTCTCTGTTTCTTTTGTATCAGTCACCAAAGATTTACATAAATGTACTAGTGCCTCAGCGAAGGATTTACTTGATACATAGGAGGGCTTTGTATTATTGTTTTCTCCTAAAAATTTTATTATGGGTTGTTGATAGAATTGATTGACAATTGTGTTTTCTTTATCGTCATTGTCAGTTAGCATTCTTTTAATCCCTTTTTCTAGTGTTTTTGCTCTAAGATTAAAAATAGCCGCAATTCCTTCATTTAATGTAGTAATTAACAAACTGTACAACGAATAAATAAATACAAGGCTAATTATTACATTTAACGCTACAGAATCTAACATATTATTGACTTTTATATTAATTTATAATGTTTGTTTCTAATTGAAAATTACATGTATTTTTTACCGTAACATTTCATTAAAAACATTTATAAAATTATATCTCTATCTAGTATGAGTCAATCCGTGTAAATACGTATTTTTTTAAAAAAATTATATTCTCATTAAACTATATTGGTTGTTATATTCTTAAAAAAAGATTTAAATATCGACCCTAAATCGCCATTATCGAAAGAAAAATAAAAAAAATACGTATTTATACTTAAAAAAAATATGTGTTTATACTCATTTGGTTTTTTTATCATCTACTTAATTTAGCACCCTAATTTAAAATTAATACTTATGGATTTAAACGAAAGCACTGGAGCTATTATCAGTCAAGAGGAAGCACAAAAATTTATTAATGCTTTTAGAGAAAAATTTGGAGATCAAGTTATTTCTTCATTTATTGGTTCAAATCACGTGAGAAAAGTCATGTGCCAAGAAGGTTGTATAGGGGTACGAATTTACAATGGATATAATCCAGAGAAAGAGAGTATTGCTTTGATTCTGGTTGGTGTGGATGAAGCTGGACAAGATATGTTGAAATATGGGTTGATTTATGATCATATGGCAACATGCCCACCAACTTGTCCTGTTGATGGGTTATTTCCAAAAAAATAATTATCTTTGATGAGTAAACCTGTCCAATTTGGACAGGTTTATTCAATTATATCTCATGCAAGAAATCACAATTTTCACGATTTTATTTGGGGTTATCCCATTATTTATATATTACTTAAAGAAAGTTACTATAAAACCTATTGAACCCTTTTTATGGGTTGTTTTTTTAGCGAGTTTATATGAGTTTTTTGGAACAATTGTCTTAAAATTAAATTCTGAATATTGGTTTATCATCTATAATTTTTTAGCTTTTTTTTCGATACATTATTTTTTCTTTAAACTTCTTAAAGGTAGTTATAAATATGTCTTTATTTTATTTGGAATTTTATTCTTAATCATATCCGTTTTTAGTTTTTATGAGTGGGAAAACATAAATTATTTAGACATTAATTCTTATTACAATTCTTTACAAACCTTGGCTGTCTTATTTTTTTCTATGCTATGGATCGTTAGAGTATTTACTAATTTAGAATTGAAATCACTTACAAATAGTCCGATGTTTTATTTTGTGTCTGGATTAATTTTGTATTATTCAGGAAATGTTTTTTTATTTTTATTGAGTAGTTATATATTTAAAATAGACAAATCAAATTTTCAGGCTTTTTGGATGTTAATTGTCATTTTGAATTTGGTTTTACGAACATTATTAATTGTAGGAATTTGGAAGGGACGACAGCAATAAAATCAGTTTTTTGGATAGGTACTTTTGTGATGCTTTTTTTTGCATTTATTTTAATTTTTTTGGTTTTATTTTATAAGAATTATTTTTTTAGAATGAAGCAGCAAGAAATAGAATTATTATTGAAAGCATCACTAGAGAGTGAAAAAAAAGAACGTGAACGTATAGCAGCAGATTTGCATGATAGTGTATCTAGTGATTTGAGTGCTATCCGTAATTTTTTGGCGTTAATTCTTAAGACAGAAGAAGATGAAGAGCGCAAAGCCGTTTTTAATGAGTTAAAATTAGGCGTTGAGCATTCTATCGAGAATACGCGTTTGATTTCTTACAAATTAGCACCTCCTTTATTAGATAAGTATGGTCTAGTAGTTGCCTTAGAAGATTATTTCACCAATTTGACAAAGAAAACTAATTGTAATTTCAGTATTCAATGTAGTGATAATTTTATTAGTTTGACAGAGCATGAGGCTTATGAGTTGTTTAGAGTTGTACAAGAGTTTACTACTAATATGTTAAAATATGGAAGTATTACTACTTGTTTGGTTGTTTTGTATGTAAATGATACTCTAGGATATATTGAAGTCATAGATGATGGGGTTTCATTTAATTTTGAGAAACAATTGGCTACTTCTGAAGGAACAGGACTAAAAAATATCAATTCGAGATTGAAAGTTATAGGCGCTATTTTATTGCAACGTGAAGTTTTGCAGGGTAATCATTTTGTTATAAGTATAGATAAGCAATAAATTGAAGAAAATGAGTGATTTAAAAATAGGCATCGTAGATGATCATTTGTTATTTAGAAGGAGCATGACTTTGTTGATGAATACTTTTCCAGGAATACAAGTTATAGTTGATGCAGAGAATGGCAAACAATGTATTAGTAAACTTATAACTACCCCTGTTGATGTTTTGTTATTGGATATTGAAATGCCCATTATGGATGGCTATGAGACCTGCAATGAAGTTAAAAGTAGGTTTCCTGATGTGAGAATATTGATTGTATCACAATTATCTACTAGAGAGAGCATACATAAGATGATGGAATTGGGCGCACATGGTTATTTTACTAAGAATTGTAATCCCGATCAATTGGAATTGGCTCTACGAAATGTTTATGAAGAGGGATTTTATTTTGGTCTTGAATTGGGTTCTGTGATTAAGGAAGCTATGTTGTGGGAGAAAAATAATGCTATTTCTTATGCTTCTTCTAAAAGTTTATTTTCTGAGAGAGAGCTTCAAATTATTAAAATGATTTGCAAAGAATATAAGAGCAAAGAAATAGCTGATAAGTTATTTATTAACCACAGAACAGTAGAAACGCATAGAAAAAATGTTATGGATAAATGCAGTGCTAAAAATATTATTGGTGTCATCTTGTATGCCTTGAAAAATGGGCTGATTACTGTTGAGGAATTGTAGCATTGGGTCCTTATTTTTCCTTTCAATTTATGTGGTTTTATGGATTGATTTTTCCTTTTTTTAAAATTTACTTTTACCGCTTAAATTACCTTTTTGAAGGTTTAAATTGTTATTATATTGGTCAGTTGAAACTGCTTTCTTAAGGGAGCAGTTTTTTTTATTATATAAAGTTACTTCTCTTGATTTTTTCACAAAACATAAATCTTGATTTGTATTAATTATTTTTTGTTCTTAAAAAATCCGTATAAACACGGATTGTTTGGTGTTGGTTAAGGGAATAAATTTACAAATGATTGATACATCATTATTGCAATTTAATCTTACCCTTTATGCCAACATCCTCGGTTCATTTTTTTACAGAGCCAAATGCTTTTGCCTCTAATACACCTCAACAATCGTTTGGTCCACAATCTTCTGATGTTTTTAATTTGACTACACGTTTTGGTCTTACAGGAAACAAAAAAGCCTTTTCCATTTGTAAAGGAATTGTTTTGGTGCAGCCTGGAAGTACTACGGATAAGGTTAATGTAATTCTACGCCCATACAAACAACCTTTCTCTGAACTTAATATTAAGTATTTTGTGTATCGAGGATTGAATAAAGCTGATTTTTTCACTGGGGATTTAATTAATCCAGCTGGAAGTTCGAGTACTGATTTTGTGAATAAGATACGAGCTGATTATGATAGTTTTTATCAAGAACCCATCTACAATCAAAATTCTGCTCAACCCATAGCTAAGCCAATTTTTACGGCTAAATTTATTGGTTATAATGATAATACAACTCAAGTTCCGATAACGACCCCTATATCGGATTTCTTTTTTAAAGAGTCCGAGTTTGTTGATGCAGGAGGTGTTTTTGAAGAAGTAGAACATACTTCATTTGAGTTGCCCATGATTGATGGTGGCAAATGGTTGGGTAATTTTTCAGGGAGTGAGTGTGGCATTGATGTGGTATTGAATTATGGAGATTACAAGCAAGATTTTGACAATAGTGAATTTACTTTTGATTTGCAGTATGCTCGGCAAGCCTATGCACAAATTACATTGCTTGCTACCGATAGTGATGTTGTTAAAAAGTTAAAACGAGAGCAAGCCACACAATTTATAGACATCGTTGCTTTTTATGGTCTCTTTGTAAAAGAAGGAAAGGTGACTTTTACTGATGCTTCTAATGCCGTGACGAGTAGAGCAGGTCAAGCTATTTATAATGAATTATTACTACCGTTTGCTTCTAAGAATAGGTGGTATGTTTATATTCAATCGGATAGAACTCGAAGTTATAATTTTTATGGCAATTATAAAATATCAGCCACTAATAGTCATAGTTTGCGAATGGCAAATGTGTTGCCAGCAACAACAACTCCAGTAACGAATCTACCTGAAGTAGATTACCATACTAATCATTGGCCCTTACTAATTAATGAAACTACGACTCAACCTGCAGTAGCAGATAATACTCTTTATATAGATTTTGTTACCGATAATAATGTCAATACTTGTTTGTATGTGCCTGTAGGTACTATTGCTAAAGCCCAACAAAATAATTTTTGTGATGCGGATTATTTGCGACGTGATCCTGACTCCGATGGGAATTATAGTGTGTTTACCAATACTATTGCTTTGAATATCCCTGCTGATGCTGATGGTAAAAATATAGCTGGATTAAGTGTTTTGATTTATCAGGGCGTTACCTATTCTTTTAAAATAGGTACAACCACAGCAGAAGATGGAACGCTGGTAGATGTTTATGCCAAACCCAATTTTTTTGATGATGTTTTTGATTTGATTAAAGCTACACCTTTGTTGCAATTGAGTGCCGACACACAATTTTCAAAAATGACTTCACAAAAGTTGAATTTGATGAATCATTATTATGACAAAAAGCATCAAGGAATTTCTGCGGTGCAGACTTTAGTGGTCAATGATGTTCTAGAAACAGGAGTTGCAGCCACACCAACTTTAGAGCGTGTTACTTATATCACAGAATCGGTTAATCTTAAAGCTAATGCCGTATCTCCAACAGGAACTGTCACTACTGATACCAAAACCAGTCCCTCGGCAGGTAGAACGGTAGCAAAGAGTAAAACTTATGATTTGCCCGAACCTTATTACTATACCCTGCAATTGTTTACTGATAGTACTCAAACCATAACAGGATTGCAATTGAAAACATTTGATGGTTCCACACCCACTAAAATCATTTTAGGATTGACAAAAACAGAAAATGATTTGTTGAAAGGGTTAATTGATACTCCCGTGGCTTTGAAAAATCCACGTTTGTTTTTGATAGACCTCTTTGATGATGGTAATGAGTTACTTTCTCCCGAAAATGTAAAATACCAAAAATATAAAGCAGCTCTTGTTGCCGAAAAACCAGACGGCACATTGGAACTTTTTAAACCAATTACCGATATTTTGGTGTATTCTTTAGACAGAAAATATCATTTTAGTAAAGGATATAGTCAAAATATGAAAGATGAGCAAAAAAACGAGTTAACACTAGATTTAGATTTAGCAATATAATGGGACAGGCAGCAATATTAAAATCAGGGACTGTAGTTAAAGTGGATGGTTTTACCGACCTAACATATACTATTTATGGCTTTTTGAATGTCTTCACGAAAGATGGAAAAAAATATAGAGAAACATTAGTAAGCGATTTTAGACAAGAAGACCAATGGTATAAAGACGCCATAGGAGGTTTTTATGAAGAGCAGTTTTTTTTAAACTATTTAGCAAAAAAGGAGGGTTATAGATTAGATTTGTTAAAAGAACATTTTTATAACTTTGAAATTGTAACAACTGAAGATGAAATAACTGTTAAAAAGATGAAAATGGTTGCTCCTTATAGTGATTTCTATATTAGAGAAACATATCAATGGACATATCAACTCAATTCAAAAGTATTTGATATTGCAACTTTACAAATAGTAATTCCTAATAATATTACATCAAATCCTTATCAAGGCCAAGAAATTATTCCGTTAAACAATACAGCAATGATGTTTTATAATCATAAGATTGGATTGTTTGTGAATAATGTTGTTAATCCTGACGAAAAACAAGCAAAAGCTTGGTTAATTGCCGAAATTGCTATACGCATTAATCAAATATATAGAGATGTACTCTCTCTATTTGATATTTATACTGATTTTCAAGGCTATTTGTTAAGTCAAGAAACTCAATGGAGATTTGGAAATATTTTTGATAACCCTACTATTAATACATTAACAGATTATAAAACCAATTTGAGTATTTTCTATAAAAGCGTTTATCTAAATCAGAAAATTCTTCAAGATGCAACTAAAAAGTATAAATTTAAATTATTATTAAAAATTTTATCAGCAGAAGCAATTTCAATAATTCCAACAAATTCGAGATTGGAATTGTTATATGATTTAAGCAAACCAAATGTCACGCTGACTGAAAAGAACGGAGGAGAATCATTGGTTTTGAAGATTATTGAATCTTTTACTTTTACTTCAAATTCTTCAGAAGATAGAGCTTTTCTGTTAGAGTATTTAGTTGATTTTCATAATTATGTGTATTTTATTGGTCCCAGTCCCGGTCCGCATGAAGTTGAAAATATTAAATATACACTATTTGAGATATTATATAAAGATATTGATGATAGTCGAATAGATAGATATACATTTGGTTTATTCCATGCTGACAATAATAGAATGAAGTTTATTTTATTGTTATACGGAATTTGGTATTCTTCAAAGTACAATCCTTACTATGCAGATGCATCATATATAAATGCAGTAAATTCATTAGAAGTATATACCGAATCACCATATATGCATTTAAAAAATGCTTTGAATAGTAGCATAAAGATTTCAAACTACTACAATATTAATTCTCCTGTTTGCTTAATTTATGAAACTGTAGAACAAGTTACTGTAGACACTCATATACAAACAACTACTAGTTATACTTATGAAATTATTGGAAAATCTATCTATGTATATTTGATTAAAACAACAGTTGATAAAAACGATTGGGAAAATGATGCTGTAGAAAGTCCAAAAAAACTTTATGGAGTATATGATTTTTTACAACCAATAACAGCAATAGGTCTTAAAACAAATTTAGACCTTATATATAGTTTTAAGGATCCAGCTAATGGGCAAAGTTTAGGTGATCAAAAAATACATACCATTCCTGCATTTTTATTGTTTTATATGCAAGATTATAGTGATTTGAAAAAAATTGATTTTGGAATTATGTTGGTTGCTGAATTAGCTTTAAATTTAACAGGAGTTGGAACCTTGTCAGATTTGAGGTATATAGGTTATTTGTCCAAAATGCGCTTTTTATGGACTACCGAAACCGTCGCAGCTACAGATGTAGTATTGGGATGGAGTGCTGTTTCTGGAGGTATAAATGCATTTGAGTTTATAGCTCTTAATGCTTTATCTTTAAATAATTATGTTGCTAATACAACTGATGATATTCAAACAAGGGATTTAGCTGAAAAAATATCAAAATTTCTCATGTGGGCAACAATAGGAACATTGATATTAAAACCTAGAATTCAAAGAAATTTATTTGGTGCTGCTTCTGATTTAGATAGTGAAGTTACACAATTAATGTCAGATAACATTCCTATATATAGGAATTTGAATCCTCAACAAATCATTGAATTTGATCAGGCAATGACTGTTGTTAGAAACCTTAGTGGAAATATAGTTGTTGAAATAGATGGTTTTGCAACTAGAATGTCAACACTCGAGTTATCTGAGGCAAATATTATTGCAGCTAGATTTAATGGTTATTCTCCAAGCCAAAAACTTGCTTTTTATCGTGATTTTGTAGATGTATTAAGTTCTGAAAAAACATTTTGGAATAAACTTAACAAAGCTTCTACTCTCGATAATTATGAAGCTTTGAGGGATTTAAATGTTATGGAACGCAATGAGATTTCAATCATAAGTAGTACTGCTAGAAAAAATGCTTATGTTAGATATTATAGCGATTCTAATACTGGTCTAAGAGATGCATTGGAAAGATCAAATGGACTTCAAAAAAGAGTAGCATTTTTTGATGAGTTTGGAAATGAAATTCCTGAACTTTTTGATAAATTTGTTCAAAAACCTGAAAAGATTACTGAATGGCTTGAGGGGAATGGGCTAGAAAGATCTTTTCTAAACAATGGAAAAAAATTATGGTTAGAGGCGGGATATAACTTAGAAGAAATGAAGCTTCTTCAAAAACCAATTGATAATGCACTTGAAACATTTATAAAAAAACCAAAAAAGAGAATTCCATATGATAATCCTTTGCTAAAAGATAAAGCTATTGCCGAACTTGCAACAGTTTGTAATATTGGAGATTTAACAGAAGTAAGAATGTTAAAATATTTTAGAGAATTAAGTGAGATAAATTCTGATAGACAGTTTTTTACATCCGTAGATATTGGTTTTTTTGGAAATACTCTTAAAGAAAAATATTTAGGTACTATGGTAGATATAGATGCTTTAGAATTTAGTGTTTCTCAAAATAAATTTGTAAAAGTATATAGTGCGAAAAACCTGCAAGGAGAGGGAAAAATGTCATTAGATACAGGAAGGTTAAATAATGAATTTAAATTGATTGACGATTCTAGTGAGGCAAGTATTCATAATTTTATAACTAATTACTATGGATTATTTGTTAAGCAAGCAACAAAGAATAAAATAAAACAAGTGAGAATAATTATGAAAGATTTGTCTGGGAATGAAATTAAAATGACTGTATCAGATTTTCAAAGTAAGTTGAAAACAAATTATGGACAATCTGATTGGAGTGAAATAAATTTAAATAATTTAGGTACATCAAAAACAATTACTAATGAAGGTATGTATGAAAGTATTAAAAACAATTTAAATAATTAAAAACATGGGACGTACAAGAACAATATTATTATATACAGGAACCAAAACTATTGGAAGAACCTTTTATAGACATGTTGAATGGGGTAGTGTTTGTTTCACTCTGTTTTATGCAAGTAAAGTCAATCCAGCTAAAGCTGCTACTTTATTACGCTTAATTTTTAGTGAGGGAATATATCAAATGACTTATGATTTACCATTTACTTATACAGGAGATAATCAATTTATTACTCATACATTTAATGCACAATTATTACAAGAAGCAATAAGTTTTTTACAAGACGATGTTTTTCCTGCCTTGATGTTAGAAGCACAAACTTATGATGATATTATAGGTCAAAAATATGGAGGAACTAAAATGATGGATGATAGAATAACGAGCGGAGAGGAAATGGTAACTGATATGATAGGTTGTAAAGATGAATATTATGATGACGATACTGAAATGCTTGCTCATTTTTGCCTTTTTATAAAAGATTTTTTCCAAGCAGTTTTAAATAGTGGAACCGATTATGAAACAGAATTGAAATAATTGAAGGTCCCGCTTCCGCGCGAATCCTTTCGCATGGTATGTGTTAAAAAAATTTGAAACAATATGAAATAATTATTTATTAAGGTATAAATGAGTAGAAATTATAAATTCCATAAAACTGAAGGTCTATATTTTGTAAGTTTTGCAGTTGTAGGTTGGCTAGATGTTTTTACTAGAAATGAGTATGAAGATTTAGTTTTTGAAAGTTTAGAATTTTGTAAAGAAAATAAAGGAATGGAAATTCATGCTTGGTGCATTATGACCAATCATGTTCATTTGATTTTTAGAAGTATAGAAAATCAAAAGCCAGAACTTTTATTAGGAGATTTAAAAAGGTTTACAAGTAGAAGTATTATAAAAGCAATCCAAGAAAATTCAAGAGAAAGTAGAAAAGAGTTTTTTACTTGATTATTTTAAAAAAGAAGTAGAAAAAACTTCAAATACAACAAATTATCAATTTTGGCGTCATGATGATAAACCAATTGAATTGTGGAGTAATGATGTAATCCAACAAAAGATTGATTATATACATAATAATCCTGTTGAAGAAGGGATTGTTTTTAGAGCTGAGGATTATAAATATAGTAGTGCTTCAGATTATGCTGGAGAAAAAGGCTTGTTAAAGGATATTGTTGTATTTCAGTATTTTAAATTATAAAACCACGCGAAGGGATTCGCGCGGGAGCGGGGGAATGAGTACAAGAATAGAATATAGAAATACCTTAGGTTCTGTAATAACCGAGCAACAAAAAAGTAATTTATCTCAACATTATAAATTAGTATATGATTTGAATACCAATAAATTAAAGACTAAACTTGAATATCTTAGTGATGACATCATTAATGAAGGAGTTTACTATATGGATTCTTCAGAAAATATTAATGTTGTAATAGCGCAATTAAATCCTTCACATCGATGGAGTATTATGAGTGATTTGCAAGTGATTAATGGATATAATGTTTGGAAAGAGAATTATTTTCAAAATGGTGAGTTGGCAGCTGTGTATAGCAAACAAGTTTTTAATATTGCAGGTAATTTTATAGCTGAGTTTATGTATGATGCTAATAACCAACCTACAAGAGGAGGTGGGAAAAGATTCGATTTAAGTAATAAAAATATGATACATGAAAATGGTAGTATTGTTGGTAAATTTGCAGATGGTGATTGGGTTGAGTTTTATTTTGATTCAGACGGTTCGTTTTCAGTAGATAGTTCTGATAATCATATATTTTTTAAGCCTTATATTACACTTCAAAGTTTTCTGGATAGCCAAAGTAATGGTTATGTAATGAATCTTATGACCCAAGAGATGAAAGATTATTACTTGAATTTTCAGCCACTAGTTCCACCTTTTCAAATATGAGTAAAATATTTTTCACATCAGACCACCATTTTGGACATACTAATATTATAAAATTTTCTAATCGCCCTTTTTCAAATATAGAAGAAATGAATGAGGAGCTTATTAAAAGATGGAATGAAAAAGTATCTCCCGATGATGAGGTATATTATGTTGGTGATTTAGCATTGATGTCTTCTAATAAGCTAAAGCCGATTTTAGATAGACTAAATGGTAAAATTTATTTGATTAAGGGTAATCATGAAGATGCTGCTATTGCTAACGCTTCACGATTTGAATGGATTAAGGATTATTATGAATTAAAGGTAAAAGACGTTTATGCACATAATGGTGAGCAACTTATAGTGTTATTTCATTATGCAATAAAAGAATGGAACGCATCACATTATGGAACCTGGCATTTATATGGTCACTATCATGGCACCTTATTTGATGATCCATTATCAAGATCAATAGATATAGGTGTTGATTGTCATAATTTTTATCCTATATCTTATGAAGAGGTAAAAGAAATTATTTTGAAGAAGAATTGGTTACCTCCAGTTTTTATGAGAAAATAGATGTTTATCTATTATGATTTATAAAAAATCCGTATTTATACGGATTGTTTGGTGTTGGTTAAGGGAATAAATTTACAAATGATTGATACATCATTATTACAATTTAATCTTACCCTTTATGCCAACATCCTCGGTTCATTTTTTTATAGAGCAAAATGCTTTTGCCTTTAATACACCTCAACAATCGTTTGGTCCACAATCTATCGATGCTTTTAATTTAACCACTAAATTTAATCCTTCAGGAACAAAAAAAGCCTTTTCCATTTGTAAAGGAGTCGTATTGGTGCAACCAGGAAGTACGGCGGATAAGGTTAATGTAATTCTTCGTCCATACAAGCAGCCCTTTTCAGAGCTTACCATTAAGTATTTTGTTTATCGAGGATTGAACAAGTCTGATTTTTTTACAGGTAATTTAAATTTAATCAATACCGCTGGTCCTTCAAGTACTGATTTTGTGAATAAGATACAGGCTGATTATGAGAGTTTTTATCAAGAACCCATCTACAATCAAAATTCTGCTCAACCCATAGCTAAGCCAATTTTTACGGCTAAATTTATTGGTTATAATGAAGATGTTAATCAGGTTCCTGTTAATACCCCTATATCCGATTTCTTCTTCAAAGAGTCACAATTTGTTGATGCTGGAGGTGTTTTTGAAGAAGTAGAACATACTTCATTTGAGTTACCGATGATCGATGGAGGAAAATGGTTGGGTAATTTTTCTGGGAGTGATTGTGGTGTTGATGTGGTATTGAATTATGGTGATTACAAACAAGAGTTTGATAATAGTGAATTTACTTTTGATTTGCAATATGCTCGACAAGCCTATGCGCAAATAACACTACTTGCTACCGATAGTGATGTAGTTAAAAAGTTGAAACGAGAGCAAACGACACAATTTATAGATATAGTAGCGTTTTATGGTCTTTTTGTAAAAGAAGGAAAGGTGACTTTTACTGATGCTTCTAATGCCGTGACGAGTAGAGCAGGTCAAGCTATTTTTAATGATTTATTAGCACCATTTGCTACTAAGAATAAAGTTTATTTGTATATCGATAGTAATAGAAACCGTTCTTATAATTATTATAATAATTATTGTATTTCACAAACTAACAGTAATAGTATTAAAGTTGGTTTGGCAAATGCTTTATTAGAAACAGCATTTGGAAATTTAAATTGGCCATTACATGTTTTTGAATTAGATCAAAGCAATTCTAATGACTTTAATGATATTTCAATTCAGGTTATTGCATCTTCAACTTATGAAGAAATAGGCCTATTTGTGTTGACAGGTGATGTCGTAAACGAATCAGACAGAGGATTTATTGTTAAGAAAAACCTATTAGAAATTCAAAATAGCACACAAGATTTAAATTTTAGTAAAGTTCTATCTTTTAAGGTTCCAAATATTGATGCTAACGGACAGAAAAAAAATATTAGTTCTATCATTAGATTAATTTATGTTGGGAATGAAATGAATTTTTCTTCAAGTAGTAGCGGTATGTTGTGGGAAGACAAAAAAAGGTACTTATTGTATCATAATATATTTTCTAACATAACAACTAACCCTGTTTTTAATAGTGATGAAAACTTTTTGATCACATCAGTTAATAAACCTAAGTTGATTAGTTATAAAGGATTTTCAAATTTGATGAATGAATCCTTGTTGAATAATTATGTTGTTTTTCAACAAGGTAAAAAAAATGTTGTTAATGCTGATTTAAGTGTTACAAGTTTTACCAAAGAAAAATCTCTTTTTATTGCAAAAAAAATAGCTACACTAGATAATTTTTCAATTCATAAGCCTAACGTTCTTTCTAAGGGAGTACATTCATGTAAAATGAATGTTGATTCCACTATTTCTGAGTATTCCAATTATTTAGCAACTGTTTACGGCTCTAAAGATTATCTTTTAAAGCATTATTTAGTAGATGATAATGGAATGAATGTTAATGTTTTATCACTAGATATTGGAAGTCAATTTGATTATTGCTTTTATAATTTGGGTATTACAGTTGAAGAATTAAATACATTGAAAAGTATTATACCAGTTACTGCTACTAATGTTGATTTTTATTTTCAAGAAAATTTGCTAAATCCATTCAAAGATTCTTTAACTGACGTTACTTATTTTAAATATTCAATTGGTATAATTTATGAGGATATTAATGGTACTCTTTCTGTTTTAATGCCTTCAGATTTAATTTTTGTATATGGATTAAGTAATAATTTTTTATCTAGTAAAGAATATTCAGATTATGAAGAAAAGTCTGTTTTAGATTCTTTTATAAATGAAGCTAATATATTATAACTATGAAAAAAATATCTTGGTTGTTAGAGTGGATTAAGTATGTTACATTGATAAAAAAAGGTGTAACTTTTACAACAAATGCTAATGTAGATAAAATTGAACATATAAAAGATGACAAGTATATAGTGTTATCAGGAAATATTAGCTTTACAATAGAAAGTTTAATTGTAGATTATGGAACTGATTCTTCAGCTACTTTAAAAGCTAGAGAGCAATCAATCCTTTTTTTAAAAAAACCAATAAATCAAAATAATGTTTTCACGCCTCATACTGATACAACAAATGGACTAATGACCCCAACAATTTGTGATGACTATTTAAAAAATGATGTATTATTTAAAAGATATGTCTTTTTTTCAGAACAAAGTGAAACTTATTTGTTCAACTATGAAAATTATAATCAATGGTATAATAATTATTTAGTAGATAGTACATCTAAGAGTTTTACTAATTCAATGACAATATTGATAGACCACAGTAATACACCAAGTTTTACACAATATTTAAATGAATCTTTAATAAATTGGAGAATACGTTTTAATAGTGCAGTAAATTCAGCGAAGTCAGGAAATTTCTATTGGTTTAGTTTATATGATCACAGAATTTATAATTATGAATTGACAAAAGAAGATAGAAAGATTATTCTCGATAAATTGGTACTTGAAGATTATTGGGGAATTTTAGATAATGACAATGTTGATGAATATGAATTATTTAAATTTTTAATAATCGATATTATTAATGAGCATGCTTTAGAAATCTATAATCATATGTTCACAATTGATTCTGTTTCTCAGAAGATATACTTAAAATTATATCAAGAAAAATTAAATCAAGAAAGTTATAACTTTCTTATGATTCAGATTTTAAAATGGTTTTATAGTACTATTTCAATTCAAGATACAAAAACAAATTTTAGTCTTTCTAGGCTTTATCCCATTGGATTTTATAGTGATTCGTTTAATATTAATAATTTTTACTTTACTAATAATCATAATTTAAGTATTCCAGCTAGTGGTATTTTAAAATTAGGAGTTGAGTATGTTATTGATGAAAGTTATTTGCCTCAATCCGTCAAAGTTGTGAGTTCTTTGAAGTATAATTATGATAATAATCTTGCTGCAATAGAAATTGATGAATTTCAATATATAGGTAAAAATCAGGTTTTAAATGCTAATTCCATAGTTTATATTACACCATATTTAGCGTTTAAAAAATTTGAAGGTATTTCAATTCCATATGGTTCAATTATACCTATTCCTGCTTTTGCATTGAAATGGTTTACAGTAATTAATGTTGAAAATACTAAGGTTGTAGATATTATAAAAAAGGTTGCTATTGCAGCAGGTTTTATTTTTCCTTTTTTCAAAGTAGTAGAAGGAATTGAAGTAGCTGCAGGGATATTGAGTATGGGTACAGCTGTATTTGATAATTTTCTAGATGCAGGATTAGAAAATCAAATAAATGATTATGATAATTCACATTCAACACAAGGAAATCCATGTACAAGTGGTAGAGATTTTTTAGCAATCTATACTCTAATAACTACACTTTATGGTATTTTTAATTTAGGAAAAGCATTAAAAAGTGTAGATAGTTTAAAAGAAAAAGCTAAAATATTTGTAGAATTTGAAAACGTTTTGGAAGTTTGGAATATTGCAAATGGAACAAGTAGCTTGGTAGACTATATGAGTGCTAACCATCCCGATAATCAAAAATTCAATGAAATTAAACAACAGATGTTTGATTTAAATACTGAATTAAATAAATATAATTTTTTGAAAAATGAGTTTTAAAAACACAATAGAATTATTTCTTAAATTTATGGGTATCACTATGATTTATACCCTTGCTTCTACGATGTTATTTAGAGATTTATCTTCATATGAATCTTTTTTTATAAATCGTGAAATTTCACATAATAGTACTATAATCAATATATTCCTAATTGTATTGGTCTATTTTTTATTGATAAACAAGGCTTCTTTTTTTGCAAATAATATTATAAAAGAAGATAACCCTTTTTTAATTGAAAAAAAGGAATTCATCGCATTAGTGTTTACTATTTTAATTCCTATAGCATTATATGCGTTAATTACCCAAACGCGTTATGATATAGAATATAACCCTAGAGAAAATATTTCAACCGATGCCCTTTTTTATATACTACAATTCCTATTCGTTTTACCTGTTTTGTTTTATTTTATAAAAAATACTACCCTTAAAAATTATAATTATTTAACCTTATTTATTGTTTTTTCATACCTATTTGAGTACTATAATTTTACAAACAAATACTATGGAATTATTCCTTCAAGTCCTTCTTTTAATTGTATAATTTATGCTGCTTGGATTGTTTTGTTTTTATCAAGCGTCTATTTGTTTTATCGTTTTGTCAAAAAGCAAGAAACTGAAATGCATTTTAATGAATTTTTAATGATTTTGTTTTCAACTTTTATACTTTTTAATGCGTTTCATAAGTTGGTATGGTATATTTTAGAAATAGCTTCCAGTACTGAACAGTTTTCTTTAGCTCATTTAGATTATGAATCGCTTAAGATTATATTTATTGAGCTCATATTGGCCATAGTTCTATTTTATAAATTTAGAACAATTGGTCAAGTTATAAAGTCTATTAATGCGCCACGTTTTATCTATTTTTTAATTGTTTTCTTAATTGTAGACTTTGGAGTGGTGGTATATTTTAAAAATAAGAATATTATTTTATCTATTGTATTATTTTTTTTAGTGAGCTTTCCTCTTATCTATTTTTCTAAAACAATTTTTAAAGCTCTAAAATTAAGAGAAAAGGATACCAAACTTATGCAAAATGAAGTTTCTGATGATGAAAAAAAACCTTACTATTTTTTGACGGTAACTATATTGGTTTTACTATACTTTCTATACAATAGTGCTTCTATTTTTATGATTATGAATTCTATGGGAGCATTTATTGTTATTATCAAAACTGTTTTTATTTATGGATTGGAAAGTTTGTTTATATATAAAATGGCCTCAATTTTTTATAAAAAATCTAATACTATTCCAATGCTAAGCATTAGTATAGTTATCTTATTTACTTTATTATTGAGTCATTTTTTCATATTTAAATTCAATCCTATTTTTGGCAACAACGAATTGGTAAACCAGTGGGATATAATGCAAAACCAGAAATATGTACTACTCTTTGAATTTCTGATTTATGTTTTATTTATTATTTTCTCTATTCCAATTTCAAGAATACTACTTGGTTTAGGAAATAAGAAATAAAATATTTTTAAAATGTTAATTATTTCTAGAAAATTATATTGAATAGATTTTTTATAAACTGCTTTTTTTGAAAGGCAGTTTTTTTATTTCACAGAGTTTGTTAGCTTAATTAATTATCTACTTTTTAGCTTTTTTTATTCTCAATGTATTTATAAAAATCAGTATAAATACGGATTGTTTGGTCTTGTTTTACTCTATAGATTTACACATTATTGAAGAGTGTTTTTTGTGTAGTTTAATTTACTATAATTTAAATTTTAGCCTTTCTTGATGCTAGATAAAAGAATAATTTCAAAAATTTTCACCATAGCTAAACAAAATAATAATGAGAAATTTACTACTGCTTACTGCGTTTTTCTTTATGAGTTTAATTTTTGCCCAAGCTCCAGCTATTGTGTGGCAAAAAAATTATGGGGGTACTTCCTATGAATATGCAAAATGTATTAAGCAAACTGCCGATGGAGGTTTTGTGGTGGCAGGTTATACCGCTTCAGTGAATGGAGATGTAAGCAGTAACCATGGAGGTAGTGATTTTTGGATTTTAAAATTGAATGCTTCTGGAGATATTGTTTGGCAAAAAACTTATGGAGGAACAGGGAATGATGTGGCGGAGAGTATTGCACAAACAACAGATGGTGGTTATATAGTTGCTGGTTCAACTAATTCTATTGATGGAGATGTTATTAATTATACCAATGGGAGCACAGACTTTTGGGTTATAAAAATAGATTCAGTAGGAACATTGCAATGGCAAAGTTGCGAAGGAGGCTCGTATTCTGATCGTGCTTGTAGCGTTGTTCAGACTACCGATGGTGGTTGTATAGTTGTTGGAAATATCGATTCAACCGCAACTTATGATGACTATCTAATTATTAAATACAATAGTATTGGTACTATCCAATGGTTTAAAATTTATGGAAGTGGAGGATATGATTTTGCTAAAAGCGTACAGCAAACTACTGATGGTGGTTACATAGTGGCCGGATATTCTACGGGAGGAGTAGGAAATCATGGATCTTATGATATTTGGATATTGAAGTTAAGTAGTACAGGAACGATACAATGGCAAAAATGTTTAGGGGGTTCCCTTGATGAAACCGCATATGATGTAAAACAGACCAATGATGGAAAGTTTATTATTACAGGTCAAACTAATTCATATGACGGTAATGTAACAAATTATCATGGTTCAGTAGATATTTGGGTAGTATTGCTTAATTCTGATGGTACTATTCAATGGCAAAAAACGCTGGGAGGTACTGATTCTGATATCTCAAGTAGTGTAGTTCAAACTAGTGATAATGGGTTTTTGATATCAGGCTATGTTAGATCTTCTAATGGAGATGTAACTAATTACCACGGGAATGACGATGGTTGGCTCGCTAAATTAAGTTCTACAGGAGTTTTAGAATGGCAACGAACTATGGGAGGTAGCATGTTTGATTATGCTTACTCTGCCATTCAAGCTACAGATGGAAGTTATGTTTTAGTTGGTTCGTCACAATCTAGTGATGGTGATATTGCTTTTAATCACGGAAGTGATGATCTTTTAATTGTGAAATTCCAAGGCAGCTCAATGAACAATTCAGAACAGAATAGTAGTCCTCCTATGACACTTTTTCCTAATCCATCTCATTCAAAGTTAAATATTTCAGCTTCAGCTGATGTGTCATTCGATTCTATTAAAGTCATTGATGTTCACGGCGCTGTTCTGTTTGAGCCTAAAAATTTTCCTGTTGATGTGGAACCATTGGCATCAGGGTTTTATTTTCTAGAAGTTACTTCTGGAGGTACTACTCAACATCTTAAATTTTTAAAGAAGTAATAAATAATAATTATTATCAACCATTCGTATATGTCAAATATTGTTCCCACAGCAAGGTATTATCCAAAATTATCTGAAGTAATCACTGTTGATGATCTTCCAGAATTTTTATCATTTGTACAAGATGGTTTGAATGCCATCTTTGATAAAATTCATTACAAGAATTTGCAATATTCTAAAAGTAAGAATGGTGACTCGGCTTTTTATAGTTTAGAAATTGTAAGTAGACGACTTGCTGTACCCTTGCCTTTTGATATGGCATTGCTTTTAAACCCTGATTTAACAGGACATGATGCAAGTATTTCTTCATTTCCTGTTACTTTAGAATACCAGTGGGAGATACTAGCGTTTTTAAAATCATTTAATCTTCAGGAGTTTTCTTTCAGCTTGGATGATTTTTATGATTTGGGATTAAAAGTTTTTCGTATTACCGATGATCAGGTAATGGCACATATTATTAACTATTTTGTAGTTCCTATTGATAGTCAAACAACAAAATTTCAACAATTTGTTACTGATTTTAATGCTTTTAAAGCGATTAGCTATCCTTCTGCTCTTGATTTATTATTACCTGCTTCTCCGTCAATTGAATCCCTTATTCAAGGGATTAAGGATTTACAAATTAACGATAAGAAATTGTCGATGTTACTTTTTGGGATTTATATTTTGGATTCCGATTTGGATGTAACCAAAAATAAACTGCAACAATTTTATAATAGTATTGTACCAGAAGGTATCGAGGCTTATATTAAAAAGTTAATCATTCCTAAAGCCAAAGCAACATTGGCTTTAAGTGCTGCAATAGAGTTTCCTAGAAATATTTTGAAACCCGTAACTTCAAATGGAACTGATGTTCCTGGAACTACTACAGATCCAACTCCAAAGGCTAAATTTGTTTTTGCCCAAGCCCAATTGTATGCCGACACTGAAGCAGGAATTGGCTATCAATTAGAGTTAGGAGGATCTTTGTCTCCATCATCTTTTGTAGCAATTGGTAATTCGGGAATATTGTTAGAAATAGATACTTTAAAAATTGATTTAAGTAAAAAGACTAACATACCTGAAGCTACAGCCGATGGAAGACCCGATGATTTTATTGGGGTTTATGCACGAGCTTTATCGGTAACTTTGCCTTCTCGTTGGTTTCATGACGAAGCATTGCAAGGCACACCATCTACAACATTACGTATAGGTGGGCATGACGTACTTATTGGCACTGGAGGTTTGTCAGGTACTATTTTATTAGAGACTGTACCTGCAACAGTAGCGAGTGGACCTATTTACTATTTTGAGAACAAATTTGAAATTCATTTTCCGGTAACTGTTTTTCAAAAGAATGCCACTACCAATGTTGTTGAGGAAGTAATAGTTCAAAATATAGTTGAATTAAAAACAAAATTATATCCAACAGGAGCTGTCAACATTCCTCCATGTCCTATAAAATTTCCCATTACCGTTTCAGAGCCAAATTTGACTACTGGTGTAGTTAAAACCTTTACTACTTTAAAAGCATATCAAGCCTATTTAAATAGTTTTCCTAATGACAACATCCTAGACCCAACCCCAACCTTGTGGAAGAAAATAGGATCAGATCCTGATAAAGGTTTTAGAATTGGCTTTAATAAATTTGATATTGTATTCAAACAAAATAAAGTAATTTCATCAGACATAAAAGCTAAACTTGAAATTAAAAAATTCAAATCTCCTTCTGGAGGACCATTACTGATAGATATTGATGGGCATCTTGGCGATAGTGGCGATTTTAATCTAACAGCCTCTGCAAATCCAATATGTGAGGCAGAATTGTTTGATTTTGTTAAGATTAAGTTTTTATCATTAGAGTTAGGACGAAAGGATGAAGAATTTTACTTAGGCACCTCTGTTAAACTAGGATTTATGAGTGGTATCATGGCTGATTTGATGCATGGCAAAGAAATTGAAATTCCAAAATTACGCTTTTATGGTAGCGGTAAGTTTGAAATAGTAGGTGGAAATTCGTTTATACCGATGAGTTTTAATTTGCCACTAGGTCCAGCTGACTTTAGTGTTACAGGTATTCACTTAGGTTCTATGCAAAAAGAACATAATGGCGTTATGCGAAGTTATAATTATGTTGGTTTTGATGGTTCATTAAGTGTTGACCCTATGGGTAAAGTAGCGAGTGGAGATGGTATCAAGTATTATTACACTACAGATAATGATTTGCATGGAGGAGAAGGAGATCATTTTTTACACATTCAAACCATTACTATAGATTTAACTATTTCTGCAGAAAGTAAAGCAGTAATTTTACATGGTATGATTACCATACCCGATCCAGGAGTCTCTCAAGAATACCAAGGAGAGGTTACGCTTAAAATGGAGAATCCAGCTATTTCGGGAAAAGCTTCTATAAGTTTGAATCCCAAGTATCCAGCCTTTTTAGTAGATGCTTCTATTACCTTACCTAAGCCAATACCAATGGGATCTATAGCGATCTATGGATTTAAAGGTTTGTTAGGGTATCGCTATGTAGCTGAAAAGAAAGCAATTTTTCCAGATCATCCAGAATCGCATACATGGTATGAATATTATACTTATCCAGAACGAGGTTTGAATCAACCTGGGCATCCTAAATTTAGTAAGCCCGAGCAAACCTCCGATTATCAAGTACCTATTTCTTTGGGTTTTGGAGCCAGTTTTGGAACCAGTTTTGATAGTGGAACTTCTTTGTCAATGCAAGCAATGGCACTCCTATCGATTCCAAGTATGTTTATGATTGATGCTGGGTTGACCATAATTAGCAAACGATTGAAATTGGCAGAGGAAGACCCTCGGAATCCTCCCTTTTTTGCTTTCTTCATTATTGGTGATCATTCTATGGAATTAGGTGCAGGCGCTAATTTTAAACTACCTTCTAAAACAGGCGCTATTTTTCAATTGGAGGCTACCTTAGAAGCTGGGTTTTATTTCAACAATCAGTTGCCATGGCATATCTATTTAGGTACAGAGGAAAAACGAGTTACAGGAACACTATTTAAAGACGCAATTAATTTAGTTTCAGAATCGTATTTAATGATTTCTGCCTCAGGAATTAAGGCAGGATCCAATACTCATTTTGAAATTAATGGTGGTATTTTTAAATTGTGGGCCTATTTAGAAGTAGGTGGTCAGATTAGTTTCCATAGGCCTCAGATAGGGGGTTATATCCATGCAGGAGGAGGTATTATAATAGATTTGTGGATTGCAAGTGTTGGTTCCGAAATTGATGCTATGTTTAGTGTAGAAGTTCCGAAGCCCTTTTTAATATATGCACGTTTACATTTTGATTTTCAGTTTAGAATAGGTTGTGGTTGGTTCAGTTTTACTATTCATATCCCGGTAAATATAACTATTAAATGGGAACGCAATGGTGAGATTGTTGTTGATGCTATACCTGCAATTCCTTATTTGAATTTACCAGAGGATGATGTAAATATGCAACAAGACAGAACTAAAGAGCTTGTTAAAGGAGTTCACATGTTAACTAATGAAACATTTGAATTGAATTTTATTGAAGTAAAATTTAACTCTCCTAATTTTGTACCTAATCACAATATTATTGATAAAGTGATTCCTTTGGATACTTTTATAGATTTTAAAACTGTAAAAGGTTTAAAACCAAATAATGTAAGTAATAAAATAGGAGGCTGGACTGGAGCAGCAGATAACACTTCGGATTTAATCCCGCCAGAAAAAATGCAACCGGGAGGTAATACTATAAGACAAGTAACCCATAATTATTCTATAGAGGATATAGAAATAAAAGCATGGAATGGGCAATCTTGGATGGATTATAATCCTTTTAAAGCATTGCTAAAGCCTGCAGATTTAGTACAACTGAGCGGAATGGATTTAAAAATAGGACAGTGGCAGCGTTCTGGGAATCAATATGATGCTATACGAATTTTGGCAACTAATCCATTCTCTTATGTAGATAGTGGAGAACCTGGATGGTTTATTCCTGAACAATATGGTATTACTCCATCAGAGTTGTATTGTGTTACATCTCCAAAGGCTATGACCTGTTCCAATGTTTTGAATAAGGTTTTGGGAACACGATATTATAAACCTACCCAATATATTGCCGATTATATCAATGGAGCTTATTATTATATAGATGGTGAATCTAGCCTAGACGAGAATGGGACAATTGTTGGGGATTGTGCTTATGTTTCCAATGAGTCCAATCCGCATCATTTTGCTCAATCTTTATCATTCAAAAACTATAACCCATTAACTATATTACTACCAGAAGCATCCGTGAAAGTTGATTTGCGTTTGACTACCTATGCACAAGGTATTACAATTTCCTATTACAAAGAAGCAGTTAGTACAGGTTTTGAACCAGCCTATGAATTAATAGGTAATCCAGCTTACAAAACATCACAAGATTTGCTTGATGTTGTTAGCTATAACAATACAACCGATAAAGTTGTAAAAGTAGTCATTCAGCCAGATGTTAATGATACGGCAGAAATTAATTTAATTAGAAATCAGATCGAACAATTACTTAATGAAGCCTATACTAATAATACAGAAACTACTTCAGTTTCCATCCTACAAGGTGAGACTTTGGAAAACTATAATAATTTGTTTTATAAATTAGAAGAATTGAAACGTACTGCATGTGGCGATAAAGTTTGTGAAAAAAACACTAAACTTTGTGATTTTTATGTTTCTATTAAACAGAAATTTGAAGCATGTTTAGGTTCAAAAGTTGAAGATAAGTCAGAATGTGTTAAAATGTTAATTGACGCTGTAAATCAATTTTCATTAAATTTTGATGATTTTGACTTAATAAAAGCTTTGCAACCAGAATGGGACATCTTGTTGAATTACCCATCTCTTGTTAAACCTTTTAATATAACTGGTTATATATCCAAAGCATACCTTATTTTAGATAAATTGTATGCAATAGGTAATTGTCGTTGTGGATGCGGTGATAAAGACAACAAACTGTGTGAACTATATCAAACGGAATTAAGTCTTTTTAATGATTGCTTTACTTATCCTATAATTACCAAAGACTTTATAAAAAATGAAATAGAATGTTATCAAACCTTTTTGAATACTTTAGTTGTTTTTGATGAGCAAAATTTATCTTACCAGCTTGTTAAAAACTATTTACAGCCTGAGTTTACTAAATATAAAGAACTTTTAGAGCAATTAAAAGCAGGAGGAATTGATGATGCTCGATTTATTGCAGTTTACACCGACTTAAGAATAAATGCATTATTAATTTTGGAAAAACTAAATGCTTTAGGACATTGTAGTTGCGTTGACGAAGGCTCTGTATGCACTACTTCATTTCATCAGCTTTGCTTTTTAACGGTTTCAGATTATAATTATAATCAGACCATTCCAGGAGTACAGGCTGTTATAGAAGATAGAGCAGCTATGACTGAAGCGATTAACAGAATAGGACAACCGATATGGCGACCTGATACTACCTATTATATTCGCTTTAAAGTTAAGGACGAGGTTAATTATCAAGGTCAAGTTAATCAAGGGATTTATGATTATTATTATGGATTTAAAACAAGAGGTCCAGTTGGTCATTTTCACAGACAAGTTCCAAGTTATATACAAGATATTCAAAATGCGCAAAACGGACAAAATCTTTCAGTTCCAGTAACTGATAATGATTATGATAAATATCCAATTGCTTCGTTACGTCAATATATCGATTATGAGCGTTCTTATCCAGATGCAGGCGGAAATTTAGCACAAGCCAAACCCTTGTTTTTTGGTCATGATCAATGCAAACTTAGTTTGTATTTTATTAAACCATTTGTTTATTATTTAGTAAATGCATGGAATGAGTATAAAAATAATCCTAGTGATACTATTTTCTTACCAGAAATAAAAGGAGAATTACATTATGCCATTAAAGATCCTATTACTGATGTAATAATACCTTATCCTTTACCTACTACTTTTTCAAATGATACAGTACCAGGAACTACAACCTCATGGGAATCTGTAAATGATCCAAGATTGCCGTTGAGCATTCAAATGTTAAATAATTTTATTAATCATGTTAATGATGATCCAATGAATGTTACAACTTGTGGCATCACTTTGGGTGCTCCATTGAGTCCAGAAACGCATATTTCTACAGTTACGTTGGAGAATTTGAAACCACAAAAATTATATACTGCTATTGTATATAATGCTTATGATGCTAATGGTGACGGATTTCTTACTCCAGAATTGAATGCTAATGGAGCTATTGTTTATAATGATAATCAAGAAGTTCATCGATTTGTTTTTCAGACTTCGCGATACCAACATTTTAAAGAACAAGTAGATAGCTATTTGGTAAGTACTCCAGATTTTGTAGATGCTACAGGAACTCCATTAGTTAGGAAAGCGATATATGATATTACATTAAACTTGAGTACTACACAATTGACTAATCTGTTTAATCTTGTTTCTGCTGGTGTTGCAACACCAGATGTAGTTGCGCTTGAAACGCAATTTTTGCATCCGTTTGATCGAGCTATAGAGGGTGTCTTGGGTTTATCTCCTTTAAATCCATCTAACACCACAGAGTTTAATAAAATAATTGATGAAGCTACAGGAAATGTTGTAGCACTGTTGATTAGAAACCCTGAGCCTTTCAATATTCCGAGAATACCTGTTCAGGATATTGCTGATACTATTCTTGTAATAGATCATCAAGGAATTGTAGATACTAGCTATCATATGCTTCATTCTAAAGATTACTCGCAAGTATTGATTATGAATCCATATAAAAATATCACAGCAAGTAGTTTGAATTTTAAATTTAAGTACAAAACATGGAATGGCACAGCCTATGTTGTGAATTCAAATGTGCTTAGTATAGTGGATGTAAATACAATTTTAATTAATTAAGAAACGCAATTAATATGTCATTTTTAAACAAATACAATAAGTCTGAGAACAATACTTATAACTGCTCCGTTCGAATAGGCAATGAAATCTATTTTGTTGGTTCCGTAGTTGATTCTGATCAAAATTTTAATTGTTTAATTACAAAATTAGATTTAAATGGGGAGTTAATTTGGGAACAATCCTATTCACAAGTAGATTTAGGATTTTCCTACTATCAAGTAATAGGCTGTACTAATGGTGATCTACTCATTTTGGGAGCCAATCGAATGGATTCGAGTTTGAATAATTTAACTAGAATTGATTCAGAAGGAGCAGTAGTTTGGCAAAAGATTATAGATGGAGAAAGTTCATTTATTGAAGATATAAATAGCATTAATATTGCATCCATTGGGAATGAACGTTATGTTATTGCATTAGAGGATTGTACAAATGATTTTAGGACTGTAGTTATTTTTGTAATTGATTATTATGGGACAATACTTCATAAACGAAATATTAGTGTTCCCTATTTTAGTCTTATAATGAATGGATTAGCAGTAAATAGTCAAAAAATAGCATTGTATGGTTCCATGGAATCCCCCGATTTTAATGCTGGTTTTATTTTAGAAATAGACTTTAATCTAACACAGATATATTCTAAAATAATTAATAATTATTCTACTGTTTCTAGTGTTGTTTATAACAATCAAGAATTATTGGTTTTAAGTAAAATTTTTGACGGAGCAGGTTGTTTTTTTGATTCGCTATCATTGAATATGGGCACTTTGATGCAAAGTCAATCCAAGTTGTATTTTGGAGATTTAAATGGTTTGAAATATAATTCATCCTCTTTATATGTTCAACAATACGGAAGACAAACTACTTTAGTTTCTAAACTAGATTATCAATTTAAAGTGCTGTGGACAAAACAATATGAGCATGTGATGCCTCATCCAGCATTAGGAATTTTGGCTGCAGTATCTGAGCATTCCTTGCTTTTAATAGATGGTGGAGGTGACAGTCATACCTTTGGAGATGCCGCTTTAGGGTTGTTGGATTTGGATTTGAATAGTTGTAGAACTATACTCATTGAGAAAATCCTCTTAAATGATAAATCTAATAAATTTGAACTGACGAATATTGATTTTATTTTTTCCAATAGCTTATTTGAATTAAAGTTGTTATCAAGTCCAGTAACAAAATTATTAGTTTCAAAGAAAGAAGAAGTTTGCCCAACTATTATTCAAAGTGATTGTGTTACAGACGAAATGGTTTGTGGATTGTATAATGAAATATTATCAATACAGACAAAATGTTTATTAAATCCTGATTCTTTTGAAAGAGATCATGATTTTTCAAACCAAATAGAGTGTTTGAAAAGGCTAATTAGTTTACTTGACAAGTTTAATGATAAATATCCAAATTATACTTTTGATAAATTGTTTAATAACCAATCTATATTGATTAAAAAATTTATTGAATCTCCTTCAATGGAATTGTATATTCAAATTTGGAATTCGATAAGTGAATTACTTTACATTTTGTCCTTGATAGGAAACTGTAACTGTGAAGCTAATTGTATTGCCAATAAGGAAATTTGTGATTTTTTGCATCATTTATTGTCAGTTTATTATGAATGCTTGAAAAATCCAGAAGATTTGAAAGATTCTTCAGATTTTAAATCATTAAAAGACTGTGTGATAAAATTTATTAGTTTATTATTCGATTTTGATAAAAATCATCCCCAATATAAATTGGTTGAAAGTATTAAAAACTATTTAAGCATTATCAATCATTTTACGGAAAATCCTGTTATCTCCACTTACGTTGAATGCTGGAATTCTATTCAAAACATACTTGGACATTTGTCTCAATTAGGCAATTGTGATTGTAATACTGATGGAGTAATTAACTTAGAAGAACACAATGGAGCATTGTCTTTACAATCTCCTAATTTCTATCTACAAGCTGTAGGATCTTTAGGAGAAGATAGTACTAAAGGAATTCATTTGCGTTGGCTTTTTCAAGGAGCATTAGGTGAGAAACATTTGCCAAAAGGGAATTATGCAATTACACAAGTTAATTTTAATAAATCTAACGATTTTGTTAAAATATATAGAACAGATTATAGCAGGCATCAGTTTATATTGAATTTTAAAACTGCACCAAATCTTGTTGATGATGGACAACAAACTTGGGTTTACCGTTTCAATAACAATACCAGAATAATATATGTTTATTTTAAGAATGCAACGAAATATAACTCTGTCAGAGCAACTATAAATCCATTAAATGAGCCACAAGCTTTTATAAAAAACTATGGTAATGAAATAATTGAAGTAGAGAATAAAACGGAATTATTTTTTGCTGCCAACCTTACGATTGTAGATATCACAGCTGGTAGTATTTTAAAGTTAGAGGGATTAACTGTTGGCGAAAATACTTTAATATCCTCCAAAGTACTTGCTTTTAGAAAAACTTACTTGTCTACTGAAATCCTACAAAATAGCGTTGTTATAGAGAATGGAAGGAGTATTAGAATAAAAGCTAGTAGTTGTGTTCTTAGATCTATTTCATTTGAGTTTTACTCAGATTTTATTGCTGAAACTAATAAATTAAAAAAGTGGAACTATTTTGGCAAATATGCATTGACAAAAGAAAGTGTAGTTGCATTTAATTTGTTAGAACCTTCACATAATATTGTTTCAGGAAAATGGCTGCGATATAATGATGCAGCTTATGTTAATACAGCAAACTATATTACAAAATGGAATAGACCACCAGCTTATCCTGGAGATAAGAATATTTCCGATGTTATTCAAAGTTATATTCATTTAAGCGAAGATCCAAGCAATCCAAAAGCTATAGAGACCATCTCAATTAATTTAGCTAGTAGCACAGTAATAGATACAGAACCAAATACCGATTCAGGAGCTATGGAAATATCTAATTTAGATGTATTAAGATTGTCGTCATTAGACTACCATATAGCTCGTATGTTAGGATTGGGGGTATTGGATTGGCAGGATGAGGCAACCTCTGGAAAACAATTCATCTATTTGGCTGAATATTTTACATTTGGTGACTTAGAAGATGGATTTGGAGCAAGAAATGTTCATCATTTATCGATGTCTTTACCTACCTCAATATTTGATGAGCGATTGGTATTACCAATTGATATTAAAGAATTAAAGCCAGGAATTTTAAATAACGTAGATAGTCAAAATTCAATAACTGATATTGATGGATTTTCTTTTGATGGAAAAAGTAGGTTTGTTTCTGTTTTTACTGAGGATTTGATGCAACCAGAGATTAATAAACCTTTTTATTATCAAACGAATGAAATAGATTTTTCAGCTATTACACAGCCCGTATATTCTGGTTTGGAATATCGAAATGTTGTTGAGGATGAAGTTGATTCAGGAAATTGGTTTAAACCTGAACTGTCTAACGATTTACGTTATTTGAATATTGATAGTGATCCTCACTCATTTGAAACAGTTAGTCTAATGCTTGCAGAAGCCAACAAGCCACTATATTTACATGAACAAAAAGTGAGTGCTCATTATTTTTATATGACCTATGGAATTAATTGGTTTTCAAGAGCCAAAGAGAGCACACATGTATTTGATATAAAAACCACTTTAAAACCTAATAATAAGTTACTTCCTCCTATAAATATCAATCCTTTCTTGATTAGGAAAGAATATCCATTAATGTTTAGTTCACAAGAAGAACAAAATAGGTTAAATGCAATAAACACAGCGGACAAAACGTTGATTCGATTGACATTTGATTATAATTCCTATCATGAATTAATAAATTATACAATTCCGAATGATACTACTTTATCGGATAACGATTATTTATACGATTCTAGCACATTATTTAAGGATGATGAAGAGGTTTTTGCAGATGAAATAGAGATTTACTTCAGAAATCCTGTACCGAGAAATTTATCAGGCAAGGTATTGAGTTTTGAGCCTCATGTAAACAATTTGTTATACATTATACATACTGGAAGTTATACTTTGTCTAGTACGGGAGCTATTTTAGTGCCTAGTTTACCTAATGGAACAACAGAGCAAAATTTTATTGGTAGTATTTTTTTAATGGGCAATCAACAATACGTTATTCATGATGTTGTTGACTTTGGAAATGGTTTAATGGATTTTGTAGTGTTTAAAAATGAGATAAGTAATACTGTTAGTAATAATTTGGTAGCCACCAACACAAATGTAAGTTTGCAACAACCTACACTAACTAATGATGGTCTTTTTACTGTTGTGGAGAACATGCAAAACACTTATAGTTGGGGAGATAGTACCAATCCATTAGCATTGAAAGTTAAAGTAGGAGATGAATCGATTGAATTTACATCTGTTCACAGAGAAATGATTTACCGATTGAATGGAAGTGGACAGATTGAAAAGCATATTGAAAAGACTAGAGGGTTCTGGAAAGAGGCTTTTGTAGAGGAAGTATTAGAAGATTTTATTGCTCCAGATGGTATCACTCAAATACTCAATCAGCCTAGAGGACTTTACAAATTGACTTTTAATTTTGCTTTATCACAATACAGTCATCCCTACGCTTCAAATGATGTTTCTGTAGAGTGGTTTAATGGTATTGTAAGGTTGTTTACTGAAAGTGCTTTTGATAATAATAGTGTTTCTTCATCAGGCCCTTTACAATCAAGAAAATTATTTAAAGTGGTTAGAACTGAAAATATTGGTACTACTAACAATTTAATTGTTTACGTTTTAGATACTGATTTTAACTTATTGGATGATGGTACTATAGATTCAACAAATGATTTGATTATAACAGGTAGCTCAATTATGGTTAATTATTATCCTGGTTATAAGACTTATTTGTATGCTGATTCTTTACATGGATTAACAGATGATGTTATTTTGCCAAAAGAAGGAGAGGAAAAGCGATTTTCAATTTTCGGGTTGCGAAGTGTTGATTATGATCATACAAGTTTAAATGGAGATTTTTATAAATCTAATTTTAGCGTGCCTGCATTGATGTATGCACAAGAGATAATAGAGGCACTGACGCCAGAGGTACCTTTGGGAGGTTTGTATGCTACACGACCAGATTTTTATGGTAAATCTACTTATACTTTCACCACATCCTTTGCGGATAATCACAAACCTTATGGAGTGTTATTTTGTAGAACTACAGACGAAATGTTGTTAAATGCATTATATACTGTAGAAACAATTAATGAAATAAAGAATCAACTGAAAACTTTAGGAGGTTATGATGAAACTTACTTGAGTAATAGATGGTCAAATTTCTTTGATTTTGTGCAATTAGCTTTGGAAGAAAATTATGAGAGTTATCCACCAACTGCAGTCTCTAGTACAAATTATAATTTTCCAATTCCAGATAGTTTGAGATTTTATCTAGGAATAAATAATTTTATTCAAAATCACAATTCATTTTTTAATGTTGCTGTAGCATTGATAGATGTTAATCATCTAGAAAATTTACATTTGAATACTATAATCATTCCAGAAATTCAAAATCAGTCATCTGCATTAAAATTGATTGATTTTATTAAAGAAGCCGTTCAGAATTGTTTTGTACCACTTACAGAAATTCCCGTTATATATCGATTTATAAAAGAAGGAAATTATAAGCCTGTGGCAAAAAAGCAGACTATTAGAGATATTAATGGTCAGTTGTTGAGTACCAATTCCCCTGATTTTGATATTGCTCCAATGATGAAAATCATAGATAACAACAAAGTTCAGTTTACTGACTTTCAGTTGGATGGCACCACCAATACTATATATTTTTATGCAGCTCGAGAAATTAGTTCAGAGATGAAACTTAGTGCTTATAGTGGTGTTTTAGGACCTATTAAATTAGTTAATAGTAATCCACCAGAGGCACCTCAATTAAAGAGAGTTATTCCTGTTTTAGAAAATAGAGTTCTTGGAATTTCACCATTCATTCAATTTGAAATAAATTGTTATTCAGAGTTACAAAATGTTAAAAAAATAAATATTTATAGAGCTTTTAATCGATTGGATGCTACATCGGTTAGAACTATGAAGCTGGTAAAAATAATTGATTTAGAGGTAGAAAATATCCTATCTGATGATGTTTGGATTTTCAAGGATAGTTTTGAAGATTTAGGATCAGTACCATATGGAGATCCTATTTTTTATAGTATAACAGTATCCAGACGAATAGAATATCCTGAAGCTAATTATGATGCTCTTTCTCCTACAATAATAGTTGTTGATTATGCAGAGTCATTACCTTCTAAATTGATAGGAACTGCTATAGTAGAGAATTACTCACCCGAATCGCCAACAGTAAATTATAATGCTGAATTGTATAATGCTACAACCGATGCTGTATTAAATTATGTGACCCTTACTTGGAATGAAACAGTATATAAAGGAAACTATCATTTGTATAAAATGAATAGTCAAGGGAATTGGGTGGTAATAAGTAAGATTATAGCAGATAGAGCCATTAAAGGCATTTATAATATTTATGTATTAGATACAAATGGTCAATGGGTTATATCACCTAATCTTGCTCCACTTCAATCGGTTAATGGACAGCTTTATTTGCCTTTTGAAATGACTACAATAGGTACATCTTCCTTAAATACAAAAACTAGTGAAGGAACTTCAATCTACCATCATTTTAAAGTTTTGGCAGAAAACACTTCAGGTATGTTTAGTGCAAAAGAAAATATATTGACAATGTATAATGCTGATACTTACAATGACATTGGAGGTATTGGTGTAATGATAGTTCAAGGAACATTTATAGTTAGAGAGAATAATGTATAAACAAAAAAATAAATAAATTATGGCAATTAGAGACAATTTAAAAGCATACTTCCATGCAGGGTTAAGACCAACTCAAGCAAATTTTGAGGAATTAATTGATAAAACAGTAAACTTGGTTGATGATAAGGCAAATGATTCAGAATCAGTTGACTTGACAAACGATGGTAAATATATTACACCCAAAACCGCAAATTTAATTGTTAAGAATTTTATCTTATCTGGATTATCAACAAGTTTAACAGGAGTAATAACTGTTACTGATAAATTGATTGATGCACTATCTAAACTTCAAAATCAGATAGGTTTAAAGCAAGATAGTTTAAAGACTTATACTGCAGTTAGCCCTACTAATGCAAACCTAAAAACTATTGATGGAAATTCAATTTTATATGATTTAAATAATCCAACTGTTACTAATATTGTACCAAGAGCGAGTAAATTGATTACACCAATCAAGTTAAATGGTATCTCATTTGATGGATCTACAGATATTTTTGTTCAAAAAATGGTTGGAATCACTGGAAATAATGTATTTCAGAACTCTTCTACATTAAGAGCAGATGTTACGGGATTGTCTTTTTCAGTTTTGGCAGGAAAAAAATATAAAATTGAGCTTATTGGAGATTATCAAACCACAGATTTGGCTACTGGAGTTAGTTTAGGATTTGTAATAACAGGTGGTACAGCAAATATAAAAGGTTATGCAACCATTGAAACTAGTATATCTTTTCCAAATAATTCAGGAATAAAGATGAGTATTACAAGTTTAGTTAGTACTACTGCACCAGGTAGTTTTATTACATCATCAGGTGTTTCGATAATAAATGCACCTCATAATTTATCGGCAAATTTGGTATTAAGTTGTGTTACAAATGGAGTTTTTCAAGTACAATGGGGCTCTGGAGTTAATACTTTACCTGCAACTTTGAATTCAGGTACGATATTAATTATTACACAATTAAATTAATTACTTCAATTCTTTTTAAACTAAACTATAGTGTTATTAATTAAAGAGAAAATACCTTCTGATATATAATTTGATGGCATTTTCTCTTTTTCATCTAATTGGGAATAAAATTAAGAACTTTTAAATAACAACTGTTTAGTCAATTTACTTTTTAGTATCTGCATATCCTGACTAACTTTTCTATCCAATACCTTTGCATAATGTTGTGTGGTTCGCAAATTTTTGTGACCTAGCATTTTACTAACACTTTCAATTGGAACGCCATTTGTTAGTGTTACAGTCGTAGCAAATGTATGGCGAGCAATGTGGAAGGTGAGTTCTTTATTGATGTTGCAGATATCCGCTAGTTCTTTTAAGTAGGCGTTCATTTTTTGATTCGAAAGAATAGGGAGTAGTTTGTCTTCATTATTACATTGCGGATGTTTTTCGTATTTATCGATTATCATTTGTGTAACAGGTAGAATAGGGATTTTAGATGCGGATTCTGTTTTTTGTCTGTGCGTAAATATCCATTTTTCTCCATCAATACCGAAGCTTATATGTGACTTTGTTAAGTTTTTAACGTCTATGTATGCTAAACCCGTAAAGCAGCTAAAAAGGAAGATATCGCGCACTAGCGATAATCTTTCTGTTTTGAATTCTTTTTCCATAATCGATTGGATTTCATCTTCGGTTAGGTACACTCGTTCTACTTCTTTGACTTTGGATTTGTAATTTGCGAATGGGTTTTTGTCTATCCAATGATTTGCTAGGCAAATTTTGATTATTTTATTGAAGTTTTTTATGTATTTGACGGCGGTGTTATTGGCGCAGTTTCTCACGCTGCGTAACCAGAACTCGTAGTCGGTGATGAAGGCATGATCTATCTTTGTTATATCGATGTCGGATACATTGTATTTCCAATGTATGAATTCGATGGTGTGTTTTAACGAGGTATTGTATCTCTCTAAAGTACCAGGAGCATATTCCTTACCAACCAATTCTTTTATTTTAATATTGTGGTCTTGGAAAATGGGAACGAGCATTCTTGCTCTTTCATCAATACCTAATAGTTTGCTCTTAATTGTTTCGGTAGTTATAGCTATCTTTCTGTGGATTAATTCCATTTCAGCATCTCTTATTTGACTTTTCAATAAATCAAGATGGTTATTTATTGAACGAGCTTCTTCCGAAGTACCTTTCATTTTACCAGCTTCTGTAGACCATTTGGACATTTCTACAAATCGATTGGTGCTTAATTCGATGCGTTTACCATTAATTGTAATTCTTGTGTAAATTGGAATTAAACCGTTTACAGCTGCTTTTGCTTTCTTTGCATAAAAGAGGATTGATACTTTTGTTTTCATTGTTGTGACCTTTTTAGTGTTATTAAATTTAGCTTCAATATGACTAAT
>CAILWV010000059.1 GCA_903838055.1 uncultured Bacteroidota bacterium | reverse complement strand
CTAAAACTTTTGAAGGATTTAAAACTAGAATTTTAGCCAAAATAACAGCATTAACTCTAGTTCAATATGTCAATAAATTTATCTTTGATAGACCAATAAACAACATCAAAAATCAATTAATTTAATTTCACCCAACGGGTTTATTTTTATATATTTGCTAAAAAATATTAGCAATATTTGACAAATAATTTTATTGGATTTTAAACTCCAATAATAAAACGAATAAGTTTTTCTTAATTATTAACTATATATGACAAAAAAAATGAAAACACTTAATAAAATATATTTTTTAATTATTGTTATTTTTTTCTTTTCTAATTTTTCTTATTCGCAAGATTTGATTACAAATAAAACAGGTGATATTATAAAAGCTAAAGTTATAGAAATTACAACTTCAGAAATAAAATATAAGAAAACAGAGAATTTAGCTGGCCCAACATACAGTATTTTGAAATCAGATGTTTTTTCTATTAATTATAAAAATGGTTCAAAAGATATCTTTAATGAAGCAATAAGTAAAGATCAAAAAAATGATAATGTAGTTGTTTTAGAAAACGGTACTGAAAATAATTCATATGTATATAATTTTGAAATATCTAAAGAAATTGAAGTAAAACTGCCATCTAAAGAGGTGTATTATAATAAAGATTCTCAAATTGATGAAGTTTTGTATAATGATGATTTTGAATTAGAATTGTCTCGATATGCTAATGACTCTTATGAATATTTTCCAGATTTAAACAAATATATCAGAGAAATGGCCAAAGGTTATAAATATAAGGACTATTCAGATTTTTTAGAAAATGAAATTTCCTCAAATATAACTTGCAAATTTTCACGCTGTATAAGCGAAAATAATACAAAAAAAATTAAATGCTTAACTTATTTTGGAGTCATTCAAGACAGTACTTCTAAGGTTCTATATGAATTTAATCTCTTTTGTTATAATTCAAAAATTGATGCTAAATCAATTTTGGAAAGTATAAAAATTGCTAATAATTAATAATATTATATGAAAAAATTAATCAAATTTTTAATGATTTTTGTTTTTGCTTTTCCAATTTTATCCTATTCACAATATTCAAATTATTATATGGTTGATGTTAAGCAAGATATAAAAGTTGAGGGGAAAATTACTGTAAACGAAAAAATAGAAACTATAGACTATGGTGCATTAGCATTAGCAGAGGCGCGGAAAGAAAAAAATGCGTTAGAGCGTAAAATATATAAAGATGATTTTCAAAAGCAAAATGCTATTGAAATAGCAAATAATCCGCTAAAAGCTTATGATTACGGAGAAGACATAATATGGGATGTTGATGCTGCATATAATGTAGCAGAAGGACAAAGGAAAATTGC
Organism: uncultured Bacteroidota bacterium; assembly: GCA_903838055.1. GTDB lineage: Bacteria > Bacteroidota > Bacteroidia > Flavobacteriales > Flavobacteriaceae > Flavobacterium. The sequence continues at coordinate 11,316 of CAILWV010000059.1, read as the reverse complement.
AAAAAGCTTTGGGTTTAATTATTTTTATGCGAAGCATAAAAGGCCAAACTCTGCTTTATACGCTTTATATAATGGAGGCTGGTCTTACGTAAATGAAAGCAATGAAGGAGTTACTACTATTCTTACATTAAGCATACCACAACATATATTAACTAAGACGGAGACAACTGATATGAAAAAAAAGGATAGACAGGCCACAATTGAGAATTGGAATAAGTTATGGGGTAATACAGAATATTATTTAAAAAATTATTTTGATTTAACATTAGGTATAAAAAATGCAGGAACAAAAGATGAATATTATCTTCATAAAGTGGAAATAAAAAGAGCAAATGTTGCGGGAAGTGATGGCTTTGTGTTAACAAGATGTAAGGAAACAAATTATGAGAGAATAATTGAAGATTTTTATATTTCATTAACTATTGATGGTTTTTATAAAACATCATCTGTAACATATAAAGGAGATAGAGACGCTATCGATTTTAAAGAATTAGAAAGCAGAAAAGCATATCTTGGCGCATTAAATAGAAAATTGATTTCAACTGTAAGTCTTTATAATTATAAACTTAATAATGATTAATATGTAGAAAGTTGTTTATTAAATTTAAACCTTTTTCATAAATAGGTACTATACCTTATAATCTCTAATTTTTATTTCAAAAGCATCGCTATCGTTTAGAAACCTCGATAGCGCGGGAATTTAATTTTTTGTACCAATAGAAGGGGGAGTTGTTCCAAAAATTAGAGTCAGTTGGTGTCATAATCTTTGTTTAAGATTAAATTAAATAAATCTAATATAACGTGAGTTCGATTTAAAAGTGTAAAAATATTTGGATAAAAAAGCAAAAGTCAGTATATTTAAAGTGTTGAATTTTAAAACATTAACTAAACTTTTGCTTATGCTTTCGCAAGATAAAATTACACAAATTTTTTGTTCTATTGATGATTTTTGTAAAGATTTTGTTCCGAACTGGGAGAATCAACTAATTTCTAATGGCAAAAAACGCATCAGAAAATCCAATTTATCACTATCGGAAATCATTACAATTCAAGTTCTTTTTCATATTTCTGGTTACAGAAATTTTAAAACTTTTTACCTTGATTATGTATCTCAATTTTTAATCAAAGAGTTTCCTAATTTAGTTAGTTATAATAGAATGGTGGAACTTAAAACTACTTCTTTTATCCCAATGATGATTTATCTAAAAAATAGAGGTTTGGCTGATTGCACAGGCATTAGTTTTGTAGATTCAACACCTTTACGAGTATGTGACTCAAGAAGGATAAGCCAACATAAAACATTCAAAGAAATAGCACAAAGAGGTCAATGTTCTCTTGGTTGGTTCTTTGGATTTAAGCTACACATTATAACTAATGATTGTGGTGGAATTATAGATTTTATGCTTACTCCAGCCAATATACACGATACAAATCCATTAAAAATGAAAGGGTTTATAGGTAAACATTATGGCAAACTATTTGGTGATAAGGGGTATTTGTCAAAAGAACTTTTTCAATCACTTTTTTCTAACGGAATTCATCTTGTGACCAAGTTAAGAAAGAACATGAAAACTAAATTAGTGACTCCAATTCAAGATGCTTTTTACTTAAGAAAAAGAGCAATTATTGAAACGATATTTGACCAATTAAAAAACATTTTTCAAGTGGAACACTCAAGAAATCGTTCTCAAATTAATTACTTCAACAACATATTTTCAGCACTAATTGCGTACAACTTTGCAGAGAAAAAACCTTCTCTAAAAAACAACTTTATTGATACTAAACAACTGATACTTTTTCAGTAATCTTATATCGAACTCACGTTAAATAAGTTTCAAATGGTTACTAATAATGAGTGCCTATATATTAACTGGTAGGTACTAGTATGGTTTTATAAACTATTTAGTTACTTTTGATTTCATTACTGATAATAAAACAATGCCAAAAACCTCTAATTCACAAAACAACTTAGCATTTATTAAGAAGTCTTTCGGATTTCTTTCTAACGGCAAAGAAGTATTTTGCTATACTTTAACCACTTTAAATGGAATGGAATTGGAAGTTATCAATTATGGTGCTAGCATTGTTTCTTTGAAAATCCCATTAGAAAAAGGCAATAAAGTAGATGTAGTTTTAGGGTTTGAATCTCTTGAGGATTACATAGCTTCTTTTAGTCCTAATAACGCTCCTTATATTGGAGCTATTGTAGGGCGTTATGCTGGCAGAATTAATCAAGCACAATTTAATTTAAATAATCAAACAATTTTATTAACCAAAAATCATAACCAACATCAAATACATGGAGGTCATGAAGGATTTAGTAAAGCTTTTTGGGATGTTGTTAAGGTTGATTTTAATTCGATTACCTTAGAATATTGCAGTAAAAATGGGGAAGAAAATTTCCCTGGAGAACTAATAACTCAAGTTACTTATTCTCTTACTGAGGATATGGAATTAATAGTCTCCATGAATTCAAAATGCATTCAAGACACGATAATAAATTTAACGCAACATAGTTATTTTAACCTTGATGGCCATTCAGAAACCATAGTTAATCAGGAACTATTTGTAAATTCAAAAGAAATTTTAGAAACTACATCTGAAAATATTCCAACAGGGAAATTTATTGACTTAATTGGTCATGATTTTGATTTTTCAATTCCAAAAAAATGTCCAACATCCATAGATAATACCTTTGTTTTAACTAATGAAAATGAAATAGCGGCAGCAGTTTTTAGTAAAAAAAACAAACTAAAAATGTCAGTATTTACCAATCAACCATCCGTTCATATTTATGTTGGAGGCGCTTGTTCTAATAATATAAAATGCAAACAGAATATTAATTATCATTCTTTGAGTGGTATTTGTTTTGAAACTCAAAATTTCCCTGACGCTCCAAATCATGAGCATTTTCCTAGTGCAGTTTTAAAAAAAGGGGAAGAATATATTCACAAAACACTATTTAAATTTGAAAAATTATAAATTATGAAAAGGTTTAAAAATATTTTAAAATGGGCATTTTTATTAGCTTTAGCATTGAATATATGTTCGTGTAGCCATGCGCAAACTCCTTCAGAAAATCCAAATCCTACACCAAATCCAGCCCCTAGCGTATTCGCAAAAGGTGCCGATGTTGGTTGGTTAGCTCAAATGGAAGCAACAGGATATCATTTTTATGATTCGGATGGTAGCGAAAAAGATTGCTTGCAATTGTTAAAAGATCGCGGGATGAATACTATTCGACTTCGGGTTTGGGTGAATCCTTCAACCGATAAAACCAATGGTCATTGTAGTAAAGAGGAAACTGTAGCAATGGCAATAAGAGCTAAAAACATGGGAATGCGCGTGATGATTGACTTTCATTATTCCGATTCTTGGGCAGATCCGTCTAAACAAAATAAACCTGCAGCATGGGCAAATCACACTTTTGCAGAATTGTTAAACGATGTTTATAATCACACTTTTGATGTTTTGACGTCGCTAAAAACTGCAGGAGTAACTCCAGAATGGGTGCAAATTGGAAATGAAATTCCTGGCGGAATGTTATGGCCTGAGGGAAGTTCAACGAACTATGGTCAATTGGCTCAATTGCTTAATAAAGGATATGATGCAACAAAAGCGGTTGATTCATCAATAAAAGTCGTTGTTCATATTGATGAAGGTAATAATAATTCAAAATTCAGATGGTTTTTTGACTATGCAACCGCCTACCAAGTTAAATATGATGTTATTGGAATGTCTTATTATCCATTCTGGTTAAATAGTGATTATACAGTAACAATTCAAAATCTAAGTGCCAACTTAAATGATATGGCTTCTAGATACAATAAAGAAGTTATGGTTGTAGAAGTAGGTGGCGATTATACTTTAATTCAAAACACCCATGATATGCTAGTTGCCGTAATAAATGCTGTAAAAAATGTGCCGAACAATAAAGGTTTAGGAGTGATTTATTGGGAACCTGAAGGTGAAAAAGGCTGGAGCGGTTACCAATTAAATTGTTGGCAATCTAACGGAAAACCATCTATTGCGTTAAATGCTTTTTTAGAAAACTAATATACAATGCCAAAGAAATCTTCCCAATTACATAGCAAATTAGCTCTAATCATCTTGTGTTTATTTTTTAATTTAAATACGTTAAATGCTCAAGAAAAAATTAGTATGGATGAAGACTGGAAATTTCATTTTGGAAATTCCTCTAATCCAGATAAAGACTTCGGATTTGGATCTACATTGATTATGCATAAATCAAATGTATTCGAATCCACTATTGTAAGTCCTAAATTTATCGATACAACTTGGAGTAAAATAAACATCCCCCATGATTGGGTGGTGGAACTTCCATTTGTTAAATCGGAAACTCATGAAATGGATTCCCATGGCTATAAACCAGTTGGAAATATTTATCCCGAAACTAGTATAGGATGGTATCGCAAGCATTTTATGGTAGATAAATCTAAAAGCGATAAAAGATTTGAAATTCAATTGGATGGAATTTATAGAAATGCTACAATTTGGGTGAATGGCTTTTATGTAGGGACTAACTTTAGTGGTTATATTGGAAAATCTTACGACATAACTAATACTATTGATTTTGAAAATGAAAATGTAATTGTAATTCGAGTGGATGCCACCCAAAATGAAGGTTGGTTTTATGAGGGTGCAGGAATTTATAGACATGTATGGCTTAATTGTACCAATAAAATTTTTATTCCAGAAGAGGGTCACTATGTACACTCCGTTTTAAAAGGCAAAGACGCAATTGTTTCTATTGAAACGGAAGTTCATAATTCTAATTTATTTTCTACAAATGCTTCGTTTTATTCTTATGTAACGGATAGAAATGGTAAAATTTTAGGAAAAACTAAAGATCAAAAAATCACATTAGGTGCTGAAAAGTCTATTGCAATCAATCAAAAAATAAATATTAAAAACGCACGACTTTGGGCATTAGAGGACCCTTATTTATATCGAGTAGTTTCGGTGATAAAATCCGGGAATCGAATTTTACATGAAAAGAAAACAAAATTTGGAATAAAAGCTATAAAATTTGATTCAAATGAAGGCTTTTTCCTTAACGGAAAACATATAAAAATTCAAGGAACTAATAACCACCAAGACCATGCTGGAATAGGTAGTGCGCTTCCTGATTTTATGCAATATTATCGTATTAATTTATTGAAAAAGATGGGTTCTAATGCTTATAGAACAAGCCATAATCCTCCTACCCCTGAACTTTTAGAGGCTTGCGATAGTTTGGGAATACTCGTTCTAGATGAACAACGTTTACTTAACAGTAGTCAAGAATATAGCGACCAATTTCAAAGGTTAATTAAAAGAGATCGCAACCATCCTTCTGTTTTTTTATGGTCTATTGGAAATGAAGAGCAAAACATTCAAGGCAATGATTTTGGAAAGAAAATCGCGCAATCGCTTTTGTACATTCAAAAAGAATTAGATCCCTCTAGAACTAGCACCTATGCCGCAGACATGGGAAATGTTTTTAAAGGAGTAAACGAAGTAATTCCAATTAGAGGTTTTAATTATAGGGAATTTGCAGTTGCCGATTACCATCGTGATCATCCAAATCAGCCATTGCTAGGAACCGAAATGGGTAGCACCGTAACCACTAGAGGAATTTATGAAAAAGATAGTATTCGTGCCTATGTTCCCGATCAAGATATTATCGCTCCTTGGTGGGCAAGCAAAGCCGAAACTTGGTGGAAATTAGCCGCCGAAAATAACTATTGGCAAGGTGGATTTGTTTGGACAGGTTTTGATTATAGAGGGGAACCAACTCCATATAAATGGCCTAATATAAACTCACATTTTGGAATTATGGATATGTGTGGTTTTCCAAAAAATATCTATTATTATTATAAAAGTTGGTGGACTAAAGAGGATGTGTTGCATATTTCTCCACACTGGAATTGGCCAAATAAAATTGGGCAGCCAATAGATGTTTGGGTAAATTCTAATGCCGATGATGTAGAATTATTTTTAAACGGTAAAAGTTTAGGAAAAAAAATAATGCCCCGAAACAGCCATTTGCAATGGGAAGTAAATTACGAGCCGGGAACATTACAAGCTATTGCTCATAAAAAAGGTAAAGAATTACTAACAAAAATTGAAACCACCAAAGTTGCAGAACAAATTGTTCTTACCCCAAATAAGGAAGTGGTAAAAGCAAACGGAAAAGACGGGATTGTTGTCAATGTTTCTTTCTTGGATAGTGAATACAAAGAGGTTCCAGACGCAAATAATTTGATTCAATTCTCGATTTCTGGAGATGCCAAAATAATAGGTGTGGGAAATGGTGATCCAAGTTCGCACGAACCTGATAAATGCGAGGATGGAAAGTGGCAAAGAAGTGCTTTCAACGGAAAATGCCAGGTCATTATTCAAGCAGGAAAAACTCCAGGCAAAATAATATTGGAAGCTAAATCGACAGGATTGCGTTCAGGTTTTATGTGGTTCCTTGCTAAATAATTCAACTTTATGAAGAAAAAATTAATCCAATCTACTTCTGCCCATTTTGAAGAAATATTTCAAGCCCAACCAGAATATATTTTTCTGTCACCGGGAAGAATTAACATCATTGGTGAACATGTAGATTATAACGATGGCTTTGTTTTGCCAGCGGCAATAAACAAATACATTTGCTTTGCTATTTCAAAAAGCGACAATTTTGGGTGTGTGATTGTGGCAAAAGATTTAAATGAAACCTATACATTCGATTGCAACAAAGAATTAAAACCTATCGATAAAATGTGGGTTAATTACATTCTTGGAGTTTTACATCAGTTGAAAGTAAAAGGATTAAAATTGAATGGATTTCAAATTGTTTTTAGCAGCACAATACCAATGGGAGCTGGACTTTCTTCATCGGCAGCATTAGAATGTGGCATTGGATATGCTATGAGCAAAATGTTTGATTTAAATTTATCTAAGCAAGAAATTGCCCTTATCGGACAAAAATCAGAGCATACTTTTGTGGGGGTAAATTGTGGTATTATGGATCAATTTGCTTCTGTATTTGGAAAAAAAAATAATGTAATTAAACTAGATTGTACTACTTTAGAATACGAATATCATAAAGCTGATTTTAAAAAATATTCTTTACTTTTATTAGACAGTAATGTCAAACATACACATTTAACGTCTGGTTACAATATTCGCAGACAAGAAGTTGAAAAAGGTTTAGCTATTATTAAAAACCATTTTCCGGAAGTAAAAACCTTTCGAAATTGTACCGAAAATATGGTTTTAGGATTACAAGAACAACTAGGAAAAATTCTTTTTAAACGGTGTCATTTTGTTGTAAAAGAAATCCAACGAGTTCAAGATGCGGTTGCTGCTCTTGAAAATTCTGATTTCATTAAATTAGGGAAATTAATGAACGAAACTCACCATGGTTTGTCTAAAGAATATGAGGTAAGTTGTAATGAAATAGACTTTTTAGTGGAATCAATTCAAAATGAAAAAACCGTTTTAGGCTCCCGAATGATGGGTGGTGGATTTGGAGGATGTTCCATAAATTTAGTAGAAAAAGGATCGGAAAACGAACTCATCAAAAAAATATCAGAACAATATAAAGCTGCTTTTGGAATTGATTTAAAATCTTATAAAGTCAAAATTTCTGAAGGAACAGCAGAATACAAAAAATAATATGAATCAATTCAATCCTAACGAGCACCCTCATAGAAGATATAATCCTTTGCTTGACGAATGGATATTAGTTTCGCCTCATCGCGCTCAACGTCCGTGGCAAGGGCAAAACGAAAAAGTCACTCAGGATAATCTTTCTGAACATGATGAAAATTGTTATTTATGTTCCGGAAATACGCGTTCTAACGGAGTGAAAAATGAACATTATTTAGATTGTTATGTTTTTGAAAATGATTTTTCTGCATTATTGAAACAGGAAGTTTCTTTTGAAAATCAAAACAATTCTTTATTTCAACTAAAACCCGAAAGAGGAATAAATAAAGTGGTTTGTTTTTCTCCAATGCATAATTTGACCTTGCCCGAAATGGAAGTTTCTTCAATAGAAAAAGTAGTGCAAACTTGGAAAGAACAATATATTGTTTTGGGGAGTCAAGATTTTATTAATTACGTTCAAATATTTGAAAATAAGGGTAGTGTTATGGGTTGTAGTAATCCGCATCCGCATGGACAAATATGGGCGCAATCGACAATTCCAACACAAGTTGAAAAAACCCAGCGAAACTTGCGTTCCTATTATGAAAAAAATAAAACAAGTTTGCTAAAAGAGTATCTTGAAGAAGAATTAAAACTGCAAGAACGTATTGTATTAGAAAACGAACATTTTGTAGTTTTAGTGCCGTTTTGGGCAACTTGGCCATATGAAACGATGATAATTAGCAAAAGACATTTTGGAAATATTATTGCAATGAGTAACGATGAAACTACTGCTTTTGCAGAAATAATTAAAGGAATTACAGTTAAATACGACAATCTTTTTGAAACTTCTTTTCCATATTCTTCAGGAATTCATCAAGCACCAACGGATAGAATAGTACATCCCGAATGGCATTTTCACATGCATTTTTATCCACCATTATTGCGAAGCGCTTCCGTAAAAAAATTCATGGTTGGATACGAAATGCTCGGTGAAGCACAACGAGATATTTCGCCTGAACAAAGTGCTAAAATATTAAGAGAATTGCCTAATATTCATTACAAAAGAGATAAATAATACATTCAAACTAAAATCACTAAACCAATGCAAACACTAGCTTCCAAAGATTATATTGTTTTCTTCCTCTACTTCGTTATTATTGTAGGATACGGATTTTGGATTTATAACAAAAAGAAAAAAGAGCAAACAAGCAGTAAAGATTATTTTCTTGCTGAAGGTTCTCTTACTTGGTGGGCAATTGGTGCTTCCTTAATTGCTAGTAACATTAGTGCCGAACAATTTATTGGAATGAGTGGAAGTGGATTTAAAATGGGATTGGCCATTGCAACTTATGAATGGATAGGTGCGGCAACTTTAGTGATTGTAGCTATTTTCTTTATGCCTGTGTATCTTAAAAATAAGATTTTTACCATGCCACAATACCTTAATGAAAGATATAATAGCAATGTAGCTATGATTATGGCGGTATTTTGGCTGTTATTATATGTTTTGGTAAATCTAACTTCTATTTTATATTTAGGAGCATTAGCCATTAGCAGTATTTCAGGGTTAAATCTTACTTTTTGTATGGTTTTCTTGGCGTTTTTTGCGGTAATGATTACCCTTGGCGGCATGAAAGTTATTGGATACACTGACGTAATTCAGGTGTTTTTCTTGATTTTAGGAGGATTGATTACAACCTATTTGGCTTTGAATTTGGTATCTGAAGAGTTTGGCACAACGGGTGTGATTAATGGGTTTAATTTAATGACAACGCATGCCAACGATCATTTTCATATGATTTTTAACAAATCTAATCCTAATTATATGGATCTTCCTGGGCTTTCGGTTTTAATAGGAGGGATGATAATAATCAATTTGAATTATTGGGGTTGTAACCAATATATAACCCAACGTGCTTTGGGGGCAGACTTAAAAACGGCTCGTGGCGGTATATTATTTGCTGCGTTTTTAAAATTATTAATGCCAATTATCGTCGTTTTACCAGGGATTGCTGCCTATGTATTGTATCAAAATGGTCATTTTCATACGGAAATGCTGCAAGACGGAAGTGTAAATCCAGATAGGGCTTATCCTATTTTATTGAACTTACTTCCTGTAGGATTAAAAGGACTTTCTTTTGCTGCATTAACCGCTGCAATTGTGGCATCGTTGGCCGGAAAAGCCAATAGTATTGCTACTATTTTCACTTTGGATGTTTACAAAACAAAATTAAATGTTGCTGCAGACGAAAAGAAATTAGTTACAATTGGAAAACTTACAATAGTAGTTGCAATGCTAATTGCAGTAGTAGTAGCGCCACTTTTAGGGATTGACAAAAAAGGAGGTTTTCAATACATTCAAGAATACACAGGCTTTGTGAGTCCAGGAGTTTTCGCAATGTTTCTATTAGGTTTTTTCTGGAAAAAAACTACTTCCAATGCGGCTTTGTTTGCCACCATTGGCGGTTTTTTATTTTCTATAATCTTCAAATTTATGCCTGCCTTTGTAGATTTATCGTTCTTAAACCCTATGGGATTTGCAGTTCAAAATGCAAATGGAGTTTTTGAAATTCCTTTTATTGACAGAATGGGATTTGTATTCTTAATTTGTATAATTGGAATGTACATTCTCAGTATGTTTGAGACAAGTAATGGAGTTCAAACAAATGGTTTGGAAATTGATAAAACTATGTTTAAAATGACACCAAGTTTTACCGTCGGAATGCTTGTAATTCTCTCGGTTATCGCGGCTTTATATACTATTTTTTGGTAGAAAAAAGATGAATTTAGTTAAAAGAACAAATTAATCAACCTCTTTTTAACCAACCAGTAACGCTTAATCGTTGTTCGTTAGTTACTAATACTTCATGCTTTAGTTCGTCACTTTTAAAGAAAACTGTTTTGCTTTCATTGGGAGAAATTATCTGATTATTATTTTTTTGGTATATATGTAATTCCCCTCCATCTTTAGTTTGCCAGTTAGGATTTAAATAACTTATCATAGAAAATTGACGTTGGTTGTCGTTTTCAAATTGATCAAAATGAGGTTTATAAAAGCTTCCTTTTTCATATAAGGAGTAATGAAATTCATAGCTGCTAATATTGGTGTAACAGCTTTTATTTAGATATTCCACAAAAGCATCAATTTTTACAAAAAATGCATTTTCAAATTCATTGTTGTGTGATTTATCAAGCCAATGAATTTTATCACTTCGTATTAAGCTGTTTTGTACCGTTTTAAAATCATTGCCTATTGCAGCATTTTTTAATAAATCTGCCGCATTAAGTTGCAATAGATGTAAAGCTAAGTTTTGGCAAAGTTCCTTGCTCAGAAAATCTTCCGATATCCCTACTTTGTTTTTAATATAACTATTTATAAGAGATTCAAACTTGTCATCCATTCTAGGGTAATACTTGAAAAGACAAGTTTTGGCAAGGTAGTCTTTATTAAATAGCAATTGCTACTTGTGATGTTTTTATTGTCAAATAATTGTTTTACAAATAGATATAAAATTTAACAATTGTAGTTTAATATTATTTTATTTTAAAATCATAAATTTTATGAATAATTGAATAAATGGTAAAGAAATAATTCCTACAATAACAACCCCCGAAACAGTCCTTAAAACTATCGAAACAGGTAATGTTAATGATGTACAAGGATTAATAGAT